>JBFFMY010000029.1:0-35519 GCA_041563475.1 Salibacteraceae bacterium
AGTCATAATAATCTTGACGTAATACTAACGTATCTCCATCACACAATACTGGATTGTCATTAAATCCAAATTGAGATATTGGTAAAAATTCATCTGCTCCAATACATGGTGGCGTTTGACGCATATCACCTTCGTAATCCATTGAATACATTGGTAAAGAAACCCCCATTGCGTACAATGAATCTGTACATACTTTCAAACGAGCAGTATCAGAATACACATCATTTACTGTAATTGAATTTGCATCAAATCCAGAAGCAGCTTGCCAATCAGCTAATGTAGCTTGGTTACCACCTACATACGCTACATTACCATTCGGTGCTGATAAGTTGTTGTAATCCATTTGATAAAGACCAGAACCTTGATAATACACAGCTACACCTGGACCTCCGGTTTGGAAGTTATTGTTCTTAACTTTATTGTAAGAACCATTATACATGTAAAAACCTCTACAAGAAGCATCTCCCAAAGTGTACACTGAGTTATATGCATACTCTGCAAATAAATTATTGTATACATAAATACCGTAATCAGCAGACGCATATGGTAAATAAACACGATTGTTTGTGATTGGCATAAATGTAGTCAAATCACCTTGACAGTTATTCATATACATACCAACTCTTGGCCAGTTTGTCGTTCCTTCTACTTGATTATTACTAACAGAACCATTTGTTACGTAAGAAATATACATTGCATACCCATAAGTGTAAGTAGTATTAGATGTTGCGTAGTTATTGTTAAACTGTAAATCAGTTGCATAATACACATACGCTCCATAATAACGTTGATTTATAAACTGGTTGTTTTCAATCACAGAATGATCACCATAATCACCAGCAGAAGAATAGTTGTAATAATATAATCCGTAATACCCACCATCAACAACTGTATTTGTTAATGTTAAATAATCAGATGATAAGTATGTCCCGTTATTATATGAATACGCGTAAATAGCTCGTCCGTTTGAACTTGTTCCATAATGTGATTTAACCACACAATTATCAATTGTTACGTGATCAGAACCCCAAATATGCATAGCCCAAGCATAGGTAGATCCTTGATTCCAAATTGTTAAATTCGTAAAGCTCATATATGGAGCTTCCCATATTCTTACAACGAAGTTATCTGCAGTTGCAGTGGAAGTATACGTAAGAATTACACTATCCGCATGACCTGATTGAGAAGTAAATGTTACGGTATTATTCGCATCCATACCTTCAAAAGCAGCTAATTCAATTTGCTCAACATATGTTCCATCTACCGCCTCGACAACTAAATTTCCACACACACCATAAATAGCTAATTTATTTACCGCATCTGTAAAAGAAAGAAAGTCACCTGCTCCAGAAGGATCAATGGTTTTCACACCACTATACCCAGCAATGTATTCTAGCATTACTGAATCATTTGCACTTGCAGAATCAGTTACTCCATTTGGTAAAGAAGTCCACACACTAATAGTATCTCCAAAAGCAATTGCGCTATTGGTTCCAACTACTAAAGTATCCATGTCATATTGTGAAAGGTTACCCGTCCAAGAAGATGGCATTTGAACTGTTCCATTAATAGCCCAATTTACTTGAGCAGAAGTTAAATTCAATGCTCCGTAGTTTTTAATTTCTACAGTCACTACAGAATCCACTGTACAACCAGGTAAAGATGGAGTTAACATTGTTGTAGCACCTGCATCATTATCTAACACAGAATAAATAGAAACATCGTCTAAGGCTACATCATCGTAAAATGCGTAAGGAGTTCCAACACCACTTACATTAAACCTCACTTTCGCAGGACCAGTAAATGTAAACGAACTTAAACTGATTGTCATTGCTTCCCAATCACCATTTACTGTTTGAGTATTGTGCGTAAACACTCCATTATTCCAAGCAGCTCCATCAAACACGTCAACTGTAAAATCGTTATAAGTAACAATTGAAGAGTAATAGGCTCTTTTGATGTAAAATTTTAATTCTGGATTTACTGTTCCTACCATGGAGAAACTTGGTGACTCTAACGAGCCTATTTGATTTGAATTATATGATCCATCAACCCATCCAAAAGAACCTCCGTTCCCAGTGTGTTCAATAGTACCATTCATACCATAGGCTGGATTACCTGAAAACTTCCATAACGCAGAAGAACTAGTTGAAGTTGATGTATTCAACCACCCAGCAGGTGTCGATGTATTGTCAAACGATTCGTTTAACTGAGCAAAAACTGAAAGTGATGTAGAACCCAATAAAATGGTCAACATCATTGTCAAACTTGCCCAAATTGTTTTTGAAAGTAAATTTTTTCTCATAGAAATTGTTTTGGTTTTAATTTTTTAATTCGGGCGCAATATAACCCTAAAACCCATACAATTCAATTTAGAGTGGTGTTTTGACAAAAAACAGACATTTATTCCGTAATTATTTATAATACGTAATTTAATTCCTATTTAGACCAGTCTAATAGTTTGAGCCAAATTTAGTTTCGTAAAATATTCACATAACCCTATATTATATAACACCTCACAAAAAAATCCTGATTCTAAGCTAAGAATCAGGATTTTTAAACCTCAAAATAAAGTTTCAAAACTTTAGAGTAAAGCTTTAATCGCCTCTACTTTATTCAATTTCTCCCACGTAAACAGTTCCACTTCACATTTCACTTCTGTTCCTTCTAAAGTGTGGAAAATTTTAGTTTTTGTTTCCGGGTTTCTACCCATATGTCCATAGGCAGCGGTTTCAGCATAAATTGGATTTCTTAAACCTAAATCTCGCTCTATAATTCCGGGGCGTAGATCAAACACCTTTTTAACTATTTCAGCAATTGCTGAATCAGATAAACCTGCTTTTGCTGTACCGTATGTATTTACATTAATTCCTGTAGGTTGCACTACCCCAATGGCATATGACACCTGAACTAAAACTTGTTTAGCTACTCCAGCAGCTACCAAGTTTTTAGCAATCCATCGGGTAGCATACGCTGCCGATCTATCCACTTTACTTGGGTCTTTACCTGAAAACGCTCCACCCCCATGTGCCCCTTTTCCACCATAGGTATCTACAATAATTTTGCGACCCGTTAAGCCCGTATCTCCATGAGGTCCACCGATAACAAATTTTCCAGTTGGGTTGATGTGGTAGGTAATATCATCTGTAAACAAAACCTGAATATGGGAAGGCAGTTTAGCTATTACTCGAGGAATCAAAAGGTTCACAATATCATTGTGAATTTTTGTTTGCATTTCCTTCTCCGCTTTTTTTGGATTATTTGCATCTATAACAAATTCATCGTGTTGGGTAGAAATTACAATAGAATCAATTCTAATGGGTTTATGGTCTTCATTGTATTCAATCGTCACCTGAGATTTGGCATCTGGACGTAGGTATTTTATATCCGTTAATTCTCTTCGCATATCGGCCAATTCCATCAAAAGTAAATGGGATAAATCTAAGGCTAGCGGCATGTAATTCTCGGTTTCATCTGTGGCGTAGCCAAACATCATTCCTTGATCACCGGCTCCTTGTTCTTCTAAATTCCCGCGATCTACCCCTTGGTTGATATCATTTGATTGCCCATGAATAGCAGTTAATACACCGCATGAATTTCCATCAAAACGGTACTCGCTTTTGGTATATCCAATTTTATTGATGGTATCTCTAACCACTCTTTGAATATCTACATACGCATCAGTTTTCACCTCTCCTGCAACGACTACCTGACCGGTAGTCACTAGGGTTTCACATGCTACTTTTGAATTCTTATCGAAAGCTAAAAACTGGTCTAGTAAATTATCACTTATTTGATCCGCGACTTTGTCGGGATGTCCTTCTGAAACAGATTCAGATGTAAAAAGGTATGACATGTTTTATTTTTTGTTCCAAAAAATAAGTCGGCAGCCCATAGAAGGAAGACCGAAGTACTTTTCGCTTTTAATTATACTGTTTTCTTGGGAAAGGGTTCGATGGCTCACAATTTAGCATTTTTTAGAATGTGGTTGCAAGCGTTCAAATCCTTCCACGCGGCAAAAGTAATTTTTATTTTAGATTGTTGATTTTTTTTGATTTTCCATTTTTCTAATAATTGGATAACTAAAATCGAATTCAAAAATCCTAATTTATTACATTTGGCACCTAAAGCAACCAAGTCAATGAGCACTTTCGAATTCTCGCTTGATTACGCCAAGCAACAAGATGCAAATGATCCTCTGTCTTCTTTTAGAGATCGTTTTCATTTCCCTCAACACAACGGACAAAATACCGTTTATTTTACTGGAAATTCCCTTGGGCTTGCACCAAAGTCGGCCATGGCTGCCTTAGAGCAAGAAGTTAACGACTGGGCAAAATACGGTGTGGATGGTCATTTTGAAGCCAAACATCCTTGGGTTAGTTACCACGAAATGTTTGCAACACCATTGGCAAAATTGATGGGCGCAAAACCGGTTGAAGTAGCCGCGATGAATGGACTTACCTCCAACCTTCACTTTTTGATGGTTTCGTTTTACAGACCAACAAAGGAACGCTATAAAATTATATGTGAAGGAAAAGCTTTTCCCTCCGATCAATACGCCCTGCAAAGTCAAGTGAAATTTCATGGATTAACTCCTCGAGATACTATCGTTCAGTTATTTCCTCGGGAAGGAGAACATACTTTGCGCACGCAAGATGTTTTAGATGCCATTAAAAGAGAAGGCGATGAATTGGCATTGGTAATGATTGGAGGTGTAAATTACTATACGGGTCAATATTTTGATATGCCTACCATTACAAAAGCTGGGCATGAAGCGGGCGCTGTTGTAGGTTGGGATTTGGCACATGCCGCAGGGAATTTACCTATGCATTTACACGATTGGGATGTAGATTTTGCCGCATGGTGTTCGTATAAATATATGAATTCAGGGCCGGGTTCTATTTCTGGAATTTTTATACATGAAAAACATGTGAAGAATAAAAAATTAAATCGATTTGCCGGCTGGTGGGGACACAATAAGGAACGTAGATTTTTAATGGAACCCGATTTCGATCCCATTGAATCAGCCGAAGCGTGGCAGTTAAGTAACGCGCCTGTTTTAGCTATGGCAGTTCATAAAGCATCTTTGGATATTTTTATGGAAGCAGGGATTGAAAACCTACGCGAGAAAAGTAAAAAGCTTACCGCCTATTTAGAGTTTGTAGTCAATAAGATTTCAGATGAAAGCGAAAAGGCCTCCTTTGAAATTATTACGCCTTCTAATCCGGAGGAACGCGGAGCGCAATTATCTATTTTATCGCATGGAAGCGGAAAAGAATTATTTGATTTCCTTACCAAAGAAGGTGTAATTGCCGATTGGAGAGAACCTAACGTAATACGAATAGCGCCTGTACCGATGTACAATAATTTTGAAGATGTATATCGTTTTGGTAAAATTCTAAAAAGAGGAATACAATAACAAATGGAAGAATTACTCCCATCCGCGGTTACAGAATTCAAACACTTATTTTGGATTTTCGGAGCATTATTAGTGGGTGTAATTATTATTCGGTTTGGCATTAAAAAATCCGTAAAACCTCCAAAGGGCGGACGGTTTTTTAAAAGGAAATTGGAAAACGAAGATTAAAAGAAATTAAAAAGATGGAAAAAGTTATAATAGTAGGTGCAGGTTTGGTTGGTTCATTATGGGCTGTGTATATGTCGAAAGCGGGTTATGATGTAACCATATATGAGCGCAGACCGGATATTAGACGCGCGGATATATCTGCTGGAAAATCTATCAACTTAGCGCTGTCTACCCGTGGATGGAAAGCGTTAGACACTGTTGGTGTGGGGGATGAAATCCGTAAAATGGCGATTCCCATGACCGGTAGAATCATGCACGATTTAGAAGGCAATTTAACCTATCAACCGTACGGAAAAGAAGGGCAAGCCATTTACTCTATTTCAAGAGGTGGTGTAAATGCCAAAATGATGGATTTAGCTGAAAAACATGGAAACGCCACCATTCATTATGACATGCAGTGTACCAATGTAGATATTAAAGCAGGTGTGATTCATTTAAAAAATACCCTTACGGGTGAAGAAACCACAGATAAAGCCGATTTGATTTTTGCGTGTGATGGTGCATTTTCTGCCGTTAGATATAACGCCATGCAAAAGTTAGATCGTTTCAACTTTTCTCAAAATTATATTGCGGATGGTTACCGTGAAATTTTGTTGCCTGCCAATGCAGACGGCTCCTACAAATTAGACAAGAATGCCTTACACATTTGGCCGCGTGGGCGTTTTATGATGATTGCGCTTGCCAATGAAGATGGTTCCTTTACAGGTACTTTGTTTATGCCTCATGAAAACGATGAAAATGCATTTGATCGTTTAAAGGATAAAACGGCCGTGGACAATTTCTTTAAATCTACATTCCCTGATTTTTATGAAATGATGCCCAATATTGCGGATGCGTGGGAAGATCATCCCCTTTCTTCATTAGCCATTGTGCGTTGTTACCCTTGGACCGCTGGGAAAGTGGCTCTCATGGGTGATGCGGCTCATGCTACTGTTCCATTTTACGGACAAGGAATGAACTCGGGATTTGAAGATTGTAGTATCATGTGGGAATTGATTCAGAAGCATGGTAAGGATTGGGATACTATCTTCTCTGAATATCAAATTTCTAGAAAACCAAATGGGGACGCTGTTCAAGATTTATCTATTCATAATTACCATGTAATGCGTGATTTTGTAGGTGATCCAATGTTTTTGTTACAGAAAAAAATTGAAGCTAAATTTTCTGAAAATCACCCCGACAAATGGATGCCGTTATATTCTCAAGTTACATTTAGCAATATTCCATATTCGGAAGCGTTAGAAGTGGGACAAAAACAGGATGCCATTATGAAAGAGGTAATGAAAGCCCCAAATATTGAAAAAATTTGGGACTCTACCGAAATTGAAAATGCCATTCTAGAAGCATTAAAATCTTGAAAAACAAAGGCTATTTAATTGTCATTCTCGTTGCGCTATCTCCTTTGGTAGTTCAAGCGCAAAACAAGGGATTCACTTTTGATAAAAAACAGAAAGCCCATTATACCGCCTACCCTAGTCCCAACGACTTTAAGCAAGCGGGTTGGTTATTTGACGCGGGACTGACAGGCACATTTGGACTTTTTGCGCCCAAAGATGTATCCTCTGGTGACACAACTATAAATTACCCCACCCAAATTCGACCGGGAATTACTTTAGCCGCGGGAGGGTATTTCAACCCAAAAAAAGGTCGGAATATAATTCGCTACATGGATGCGACTGTGGGTTACAAATTACTTTGGAATGCCGAAAAGGAAAGTCTGGAAACAAGCAATGGAACGCTTTCATCCAATTTATCCGATAATTTAGGTCACTATGCTACATTGAATTTGAATTTCAATAACGTGATTAACGTAAGTAATTACAACTTTATTCAAAATACTATAGGGGTTAACCTGGATTACCGTTTTACGGAAACGTCAAAAAATCAATCCACTACAGTTATGTCCTCTCCACCAAGTTTTGTGGCTCAAGTGCATTACAAATTAGCTTTTGGGGTAATGATAGATAGTGACATTGCTGTTATCCCGTACATAGAAATCCCGGTATTCAATATCACCCCAAACCAAAAGAATTTCGCGCAACTAGACTATTTCAATCAATCGTTTCAAACCGCCATAATTGGTGTACGGGTTATGCTGTTTAGATACGGCCAGAAGGATTGTCCAAAAGCCATAAATCACGAAGGAAAAGCAAGAAAGAACGGATACTAAAAAGCCAGAAAAGAAAATTCTAATCTGGCTTTACTGTTTTTTATTATTACTTAAAACAACCCGTTCAATTCTGTATCAATTTTATGGATAATTAAACCCAAATCTTCCTTATCTGATTCAAAGTTATTTTCATCTACATCGATAATCAATAACTTACCTCGCGTATACGAACTAATCCAAGATTCATAACGTTCGTTCAAACTTTTTAGGTAATCTATTCGTATGGACTCTTCATAATCTCTTCCACGAGACTGAATTTGACGCACAAGAGTTGGTACGGAAGCACGTAAATAAATCAACAAATCTGGTGATTCTATAAACGAACCAATGAGGTTAAACATGGAAAAGAAATTTTCAAAATCTCTTGTGGTCATTAATCCCATGGAATGCAAGTTTGGGGCAAATATGTATGCATCCTCAAAAATGGTTCTATCCTGAATAAAATCCTTCCCACTTTCTCTTATTTTCAAAACTTGAGAAAATCGACTTGTTAAGAAATATACTTGAAGATTAAACGACCATCGCTGCATGTCGTTATAAAAATCGTTTAGGTATGGATTTTCATCCACATCTTCAAAGTGGGGTTCCCATTTGTAATGATCTGATAAAAGTTTAGTTAAAGTTGTTTTTCCCGAACCAATATTTCCTGATACTGCAATATGCATACGCTTAATTTTCTATTTATTTCCTCGTAAAACGGAGGGGGCTCAAATTTAAAATATTACTCGACATTTATTCCATAAATCAACAATTGATTTTTGGTAATGATCAGTAATTGGTTTTCAAAAATTGAAAAGTCAACCACATTAGTCACTGGCAACTTAATTTCAGCAAAATTGGACGTAGTTAAATCAAACGATTGGAGTTTATTCTCCTGAATATAAAAAAGCTTGCCTCCTCGAATCACAAATTTCTTTAAACCCTTAATAGGTATGGTTTTCGTGTAACTCGCATACCAATCAAAAACCAAAATCCCAAGCTCTTCATCATTAACATACAACCAGTTATTGTACTCTCTCATATAGTTCGGTGAAGGCACTGCTCCAACTACCTGGGCTAAATTTCCGCTTTGTGCCGTTGTTTCAAACTGTTCCGTAAATCGGGATAATTCAAAGGTCGTTTGATCATACAACCAAATCCCATTGTTATACGATCGGCAAACCGCTGTAGTTTGAAAGTACCCAAACATATCTAACTCTAGCCTATCCCCTCTATTCGATAATTGGTTATCTAAATACGTAACTTGCGATAAATCCTTAAAAAATAGGATCATTTTTAGCGCATTTGAGGCATCAAGTGAGGTTATTTCTCCGAATGCCATAGCACTGTTTTTCATAACGAAATTTCCGCGGATATCATATTTAGAAATTTCACCTTGTTTTACGGTATATATATTTCCCACATTATCTACCTCAATAAATTGGGCGGAAACTGCCACTGTCTGGATTAGTTTTAATGTAGTTTCTTGCGCATAAGTGAACAGAGCGCTACAAAAAATAAAAAATACTGTTATGTTAAACCGACAATACCTCATCTAAATATTTTCGCGTATTTGATAATCGGGGTACCTTGTGTTGTCCTCCAAGCTTACCCTTTTGTTTCAACCAATTATAAAACGTGCCTTTGGGCAATTTATGCATAATAGGTTCTTTTAAAATAAAATTCTTATACCTCTTGGCTTCATAGTCACTATTCACCGATTTCAGAGCGTTATCTAATGTTTTAACGAAAAAATCGAAATTTTCCGGCTCCCTAGAAAACTCTATTGCCCACTCATGACCGCCCTGATTTTTGCTCTCCATAAAAATAGGACAAGCTGTATAGTCGGTTACAATTGCCTCCGTTCTATCACATGCAATTTGCATGGCTTTTTCCGCGTTTTCAACCATTAATTCCTCGCCAAAAACATTGATATGTTGCTTTGTTCTTCCCGTAATTTTAAATCGAAACGGATTCAAGTCGGTAAACATAATGGTGTCACCTACATTGTAACGCCATAGCCCTGCATTTGTAGAAATTATTAACGCATAATTTTTTCCCAATTCAACTTCCGATAATTCTAACGTTTGTGGATTTTGTTCGTCCAAATTCTCCACGGGTAAAAACTCATAGTAAATTCCATAATCTAACATTAAAAGCAATCCCCCATCATAGGTCGCACCATATTGATCTTGCAACCCAAAAAAACCTTCGGAGGCGTTGTACGTTTCCATGCAGGATAACCCCGGCAAATTGAAAATTTCATCAAATTGTTTTTTGTACGGAAGAAAACTCACTCCACCATGGGTATACGTTTCCAAATTAGGCCAAACTTCAGAAATTGTAGATGCATTTTTAATTTCCAATACTTTATTCAGCAAAACCAATGTCCAAGAAGGAACTCCTGCCAAGGTGGTAATATTCTGTTTAGAAGTCACTTCTGCCATAGCGGTTAATTTCTTCTCCCACTCTGGCATTAATGTGATTTTTTTGGATGGCGTTCGGTGTAATTCTGCCCAAATAGGCAAATTATCAATAATTATAGAAGATAAATCTCCCCAATAACTTTGCGCATTAAATTGATTTATCTCACTGCTCCCACCTAAAACAAGTCCCCTACCCGTAAACATTTTCGAATCGGGTTTGTATTGAATGTAAAACGAAATAAGATCCTTCCCCCCTTTGTAATGGCACGTTTCTAGTGATTCGGTAGTTACTGGAATAAATTTGCTTTTATCTTGAGTCGTACCCGATGATTTTGCGAACCATTTTGTTTCCCCCGGCCACAACACGTTTTTTTCAGCCTTTATGGCTCTGTCGATATACGGTTTAATAGAATTATAATCTTGGAGGGGTACTTGTTTTTTAAAATCTGCAACTGATTTAATATCAGAATAGGCGTACTTCCGACCCCATTCGGTATCTTTTGAGGTTTCAATAAGTGTCTTAAACCACTCATTTTGAACATCTACTGGATACTTCATAAATAGGTCGATTTGATGAATTCTTTTCTTCATCGCCCACACTAATATTGAATTCAAAATCTCCATAACAGCATTCTGTTGAACACAAATGTAAGTTCTTAAAATGGGTTAGCGTAAACCTAAATTAATTCAAGTTGCGATTTTCCTCATTGCGTGAAAACAAACTATTTTTGGCTTAACGATAATTTGTGGATCCACTCAAAACCAAAATAGAATTTTTAAAAGGCGTTGGTCCCAAGCGGGCCGAAATGCTCAATAAAGAATTACGTATTTTCACCTTTGGCGACCTCCTCTTCCATTTTCCTTTTCGGTATGTAGATCGGTCTAAGTTTTATACCGTTAAAGAAGCCAACCAAGACCAAACTTTCATGCAGTTCAAAGGCAAGGTGCGGAAAGTGCGGAAAATTGGCCAAGCACGAAAAATGCGTCTCACCGCTGAATTTTATGATGAAACAGGGTTCATAGAACTGGTATGGTTTAAAGGTATAAAGTGGGTAGAACCACAACTTGATCCGGAAAAAGAATTTGTTCTATTCGGAAAACCCACCCGATTTAATGGCAAGTACAATATCGCTCATCCGGAATTAGAACCAGCCAATTCTTCCAAAGTGACGCATGGTGTAGCTCTTCAACCTATTTACCACACTACAGAAAAACTAACGGCTAAAAACCTCCACACCAAAGCCATCGAGAAATTGGTGTATACCCTTACGCAGCAAATTAAGGTAATCATTCCCGAGAATTTAACCGATGAAATGCGTGTAAAATGGCATTTAATGCCCCGTAACAAAGCGCTTTTTGAAGTGCATTTTCCAAGCAATCCTGAAACTTTGAAATTAGCCCGTTACCGATTAAAATTTGAAGAATTATTTTTCATGCAACTTCAAATTTTACGCTTTAAAAATTATCGGAAATCGCAACGTAAAGGACATCTTTTTGACCATGTAGGAGAATACTTTAACAAATTCTATAAAGAGGTTCTACCATTTGATTTAACCAATGCCCAAAAAAGGGTTATTAAAGAAATTCGTGCAGATGTAAAAAACGGGGACCAAATGAATCGGCTTTTGCAAGGAGATGTTGGGAGTGGTAAAACTATAGTGGCGGTTCTCACCATCTTGCTGGCTATAGACAATGGGTATCAGGCAGCTCTAATGGCTCCTACAGAAATTTTAGCTTTCCAACATTTTGAAGGTGTTACAGAATTACTCGAAAAGGTAGGTATTAAAACCACCCTGCTAACGGGTTCTACACGCACCAAAGCCAGAAGAGAACTTCTTGCCGATTTGGAAGCAGGCCATATTTCTGTAATTATCGGTACGCATGCTTTGCTTGAGGATCGTGTGAAATTCAAAAATTTAGGTCTGGTGGTTATTGATGAACAGCACCGTTTTGGGGTTGCACAACGCTCTAGAATGTGGGCCAAAACAACCATTCCACCGCATATATTAATTATGTCGGCTACGCCCATTCCGCGTACCCTGGCCATGAGTTTTTATGGTGATTTGGACGTGAGTGTGATTGATGAATTACCGCCAGGAAGAAAACCAATCCAGACCATTCATAAGTATGATGCGAATCGTTTAGGTGTATTTGGTTTTATGCGTAAAGAAATTGAACTCGGCCGGCAAATTTATGTGGTGTATCCCTTGATTGAAGAATCTGAACATTTCCAATACAAACATTTAATGGATGGTTTTGAATCTATTTCACGCGAGTTTCCTCCCCCAGAATTTCAAGTTTCTGTGGTACATGGCAGAATGAAACCTGCAGACAAGGAAATGGAAATGCAACGATTTGTAAAGGGACAAACACACATTATGGTAGCTACCACTGTTATTGAAGTAGGGGTGAATGTGCCTAATGCCTCGGTTATGATAATTGAGAGCGCAGAAAAATTCGGACTTGCACAATTGCACCAATTACGCGGTAGAGTTGGTCGTGGGGCGGATCAATCGTATTGCATTTTACTAACAGATTACAAACTCACTTCGGATGCCAGAACGCGAATTGAGACTATGGTACGGACCAATGATGGCTTTGAGGTTGCTGAGGCAGATTTAAATTTACGTGGCCCTGGAAATCTTATGGGAACCCAACAAAGCGGAGTTCTTGATTTTTCAATTGCTGATTTGGCCAAAGATGGGAAAATATTAAAAGTAGCTCGTGAGGCGGCAATGATGATTTTAGAAGAAGATCCTAATTTAAGTACCGATACCCACAAAAATTTGCGCCAACATTTTGTTTCTTATGTGAAAAAGCATCCAAATTGGGGTGTTATTTCATAAAATGAATTTTGAATGACACAAATAGCACATTACGGTTCAAACTTCAAATTACCTTTGCATTGAATTAATCAGCATCCATGAATAAGTACATTTCCATATTCATTTACCTCGTTTTTTTCCCGATTGTAACGTTTAGCCAAAATTTACATGGGACTGTTGTAAACGCTACAACCAAAGAACCAGTTCCCTTCGCTAATGTGTATGTTTCTGAAATTCATTCCGGTACCGTATGCAATGAACAAGGTGTTTTTTCTCTGGTAAAACTTCCGAAAGGGGTTTATCATGTTTCGATCACTTCTATCGGATATAAAACCAAAACCATCCAATTTAACGGAAATGAGAATCATATTGGTATCACCATTAATCTGGATCCCAACCATATTGATTTAGAAGAAATAGTGGTTTCAGTTCCTATTAGCAAATTAGGAAGTGAAAACGTAATGAGTGTGGAGCAACGTAAAATAGAAACCTTAAATGAACTTGCCCCAAATTCATTGGCTGAAGCAATAAGTACCATTCCCGGAGTTGACCAACGGTCAACCGGTTCAGGTATTGGAAAACCGGTAATTCGAGGCTTATCTGGCAATAGAGTGGTAGTTTATGCGCAAGGTATTCGAATTGAAAACCAACAATGGGGAGATGAACATGGTTTAGGAATTGGGGATGTGGGTATTGAAAGTATAGAATTAATCAAAGGACCTTCCTCATTATTGTATGGGTCAGATGCATTGGGTGGGGTTCTCTTTTTTGTAGATGAAAGGTATACGACTCAAAACAATATAGAAGGTTTTGCAGAAACAAAGTTTCTCTCCAATACAAATGGAACCTATAATTCGGCTGGATTTAAAACTAATTACAATGGTTTTAAATTTAACGTCTTTGGAAATTACGTTTCAAATGCTGATTATAAAATTCCTTCTAAAACCCGTGTTTTTAATACCCGATTTAATCAAGCCAATTTTAAAACATCTTTGGGGTACAATGTAAAAAAATGGACCACCAATTTTCGGTTTAGTTATTTAAAAAACAACTTTGGAATTACCGAAGATGATTCCCTTTATTCTGAATCAAAACGGAGAAATATGGAGATTCCATTCCAAATTGTTTCCAATCAAAATTACAGTTGGGAAAACATTTTTTACCTCCAAAACTCGACCTTACAACTCATTTTAGGTTATACAAATAATAGCCGTCAGGAATTCGAAGATAGTGCAGATACCGCAGCATTAGACATGAAGTTAGGAACAACAACCTACAACTTGAAATGGAATTATTCTGGAACAGAAAACAAACTAAACCTTGTTTTAGGATCACAAGGAATGTTCCAAACAAACACCAATTTCGGAGAAGAGTCTCTAATTCCAAATGCACAAACAAATGATTTTGGCGGTTTTGGTTTAATTAATTATCAACTCAATAAACTAAAGCTAGAGGGCGGACTGCGTTATGATCTTAGACACATTTCTACTCCAATTTCTGCAACAGACAATCAATTTGACCATATTGATACATTGTACCAAAGCTTCAACTATTCTTTGGGAGGGTTATTCACATTTTCAAATGCTACGTTAAGGATGAATGTATCTTCCGGTTTTAGAGCTCCAAACACCTCTGAGCTTTTATCAAATGGTGTACATGAAGGCACCCAACAATATGTATTGGGCGATGTGAATTTAAAAAGCGAAAACGCAAATCAAATTGATGTAGATTTTGAGCAAACAACCGAACATTTTTCTTGGTATATCAACCCTTTTTTAAACCTCATCAATAACTACATTTTCTTAAACCCTACAAACAGTACGATTGGCCAGGTTAAAGTATATGAATATGCGCAAACGAACGCGCAACTTTACGGGGGCGAAATTGGCTTTCATTACCACCCTCATGCTATTCATTGGCTGCATTTACAAAGTGATTTTTCTTCTGTTTTTGGTCAGAATAGTCAGGGAGATGACCTGCCTTTGATACCTTCCCCTAAAATTGGAACCACGGTTAAAGCAACACTAGACTATGGTAAAAAATGGGTGCTAAAAGATGTTTTCTTAAATCATGTGTATCGCTTTCCTCAAAATAGGATAGGTAACTTTGAAACGGCTACAGCAGACTATAGTTTATTCACCATTGGATTAAACTCTACTGTGAAATGGAATTCTCAAAGTTTTGAAATTACGGCAGGTGTTAAAAATCTTTTAAACACCAAATACACCGATCACCTTTCTCGACTAAAACCATTGGGAGTACCAAATCAAGGGATTAATTTTTATATCGGATTAAAACTCAACCTTAGCAAAGGTTAGCAACAACACCTATTGTTTCCATCCCCTCATTATGGTTTCTGTTAATAGAGATGTTAATAATATACCCATATTTTTATTCGTATTATGGCCTATGATACTTCGTACCTCATACGGGGTTCATACGGGGTTCATACGGGGTTGATACGGGGTAAAGCCTATGGCATCCCTATACTACTTCATTCATATCCCATGCTTAATCTGGATTGAAACATAAGTATATGGTGTGCATCCCAATATGGAGTTTCCAAAAATTAGATTAAAAAGCATGGAATAAGAATTATCAAAAAGAATAAAAAACGGTTGCTAACCATCTCAATTTAATGCTTAAAAATTAAAACAACCGACTAAAGGGAGCTCATGAGTACCTTTTAAAATAAACAAGACGAATAAAAAATTAACGTTAACTCGGTGGCGCATCCGTCAATTGACGGACTACCGCCTTTCGATCCCGATAGCTATCGGGACGCACTAAACATAGAGTAAAGCTAATTTTTTCGAGCGATTAAAATAAACACTGGATACTCATTCATTTCTCCATTCCTTTCCGCTTCAATCGCATCGGGCACATGGTAACTCAAAACTTCTAAGCCAGCGTTTTCAATCTTTTCTTCCAATTCTTCCTGGTCAAAACCTAAATGCCCATCAAAATCAAAATCGTGAAAAGAACCATCTTCTGTTTCTAAATCTATGAGAACCAGAGACCCTTTGGGGTTTAGCATTTTTTGAAAAATCCCTAGAATTTTGTTGGTGTCTTTTACATGATGCATTGTCATCATGGTAAAAATTAAATCAAACCTTTGCTCTGGTAATTCTTCCTCTAACAAATTATATTGAATCGGATGAAAATGCCGAATATCTCTACGCTCACACTTGTCATTCGTAGCTTGAATCATCGCAGCTGATTCATCCATAAGGGTAACATCTTCCAGATCATCGCGTAAAGCAAAACTCAATAGTCCGGTACCACACCCATACTCCATAGCCATTTCAACCCGATCTAAATCGATGTTGTTACGCATTTCTTCGGCAAATAACTTTGCTCTTTCTAAACGCTCGGGATTTTTATCCCACGTAGCCGCTTTTTCATCAAATTCACTCATAGTAATTACATTACAAAGAAAGGTCCGTCCTCCGGATTCAATAAATCAATAGTACATCTTTCCCCAACCATTTCTTTCAAATTCACTTCAATAGTTTTTGAAATTCTAGTCATAGGAATATCTGTTTTATTATTATTGAATGGATTTTGAAGCGTAATCGCAGTTTTCTCTAACAAGAAAAAAGGTACACTTATTAGAATGAGTAATGGGGCTACCAAATAGCCAAAATAATCCGTCATTCCTAAAGGAAGTAATAACACAAACAAATACAATAAATACTCTACCAAAATGGTGTAGGTCACTGGAAAAACGGTTGACTTGATACGTTCTGCTTTCCCCATAGAATCTGTTAACCTAGCAATGGTAGTATCTACCCGCATTGCTTTAAAAACATCAATCCAGTTGTTATCCAGCGCCTGTTTTAATTGAGAACTATGCAATTGCAAAATAGCATTGGGTTTGTTGGTGTGTGAATTCACATATTCCAACTCTTCGGTAGATAAAAACCGCTCCATTTTTTTTGTTGAATCCAAGCCGCGCAAAGATTTACTCAAGGTATAGGAAAAAGCTATTTGTGTGTAGGCAATTCTCCGATGCAATTCTTTTGTTTCGTCTAAGTTTTCGGGGATTGTAATGAAAATTTGTACTTGACGAACTAGCGTTCGAGAATCATTTACAATTTCTCCCCATATTTTTCTTGCTTCCCACCATCGGTCATACGATTGCGCAATTCTAAAACCTAATATTAATGAAATAGCTGTACCCAATAAAGTTGGAATGGCTATTGGGATTGACATATTGTCCAGATGAACAACATCATGTAGAATCACAATTGCAATAGAATAAATAATTACTGCAATAAGCTCAGGCTTAATTTTACCTAAGGAATATCTAATCGGTATTTTATTATCTAATAGCATCGGGTTTATTTTGTTTCATTCCAAGGCTTAATGACATTCTTTTGGTCTATGCGATCCTCTGGAACTTCGCTTAAGGGCTCAACCTCTTTTAACCCTTCGATGCTACTTGCAGCTAACTTTTGGTACAAGAGTGTACCTTCGGTCTTCCAACCCAACATTTTATCCGTAACTTCTTTTACAATTTTTACCGGGTTCCCTACTCCGACACTCCGATTGGGAATTTCCTTTCCCGCGGGAACAAAACACAAAGCTCCAATAACACATTCGTCTCCAATAACGGCATCATCCATTAAAACCGCATTCATTCCAATTAATGTGTTTTTGCCTACAGTGGCTCCATGCACGATTGCACCATGTCCGATATGGGCCATTTCTTTTAGCACTACGACTTTGCCTGGAAACATATGAACGATGCAATTTTCCTGAACATTACATCCATCCTCAATTACTATTTTTCCAATATCTCCTCGAATGGCTGCACCGGAACCAATAAAAACATTAGCACCAATTTGCACATTACCAATAACAGATGCTAAAGGATGCACAAAGGCGGTTGGATGTATTACGGGAATAAACCCTTCAAATTCGTATATCACACATTTTTATTTTGTTCCTAAAGCAGGAATATTTTATCTAAAACCATTTCTTTCTGGAGAAGTACCATACGCTGATTATGGTGATAAAAACCATGAGACCAAGCAGCACAAAATAGCCGTATTTAGTCTGTAATTCAGGCATATTAATGAAATTCATCCCATAAATACCTGCCATAAAAGTTAATGGAATAAATACTACCGAAAAAATGGTGAGCGTTTTCATTACCTCATTTAGTCGGTGCCCCTGTATACTAAAAATCAAATTTAATTTACTTTCCAAGGCTTGTAAATCGTAATCAACATCACTTATTACATTAATGGTTTGTTCCTTCAATTCACTAAAATATTTAGCGTTAAAATTCTTAATATTACTTTTCTCCAAGCGAACAAGAATATCTCGCAAACTCATTGCGGCTTTTTTAAAACTATATAAATCGCCTTTCTTTTGTTCAATTAATAGGGTGAATTCTGGCGTAGGATTCACATCTACCACGTTAAATTCTTTGTCGATTTTTTCGTAATACTTTTCGTATGTTTCTTGGTAATTATCTACGATAGACTCCAACAATAGAAACAGTAAATAATCGGCTCTTTTCTTTCGTGAAATCCCAATATTTGATTCTAAACGGTCTCTAATCCATTGAAAATAATCTCCCTTTTTTTCTTGAACACTCCATATGAAATTATGGGAAACTATAAAAATCATTTGTTCAGAGTCAAATTCAAAACCCTCTGTTTTGAGCACCTTTATGGTCACAAACAAAACATCATCTAGCTCAATTACCTTATTGGGATGATCATTATCATTTACTAATTTCAATAGAAAGTCATCCATTGAATTGCTAGAAATAACTTGTTTTAACTCGTCAATAAAATTTATTCCATAGGTGTTTATCCAATTAATACACCCGTCAGAATTTTGTAACTCTATATCTTCAATAGAAGAATATGTTTGTCGCTCAAACGTGGTTTGAGAATATTGAATTAACGAGGTTTTTTCTAAAAATGGACTTTCCATTATTTTGATTTAATAAATGAAATTAGGTTGTATTAAATTTTTCCTTTCCAGTCAATAATTCCCAAAACAAAATGAAATCAGAAGCCAATGAATAAAATGGATATTGAAACGTAGCAGGTTTATTTTTTTCGAAAAAGAAATGACCCACCCAAGCAAAACTGTACCCTACTACTGGCAGAAACCATAAAAGGGAATACTCCTGTAAATAAATAGCCACAGCCAAAAGAACGAATAATAATACCGTTCCTATAAAATGAAGAATTCTACATGTTGGGTTTTGATGCTCGGATAAATAGTATGGATAAAATTCCTTTAACGATTTATATATCCTTTCTTTAGCCATAAATACGCTCAACCTCCTCCTTATGCTTCTCTAAAATGACTTTCCTTTTTAGTTTTAAAGTAGGCGTTAACTCATCATTTTCTATCGACCATACATCTGTACAAATTTCCATCTTTTTAGGAATCTCCCAACTACCCAAACTACTCGTTATTCTCTCCACATCTTTCCAGATTCTTTCTCTAACCTTTTCGTTACCAGCAATATCAACAGGTGTTTGACAAGAAGTGTTATGGCGTTTACACCACTCTGTTAGAAAATCGAATGCGGGAACGATTAGTACCGCAGGGTGTTTGCGATTTTCTCCAATCACCATGGCTTGTTCGATAAATCGAGACTCTTTCAACATATTCTCAATTACCTGTGGTGCAATATATTTCCCCCCAGAAGTCTTAAACATTTCTTTTTTACGATCTGTAATTTTTAAGAAATCTTTGTTTGGTCCAACCATCATACCAATATCACCGGTATGAAACCAACCATCTTCAGTAAGTACTTCGCTTGTTTTTTCTGGATCTTTGTAATAGCCCATCATTACATTTGGACCTTTACATAAAATCTCACCGTCCTCGCCAAATTTCACGGTCACATGATCAATAACTCTTCCTACTGTCCCAATCATCAGACCCTCATTATCCAATTCATTCACGGAAATTACGGGTGAGGTTTCTGTTAGCCCATATCCTTCAAAAATAGGGATTCGCGCTGCGTTAAAAATACGTGCTAAACGAGGCTGCAATGCCGCACTTCCTGAGGCGATGGCTATTACATTTCCTCCAAGCGCTTCCCTCCATTTGCTGAAAATTAATGAATTCGCAATATCAAGTTTCCATTCGTAAAACCAGCCATTTTCTCCATTCGGCTCCCATTTCTCCCCCAGCCCAACGGCCCAGAAAAACAACATCTTTTTGATTCCGGTTAATTCTTGTCCTTTCGCTATTATTTTATCAAATACCTTTTCTAGCAGCCTTGGGACAGCCGAAAATACTTCGGGTTGAATTTCCTTGATATTTTCACCGATAGTTTCCATACTTTCAGCAAAATACACACTCGTTCCTTCCTTTAAATACAGGTACGTTAGGGTTCGTTCATAAATATGGCAAATAGGCAAAAATGAAAGGGCCTTTTGCCCAAAGGTTGCTGGAAATCTAACTCCACTCGCAATCACATTCGACATAATATTATCGTGCGAAAGCATTACTCCTTTTGGCGTTCCGGTTGTACCTGAAGTATAAATAATGGAAGCTAAATCACTACTTTTAACCCCGTCCATTAATTTTTTAACATCATTTAAAGGCACTTCTGGGCTTTTGGTTTTTATTTCGCTCCAATGCTTTTCTCCCGCTATTTTATTAAAAGTAAATACTTCCATTAAAGACGGTACATTAGCCTTAATTTTATTCACCTTTTCTAAGATATCGGTACTGGAAACAACTACAATTCTTAACTCAGAATGGTTAAAGATGTAATCATAATCTTCCGAAGAAATAGTAGGGTAAATAGGGACATTTATAGCGCCAATTTGCAGGATGCCAATATCCATAATATGCCACTCGTAGCGGTTATTAGAAATTAAACCTACCTTATCCCCAGGTTTAATTCCCATGGCCAATAATCCTCTACTCACCTCATTCGCTTGATCAATTAGTTGACGAGTTGAAACGCCCTCCCATTTACCGTTCACTTTAGATGATAGACTTTTATCTAGGGGATATTTTTCAAGTTGATAATAAGCCACATCGAACAACCTCTTTAACTGACCAGCCATAATTTTGATTTGTTATAAATTTAGGTCACTAAAATAGGTAAATTTGGAGAAATATTTTTGCTTATTTAAGTATGATTTACCGTATAAGGTAAGTTCATTATTGGGCTTCCAGATTATGTTAAAATATGCATGCAACGTGAAAAGTTCAAGCATCACTTAAATTTAACAGAAAAGAAATAAAACATAAAAAAAATGACGATTCAAACTCCTTTGAACAAATTACTTTCCATTGATTTCCCATTGATTATGGCCCCGATGTTTTTAGTTTCAAATTTAGAAATGATGAAAGCCGGCATTGACGCGGGTATAGCCGCCACATTCCCAACTTTAAACTATAGAACAGAAGAGGAATTGGTAGATACCATTCAGTCATTAAACACTTATGCGGAGGATAAAACAGGAACATTTGGAGTGAATCTAATTGCGCAAAAAAGCAATCCCTATTTTGAAAAGCATCTTCAAATTTGTGCCGATAATAAAGTCCCTTTTTATATTACCTCGCTCGGAAATCCAAAACTAGTTATCGAAAAGGCCCATGCATATGGCGCTAAAGTATTTTGTGATGTGGTAAATATGGAACACGCACAAAAAGTTTTCAACCTAGGTTGTGATGGTTTTATTGCCGTTGGACAAGGAGCTGGTGGACATTCAGGACCTAACCCATTACAAATTTTGGTTCGTACACTAAAAAATAAATTCAACATACCTGTTATAGCTGCGGGCGGAATTGCAGATGGTTGGGGAATGGTTTCTATGTTAGCTCTAGGTGCAGAAGGGGTTTCTGTGGGAACGAAATTTATCGCGAGCACGGAAGCTTCTGTTAATGATGGATACAAAAATGCCATTGTGGATTCGGGCATGGAAGATATTGTGATGTCGAATAAAATTTCTGGTTCTTGGGCCACCGTTATCAATACACCTTACGCAAAGAAAATTGGGTATAAGCAAAATTTCTTCGAGAACTTATTGTCGAATAATAAAACCACTAAAAAATACTTTAAAATGTGGGTGCAATTTTCAGGAATGAAAAAATTAGAGAAATCTGTTCATCCAGGAAATTATAAAACCCTTTGGATTGCTGGAAAGTCTTCTGAACTTGTGACTAAAATTGAACCGGTTAAAGAAATTGTCAACCAATTTAAAATGGAAGCAAATCAGGCGCTTGATGAATTAGATAAGGTACGGATGCCTGCCAATTTAAAAATATAAATCATTAGTTCTCAAAAGATTTTTAGGTCAATTTAATAAACCAAAATCCATTACACACGCGGTATTATAGGTTTTATGTGTTCCAATAGAAACCCCTACACAATTGAAATCCTTACTCAAAATAACTATTCTGTGTCCAAGATTTTTAATCCCGTCATCTATTAGAAGCAACATAACATATTCAATAGGCGAATTACCTCCCAAAGCAATATTCTCAGAAACTCCGTAGTACGTTTTCACTAAAGGTTTGATCCGTTTGGTAAAAGAATTTCCTTTTGAGCCATTATGCCCTTCTAGCCCATGGGATCCAATATCTAGCATATGATTATAGGCAACGCTATACAAATCCTTTTTGATTTGATACGGGTCCACTGATTTGGCTTTATTCAAATCAGTAAAAAGGGATTTCACGTAATAGTTGCGTTTAATACCATGATATTCAATATATGGTTTTACAATTTGCTCCAGAAAAGTTTGGGGCTCCAGCCTAACCAAATTCATCAAAAAAACCACCTCCTGTTCTTCGGGTGTCATAAATTCAACCGGACTATTTGTTCGTGCTTTCTCAATGGTTTGTTTTGAAAAACTACTGAAATCGGGTTCAAAAACCTTTTGGCCGTTGGCCATGGAAATTGTAAAAAACAGAATGTAAACTAGAAATTTCATGGACCACCTAACGGCTTTGTTTTTGAAAAATTGCGACTTATAAATGGCATACTAGTACGCAAAATCTACTATTGTTTTTCAAAAACAACCTCTCCATCTACAATGGTAAAGGTTACTTCAAGCTTATCAAACGACTCTTGATAGACTTTCATTAAATCCATATTTAGAATCGTGATATTCGCTTTTTTACCAATTTCAAGACTTCCTTTTTCGTTCTCTTCAAAATTGGCAATGGCGTTCCATATGGTCATTCCTCTTAGCGCGTCTTCCCGAGAAATGGCATTCTCCATGTTGAACCCTCCTTCCGGGAAACCCGCTGTGTCTTGGCGAAAAATGGCAGAGTAAAAAGTTTTTAGCGGAGAAATATCTTCTACTGGAAAATCTGTGCCCAATGCCAAAATGTGGTTTTGCTCTAATAGATCTTGATACGCATAGGCAGTTTTAATCCGGTCTGCACCAAGTCGGTCTTCTGCCCAATACATATCTGAAGTGGCATGTGTAGGTTGAACAGATGGGATTATTGTAAATGATTTATACAACTCTACATCGGCCATTTCAACTATTTGCGCATGTTCTATTCTCCAACGTTTATCGTTAATTCCTTGTAAGACCTCAGCGTAAATATGTAACAACAGTGCATTTGCAGAATCACCAATGCAATGGGTATTCATTTGAAATCCGGCTGCATCCAATTTTTTAGCCAATTCTTCCATTTCATTAATTGGAGTCAAAATCAACCCATGATTATGCGGGTCATCTGCATACGGTTTTTTCAACGCAGCCCCTCTTGAGCCGAGGGCTCCATCCGCATATACTTTAACGGAACGAACTGTAAGTTTGGGAGATGTAATCATTCCCTTTTGCAAATAAAATTGAAGGTTTTCTGGCGTATTTGAAACCATGGCATACACATTCATTTTCAAGGATGAATCGGCATGCATTTTTTGAATTAGTTCTATTTCCGTTTTACCTAAACCCGCATCATCCACCGTGGTTAAACCCACAGAAAAACAGTTCTTTTGCGCTTGTAAAATAGCTTTTCGAAGGACTTCTTCATTTGGCTGGGGGACATTTCTTATTACCAAATCCACTGCATTATCTACCAAGACTCCAGTTGGCTCACCGCCAACTACTCCTACCATACCTCCATCTATACTGGTTTCAGAAGTAATTCCTGCAAGATCTAAGGCTTTTTGATTGGCAATGGCTCCATGGCCATCTATTCTATTCAAGATTACAGGTCTATCTGGGAATAATTCTGAAAGCTCCTTGTTATTTGGATATTCTTTAACATCCCAATCATTTTGATCCCAACCTCTACCGGTTATCCATCCATCTGGGTGCAATGTGGCAAACTCCTTTGTTTTGGAAATACACTCCTCCCAACTTTTCGTGCCCATTAAGTTCACCGATTGCAAACTCAATCCATAGCCCACAAAATGGCAATGCCCATCGATAAAACCAGGATACACAAATTGTTTTTTCACATCTAAAGTTTGTGAACTTTGGTACTTATTCATGATTTTATGCTCCGGACCGATATCTAAAATCTTTCCATCTCGAATGGCTAAAGCCTCCTCTTTTGAAAAAGTTTCATCCACCGTATAAATGGTCGCATTATGAATGATTAAATCAACTTGTTCTTTTTGAAAATCTTCACAAGAAGAAATAATCAAACCCATCATTAGGGTCAAAACACTTACTATTAGATTTCGCATACTTTAGTTTTTTGGGTTGTATGAAGTAGGTCCTGTAAAATGATACACTAAACTATAAATCATATATATCAATATGATTAATGGAATTACGGTATAATCCAAATACGGAAATCCAGGAATGTAAAACCAATAAGGCAAAAATGTAATCACCAATAAAAACCCAACGATGAGTAAAAAAACATACCGGTGTTTGTTTTTTGACCAGCTCAATTCTTTAAACTTGAAATTCAGCATGGTTACTGGAGCCACCATCATTAGGGATAAAAAGATACTCATGGCAATGTACCATTCTGGATAAAAAAGATTGTAAACTAAATGAAAATCAAACGGACTCCAGTAGTTCATTTGCATCAGGGAGGCCAATTGTGCATCTCCTAGCGGAAAGTACATATTGAGGTTATATTGTACCGATAAGATCAACGAAAACGATGCGACAAATAAAGCCGCTGCAGGCGTTGGAACGCCAATAAAAGAATCAGATTGGCTTTCGTCAATATTAAATTTAGCTAAACGCAAAGCAGCAAAAAGAGCATACAAGAAACCACTAAATTCCAGGACAATATGCGCTATTGGTCGATCGCTTATTGGAATAAAATATTCTCCAAATCCAATAGAAATATATTGAAAAAGCATAATAGCTGGCAAGACTCCAAAAGTCACCATATCGGCTAACGAATCGAGTTGTTTTCCGAGCTCTCCGCTCACTCCAAGTGCTCTAGCGGCTAATCCATCAAAGAAATCTAAAACTGCAGCCAGAACCATACAAATGGCGGCCCCGAGCATGTTGGTTTCAAAGGTGAGAACAATACCAGTAATACCAAAGGCTAAATTACCCAGTGTTATCGTATTTGGAATAGCGGCTTTTATATTCATGGTAGCAAATATATGTGAGAAGAACGAAGACCGAAGTCGGGAGTATAGAGATTTTGTGTTTTTCACAAATAAAAAAAGCAGTTTCTTACGAAACTGCTCCTAATTTTTTCTTGTAACTTCAAGGTTCCGTCTCCGGGTTTCAAGCTATAACCCCAACAAAACTTCCACAGGCTCCTTGCCTCCAAAAATCAATTTCGTTGGGTTTTCTAACATTTCTTTTACCGTTTTCAAGAAACCGACAGAATCCTTTCCATCAATTACTCTATGGTCATAACTTAAAGCTACGAACATAATTGGGCGAATTTCAACTTTACCCTCAATAGCTACTGGTCGCTCCACAATGTTATGCATTCCAAGAATAGCACTTTGCGGAGGATTAATAATTGGTGTACTTAACATCGAACCGAAAACACCTCCATTCGTAATGGTAAAGGTTCCTCCAGTCATTTCATCAATACTTAACTTTCCATCACGGGCCTTTAACGCCAGTCTTTTCACCTCTGATTCAATCTCGGCTAGGCTTAAAGTTTCCGCATTTCTAATTACAGGAACCATTAATCCTTTTGGTGCAGAAACGGCAATGGCAATATCCGCGTAATCGTAAGAAATCATTTCATCTCCATCAATCATGGAATTCACCAAAGGGTATAAACGTAGTGCTTCGGCACACGCTTTTGTAAAAAAGGACATAAATCCTAATCCAACCCCATGTTTATCGCCAAATTTTTGCTTGTATTTAGCCCGTAAATCCATTATCGGCTTCATGTCCACTTCATTGAAAGTAGTCAACATGGCTGTTTCATTTTTCACAGCAACTAAGCGTTTGGCAAGTTTTCTACGCAACATGCTCATTTTAGCTCTGCTCTCATTTCTTTCTCCGGTAGGAGAAAAAATGGTTGACGCATCCACACCTCCCGTAAGGTAGGTATCTACATCATTGCGAACAATTTTTCCATTACTTCCAGATGGCTGAATTTTGGTAGGATTTACCTCATTCTGCTTCATCACTTCTTTCGCTAAAGGTGTTGCTTTCACATCAGAAGTTACACTAGCCGATTTTACGGATGCCTTTTCTGTTGCAGCAGGTTGGGCCACTACTTCTTTGGCCGGCTCTGGAGCGGCCGAAGAACTTTCAAAACCTTCCGGTTTTTTTGCTGAAGTATCAATTGTACACACCACCTGTCCAACTTGAACAGCTTCGCCATCTTCGGCAATAAGGGTGATAATACCCGATGCTTCCGCGGGTAACTCTAAAGTTGCTTTATCTGAATCGATTTCAGCAATTATTTGATCTGTCTCAACGTAATCACCAGATTCAACTAGCCATTGGGCTATTTCTACTTCTTTGATTGACTCCCCAGGACTTGGGATTTTCATTTCCAAACTCATATCTTTTCAAAAACTTGGTCGATAATTTTTTTCTGACGCGCAGCACTTACTTGAGAAGATCCAGATGCTGGACTTCCGCTCGACTTACGCGAAATTAATCGTGGATTGTACTTATAAAAATTTCGTATAATGTAACTCCAAGCACCCATATTTTCGGGTTCTTCTTGTGCCCAAACAACTTCAGCATTTTTATACTTAGAGGTTATCTCTTCAATTTTATTGAAATTCAAAGGATACAGTTGTTCAAGTCTAACGAGAACTACATCCTTTCTTTTTAACTCATCTCTTCTTGCTTTCAAATCGTAATACAACTTACCGTTTAGAAACACGATGCGTTTCACATCTTTCGGGTGCATTGCATCTTCAATTATTTCTTCAAATTCACCGTGCGTAAAATCCTTTATGGCAGAAACACATGCCGGATGACGAAGTAAAGATTTTGGCGTAAATACCACCAATGGCTTTCTGAATGGTCGCTTTAATTGTCTTCTTAATAAATGGAAATAGTTAGCCGGAGTGGTACAGTTCGCCACCACAAAATTCCCTTCTGCGGTAAGTTGTAGGAATCTTTCCATTCTCGCACTAGAATGCTCTGCACCTTGACCTTCATATCCATGAGGCAAAAGAATAACCATACCATTCATTGTTCTCCATTTATCTTCTGCAGCACTTAAATATTGGTCAAATATTATTTGCGCTCCGTTGGCAAAATCACCAAATTGAGCTTCCCAGAGAACAAGTGAATTTGGAGATGCCATGGCGTATCCGTAGTCAAATCCTAAAACAGCATATTCCGATAAAAACGAATTGTAGACCGTAAATTTACCTTGGCTTTTTTCCAAGTGATTTAACGGCACATATTTCTCTTCCGAATCTTCCACGATAACTACCGCATGACGATGCGAAAAAGTTCCGCGTTCTACATCTTGTCCACTTAATCGAACATCATGGCCTTCGGTCAATAAACTTCCATAGGCTAATAATTCTCCCATAGCCCAATCTAGGTTATCGTCACCTATCATTTTTATGCGAGACTCAAAAAGCTTTTCAATTTTCCGGAAGATTTTTTTGTCGGATGGTAACACACTCATTTTGGTACCGATTTCCGTTAAAGTCTTCTTCGAAATTTTGGTCTGTACCTTTTCAAGAATATCCTCTTTTGATCCCATCGGCATTCCCTTCCAGGTTTCGTGCATAAAATCACGAATATCCGCATGTTCTTCTTTCTTCGACTCTTCTAAACCTTCATTTAATTGGGCTTCAAATGAACTTTTCATTTCATTCACTTGCGCTTGGTCTAACAATCCTTGCTCAATCAGTTTAGCCGCATAAATTTCTTTCGGGTTTTTATGTTTCGCTATAGTTTTGTAGAGTAACGGTTGTGTAAATCTTGGCTCATCACCTTCATTATGCCCATATTTCCTATACCCCAACAAATCGATGAATACATCTTTTTTATAGCGTTGACGGAACTCCATGGCAATTTCCATTACATGAATTACCGACTCTACATCATCTCCATTTACGTGAAAAACAGGAGATAAAGTGGCTTTACCCACATCCGTACAATACGTACTTGAACGGCCATCAATATAGTTTGTTGTAAAACCAATTTGATTATTGATTACAATGTGGATGGTTCCTCCGGTTTTGTATCCATTCAATTGGGCCATTTGCACTACCTCATACACCACCCCTTGACCAGCAACTGAAGCATCTCCATGAATAATGACTGGTAGTGCTTCGTCATAACCCCCAAGAATATTATCCACTTTAGCACGGGTAATACCTTCAACCACAGGTCCAACAGACTCTAAATGGGATGGGTTAGGTGCCAAGGTTAATTTTACATCCTTACCTCTACTTGTGGTTACGTGACGTGTTGATCCCAAATGATATTTTACATCCCCGTCAAAGTCCTCTTCATCTTCATATCCTTTACCTTCAAACTCGTTGAAAATATCGGAGGTAGGTTTTTTGAAAATATTGGCTAAAACATTCAAACGCCCTCGATGAGCCATTCCAATGATCATTTCTTTCATCCCTAATTCGGACCCTACTTCCATTAAGGCATCCAAAGCCGGAATTAATGCTTCTCCACCTTCTAATGAAAAGCGTTTTTGACCCACGAATTTTTTATGCAAAAAACTCTCAAATTCTACCGCATCATTCAATTTACGGTACATTCTGAGTTTTTGCTCTTCATTATAATTTGGGGTGTTTTTGTTGGCTTCAACACGTTCAACAATCCAGTCCAATTGTTCCGGTTTACGGTTGTATACGTATTCGACACCAATAGATCTACAATATGTTTGCTCCAAGAAATCAATGATGTCACTTAATTTCGCTGGACCAATACCAATATTTTTTCCTGCTTGAAAAACTCCGTCCAAATCGCTTTCAGTTAAGCCGTAGTAGGCAATTGAAATGGTATCTGTATAAGCTCTTCGGGTACGTACAGGGTTGGTTTTTGTAAAAAGATGACCTCTTGTTCTGTATCCTTCAATCAATTGAAAGACTTTAAACTCCTTTTCAACATTTGTAGGGATTTCACCTCCGTCATATTGCTCTAAAGCAAATTCAAAACCTTGAAAAAACTCTTTCCAAGTAGCATCTACACTATTGGGGTTGGTTTTATATTGTTCGTAAACAGCATTTACTGAGTTTACATCTCCGTTCCCAACATAGGAATAATTATCCATTATTTTGGCGCATTGATTGTGCGCGCAAATTTAGACTCATTTTAGGGGTTGGAGAAAACAAATTATAATTAATTTACAATTAATTTATAGGAAGAATTAATCACCGAATTTCAATATGTTATAGATACCCTTTAGGTTAATTAATTTCACGGCAAATGCCCAAAATATTCCGAAGACTGTTACAATCCCTAAACTTAATTTATGATCCATTTGAAAGGGATAAATAAAGTATGAAACTCCGTACAAACCACCGGTAAATAAAGCCAGACTAATTACTAATTGCCATCTTGGGAACACCTTAAATTGTCTCCCTATGTAGCCCAATTGGAGCAATACCACCACAATTTGGGTAATTAAAGTCGCTATTGCCGCACCATAAATTCCAAAATAAGGAATCAGATAAAAATTTAATCCTACATTGATAATTAACCCAATAAAGGCGATTAAATTCAAAGTTTTCATATCTCCATTCGCGGTCAAAAGAGTTCCAAAAACATACGTGGATGCCAAAGGAATAAAACTATACATCAACACCGTTTGTACTTCAGCAGATTTAATAAACTCGGCATTAAAGGCAATTCGAATAATATCTAAACTAAAAAAACTCATAATAACCGCTGCAATTATGGCTGGAGTAATCAATAATCGAAATGAAAGCGACATTAAATCAATAACCTTTTGATTTTGGGCAATCATTTTAGAAAACATGGGAAGCAACAAAGTCGCAAACAATAAAGAAAACATACTTGCCATTTCCGGTAATCGATAACCCTGGGCGTAAATACCCGCCTCTTTTACCCCATCTGGCAGTAATTCTTCAATCATAATAACATCAATACGGTAGTATATGGTCATGATTAAGGTTAACATGGCAAACGGAATACTTTTCTTTACAATGGATGGAAGCGATTTAAAATTTGGGCGTTGAAATTTCACTTTTGCTTCGTAAAGTAAAATAAGCAAGGCCACTACAATTGTAGCGGCATAAGCCGCTCCTTGGGCATATGCAAACCATTCAATTTGAAATGGAATATCGGTAACTCCTCCCCACAACAAAATACCACATATGGCAATCATCAAAAGGCGGTCAAGTACCGAAATCAAACTATCGACTTTAAAAAACTGTAACCCCGCCAAATTGGCTCGTAAGAACAAAACAATGGAAAGTAACATCTGATTCCCTCCAATTATGAGAAGTAAGTGCAAGTACTTTGGCGGGTAGTGCATAACGTATTTACCAACTGTCATAACGAGCAACACAAAAAACACTCCGAAAACTAATTTTACTATCGATAAGGAAGTTAGTAGTTTACCTGCTGCAGTAGGGTTTTGGGATACATTTCTATTCTGAAAGTTATTGATTCCAAAATCTAAGAAAATGTGAAATAAATAAGAGAAGTTCAACATGGTAAAATACACCCCATATTCTTCCGGGCCAACCGTATTTTGTACTCCAATCCCAATTCCAAGTACCCAAAATGGCTTAATCAAAAGATTAAGCAGCAATAAAAAGCCTAAATTGGTAATGAATTTCTTTTGCACCTTGTTGGATTCAACGTCAAAAATACTAACCTATTGTTGATTATAGATTATAGTTGGTGCAAATCATAAAAACGGGTGAAGTTAATTGCCTAAAAAGGGAACTATGTATTCCAAATAAAAATAAAATTCTGGTGTGAATGAACCGCTTCGTTCCATAAAACAATTTCATTGTTTACCACTACATGGGTTGAATACCCCCAGGAAGTAAGTAGTTTCATGCAATTCAATCTATTTTCATTCTCCCAGAGTTCGGTATAAATAACCGGATGATGCTGGGTAATAAGCTTTTCTCCTCCTTTTAAAACAAAAAACTCAAAATTTTCCACATCCAATTTAATGGCCTTTGGGATACATTGAATTTTTTCAAAAACGCTGTCTAGGGTAACGACTTCTACGGTGTAATTGGTTCCGTTATCAAAAGATTCAATTGAATCGTGAACCACATGACTAAGTCCCTGCTTACGCGCTTTACCAAATTTAGGCATCACCATTTTAATTTCACCCGATTCCGTTCCTAATGCTTTTTCCATTAGCGTAACATTTTCGAGTGTATACTTATTGATGATTTTCTTACAGGTAGTAATGTTTTCAGGCACAGGCTCAAAGGCATATACTTTTCCTTGATATACTTTTTTACTCAAAAAGTACGTCATGATGCCAATATTCGCTCCTATGTCTAAAACACAATCATCCGAATGAATCAGGTCCAAAAACTGAAAAAAATCGCCCTCTTTTTTATCCTTCTTTAAAGTGGAGATTTTAAAATTGGAGAAAATATATAAGTAATTCTCAAACCCTAAAATCCGTTGAAGCGCATATATAATTTTGTCTTTCATCTGTTTTTGCCCTTTCTATAAAATGTCAGATGGAAGTCGCGTTAATCCGCATATCCAATGTGAGTAAATTATATTCATGCTCGTTTCAAGCCGCCAAATATAAACCAACCCACCAATTTGAAATAGGATGTTAAATGAAAATCAAAAATTGTACTTTCGTTTTCTGAAAACTAAAAATATAGGGGATTGAAAATTGCTGTAAACACGCGCTTATTATTACCGGGAAAGCTAGAAGGAATTGGTTGGTTTACCTACGAAACCTTAAAAAGAATAACACAATCTCACCCAGAACATGAGTTTTTATTTTTATTTGATCGAAAATATTCTGAAGAATTTGTGTTCGGTAAAAATGTCACGCCCATCATTGTGCCCGTGCAAGCCCGCCATCCATTTTTGTTTCACTTATGGTTTGAATGGATGGTTCCACCCGTTTTGAGAAAACACAATGTGGATTTGTTTCTGTCGCCAGATGGCTATTTAAGTTTAAACTCTGAAAAGAGACAACTGGCCGTAATACACGATATTAATTTCGAATACTACCCGCGTCATTTACCCTTTTTTGCGCGGAAGTATTTACGTTTCTATTTTCCAAAATTTGCGGATAAAGCGACTCGAATAGCTACTGTTTCTCAGTTTAGTAAAGAAGATATTATTCGCCATTACGAAGCTAACCCTGATAATATTGACGTAGTTTACAATGGCGTTAGCGATATTTATCAGCCCATTTCAGACGCGGAGAAAAAAACTACCCGTGCGCGCTTTACAAACGGGGATGATTATTTCATTTTTATCGGTTCCATTCAACCCAGAAAAAATTTAGCGCAATTATTCAAAGCCTTTGATCTTTTTAAAGAGGCAAATCAAACCGACATCAAACTGCTTATTGTGGGTGAAAAACGTTGGTGGACAAAAGCTATTAGTAGAGCTTATGATTCCATGAAACATCAGGATCATGTTGTTTTTACGGGACGCCTAGAACAAGAAGATTTAAGCAAAGCTTTGGGAGCATCACTCGCTCTGGTGTATGTTTCCTTTTTTGAAGGATTCGGAATCCCAATAGTTGAAGCAATGAATTGTGATGTTCCAATTATCACCTCTAATATCACTTCCATGCCCGAAGTTGCTGGTGCAGCAGCCGTGTACGTGAGTCCGTTTGATACCGCTTCCATCCGAGAAGGAATGGAGAAAATTGCATTCGATAAAGAACTCGTTACAAAATTAGTAGCCGAAGGTAGAATTCAACGTCAAAAATTTAGTTGGGATAAAACAGCAGAATTACTTTGGAAATCGATTGAAAAGTGCTTGAATGAATCTTAAAACATTTCATTTAGAAAATGTAATTGAAGCGGGTTGCGATGAAGCTGGAAGAGGCTGTTTATCTGGCCCCGTGGTGGCTGCCGCGGTAATACTGCCAACTGATTTTAAAAATTCTATCCTCACCGACTCCAAACAACTAAGCGAAAAGAAGCGCTATGACCTTCGGCCAATCATTGAAAAAGAAGCTATCTCTTGGGCGGTAGGCATTGTATCCCATACCCAAATTGATGAAATCAATATTCTAAACGCGTCCTTTTTAGCCATGAGTGAGGCCGTAAAAAAGCTACATATCCAACCCGAACATTTACTCATTGATGGAAATCGGTTTAAGTCGGATTTAGACATTCCGTTTACATGCATGGTAAAAGGCGATTCTCGATTTTTAAATATTGCTGCCGCATCTGTTTTGGCTAAAACCTATCGGGATGATATCATGCTCAAATTGCATGCGGAATTCCCCCATTACGGTTGGGACAAAAACAAAGGCTACCCCACAAAACTGCATAGAAATGGCATTAAAGAATTTGGCGTAACACCCTACCACCGTATGAGTTTTACGCTTTTACCCAAACAACTCACACTTGATGTATAGATTCATTCTCCTTGTAATTTTAAGTATGGGATGGATTTCTTGTGAAAATACTCCTACCCGCAAAAAAGAAACAGCGGCCAAAACCGACTCTCTCTTAACAGAAGTTAAACAAACGTCAAAAAAAGAAATTACATCAAAAAAAGAAGTCACATACCCTAGAATTACCAATCAAAATGTGGTGGAATTTTTAACCGAATACGGCAAGGAAAACCCCGAAACCATTATTCGGCTTACATGCCCTTATGGAGATATTGATATTAAACTGTACCGAAATACACCCCTCCACCGAGCGGATATGATTTACCTAACAAAAAGGGGGTATTTTGATTTAACCCAATTCTATCGCGTTTCAAAAAACTTTGTGGATCAAGCTGGAAATTCGGATGAATGGGATTGCCAAGAAATGCGCGCAGAAATTGGTGGATATACTTTACCTGCAGAGTTTAATTCTACAAACATTCATAAGTATGGCGCTGTAGCCATGGCAAGACGATACGATAAAAACCCAAGTAAGCGTTCCTCTCCATTTGAATTTTACATTGCATTAGGACATCCGTATAACACCAAAGAAATTAGAGCCCATGAACGCGAGTTTGGAACTTCTTACTCGGAAGAACAAAAAGAGATTTACCGAACCATTGGGGGCCTTCCGTATCTAGATCAACAACATACTGTCATTGGCGAGGTAATTGCAGGCATGGAGGTAGCTCAAGAACTAAATAAAGTAAAGGTAGATAAACGCGAATGGCCGTTAACAGAAATCCCTCTTACCATAAAAGTTTTGAGATAAAACTATACGCTTAACACGCATCAGTTCGTCTATTTTGGCTTGTTTTTTCTCCAACCAAAACAATGGGAAACTCACCAGCTGAAGTAAAAACATTACCTTCAAAATAAAAATTTCCGTTACTTATACTTCCAGTACCTTTTAGGTAGGCTCCGGCCCAATACAAATTATCTGTGTACTCAATTTCAAATTCGGATTCATTGACCAAAAAGTGTCCCGTACACCCAAAATATTCGAAAAGGTTATTAAATAATATTCTATCCGAGCCACTTCCTCCTTGGCAGTTTGTCAAATCAGTAAAAACAAGAATATCCTTCTTTTCGCCCTCTTGCGATGGTTGTCTTGGGTAACTGGTCAGAGTAACTTCATACGTCCCTTCCAATGATGTAGCTAATGCATCGCATGGATCCACTGTCTCCTCCTTAGTGCAGGAAGATAAAACCAAAAATAAAATTGTTCCTAAAAAAAATAGGTATCGAAGTACTTTTGTCTTTTTCATTCCAATTAATATACCCGTTCAGCCAATTTTGGGGCCTTTAAATCAAACCAAAATATATGCACGGGTTCATCCGGTTCTCTCATGCCATTTGCATTTTTATCCTGCTTTGCAAAAACAAACATAAAATCATTTATTCTATCGTATTCTGAACTCATTACAGAATAATCTAACGGAATCAAATGGGTTTCGTTTCGACCAAATTTATCAAAGAAATACAATCTTCGCAGATCGCTATAGTTAATGATACTATCGTTATTCGTATCCTCATTATACACAGACACCATGTAATAATCCCTATTTACGGGCACACTATTCAATGTATCTTGCTCCACCGCAGGGTAA
>JBFFMY010000030.1:0-35433 GCA_041563475.1 Salibacteraceae bacterium
ATTATTGGTGAGTTTAACACTTGTTTTTGCCGTTTTATCCGACCTTTTTCTGTTGCCTGTTATCTTTTTAGGATTCGTTAAAAGTGGAAAAAGGATTTATAAACCGAAAAACGAATTGTACACTTTTTGAAAAACGAATTGTACCAAAAAAGTGCCTAAACACAGGCACTTTTAAAACTAACGATTTAACCGAGTTCTATTGAGACTCTTTATTGTTTCCATCAACTCATTTATTTGCTTTCGTGTTTCAAAATCAATTGATAATCCATCTTCAAACCTTACAATAAAACTTTCCATAGTTTGTTCAAATCGGTTTAGAGCTTTAATTAGCTCCTTGGCGGTCTCTTCGCTCATGATACGTATTTTTAATATTAATAATATCAAATATACGTAAAGTCTGAATAGGGAAATTATATACTATTTAAACCCCATTTAAACAGCCTTAAAATCACTTTCAGGATTGCTTAAATCATAATTAGCTGCTATCACTTCAAGCTTATGTTTTCCTCCGTAATATGTGATGGGGGTGTTTTTTATTTGTTACAATTCTTTGAGCCAAATTACATTAACTGCCACCCGTATACACCAGGAGCCCACACATTCGCAGCCGTATTACTTATGTAATGTGATCCATTATAACTTACTTTATCTCCAATATTATATGCATCATGCGCCCCTGTTGGTTGAACCCATTCAGGAAACTCAACCACAATAATAAACTCTTTCCATAATGCAGGAACATTTATTGGTTTCCATCCTGTTTGGGTTGTATGTGATTGAATGCATTGGTATGTTACGCCTAAATAAGATCTTTTATCGCCAATTTCAACAGGTTCATTAGCCACCCAATTCATTCCCTCTGTATTGGCTCTATAAACACTAAATAAAGCCGGAGTTTCTTCAGGGGTATATATGGTTCGATAATGAGTCTGACGTATTGTAACCATACCTCCATTATACTCATAGATTTCCCCCTCCTCTAACGGGGTTCCTTCTGTGGATGGAAGTTGAGCATAAATTCCTATCGCATCTACTGACTGATTAATTTCAGGTTGTCCTGTTGTTGTTACTTGGTTTATATCAGTAAACCCTTCTCCTACAATATTTCCAAATTCATCTTTTACATTCCAAAATGTACGTTTGGTTGGTTTATTAATTTCACCCATTATACTTGCCCTCCATCTGTTATAGTCCAACCGTAGCCTGATATAACAGTACCATCGGATACATACGCATTTGTAAATGTACTTCCATCTATATCAAACTCTGTTGTACTAATTACTGTAACTATAGCACCACCATTTGCTTCTGTTGTCCCTACTACAGAATTTACACATACCTTATCTCCTGTAGTCAATCCATGAACAGCACTTGTCGTTACCCTAATCAATCCACCTCCATTATCAGCGCATGTAGATACTGAAACAGATGCAGCAGTATTTGTCAGTAAATCTCTTGCAGATTGTCCTGTTGCATCATATTTTATTGCTCCAAATTGCGTTGTCATGTTTGAGTCTAAATTTGGTAACTCACTCCATTTTATGTAAATATTACTTAGGTATTCTGCGTTATAACTAGCTGCAGATTTATTCCACATAAAATAACTAAGGTCATTAGCTGGGCTCCCTCCAACGTTTGTTATATCCCAAGAACTAATATCAAAATTGAATGAAGTTGCATTATTAAAAATATTGGAAAAAGATTGACCAAAAGAAACATCCCACCCACTAATATCTTGGTTGAACTCTGTTATATCTTGGAACATTCCTGTGAAAGTGCCAATTCTAGATACATCCCAATTCAGACAAGAATCGTTGTTGAATGCAGAGGCCTTTAAAAAGTTCATAGCCAAAATATTGGGATTACCAGCAGTTTTAAATGTCCAATCTAATCTACCGTTGAATATAGTTGCATTAAATAACATAAACATAAAGTTCGTGCAATTTGAAACATCCCAATCTTTTAAACCATTATTATTGAATTGGGCACACCCATTAAAACAACTTTGCAAATTAGTTGCAGATGAAACATCCCAACCTGTTAAATCACCATTAAAGCTAGTACACCCTTGAAATGTTGATGATAAATTTATCCCTGAAATTGTAGGAGGAACTGAAGCATTCCATGTCATAAATCCACAACCATGAAACGTTGAGGCTTGGTCAATAACTAAACTAGATACATCCTTTACCTCTCGTACTAAATTTTTATCTCCTGAATTATTAAACTTAAACCCCTTAACATCACCTGTGATTTTTATAGTGTACAATCCTGCTCCCAAATAAGTATGTAACGTTTCTGCCTGATTATATACAGTTATGTTATCTGAACTTGCATCTCCCCAATCAACGTTTAAATCTATCGCTCCTGAACTAACTAAAGGTAGCTGAAAGGTGCTAGTTACTTGTACATCAAATGTAAAGCTGGGTACAGAAGGAACTGCTTTACTAACTATTCGTCTTCTATTGTTTGCTATATTCAGTAACCTCATTTTATGCTCTTTCTAAAAAGTAGTAAAATACATTGGTCCCATTTGTTGAATAAACATGCATTTCGAAGGTACTGGTAGGTACAAACGCTGATCCACTTAATAGCGTTGCTCCTGTGATAGTTGGAAAAACTGTTTGTCCTGTTGTATCAATGATTCCTACAGCCGACCCCAATATCGTTACACTTATGGTTGTATAAGTAGCATTCCATGTGGCCGTATTATTTACTGCTCCAATAGTATTATTCAAAGGAATAACTGTTCCTGTCCATGTTTCAGGCAGTATAGCTCCACTTGAAGGAGTAACCCAAGCTGATCCATCCCATTCCAATACTTCCTCTGTATCTACATTTAAAGCGGTAATACCTTTATCAGTTTCCCCCAATGTTGGTAATGTATCTCCTGTGTTATACTCGTACGTTGTGTTATTTCGTAACTTAATCATTACTCTAAAATTAAATAATTAGTAATACCATTTACATCCGTTTCTTCATACCATAATTTTTCAACCGTTGCTGCCGAAGGATCTGTATAGTTATCCGAGTAAAATTTACTGATTTTTTTTCCTATCAAATTAACGGCTGATCCTATCCATACATTTTGACCGTACCAAAATTGGTTTTCAAATGAAACGTTTTTAAACGAAACATTTGCAGGAATTGTTACCCCTCGCCATTCACACCCATCAGGAACCGAAACATCAATTAGTGATCCATTGATTGTACAATTAATCATTCTAACAGGGCAATTTGAAACGTATGAAGCATTAACCGTAGTTCCATCTAGGTAAATATCCTTGTTGTTTATTTGCGTAGAAACAACGTACCATTCTGTGTCTCTGATTTCCGAATTACTGACATAAACATCTCCCCTTGTTTGGATATTGTGATATGATTGTATAAAACTATTGTAAACATAGACGGATCTGGCCCAGGTTATATTTGCGAATATTCTTGCGTTATTAGTGTTCAATTCGTAAACAAATATCTCAGTCCCAAAGCCGTTCCATGATTTAATAATTGTGTTTCTCATATACCTAATTGTTGTATTTCGAATCGAACTAATTATAGAGTTTGTCAGTCCAACTTCTGCCATTTGTACTCCATAAACAGAACCATACCAACAAAAATTATAACACCATGAATTACCGCTTCCTAAATACGATAGACCTGAAACTTTTGTATTTAGGCCATGAAATGTCATATCTAAAACTGTAGCCTCTAAATGTATATTTTCAAGCGAATTTTCTACATTGAAGAACACTATATTCACATAGTTGTCTCCATAATTGGCACCCAATAAATCGGCTTTAATTGTGATATCCCAAATACTCCACCACTCCTCTATGGGGTTTGCCGAGGATCCTTGAAATAGAAATACATCTACGAAATCTGTATTGTCAATAGGTATAACATCTAATCCCCATTCATCTGTAGAAATGTATGGAAAGTAACCTGAAGTCGGATACATTTTAGTCCACCAAATATTATTTGATGGCGCAACTGCATTACCGATATTACCTGCTTGGAGACTCATGTAAATTGTACCTGCTGATTCAACACAGTCGTATTGAGCATACGTTGTTCCGGCTCCATACGTGGTATAAGCAGTTTTAAATCTCCTAAATTTCATTGCGATAAAATCGAAATCAATATTTAGTTTTCTGCGCGGCTCTTTTCTATTTAAAATAGCTCCTTTAGTTTCTGTTCCTGAACCATAAGTTAAATCAGCATCAATGTCATATTTCAAAATTTGATCGGTATAAACCGTTGAGTATGCTTCATCGTATAATCTGTTAACTGTTCTCGCTATTACGATAATGGGTTCAACCGTTGTATCTAAACCATCCGTTATTCCTTGCGCTGAATTCGAAATAATGTAAGTATATGGTTGCTGATAGACTGTTTTGTAATCAGTTATCAAGTAACTTTTTTCAACAACAAGAGAATCAGCATTTCGAAGAGCGAGCAAGGCTGCGTAGGTTATTGGTGTAAGTACAACACTGGATTGAGTTTGAAGCTCTTCCACATTTTCACCGATATCAAGTAGTAATGTAGCTATTCGCTCAGCTTTTGCTGCATTTGCATTATTCTCTGAAATTATGGTTGAACTTTCTAAGTTTATTTCGGCTATATCTCTTGGCATTGTTTTCAATTTAAAATGTTGTTACCCTACTGATTTATATGTGAATGATGCTACATAAATTTTCCCAATTGTACCCGAAACTTGATCAATTACGATACTTATTTGGCTATCATCTTTTGAGCCACCAGAATAGGTTAGTCCTTTCCATCCCGTTGGAAGGGTGAAAATTTGTGTTGCTGTTGCACTAGACCCATCTACGGCAATAAATCCATGAACAAAACCAAAAGGGTCTTTAACTAAGGAAAGAACACTAACTACCCACCCGTTTAAAATTGTTGGTTGTGGCATTACTTCAATCAAGGAGGACAATTCTGATTGCATAGCAACTCTCATGTTATCTGCACCTCGTTGGTGAATGGTTGGGATATTTAAATCAAACCTAACTGGATTTAGTCCAGCATCTTCAAGAATTACTTTTCCTTTTCTACTTTGCCAAGTATCTTCTGATCCCCCTGCTTGAACAGCTCTTAATCCAGAAGGGTCATTAATTGGAGCGATTACCCAAAAGTTATCATAACCTGCAGGATCAGTTCCTGCGTTAAATTTAGCTACGGTATGTGCATCTACTTTACAAATCTCACCTCCAAGGGCTACGTACCCAGCTGCAACATCTATTGTGGTTGGATTTATTGTAAGTTCACATCCTGATAAAATAAAACTATCCAATTGCCCAATTCCATAAGCAGAACAAATGCCTTTTAGTACATCCTCAAAGGCATCTTGTAAGAATGTAAAATCTTCGTTTTTTAGGTTCAATGAAGAACCTGATCTATTGAGTTTGTCCATTAGTAATTCTGTATTTCGAACTTTCGGTTCACATGATTAAACTTGTCTATTTCTGACCTTAACACAATGGCATTATAGGCTAGAGTATTTGGAATTCTGACTATGTAATGATTGTGAAGGTCGAAAGACGTTTGGCCTGCTACAAATGAGTCTAAACCATCGCTAGCAAAAAATAATTCTTGATTATCTACCCACGTAAATGGAAGATTACTTGTGTCTTCAATATAAATAATGGTTCCAGCTGCAATTAGATTATCTCTATCGGCCAAAACATAAGGTAATCCGTAAATGTTATTTAGGTGATATTCTAATGAATTTACTTGAGCCGTAATGGACAATTCATAGAGCATTGAACTCCTAAACAGATTAAAGCTGGCCATTATAGATTTAAACGGGAACAACATCACATAGAGAAAAGCCAAGAATTTTGGTTTTCTTCGATGTGGTTCAATTGTATCAAACCCTAATTTATATACATTAATATTATACATTCACGTAAGTAATTACACTATTAGCAATGTCATTGGTTAGGTATCCAGCTACCGAATCATAATATTGATTAACATCCGTATAATTTCCACCCGAATACTTGGCTTGAATAGTGGTTATTTTAACTGAAATAACCCCCTCAGCTTTCTGAATTTCATCTTGGAGTTTATCTACCCATAAGCGGCCATCAAATTCTAAATTCGAGATGTATGAGTCAATCGCAACTAATACTGGTTTAAATGAATTATCAGCTATTAGAGTTCCGTCAGAATTCATCACCAGGGCATTGTAAATTATTTCAACTTCTACTTTAAGATCATCCGCTGCAGAACTAAGCACTGAGAGTGTTGTTCCTGCAATCTTATTTGTTTTCCAATAGGCATCAAAAGCAGTAAGTTCAACTGCGTTTAAAGGTTCAAGAATTCCTCCATTGTCTTTTGCAGCCTTAATTCTAACTTCCCCTCCTGAAAATACAACTGCCGCATGTTTTATTATTTTATTTGGTTCAATGATGATGGGATACATGAACTTATTTAGGTTGGCATCCCAAACTAAATTATCACCAAATTGAAATTTTAATGTCTGATTTAAATACCATTTGGAAGTACCTGTGTTGGATTTATCTGCAATTTCTTGCGCATCTATTTTGAACTGATGAAATAAACTATCCATCAACCATGCAACATAAGATACTGTCCAAAAAAACTTACTCCACAGGGCAGTCACCGAGCTAGAATTTGCTTGAGATAAATCTGGATAATTTGATACTTCATCCAACATAACCTGATACCATTGCTCCCTTGTCTTTGCCATTTTATAAGTTATAATTGTGGTTGATTAATACCATAAATTGGCCATCAAAAACAAACGTCAATAGATCCTGAGCACCATCATCTGGAGTAATGGAAAGAGAAGTAATTCCCTTCCAATTGGCACCAACGAATGACATGTTGTGGCCGCCTCCATTTGTCTGAGTTACCAACAAATGATATAATTGCCCTTGCATCGAATTCGAAAAATCAACTGCGCTATCTTGGCCAATGGTCATGTCGAATATATTACCCAAGGCACAATCCAACATTTGGTTAACAGCCATTGCAATTTGGTGTTTATTCAATTTCGCATTTAATTTATCCGCTGCAATACCTGTAGCCGCAGCCACAGCAGATGCTGCTGTTTGTTGAGCTTGATGAGATTGCAACAACAAATAACTTAAGTTATCGTCACCTTCTTGGTGAGTCAAAGCCGAACCTTTTATGAGTCTATATGTTAATGCCATTATTGAAAATATCCGTTAATTATGTAATTCACTGCGTAGTATGGTTCTATTGTAATTGGACTGATGTATTTTTCACTATTTGCAACTTTAATAGCACGGGCTTCAAAAAACCCTGCAACCACGATATTATTTGCATCTCCTTCAATCATCAAAGCGGTTCCTGGAGGTAATTCGTTTTCCTGTTCAATTTCTGGATTCACCTTGAGAACCTTCAATAACCCTTCAGCACTACCATATTCTTGAATAGCAATGTCAACCAATGATTGACCCTCTTGAACTGTTATTTCTTTAATCATAAACAGCCTCCACGTTTATCGTTTCACCAACTTTAACATCCACGTTTCTTGCTCCATCAGCCTTCAATTGAAGTGTAATTTCCTTTTTTAATTTCTGCCTAGTACTGGAAGTAAACGGAGCATTTAAATAATTAATTAATCCAATTCCAAAAAGTGGAGCAGCCTTGTTGCTACCCACATTTGTGATTAGCATATCTTGCACATGCTGTTGATCACTCTCACCAATTACCAAATCACCATTTTTAAATAGTAAATCTCCCGTTTGGTCTAATAATAAATCCTTAGCCATGACTCACCGTTTTACTCTCAATATCTTGAGATTTGGTTAAACTTATGTTTTGAGAAAAGTAGGAGGTAAGAGCAGACTTTAGTAAAGCCCCCCCATCATTTGGCGTGGGAGCCCATGATTTAAACACTGTTTTAAGACTGTTTAAATCCTTTTCTAAGGCATTTATTTTCTTCACTAATTCGGAAGAGATGATTAATCCACCATTTTTATTGTCAATCAATTGAATTTCTTCCACTTCAGAAAACATAACTACATAACTTGAAGTAGGGTTTCCTTCAATGGTATCCACCACAACCTTACTCTTAACTTTCGGAATAATTAAAAGACCTGAAGCGACATTATCAATTACCGAACGTAATCTCACATCATACCGTTTAGGAGAAAACGGAATGTCCACATCACAAGTCATCGCTTTTTTGTCTACAGATACTACCGTTCCAGTAACAACCTTCGGAGGGAGTAGTTTTATCACTGCTCTTTGTATGGCTTCTGTTAATGTCATGCCGCTAGTCCTAATTCTATTTTTTGCCTAAAACCACCTACGCCAAATGAGTAGGTAACTGAATCCACGTAATATTTACTTGATTTATTTAGGTGTTTACTGATGTATTGAAGCGTTACAATGTCGCCATGCGTTACAATTTCAAGCCCTAAAGCGGTGAAATCACCTCTCCAACCATCGTATTTAAATCTCACCATTTCACGTTCTGCAGTAGCTTTTAATTCAGCTTCCGGAACATTATAAAAATTGAGTGTGCGTTTTTCACCATCTAATTCACCAATTTGAACTTCCAGTTTCTCCCCATTTGGTAAATGAGAAATAGCAGTTACATTTAGCTTTATTTGGTCAGCACTTTTGTATTCTAAGTTTTCAACAATTACATCCCGATCTAGATTGAATGTATGTTGTTTTTGGGTGCTGGAATCATATTGTTTGCCAATAGTCAAAACACCGTTTCTAAAGAATGAATACACACCAAAATCACTTTGAATTTGTTTCAAAAACTGCGCTCTAGTGGCATTATCAATTTGGTAATTACCAAGCTCAATGTCAACTGTATTTGTCTTGTAGGATGTGAAATTTTTTAACAATAATCCTTTAAGTGTTTGTTTTTTACCTGAATCAGTAATTGGATCCTTTTTTAGCTGGCGCATCTCATCTTCGCACTGAAGCACAATAGGTACCTTACTCATTATTTCAGTAACATACCCTTGAAATAGGGTAGTCATATTATTGTGGGCGCTCAATTCAATTTTAACAAGGGCTCCAAATGGGATGTGATCTAAAATGGTTCGAAGGCTATCTCCTGAGTCTACATCACTTTTTAGCTTCACATTTGCAGGTAGTTTAATAATCGCAGTATCCGTTAAAAGTTTCCACGATGAGTTAATCTCAATTTCATGGCTCCAGTCAAATTTTAGCGACCCAATGGTAATATGACATTTAGGAACTAAATACATTATGATCTAACTATTAATGGTTCATCGTCCAAGGCGTTGAATGAATATACTTGGGCGTTGGTGAAATTTGATTTAGGAAAACTGTCACCAGTAATTACAATTTCATTAATATCAAAGGCATTCAAAACTTCATGAACTATGGAAATAGGTTGGTTCAAATTCAAAAATGCCTTTAGTTTACCTACGTCATCAAATGGATATCCTTTACCATATGTGGCAATCATTCCAGATACTTTAATTTGATAATCTCCATTATTGATATGCTCTTTTACAGATTTTTCTTGGCCTTGAATCTTGGTGATTACAATATCCTTGGTACGGTTAAATTCAATAATTGCCCCTACTAGAATCAGATCTTCTGATGCTTCAGTTCCTGGTACACCTTCCAAAACAAGGGGATGATAAATAGGAAGGCCAAAAACGTTGGTTGGTGCGTCTGCAGTATCGGAATCATATACTTGAACTTCACTATAACCAGTAACTTCTTGAGTGGCTATTTTTAACGCTTGGTCATAGGATATTTTATCCTTTGCATTTAATAGCTTATTCAAGGCGGCAGCACCTCGAGGTGAATATCCTCTAATTTGCATTAAGCCCAATAACTCCGGTATGGTATACTGCTTTGTCATATGGCCACCTCCGCATCTCTAACGCCATCAATTATTGCTCGGCTGATCTTGTTCTTTAAATCTGCTGTTGATTCCGAAATGTTTGTTGTCGTTATGGTGAAATTTTCAATCAGTTTGTCAATTCTTACATTGATTGTTTTCTTTTCGGCCGATGCAAACCCAACTCCTGAAGAACCCTTTGAAGTTTTTACTCCAGATGATCCACCTTCAATATCTGCCACACCACTAAAATCTAAAACCCTCGCCTTTGAGGTATTAGATTCAACACGAGCATCGGTTGACTTTTCTTGTTTTTTTTCTTCACCCGTATTTAAGCCTAAGTCTTTTCGGTATTGTGAAATGCTTTCAGCAGCGCTTTTTGCCCAACCACCAACACCTGGAATATTTGATGCAATTTCCATCAACTGTTGAATTGGCATGAGTAGAGAATCAAATATGACCAACCCAATCTTTTTTATTCCCTCAAGGATTCCTTCTTCAGAGAAAACCTTTTTAATGTCCTCCCAATTACGCCTGAAGGATTGAATTAAATTTATTACCATGCCCAAAGGGCCTAGAACGATGCTTAATGCCGCACCCCATTCATCGTACTTTACTATCACGGTGGTAACCACCGCTATTAAAGCTATAATTCCTGCCACTACTAATCCAACTGGATTGGCTAGCATGGCTATATTCGCCTTAATTTGGGCTATTGTCAAACCTTTGGTTAGCATAATTACTGGCAATAATGCAGTGCTCAATTGGCTCAAACCATTAACCCAAGGACCCACATTCCCAACGGTATTTGCAATGGTGGCTTTGACATCTGCAAAAAAACCTTTCATGTCGTCTCCAGCAGTTTGAATCGATTCTATATTATTTATATTTAAATCAATTGATGATAGCCCTTCAAGGAAACCAGCTCCAGCATCTTCACCAGCCCCTTTGAAAATGTCGGCCATAATTAATTGCTGAGCTTGAGAATTGGCACCTTGCATTTTTCCAGTGATGTATTTCATCGCATCAAATGTGGTTAAGCCTTCAATATCTTCGGGTTTAATTCCAATTCCCTTTAATGCTTCAATTTGAGTCTTACCCATTTCGCGAAGCGACAATCCAGCTTCTTTAATTGCGTCCAACGCTTTATCGTCATAAATACCCATTTTGTTAGAATGGGCAATTACCGCCATGGTTTCCGCATTGCTTAAACCAACGGCTGCCATTTGGGTTCCATACTCCGATAATTGATGAAGCATATCATTATTCAAGTTGCCACCTTTTTGGTATCCAGCTTCAATTATGGCTAAGTTTTCTTCAAGAGTTCCTCCGTTTTGTTTGGTCAGGGCATTTGCCGCTTTTATAATTTCTTTACCGTCATCACCATATACCTGCTGCAGGTTAAACGCTTTTGCTGTAACTTCATCTAGGGCATCGCCAGTTAAATCTGTAAATTGTTGGGTTGCGGTTCTTAAACTAGCATATTCCGATGTGAAATCAAGCGCATCGCTTAGTTTGTTCACCAACTCTAAGCTTTGATTTAAACCAATGGCCATATCCGCCCAGGTCATTGCGTTGGTTGATTTAATATCCGAAAGATCTTCAGACATATCACCAAGCTGAGTTCGAATCTTACGAATTGGCTCCGTGATTTCATCTTTCAATTGAACTATCCAGTCTAAGCCTTCCATCAAAATTCGGTATCTTCTTGGTTTGCAAATGCCGTGTGAAGTGACTCCAACACGGCTGTTTTCATACTTTCTTTTTCGAGCTCTTTTATATAAACGGCCTCAGTTACCCGATCAACAAACTCATTTTCTTTTAGCGCCCAAGGATCAATTCCAAAAACCGACCGGATGAGTGCAGCACCTTTTCGGAATCCCTCTTGATCATCATCAACTTTTAAAGTCCTAAGGCGAATGGCTTTTTTACAGAAGCCACCGATGTTTTTAGGAATTTATTTAGCGTTCTAAAGGCGTCTAGTTTTACGTAATCCCGTTCTTTGATTCGGTTATCACCTTCTATCCAACATTCTTTAAAAAGCACATTAACCTGTTGTTCCAATTCAGCATCCTTCAATGAGCTAATCACATCTAGAACTTGTAAGTTGGGGCGTTTAAACCAAGCTTCAACGATTTCGCTTTCCCCTTGATCATTATAAATTTCAGCTTTGACGCATTCTACATGTCCGTACTTCATTCGAAGTGATTTCAACTTTTCGGTATACGCTTCGTTGGCTTTTACCTGGTCCGGTGTTAACTCTGCTTTTTTCATGGGAGGTGTTTTCTAATTAATTATTCCACTCAATGTGGCTACAAATACATTTTAAAGGCACTTCAAGTTTCTTATCTCCTGCCTTAGCTGTTCTACTATTTCCTAAGAATTGAACATTTCTAATTACATGAGTAATTAAGCCATCACTACCTTTTGGTAGGTAGGTCACAATTACATCAAATGGAGTAATGTCCTGAAGGCGTTTTCCAGTACCTGCAGCTTTTAAAATGGCATCTACTTCATAGTTAAATAAAGTCACACCACACTCGGCTTTGTAATTACCTTCCCCTCGGTGAGCTGGCATACCACCGCCACCAATAATGTCTTCCATTTCAGTGCCATCACTGTAATTTATTGACGATATTCCAGAAACTGTTCTTCCTAAAATATTAGTTCTTACACTACTGTATGAGTGTCGCACTCCGTTTACCAGAGGGGTAATTTTATCTTCTGCCATTTTAAAGCGTTTTTCTAGTTATTATTCGGATTCGAGAACCCAATTTCCACAGTGATACTTCTACCAGTTCCTGTTGGAATAATCGAAAATTTGATAATTCTTTTAGATGTGGCCAACACGTTTTGTGTAGGATCCATGTAAACTTCTATTCCGCTTACTTCATCATTGTTCTGCATGTCTGACAAGGCACGTCTCGCAATGGCTTCATCAGCTTTAATAACCTGAGGAGGTAATTGACCGGTATCCGGATCAACTTTAATTGGAGCATTTAAACTTGGCAACAAAGCAGTTCTAATAGCTCTGATTGCTTTATTGATCGTGCGATTGCTTTCGATGTAGGCAAAATCATCGGTTAAAACGGTGCATGTAGCACTGTCATTAAAATAGAACCCGGCAATACCCACAATGGTTTTAAAGAAAATTGATCCATTACTATCCAAAGTATCTTTTAATCCATCTGACAGGGTATCGATGCTATCTCCACTTATTGAAGCGGCTGTTAATGAGCCTCCCAATAAATTGTTTTTAGCAACCCAAGCACCACTTTCGTTTACTCCTGCTCGAGAATACACGCCAAGTAAAGTTCCAATAGCGGCATAGCTCGAAAAATCAGCATGTGCATTAACAACGGTTAATGCTTGCCCAATAATTACGGAAACATTTGCAGCGTTTAAAGCTCTAAAGTCTACAGGTGCAGCATGATCAAAACCTTTACCTTCTAAGAATATTTCTACAGGTCGATGGGCTGCAGCTTCTGCATCTGCCAATGCCTGAGCCAATGGAATAGCAGCGGATGTTGCTGAAAAATCCGCAACTGCCACGGCTGGATTATAGGCAACGGCCAACATCCTAATGTCTCCGTTTTGCGATAGTAAGAGTTTTTTGGCATTATCGGCTTCAGCATTATCAACCATATCGGCAAAGCTTGTTGCTTGACCTACCAACAATAAACGTAAATCGCCATTTGGATTTATTCTGAAATACTCTTTGATGTGCTCATAAACAAGCACGGTATTATCCGTGTCGTAATTACTGTCAATTTTAATGGCTATCGCATCATCAAGAGACTTTAAAGCATATGCAGTGCCCAATTGAACACCTCCAGCAACGGATACACCGTTGGCCAATAGTCCGCTGATCATATCAGCATTGGTTTCTCTTCGACCCAAACCTCCGTTGGTTTTATTTACCGTAATATCGCCCATTACTCTGCAGTATTTAATTCTTTAATTCGGTTTTCAATGGCCACTTTGCCCCCTTTAGTATCTATTTTTTCTAAAGCTTCATTTAAAATTGATACCTCGGTTTGAGATGCTGCCCAATCGGTCAACTCCGCAATAGTGAGGTCAGCAATTATTGTTTCAGTTTCTTTGGCTTTTTTTGCCGTTTCAGCATTAAGTTGAGCCGGCACCTCTTCAGGATGCGTTGAAGTACCATCACGTTTAATGGTGAAAACTTTCGTTCCTGTTTTTCGTGCATGATCTTCTGCAAGGTTTTTTGCAGCAACTAGAAAAAAGGATCCATCGGTGGTTCCAATAAGCTCTTCGGCCTCTTTATTGAATTCGAATACGTTTTGTGCTTTGGCTTTAATATCTTTTAATTCCATGGTATAACGGTTTTTAAATACGTTTTGAAAAAGAGGATTATTAGTCCAGTTATTGTTAAAATGATTAGGATCCAAAAGCTTGCCTTGTAATACCAAGGCACGGTCTGGACAATCTTTAGTTTATCAGAGTGAAATCCTTTGGTTTCGGCTTTGTGATATGCCGTGTTTGACTTTTCGTAACTAAGCACCAGGCGTTCCAAGCTATCACAATTTGCGGTAGCCTTTAGTTGACCGTTAGTAACCTCTACTTTTAAAGAAGCATTTCGGGACCTATACTTAATGATTGTATCGTGTTGTAATGAATATACTGGAGTAGTGATCATAACACTATCAGCTGCAAGGCGAATGGTGTCAACTCTTACAACCTCTTTTATAACCACACTATCATGCGAATTATTGGAAATTGCAGAACTGGTGATTTGCTCACTAGTTCTACAACTGGTCAATCCAACTATGATTACAAGAAATATGATTGTGATGTTATGCATTTTGTGTTTTTAATGTTCTTTTTAGTTGTTGGTTTTCCTTACGGTAGGTATGAACTTCTTTTTTTAATTCATTCATTTCCTTCTGCAGCTGGTCAATTTGCTTCTTTAAATCTTGAGCAAGTTCCCTCCAAATCTGAGTAGCCTTCTCAACATTATCCAGCTCGGTAGATATGGTTTCCTGTTCCTGTTTTTTACGCGTAAACCCCCAGGTTATTAGAGCGGTGATGAAACTAATTATTACGGTTGACAATACAGGTAGTAGTTCGTTTTCCATCATAACCTTTCTTTAATCAACCAATTCTTAACATCAAAACTTGGGCACGCTTTTGTGCTAACTTCATTATGACCTATTACCTTGGTGATATTGTGTTTTTTCTTTAATCTTAAAACCAGTTTCTTGAGAGCTATCTTTTGAGCATTTGACCTGGTGTCTTTCGGCTTCATGCTTTTGTCGGCTCCACCAATATAGCAGATACCAATTGAACTTACATTATGACCAAGTGCATGAGACCCAATTTCTTCATCCACATTACCATCGTGATCTAAATCACGACCTTTGTGAATTGAGCCGTCCAAATGGATTACGTATGCGTAACCAATATCTTTCCACCCTCTAGCTAAATGCCATCGTCTTATATCGTCAACAGTATCATTTCGACCTTCAGGCGAATCGCTACAATGAATTATTATTTCGTTCTTATTAGCCATGTGTGAAATATTCCTGTTGAGAGTTGTTGCGGCTAAGATGGTGAGCGGTTTAAACCAATCTCACCATCTTTTTTCACCACCCTTTGTCAATTGATTAAACTGCAGGAGAATAAATTGCTCCACTGTAGTTGCGAATTGGATAATAGAGGGCTCTTTTTTGGAACCCTAAGATGTCAGCTCTTTCCGCTGGATCTTTCTCCTTATAGAACATATCAGCCGTTCCATCAGCTCTCATTACTTCCGCTTCATGATAGGCAAATGAACAAATGGTATCATTCACGTCTGGCGCAGCTCCAAAAGCAACCTTAACACCAGTGCCACGGTGATACCTTGGCATGTGCTTGGTAGCTAACGTGTAGATATCAAACCCATACATATTCTTTTCCTTCAACAAATCTTTATACAATTTGCCGTCCGATTTGCGCAAATCAGCCTTGTGCTTAGCGGATAAGACTAGGATTCTTCCTTGCTCAGGAATATCCAATTCATCATACGCAGCCTGCAAAGAGATGATGTCATCAAAGGTTAAACCTTTGGTACCATCACCACGGTCAGCACCAGTAGCTTGAATAACCGGTGTGTTTGTGGTATTGGAATCCGGAGCCCAGTTGTGAGCTGCATTCGTTACTGCAGAAAGCAGTAACGCTCCTCTATGTCCCGATAATACAGAGGCTCTTTTGTCGTAAGACAATTCTGCTTTTTCTGCATTTCTAAGAATTGTATTTTTTGTATCGTAATAATCTAACACCAATTCAATTGGATTGTCAGGTCGCTCTGCCATTGGAATTGGATACACGGTATTGTTTTTTAACACGTCAGGATTAACTCCAGCTTCAGCTAAATGAATCTTATCGTTATCTACAAACATGCTCATGTCTTTTGATCTGCTCAAAAATGATGAATCTGGGTAGAATTTTTCCTTTAGCTCAGGTAACCAAATCTCTTTTGCTAAACCTACCAATGCAACGCCTTGCATGGAAGGCATTAAAAAACTGGATGCAGTTAAAACACCCGAAATAATAACAGGGTTTAAACCTGTGGCGGCACTCAAGCCAAATGATAATGTGAAGATGGCTACCATTACCATCATTGCGTTTAATATGAATTTAAGTTTCATAATCTTAATTTTAATTTTTGAATTTTTCTTTTAATTGATCTTTAATCAGTGATTAAACACTATTTATCTGCCGCTACCAAGCGATTAAACTCCTGAGGATTTTCTGCTTTCATTTTTAAGAACGCAGCCGTATCTTTTTTACGGTAATCTTCTGCAGTCCAATTTGAACGATCTTCACCGCCTCCAACTTTACCACCCAACTCAACTGGCAACTTTTTAGTTGCAGTTAAATTGGCAATTGTTTTTTCAAACACTGCCATGCTGGTGTCAGCAAGCTCTTCATAATCGGCACGTTCTTCGGCAGGGAATTTACCAAGTTTAAAAGCCGTATCTAAAGTGGCTTTAACACTTAGTTTTCTGTCGGCTTCTGCTTTTTGAGTGATCTCATCCATTCCTTTTTTAAGGTTGGTATTTTCACCTTTTAAAGTGGCGATAGTTGCCGCCAATTTCACAACAGCAGCGTTAATTTGTTCTTCCGTTGCATTGGCATCTAAGCCTAATGTCACAAGATTTGCAGCACTTAATTTCATCTTATTTATTGGTTTTGATTTTTCAAATTTTTCAAGGGATAATTTCAGTTCCTGCTCTTCTAGGATCTCGCCATCTTTGTTCATTAGAACCACGGCATTTTTGTTGCTAGGAACATCTACAACTGAACATTCAATTACCTCGGCTTCAATTACCGGAATGTCTCCAAACCATTCTACATCAATTATGTTTATTCCGAGTGACGCACCGTTTACAAATCCACCCTCTACACGTTTAGACACCTTGGCCGATAATACCTCTTCCGCATCCTCCATAAAAACAGTATCAGCCAAAAGTTTATCGTTCTCAATCCGAATGTTCTCCCATTTACCAACCAGCTCATGGTGGTTATACAACATAACTGGATTAGTCTTAAATCGATCCAAATGCAGTTTTGCTGTTGATAATTGGAACCCATAACTATTAATCGTTTCGTCCGATAATATGAATGTCTTTTTTGCCATCTACGGTTTTATTCGTATTCCTAATTCGTGACCACAAAGAACCAACTGATTTAATGTTTTTTAAAATTGAGATTCCAAATCACCCTGGATTTTAGGGGTGGTTCACCCCCTGATTTAAGGGTGATTTGGAATAGGCTTTTTAAAAAAACAGCCTTAGAATAGACCTTTGTATTGAAATTTTAAGGCAATGACTTACAACGACAAGAGAAAAATAGCGAAGGGGATGTTTATTCAAGGATCCTATACTCAAAAGTATATTGCCTCAATGGTAGGATGCGCTCAAAACACATTAACATCGTGGATTGAAAAAGGAAGTTGGAAGGATGAAAAGGAAGCAAAATCTATTACACGGCCAGAACTTTTGAAAACCTCCTATCTGCAATTAGCAGCTATAAATAAACAAATTGAAGAGGAACATAATGGAATTCCTACCAAAGATTTGAGCTATGCTAAATCAATGATTCGCCAAGAAATACAAGCCTTGAGTGATGTCCCTTTACACCAATACATTGAGGTATTTAATGAATACACCCAATTCATTAATGATGCACATCCTGGTAGCATTCAAGAGCATACTGAACTGATGAGTGAATTTATTGAAGAATTAGTTGTTAAACGGAACATTAATTAAATGGCCAATTACACTGATAAACAAGCACTAAAAGAGTGGCGTAAAAAGGTAAATCTCATTCGTGAGAAAACCCAGCTATTAGATTATGGCACTCCACAAGAACAGCGTGATCGTATTGCGCGTGCAAAAAAGGATTATGCCTATTTTAAAAGCTATTACTTACCGCATCTTGCAATTTGCAAAACTCCCGAGTTTCAAATAAAAGCAGCCAACCAAATTAAAAAGAACACCCACATAGCATTATGGTTAAAATGGGGTCGTGGACTTGGGAAATCAGTTGAGTCAGATGTTGGAATTCCATTATGGTTATGGATAAATGATGACATAAAATTTATGTTACTGATAGGCCAAAATGAAGATAAAGCTGCCATTTTACTCGATGACCTCAGAAGCCAATTTGAGGGTAACGATCGCTTAATAAATGATTTTGGAGCTCAAAAGAATGTTGGCCATTGGGAAAGCGGATTTTTTATCACCAACAATGGTTTTATTGGAAAATCAATTGGTATGGGTCAAGAACCTAGAGGGCTTAGAGTAGGAGCTTTCAGACCTGATTACATTGTAGGTGATGATTGGGAGACTAAAGAAACGTTGAAGAACCCAAAACGGCAGGACGAGTATGCCAATTGGTTGTTAAGTTCAATTATTCCAACCATGGATGGAAAACGAGAACGTGTTTTATTAGCTCAAAACCACTTTTCTCCTCGGATGATTTTCTCAAAAATCGTTGAAGAAAACAAAGGATGGAAGATTCAAAAAGTTAACGCCTTTGATCCAGTAACATTCCTACCTCTTTGGAGGGAGAAATATGTCTTTGATTATTATCAAAAGAGAATTAAAATCATGGGTATTATTGCTGCTAAAGCAGAATACAATAACGACCCACACGTTCAAGGTAAGATTTTCAAAGATGAGCATATTCAGTGGGAAAAGCTTCCAAGAATTGACCATTTCACTGTAATGGTAGGGACTTGGGATGTTGCCTATGGAGGAACTTCCACATCTGATTACAATGCTGCACGTCAATGGGGGCTTTACAATGAGAAAAAATATCTCATTGATTGCTTTGTAAAACAGAGTAAAATACGGCCAGTATTGCAATGGATTGCAAGAAAACAAAAATCACTACCTATTGGGGTAAGTCTGCCCTGGAGATTTGAAGCGCAATTTTGGAATGATGAGATTTATAGAATCATTAAAGAGGTTGAGAATGAATATAAAATCACTCTGAACTTGGTAAAAAGTGAGCGTTCTAAAATGAAAAAATTCGACCGAATTCTAGAAATGTTCCCTCAATACGAGAACGGAAGAATTTACTATAATATTAACCTGAAAAATCATAACGATACTAAGGTTGGTTTAGAACAATTAAAAGGAATTGAACCCGGATATAGTACTCACGATGATGCGCCAGATGCGGATAAGGAAGCATTTGATTATCTAGATAAATTTAACAGAAATAGCGATCACAAACACCGTATGAACAAACGCGAAAACAGGAGGTATTAACCATGGATTATATTGAAAACGCTGACATTTTAAAAGTCATTGACCAGGAACATTTAGATTATTTAATTGCCAATGACCCAACCAAGTTAGATGTTGCTGAAGCTACTGCAATTGAAGAGCTTTCAGCTTACATTGATGTGAGGTATGGTGCCACTCTTGCTTTTTTACCAGCCAATAAAAAGAGCCTTCTGGCCATGTACTTGGTTGATGTAATGCTTTATCATCTTCATGCCAGAATTGCACCAGATAACGTGCCCGAATTACGCCAAAAGCGCTATGATGCTGCAATGGAATGGGCTGATAAGGTAGCTGATGGATTTATTAATGCCGATTTGCCAGCTAAAGGAGTGGAAGAAAAATCTTCCACCCTTAGATCTGGAGGACAACCAAAACAATCACATTATTTTTAAGATATGGCTAATAATAGACCGAACAGAGTTAAAGACTCCATTGTGCCAAGCACAATGGCGCGCGCACGTAAGGATATAAATCAATGGCGAAGTGCCTTACAAGCGGCTGAAAATGCTGAACGACCAAATAGGACTTTACTATACAATCTATTTGATGAATTGGTTCTAGACACGCATCTCACCTCTGAATTACAGAAAAGAGAAATGGCCATCAAAGGATCTGAATTTGCTATTGTTGATTCTGAAGGAGTAGTGGATCCAGAAAAAACAGCAATGCTAATGAAACCTTGGTTTTTCAAAGCCTTGCAGTACGCTATGGAGTCAATTGAATGGGGTCATTCATTGGTGCAAATAGAGGATTTTGAGGAGGGGGAAATTAAAGACATTTCATTAGTTCCTCGAAGACATGTAATTCCTGAAAAGGGCATTGTGATTAAACGTATTGGCGATGAAAAAGGAATTGATTACCGAGAGGATCAAATGTATGCTCGTTGGTTGTTTGAAGTAGGATCAAAAACAGATTTAGGCTTACTGAATAAAGCCGCTCCGCAAATACTGTATAAGCGTTTTGCCCAAGGTGCCTGGAGTGAATTTTGTGAAATATTTGGTATGCCATTACGTGTAGCCAAAACCGATACCCAGAACTCTGATTCGCTTGATAAGTTAGAAAATATGATGGTGAATATGGCTGCAGCTGGATTTGCTATTATACATACGGATGAGGAGTTAGAGTTTATTGAAACCGCCAAAAGTAATGGTGAAGTATATTCAGGGCTTATTTCATTAGCCAATGCTGAAATTTCAAAATTAATTACCGGAGCAGTAATTGGTGAAGCTTCAAAAGATGGATCACGTTCAAAAGAAGAGGTTGGAGAGCGTATCGGTCAAGCAATTACCAAGGGTGATAAATTATTTGTTGCTGGTTGGGTAAATAGAGTATTGCTTCCAAAGCTAATTGAATTTGGGTATGGGTTAGAAGGTTATTCTTTTGCTTTTCAAAAATCAATTGATCTTGCAGCCTTGTGGAAAATGACTAGTGAAGTTCTTCAGCATTATGAGGTAGATGATCAATACATAATTGATACATTCGGAATACCCGTAACAGGTAAAAAAACATTTGCTCCAACGCCAAATTTGAAGAGCAATTTTTTTGCCTAAGCCCTCAGCAATTGGGGGCAAGCCAATATGTAAGCTGTTGCTCTGGGCATCACTCACATGTACAACTTGCTGGTAATATTAATGATCCAGACAGGGTAATTGAGCAAATAGAAAAGCTAAATAGTCAGGAGTTTTCTGAAGAGTTGTTTAGGGTAGCCCATGAAACCATTACCAAATCAATTGGCGATGTGTACGGTGAGGTGAAGTACGGAAACCAAAACTATGGTTTAATGAATGATTTAAAGCGGGATGCTTACCGCTTTGCAGCATTTAAAGCGGCTAATTTCAGTCACACTATGAAGGGTGCTTCAGCTCAAGAAAAGGATCAGTTACTAAGGGCATTCGAAGTGCAACTGGAGACTGAAAATAACACGGCAACTAGAGCCGCCAGAAGTGCAAAACAATGGCAAGAATTTGAAGCCGCAAGTGATCAGTACCCAAATCTCGAGTACTTAGAAAGCAGAAGTGCTGATAAACGTGATGAGCATAAAAAGTATTACGGTTTAATATTACCAATTAATCACTCATTTTGGAGTGGTGGTTTGCCACCCAATGATTACGGGTGTAAATGCCGAGCTCGCCAAACTGATAAAGAAGCTACCGAGGGTGAAGTTGATCAGGTAGTATTGCCAAAAGGCATTGTGGGCAACGCAGGAAAGGAGCGGAAAGTTTTTGCAAACAATCATTCATTCTACACAAATTTGAATAAAACAGGTCGTAAATCTGTAATGGATCATTACGCTACTTTAGGTAGATCAATTCCGTATCCAAAAAAGCCAGCATATAAATCAAAAGGCATGGTTAACGTGCACGATTTACATGATAAGGCAGATATAACCGAAAACTTTGAAAGTGCCAAGGTACTGGCTAAAAATGGGGTTAACGTAAACATACGTCCACACATGATCAAGGATGGTTTTAAGAATCCTGAATTTGAAATTAATGGAGGCTTATCAGATCTAAAAATAAATACAGGCAAAAACGTTTCTTCAGGTATTAAAGATGCGGCTCGTAAAAATTGTGAAACAATAGTGATCAAAATAGATGTATCTAGTCCGTTTGAAAGTGCTCTAGAATTATCCAATAAAGTTAAAGGAAATATGGCACATTACTCACGTTTTAAAGGGTTTTACATTATAGATAAACAGCAAAAATTAACGTATTGGCCAATAGCAAGAAAAGCAACTACAAAGTAGCTGCTTTTCTTGGTAGAAGTAGCACATAATGCTCCTTCGGAAGACTACGAAGATACAATATTTAACGCAATGGCAGATTTTACTGACATAATTCTCAATGATTTGATTAAGCTGGAGAACATCATTCCTGAAATTGCCACAGCTTTTGGTATTGAAGCGGTAAATCATTTCACCGAAAGTTTCGATAACCAAGGTTTTGATGGTGATAGTGGTAAGGAAAGTTGGCCAGAAGTAAAACGAAGAGATCCTTCAAGTTCCTGGTACGGGTTTAAGTATGGATCTAAACAAAAGAAGCCTTCAAACCATCCTAGTCGAAAAGGAGCAAAGGGTAAATATAAGTCAAGAAAAAAAGGAGCAATAACCAACTTTGCAAAAAATGCCACTGTATCTCCCATACTTTCTAGTCAAAAAAGCGAATTAGAAAACAGCGTTAGGCACCAAGTTTTAGGAAATACAGTTCGTGTTTATTCAGATAAAAAGTATGCTGCAGTTCAAAACGAAGGGGGTTCCATAAAGGTATTTGGTAAGAAAACGGTTAAACTCAAAGCGCGTAAGTTCATGGGGAATTCAAAAAGCTTAGAAGATAAACTGAAGATAAAAGCCAATTTAATATTCAAACAAAAAACAGGTAGATAATGTACACACAATACTATAACATTTTAAAGGGTTTAATAGACCAAGGTAATCTTGGTATCGCAAAAATTGATTGGTTTAACAAGCAATACGATAGTAACTTTAATGATGATGCGGCTGAAGGGTTTCCAGCTTGTTACATTGAATTTGTAAACCCGATTTTGTGGACTGAAGAAAGTGAAGATGTTGAATATGCTGACGCAAGAATCATATTTCATTTACTAACCCATAATCTTGGAGATGAACCAAATGATTGTATGACTATTTCAAAGGCGTTTAAAAACCATTTAAAGGGTAAAAATAAGCTTGTATTTCCTTATCCTTTACTAGGTGAGTTTAGCTTTGTTTCATCGGCTTATGTGCCAAATGGGAATTTAAAAATAATGAAACTCACTTTCAGTACTGTATTGTTTGACCAAAGCCCAAATCAATATACTGAAGAAACAAATGCGAGTTATGAGATTGAGAAATTATAGGGCATAAAAAAGCCTCCAGATTTGGAGGCTGATAACATAATTCAGTTAAATAGGCCTTAAACAATCATCAAATTTAATTTCTGGGGATAGAACAATTTTAGAAATAAATGAGTCGAATTTTGTTTTAACAACTTTGACTTTTTGAAAAACTGTGATTAATACACCGGCTAAAACCATAATTGGGATTAAAATATAACTCCAACCAATCATATTATATAAAAATGCATCCTTAATGATTTCTTGTAATTTCGATTGAATAATAAAGAATTCGGGTGCACTTTTATTAATTATATTTTGTCGATCTTCGATACGTTTTCGTAATTCCTCACTTTCACGATAATCTTTAAATGCACTATATTGCAGTGATAATGTGAAATGAGGTAATCTCTGAATTGCAGCACTTATGGTATCATCCAAAATGTGAAATGCATTTTCATGATTGTTATTTAAATTGAGGGATCTTAATTCATCTCTTAATTCAAATAGTTTGTACCGAAGCTCTAGCCTGTACATTGGTAATAGAATGGATTCAAAAATGAAATGTAAGGCTGCTATTATTGCAAAAATAACAATTGCTATTGCCATGTGTCTTAAGTTAAATTACTTGAAGCTAAGAGTTTTTGAGCTGCTAATTCTTGAAGATTGGATTTTTCCAATGATACTCTATCCATCTCCTTGGCATGCAATCTTCTTAACTTCTTGGTTCCAAAATACCAGCCAAAAATACTCAAAATTGCAAGCGTCCAACCAATATACCAAATATTTTTAACAAATACTACCATTTCAAAAAATAATGTCCCAGCAACTTCTGGTGATATTTTAAGGGCTAAAATAATCAATATCAATCCAAAAATTGTTGGAAGAAGTTGTCCTTTATTCATCCCTGCTATCATGATATTTTGAATCATGCCCCAAAAATTAGGGTTATTGTAATTCTGTTTACGATTATTTTGATTTTTTCTGGATGCCCTTTTATTTCTTGCCATAGGATATATAATGTAAGCTCGCAAAGTTACAAAGACAGATATCCCAAACTGAAAGATAATCACATATCTTTTTAACAATCATAAAATCATTTAACTCAAAAGAGCCCCAACAAAACATTGGAGCTCCTTTTTTGTAAAGAGCCAAAGCTCAATTACTGCCGAGGCGAATTTAAGTTAATTATAGTTTGGTGATTGTTCAATATTTTGACAATTTTGAGGCTGTTTAATAAATGAATTGTTGGACTCATTAAAAACTTGTTACCCGACCATTTGTCCAAAAGGTAAGAATGAAAGAAAGTGTATGAGAAGTTCTGAAATAATTCAAAAGTTACAAAACATCCAAATGACTCAACCGAGTGAAGGACTCGTGAAGGCTAGGGCTATAATTCACGAATATTTGTTGAATTATGAAGAACCCAAAAACAAAACATTTTATCTTTATTTTAATGCACCAATTTCAACAATAGATGAGAATCAGATTCGGCAAATTAAGAAATCAAAAATTGTTTTTAAGGTTACAAAAAAAGAAAACATTCAATTTTATTAGATTTTAATTGAGCTTAAATGGTTTTTTGGAATTTACCATTTGTAAGGAATCATGATTTTTGTCTGGTCCATCATATGATTTTTGATAAGTATTAATTATCAACCAAAATGGTCATGATTAAAGTCACAAACTACTAGTAATATATGTTTGGTTTTAATTCTAATAACGGAAAGACCTTCGTATTGTTAATTCATTAGGCCTATACTTTAATTAACTTAAACAAACCCATAGAGGTTAGACTAATAACATTAAAAATAAAAAACATGAAATTTTTTAAATTAACGATTGTTGTACTTTTAAGTACATTATTTGTAACATCTTGTTCAAAAGGTGAACGTATAATTGATCCCGAACCACAAAGGAGTGTAGGTGGAACGTTAACTATTGGGGCTCAGCTTCACAGAAAAACTGAAGAAAGGCCTAGAGATCATAAAAATTGCGGGTGTAATTTATGTTTTGGCGTTTGTGATTTTTACGTTGAGGTGGATATTACATTATCAAATGTTGCGATAAATACAAATACTGGTTCTGGAACATCTACTTTGTATATTCTAGAAGATGCATCCCAAGCCGAATTGGAATTTGGAGTTGATGAGGATATGCCTATTCCTGGTGGAGCGCTATATGGAACAGGTTTTAAAACATTTATTGTAAAGAAAGGTTTGTATAATTATGTTGCCCATGTTGAGCAGATTAATATTAACGGAACTTCAAGAACTAGTTATGGTTATGTAGTTGTTGATACAGAATACACTGAATAATTACTATTCTATGGAGGGGGAATTAATTTCTCTCTCCATCTTTTTTTTTAGAAAATGAAAAAAATAATCTTTCTGCCATTGGTCATTCTTTTTTCAGGTTGTGTAAGAACAATTCTCTTTTTTTACGGGGTAACTCCTCCAAAAATAATTTCTAAAGAAAAAATTAATCAAAAAATCGAAAAATTTGAGTTGAAGGGGGACTATTCTTTATCAATCACGGAAAATGGCTTTAGAAGTTATTTTAACTATTATAAATCCGCAAATAGCCTTTTTATTTATTCCCAATCTGGTAAACAAATTCTTCCAAAATCAAAAATCACTTGCTCTAGTGATGTTGATAAATTTATTGATTATTTCAAAGATTCAACTTTAACCCAAGTTATTGATACATGTGATACTAATTTTTTCAATAAGCATTTTGTGAATTTAAATGGCAGTAAACCTACTATTTACAATAACAAGTCTTACCTAGCAGTGGTTTTTTGGTCTAGTTTTTCTGGTAAGAGATTAAACTTATCGAAATCCGCCATTTGGTCTAATTCCTTGTATAAAGACAAGGATGTGGAAGTGATTCTTGTTTCATTAGATCCAAGAGAGTTTTGGCCGAATTTTTCCAATAACAAATTCAAGACAAAATATACTTCCAAAAATTAAATGTTCGTTTTATCAAATTTAATTACTTTAAACATTAAAAAACAATGCGAGGTACAAAACGTAACTTTCTTTTTTAAACAATGGGGAACTTGGGGATCGGATGGTATAAAAAGAAGTAAAAAAAATAATGGAAGGCTGCTTGAGGGAAAATTGTGGGATAATTATCCAGAAGTTATTTAATAAGTTTAAATCTGCCAGTGTAAAGGTAGATTTAATAGATCTTGCGATCATGTATTTACTTTTATTCTAGTGCTAAAAGTAAAGAGGGAGTGTTTCATTCCCTCTTTTTTGTTGTTTTTTATTAGGGAAAATCAGGGTTTACCCTGATTTTTTAATTTAAATCTATTATGTAATGTTGTCATGTCATTGCCCAAGGTGCACATTGGGTAATGAAGGTGTTAGCTGAAAAACCTTAGAGTAGGCAATTTTTTTTTAATTGTTAGAAATTTGAACCTAATCCATAAAGCATAAGATATGAATACTTTAAAAATTAGCTTGTTAGCGATGCTGCAGGAATGCTATGTGCCTTCGCGTTTGGCCCTATAGTAGCAGGTTGTATTTCCGCTCATTGTGCTTGGCATACGTGGTAATAAAAAATGAATATGAAAAGAAGTATAATTAAAGGAACAATAGTTGTTAACGTAGTATTATTGATTGTGGGTGTCTTTTTAAGGTTAGAGGCTTATCCCATGGCCGACATATTCTTATTACTTGCTGGAACAATGGTGTTACTTGCATATATCATTTCAGCAATATTGATTGTAAGAAGTAAAACAACCCCAACAGTAATTAAGGGTTGGTATTTCTTACTAGGATTTGTACCATACTATTTGCTATTAGATCTTGAAAAGAGGAAATAGTTTTTATTGAAAAGGAGGGCAAACCTTTTTTGAATGTTGACCTTTCATTTTAATAAATTAGATTCTACCTTACGGTTAATTGCTTTAAACGCAAAATAGTTTGCGTTTAAAGCAATTTTTCATACCCTATTGCAAATTATATCCTCTACTGTTTTTACACTTAGAAAGTGGTTTTTACTCAACCTAGTTAACACATAATCTTCAGTGTATTTACGAACTCCAGATTCTTTAATCGAAGTAAGTTTTTCATAGTCCTTTCTAATCTTTGCGTATCGCAATTGGGTGGTTTTCTTCTTGGCTTTTCGCATACTAGTTATTCCAGCGTTGTTGGTTAATGTATGTTTCAGGATATAGGCGTGCAACGCCATTCATTTTAACTTGATTGTTGTAGGTTGATAGCCAATTCAAAGCTTTTGTTTTGTTGGCTTTAGAAAGGCTATTCCAAGATTTTTCAGCCTTTCTTTTATTACCAACCTTATGCGAATATTCGTTCCAAAAATTATCAAAGCTTAAATCCTTTTCAATAAGTTTGATTTTTGCTTTCTGCGATTTTGAAACTAGTTCTTTCAGGCGTTCTTCAGAAATAGGTAAATTGATCATCATCCAGTTGTGTTGTACTTCAGTAAGTTCAGCTTCAATAGTGAAACCAACTAAGCGACCCATGGTATCGTATTGAAACAGAATAGATCCTTCTAACATTGGGGAGGTGAAAATATATCCGTTCATGATAATTCTTTTCGCAAAGGAGCTGTTCTATAATTGGAGATAAACTTGTCGTTGACTACCATTAGTTGAACTAAGAAATTATTCAACCATAGGTTTTCATTTATTACATAGTTTCCTATAAGCTTATTCATTGCTACGGCTTCTGCTAAGGTAATTTGTAGCTTATAGCCCGTTTTAACTTCAACCATTTTAGTTTTGATCTTCGTTAAAATTTGAGATTGAATGGCTGCATACATAATAGTATCGTTGTTCTTTTGGTTGATATTTACATCACCAAAAAACTCATACAGAGCAATCAGTTCTGTATGAGTTAATTTGTGTTTAATTGTATCCATTTACTCAATTAATTTAAATTGTTCAAGATTCAGTTCCGACTCGTAGAATGGGATGTCATGTTTAATACCATCCCATTCAATTTTATCTGCGCGTAAAAATGAGGTGGTTAAAAGTTGTCCGTTTTTATAGTGTGCCACTACACTTTGTCCATCCTTATTAGTATAGCTATTTATTTCTGGCAGTAATTGATCTTCGTTCATTGTTCTAATTATTAATTCCTCTTATAAATGATCCTAATACTTTCTCAGCTTGAGTAAGAACAAGCTGTAGTTGTTCTTTGGAGTGGTCTTTTAAAGGCCTATGAAACATTCCGTATTTAATAAACCAGTTTTCAAAATCTGTTTTAGAATACTTCATTTCAGTTACGAAAATTCTAAACAACTTTCTTCGCATTTTGTTTTCTGGAGATTGTTGCCATTGAGGATTTCCAGAATCTTTTGTTTGGAATGTTCTACGTAGCCAGGAACAAAATTCTGTATATTGAATATGTTCTAATTCAGTAAGGGAGCTCTTTTCACCCTCGGTGTATTGTTCAATGAGCTCTTCTCTTGTTTGAGTAAATCCAGCAGAGTTCATTTGCTTATAAATAGCAAAAAATGCGGCATATTTATTACTGCTCATGAATCACCTCCTTTTTAGCGTTTTTCCAACCAAATTTTTTCTTCATTCTGGTTGGTGTTTGGCTTAATAACACCAAATGACTGCTTAATTCAGCCCATTCCATTTGATTTGAATGACGGGCCAAGGAAATATCTTCATTTCTAAGGCGCGACAAGACGGTTTCTTGCGCTATGCTATAATCTATTTGGCTTTCGGCCATTTCCTCTTTTACTAAGTCATCGAATACTACTTCAAGAGGTACTTTGTATTTGGTGCCATCGGCAAACGTGGCAATTATTTGTCCTTTCATTGGGCGTTTTTATTCGTTAATACTTGATAGATTTAAATCAATGTTTTGATAAGACCCAGCTTCATCTTTTGCCCATATTCTGAAATAGGTGCGAGATTTTGGTCTGCGAATACTCTCTTCAATAAGGTTAAGAGCTTCTTGAAACTCCTCATGATCAATTTTGGTTCGGTATCTAAGTAATCCCATTACTTTATTAGAATCAAGCTTGCCTCTTTTGGTTTCAAATGCTGCCATAACTAGATCTTTGATAAATTCATTTTTGGCATCAACGCTTGTATTTATGAATGACTTGAGTTTCTCTTTACAGGCAGCAATACCAAGATCATCAAAAGTGATAGCTTCATTAATTGAAACTTCAATTTTAATACTCATATCAAAGTTGTACCAGGTAAAGTTTCCTTTGGTTTTATTGGCACCTTTTTCTTCCATATAGGTATCATATACCTTTTGGCAAATTTCCCGGATGTGATCTTTGTACTTGGCTAATTGATTATGAACGGCTACCGCTTCTTTGGCTAAGGCAAAGGCACTTATTTCCTTGAGTTTTTCCGTTTTTGTGAGTCGCTTGGTTTCAATACTGAATCCATCCTCGTTTTTCCAAGTTCTCGCCTTGGTTAGCTGTTTTGATATGTGATCTATTTTCATAAAATTTTGATTTGATTAATAACTCATTTTTGTTGCCATTGGAACGTGTATGGTGTCAGGGCCAGTGTTCTTTTTATAGTTTTCTATCCGACCGTTAAGGGTTTTAATTTTGATGTTTATCATATTGAGTTCATCGTGTAGTATTCTCCAGTTATCTGTGGAATAAAAACCTGGAGCGCAAACAACTTTGTCCAGTTCCTTTTTACGGATGTTTAACTTGATTAATCTTTTATTCATTTCATTTTTAAAATGAATTTCCTTAACTATGGTAATTTCAGGCTTCATATATTTTAGATTTTTTGATGTAATTATGGTGGAATGAATGATGTGCATTGGAATCAAAAAGCAACTGCTTCATTTCAAGTTTCCATAGACCTATATGCTGCATAATATTATGTTCAATTAGCACAGGCAGAAGCTCAGCTTCCCAGTTTGCCCATTGCAGGTTCCACCATGCCCAGAAAAAAGAATCAGAAGTGGCATAATCGTAATACTCACTGGTGGCTAGTTCAGGAAATTGATTCTTAATAAATAGAATTCCTAAATCTGCTTTAGTCCAGAAGTAATCGTATTCTGAAATTTTAAGAAGGCCTTTTACAACGTCCTTATTTAAGTGGTTTGAAGCCCTTGTTTTGGCAATTCTTGTGATTTTTACTGTTGGTTTCATACTTGGGGTGTTGGTTCTGATATTTGGTGAAAATGCTTAATGAGGTCAGCTTCATGTTTTAGTTGATGTAAAGCTTGAATTACCTGGTCAACTTGATCTAGTGAAGTCATGTCTTCAACTTCAAACTTTATGGAAGGCTTTTTAAACCACTTTTTACTTCGTATAGTGAATATTACTTTCATGGGGTGTTATTTATCTATCCAATAATCATTAGCTCCTTTATTCCAGATCACGAACGGTTCACCGCCTCCAAATCTGGTTACCGGAAATGCTTTGTAACCTTCAACCCAAATTTTAACATCGGCATCGTACTTCACGAACTTTGCTGATCGGCCTTCAGGTTGTCTGCCCTCGGCATGACTTATGAAAATGAATAGTTTGTTTTTAAATTCTTCTTTTAAGGCTATATACTGGCGTTTATTCATGCCTGTATATTGGTAGGAGTCTATTAGAATAATATCAGGACTTCTCCTTTTATGTAGTCTAATTTTTAGATCATCTAACGATTCTCTATCGAGAACACTAAAGTTATTTGCCACTTCATTCATTCGTGTTTCAATAATGGCTTTCTGAAGGCTCAATGAAGCACCCTCTTCAAGGCTATTGTAAACCACACGGCCAAATTTGGCTAGTTGCTTTGCAAGCTGCAGAGAAAAACGAGTTTTACCGTTTCCAGAATTGCCCCAAATGAGCCATACTCCAGATTGTTCTGGAACTCCGAAAGACTCCTTCCAGTTGTCAGTAAAATCCATTTTTATAAACTCTTTTTTAGTCATCTCGAAAACTGAAATTGCACGTTTAATTCTCATTTATGCAGCTTTGTCTTGCATTTGAAGTTTGAGGGCATGTATTTTTCGTTTCACTCTTCTCAGATCATTTTCAGAGTCTTCAAATACAGTGCGTACGTCTGTTTTATTACGAACACCGTTTGCATAACAAATGGTTTGAACATCAGTGTATCCTACACCATTAAGCTCAATGAATTTCCTTCCAATTCTAGAGTAGATCTCCTCGTAACCCCTTTTGTTTGAGGTTAAGCCACGGTGTATTCGTTTCTTCAAAAAATCAGTTGCAATTAGAACAAATCCACATTGACCTTCAAGCTCATTGTAGAAAGTGATGAAAAATGAAAGAACTTCATCTTTTAGTTTGTCGGCTTCATCAAGAATAATCAAGGGGATGTGGGTACGATTAAGGTGAATGGTTACTTCAGATACCATTTCGGCCACGGTCATGCCTTTATACTTTTTACCCATTTTAGCTAACAGCTCAGAGAGGAAATGTTTTTTGTTCCAAAACTCATTACAGCTTAACAAATAGGTTTTGGTGTTAGTTCTTGTAAAATCACGTAGAGTGAAGGTCTTTCCACTTCCTGCAGATCCTACAATTCCGAAAACACCACTGTTTGATCTGGCATCTTCTAAAATTTCCGACAGTAATTCATAATCACGTGTGTTTACACCAACCCATTCACCAGTAGGGCAGTCTAATTGGGCATTCATTTGTCGCCATTTCTCATCACGAATGTGATTCCATTTGTTATTGAGCGCATGGCTTATTACCGCGCTTGAAACACCCTTTAAACTGTTTGCGGCAGCATTTTGACTTCCAATTCGTTGAATGTGAATTTTTAGTTTTTCAACTATTTCTTCTTTGTTTTCTTGAGATAGCATTTATTGTAGTTTTTAGTATTTGTCGTAATATTTTCCTTTATCATTATCGTTCTCCAGGCTAACTACCAAATTGCTTTCTTCCTTGGTTAGTTTGCCCACGTTGTTGGCTGCTTTTTTGCGTGTTGATTTAATGCCGAGTAGTCCTGGTGATCTTAACCCTTGTTGCTCTGGCGTAGCACCATGCTTTTCAAGAATTTTATCCATTTCTTCAGCTACTTCTTTTCTAGAGTTTTCGTTTATGATTTTGATTTTAGCTATGTAAGCATCATCCAATTCATCTTGCTCTTGTTTACCTCTGTGAATGGTGATTTTTGTACGTGCCTCGGTCACAAATCGTAAGCCTAGAGGTGTCATTTCATACAAGTAGATCAAACTCATATCTTCTGGATCAAACTTGATATGGAATTTTTTGTCGATGTTTTCGCGTAAAAACTTCACATCAGGAAGTTGATTTTCATCATACACCATGTAATCATATTTCACTTTTTTCTCCTTGAAAGAGATTCCGTACCCAGCGTATGTAGATGGTTTATCTCGTTTAATCCAGAATAGATCAACCATATCCCACATTCCAATTTTTGGAGTTTCAGGATTGTAGCTTTCTTCATACATCTGAACTCTTGGAGTTCCGGAAGCTGGATGTGGAGCTTCATTCCATTCCTTACGTCTTTTTAGGTAAATACTTTTTACTTGAGCTAGAGTAGGGAGGTCTTTTTTGTTGGTAAGAATCATTTCTCTATCCGCTTTACTCTCCAGCTTAGTAGCGGTTATGTTTTGACCACAAAAGAACCAGTCCTTTTTCATGAATTGCTTTTGAAACCTACCAAAAGCCGATTCAATGGTTTTTGAACGTCCATTATACGGGGCCGTTTTAATGGCCATCCTTGAAAGTTTATCAAGAAAGTTACCTGCTTTCAATTTTTTGTGACCGCCTTGGCCATCAAATCCTAATTGATAAGGTTTATGCCCAGATATTTGAATAGCCATTTTATACGCATGATATTGCGCCTGGTAATCTTCCGTATCTGAAATATGGTATCCAAGTAACACTTCAGAATAGGCATCCATTACCTCATATACATTACAAGTGCCTACTTTGGTTTCGCCTTTCTCATTTATGTACTGATAGAAGTAGTTAAGCTTGGTTCCATCACTATACCAAAGCGAATCACGCATGGTTGGCAACTTGGTGCTATGTTGAATGGTATATTTTTCTTTGGCTTTTAAATCGCCATATCTAGCCCCATACCAAAGGTGCTTAATGCTTTCTTTATAAAGGAAATTGTGTAGGGTTTTCTCGTCTTTTAGGGGTTTCCAGCCTTTTGATTTTGATTTTTCATTGTATTCAAAAAGTAGCTGAGCTAGATTGGCAACTTTAGCCACTCGGTTACCCCAGCGTGCAAGAACCCATAACTGAGCATCTTTATTAATTTTTTCTGAATTTTCATTGCCAAATCCCTTATGAACAAGTGATTCGTACCCTTGCTTAAGGTAAGTTTTGTACTTCAGTTTCAATCTCCGCTCGTTTGATGGTAAAGAATGAGGGTATAGATCAATAGGTAAATCTTGAACTTGAGACGAAACTCTATTCCATATTTTGGATGAACCTCCTAATGCACCTCTTTTACCAAGTGCCTTATTAACCAGTATTTGAACACCATTTAGAATGGTAGCATTGGCCACATATTCATTTATGTTCTTTTGAGGTAATGGAGAGCCAGTATTTGTAACGTAGTTTGAGTAAAATTCAAAAGCCTTTGCATCAAAGTGTAAAGAGTTTAGAAACGAGTTTTGTTTTAGCACCTTATAAGGATCTCCGAATTTTGAAATAATGATTTCTCTATATTTTGTGGGTATTGATTCAAATAAAACCAATGCAGTACGTCCGTTACCACCTCTTCTTAGCGTTACAATTTTTCCGCGTTGCTTGTATTTATCATACAAATCTTTATTTAGAATGTCACCTTCCTCGTAGAGCCAACCTCCTTCAACACACATTTGATTTTGATAGTACTGGAACATTTAATTAGTTTTGATTTATGGATACAGTGATCTATACTTTTTTTTATGACCTAAAAGGATCTGAAAAACTTGGAATTGAAACAATGGAAGAACTTCGAGTATTCATTGATAATTTTGTGAAGAGCTATGATGATTGCCATTTTGACCTAGAATTATTTAGCGCGTATCCTGTTCAGTCTATCAGACTTATTGTCTCCAAACGCGACCATCAGTTGATGATTCTCCCGTTCGTGGTTTCTTTGTTCGGTTTCGCTCAGGTTCACAAGTTCATTCTCGGGAACCAACATTTTTATCCACAAAAAGCCTAAATCCATTTCCTCATGGGCACCAGCTTTTTTTCTCCAGTCTCTTATTTCATTATATATTTCAATAGTTGCCATGATTCTTACTTTAAAAGTTGATTTCTATTTTCAATTACTTCCCTAAATAGCTCAGAGACTTCGGTGTTATTTCTTTTGCCAACCTTTACTTGGTTTACAAGTGTTAGGGAGTACCCCTTTCCTTTGTTGAGACCTCTTTTAATGGTTAGATCTCTTACAAGTGTTGAGTCTCCGATTTTTGCATCGGTTGTTATGTCAATTTGATTTTGCATACATTTGTGTTATTGAACTGTGCAAACATAAACAGTTTGTGTATAACACACAATATAAAATAAACAAAATGTTTATTAATGGATAAGATCATCATATTAGAGAGGATTAAGGAACATTACGGATATTCAAAAGATGCCGAATTTGCAGCGTTTTTGGGAATTAAACCGCAAGTTTTATCTAATTGGAAGTCTCGAAACACTTATAATCCAGAACTTTTATACACAAAATGTGAAGAAATTAGTCCAGCATGGTTGCTGACTGGAAAAGGATCAATGCTTTTGGATGAAAATGATAAAACAGAAGTTTATAGACTTAGAACAGATACTACCATCGTTAACCAGGAGGTGCCTTTGTATGAAATGGAGGCCGCTGCAGGGATTGTATCGATGTATGACGATCTAAACAACCAGGATCCCGTTGACTATATTAGTATCCCTAATTTACCAAAATGTGATGGAGCTTTGCCTATTACAGGAGATTCAATGTATCCGCTACTAAAAAGTGGAGATATAGTGATGTATAAAAAGATTGAGGATTTACAGAATGATATATTCTTC
>JBFFMY010000031.1:0-35195 GCA_041563475.1 Salibacteraceae bacterium
GCATTTCCTTCCATACCATAATCTGTGATTAAAGCTTCACCTTTAACCTCCAAATCGTGGTGTATTATGGAAATGTTTTTGAGTGGTTTACCCGAATGGTATTCAGTAATAGATTTCGGCCAATCAATATTGAGTCCGCAATTAGAGGCCTCAAATGGTTTTGTTTGTATTCCGATTTCCGTAAAATAGGGTAACCAATCTCCTGAAGAGCCTGTTACTTTCCAGGATGCTCCGCCTAACGAAAATATATAGGAGTCAGCATCTATTTCTTCGGTTCCAGAAACAGATTTAATCAGCGGAATACGGTTAGTGCTAAATCCAATAAACGTATGTGCGTATTTAATTTTAACTTTTTGTTTTCGGAGTTTGGCTTTAATTTTTCGAAGAATGTCTGCCGGTGAAATACCTTTTTTAGGAAAAATCCGATTACTTGAACCCACAAAGGTTTCTACGCCCAAATCCGTATACCATTGGGTTAATTTTTTTACATCAAATGCGGTTAGGGCAGGTTCCAAAAAGTCAGCAGGGCAGTAATTGTGAATCAAATCTTGACCTATCGCATTATGTGATAAATTGAATCCCCCTTTACCGGCAACTAAATATTTACGACCAATGCTTTTACCTTTTTCGTAAATGGTGACCTGAAAAGATGCACTCAACATATCGGCTGCAATAAAACTTGCCGCTCCTCCTCCTATAATGGCTACTTTTTTGATAATCCTAAGTATTTGTAATAAGTGATTTTACCATCCAAATATCACATCCAAAATGACCTGAATTTCCGAGTGGATGATCGAGCAAAGAATACCCGTTCTTTTTATAAATCCTCACCGCATTTCCGAAAGCGGGTAACGATTCGATATAGATTTCAGAATAACCCAATTTTATGGCGAATTCTTCACTTTTTTGCATGAGTTGCCTGCCAATTCCAGTACCTCGAACTGAATTTGAAACGTAAAATTTCACCAGCTCGGTGCATTTTTCTGGAAGCCCAACGGTAGGAAAGATTCCACAGCAACCCACAATTTCAGAATCTTTTTCAGCAATCCATAAAGCCGCATTTTTTTCTTGAAATAATTCAAATAGGGTATCGGTAGTTTTATCCGTGAAAATGGTTCCTTCTGTAGGTGCATCAAACTCTACAAAAACGGCACGAATCATACGTGCTACATTAGAATTATCTGATTTTCGTATTGGTCTAATTATTACCGACATGGAGCGCTTTTGGTGTGAAAACAAAGCTATTTAAAATTAGTTCTTTACAATTAGTATAAATGCTATATTTGTCAGTATGCGAAACAAAATAACACTCTTTATTTTTGGTTTTTTGATTTTTGGTTTCATCAATGTTTCCGGTCAATGTGTAAGCTATTCTCTTGATTTAGGACCAGATACAGTATTGTGTGCTGGAGATAGTTTAACCCTTCAGGCTGGAACAGATTTTTTAGGTTACTTATGGAATAATGGTAGTACAGACTCAAACCTTACCGTTGGAATAACAGGAAGTTATGTGTGTGCCGCACAAGTTTTGGATACAACAAATTTGGTGGTAAATGGTGATTTTACCCAAGGAAATTCTGGTTTTACTAGTAATTACGTATATGGAACCGGTGGCACGTGGGGTTTACTTTCCAACCCGGGTCAATTTGCAATTAGTACAAATGCTAATTTAACGCATACCAATTTTGCAAATTGTACGGATCATACCACGGGTACAGGAAATTATATGATCATGAATGGGGCGTCTACTGCGAATACTGCCGTATGGTGTCAAACCGTGAATATTTCACCTTCCACAACCTATGTTTTTTCTGCATGGTTTACTTCTGTGGTGGCTTCTAACCCTGCCAACTTAGAATTCATGATTAATGGAGTTGTCATTGGAAATAATTTCATTCTTAGCTCAACCACATGTAACTGGCAAAATTATTACCAAACATGGACATCGGGACCATCGCAAACTACTGCGAATATTTGTATTGTGAATCAAAATATTGCCGGTGGAGGAAACGATTTCGGTATGGATGATATTTACTTTGCTCAATTGTGTGAATCGGTTGATACCATTCAGGTTACTTTTAATTCTATCCCTGATGTAGATTTGGGTAACGATACAGTTATTTGTCCAGGTAATAATTTGGTTTTAGATGTTACGGATAGTAGCACTTTTACCTATTTATGGAGTAATGGATCTACCAATCCAGTTCAATCTATTGGGGGTACCGATAGTAATTTATGGGTTCAGGTTTCGAATGGTGGATGTATAGGTGCGGATACATTAATCGTTACTAATTCAGCATCTCCTCAAATTGATTTAGGTCCAGACAGTATAATGTGTCCTGGCGATACGTTAGTTTTAGATGCCGTATGGCCTCAGGCGGTGTATACGTGGCAAGATAATTCTACAGACTCTAGTTTTAATGTACTTAATTCGGGTACTTATTGGGTGGAAGTGACAGATAACTGTGGGACGAATTCCGATACTGTTTTGGTGGATTACGTCATCTTTCCGTTAGTTGATTTAGGACCCGATAGTGTTTTGTGTAAAGGCGATACATTATCACTGGATATTAGCATACCAAACGGATCGTATGTATGGTCTAATAATTCTACGAGTCCATTATTTGATATTACCCTTACCGGAACGTATTCTGTGGCGGTGACCAAGAATTATTGTACGGATTACGATACTATTCAAACCACATTTAATCCATCACCCAATTTAAATTTGGGTCCCGATACCACGTTATGTCAAGGAGAATCCATCATTCTTTCTGCGGCAAATCCTAATTCTACCTATTCGTGGCAAGATGGGTCCGTAAATTCTATCTATTTTGTTTCTCAACCAAATACCTATTGGGTGGAGGTTACTAGACAAAACTGTAAGAAATCAGATACAATTGTGATAGATTTTATTCCACTTCCAAATCCTAATCTAGGTAATGACACTTCCTTGTGTACTGGAGAAACTCTTTTGTTGAATGCAGGTAACCCAAACAGTTCTTATGCATGGCAAGATTCATCTACTGATTCTACATTTTTGGTTACTCAGGCCGGAGCGTATTGGGTGGATGTAACAAACACGTGTGGAACTGTTTCAGAAACGTTAAATGTGGTGTACAATACCATTCCAAGTGTGAATATTGGAGCAGATACAACAATTTGCGAAGGAGATGAAATTACCCTCAACGCAAAAATATCTGGGAGCGCAACGTATGTTTGGAATGACAATAGCACCAAAAGCACACTTGTGGTTTCAGAGGCTGGAACTTACGCGGTGAGTGTAACATTAAAAAAGTGTACTGGAATAGATCAAATTGAAATTACTTCCATTCCAGAACCCAATGTGGATTTAGGTCCGGATGGAACCATTTGTGCGGAGAAGCCTTTGGTATTGGATGTAACAAATTCTGGGGCTACTTATTTATGGCAAGATGGTTCAACAGATCCCAAATATGTTGTTTCAAGTTCTGGGTTATATTTTGTAGCAGTTTCAAAAGGAGATTGTATTGGAGAAGACTCTGTGTTGATTGAAGTAATTGATTGTGCCGTTGTGGTTCAAATGCCTAATATATTCACTCCAAATGGCGATGGTGAAAACGATTTATTCGTACCTATTTTAATGACTGGAGCCCAATCTGTAGATTGCCTTATGTTTAACCGATGGGGTGCAGAAGTATTCCAAACCAGTGGGGTTCAAGTAGAGTGGGATGGCAAGAATAGTTCTGGAGTGGATTCACCAGATGGAGTATATTATTGGGTTATAAAAGCCCAAGGAGCCGATTTTAACACGTATGAATTTCAGGGCACAGTTACTTTGGCTCGATAGATTTTCCAAAGAGTCTTTCTACATAAAATGCAATTTATAATTTTTATTATATTTGAAATGAGGTAGTTAAAATATCTATGTTCAAATGAACAGGTATTTTCTTCCTTTTCACCTGCTTTGTATAGGAATTTAAACCAATCCAATATAAATCATGAAAAAAACAGCAAAAGTTATCGGTGTTATTCTATTGGCACTTGTCGGAATTATTCTTCTCGCATCCTTATATGTTGAATCAAGTGGAATTCCCGTCTATAAAACTTCAGAATTTGTGTACCCTGTAAAGTCTACTCCCGAGTTGGTTGAAAGAGGCGAAAAACTAACGAGTATGCTATGCGCTAGTTGTCATTTAAATCATGAAACGGGTAAGCTTTCAGGAATTAGAATGCTTGATGCACCTGCTGAGTTTGGAGTGATTTATTCTCAAAATATTACCCAAGACAAAGAATTTGGGATTGGGGAGTGGACGAATGCGGAGTTGGTGTATCTATTTAGAACTGGGATAAAAAGAGATGGAAAATATGCTCCGCCCTACATGGCGAAATTGCCTAAAATGGCCGATAAAGATATTGATGCAATAATTGCGTTTCTAAAATCGGATCATACAATGGTAACCGCTGATGCTACCCCTGATCTACCTTGTGAACCTTCATTTCTAACCAAAGTTTTGTGCCAAACCGTGTTTAAGCCATTTCCAATGCCTGAGACCCCTATTGCCATGCCTGATTATTCTAACTCTGTGGAGTTAGGAGAGTATTTGGCACATAATTTAGATTGTTTTTCGTGTCACTCTGCTGATTTTAAAACGAACGATTTTTTGAACCCAACGCAAAGTGTTGGATATTTTGGAGGAGGAAATAAACCCTTAGATAGAGAAGGAAGAGTAAAATTAACACCAAATTTAACACCAGACTCTGAAACTGGAATTGGTGACTGGACGAAGGAACGATTTATTAATGCCGTAAAATATGGAATTAAAGGAGGTGAACCCGCATTGGTTTTTCCAATGATTCCGTATACGCAATTGACGGATGAAGAGGCCGGAGCTATATTTGATTACCTTCAAACTATTCCAGCAATTTCAAATAAAGTAGATCGAAATATTTATGAATAGCAAAACGGATTGGAGTCTGGTTAAATCCAAAAAGGTTTCCATTGGGAAGCCTTTTTTTGAGTAAGAGATTAGCCTCCAATTTCTTTTTCTAGTTTTAAGAGCAAATCAAAAGAAAATTTGTAATGCGTTTCAATTCATTTTTTGCACCACTAATTTTTGTCTTGACCTTTCAGATCAGACCAAAAACACAGGCACAAAAAAAGGCCTTCTTAACGAAGACCTTTTCTTTTTATGCGGAGAGTGAGAGATTAGTCTCTGATCTCTTTACATGGTTTTAAGTGCACATCAAAAGAAAAATTTGCTATGCTTCATTTCATTTTTTTGCACTCTTAATTTTTGTCTTGACCTTTCAGTTCAGACCAAAATTCAAGGCACAAAAAAAGGCCTTCTTAACGAAGACCTTTTCTTTTTATGCGGAGAGTGAGAGATTCGAACTCTCGATACCCTTACGAGTATAACACCTTAGCAGGGTGCCGCTTTCAGCCACTCAGCCAACTCTCCAACGGACGGCAAATTTATAAAACCATTTTAAGTACCAAAGCTATAATTTTATAAAGTTGAAAGTTTTTTTTTAAAAGGGAATTAATCGAAAATTATGACTTTAATAATTCAGTTTAACTACCTGGATATGCAACCCTTACGTGATAAATGTTCATTATTTTCTTTTTCAATAATTTCTTCAAAACCGAAATTTCTTGAAAGGTAATAGGGGAATATTCTAATTGTTTGGAGCTTAAAATAGTAGTAAAAATTCCTTCAATAAGTGTATTAATAGAATCTGCCGAGTATTCTGGTAAACTACGCGAAGCAGCTTCTACACCATCGCATAACATTAAAATGGCGGTTTCCTTGGAAAAAGGGAGTGGGCCAGGGTACTGGAATAACTTTGGATCTACGTTGGGGTCCTTTTGCTGCGCATGATACAGAAAAAAACGGGTAGTAGTCGTTCCGTGATGCGTTCGAATAAAATCAATTATTTTTTCGGGTAGATTATGTTTTTTTGCTAATTCAATTCCATCTAGTACGTGTTGAATGATTATTTCAGCACTTTCCACCTCCGATAAATCATTGTGTGGATTATGATTCCCTTGTTGATTCTCAATAAAAAAAGTAGGATTCATTAATTTTCCGATATCGTGATACAACGCTCCAGTTCTAATGAGTAAGGCATCACCGCCAATTTCTATGGCACAGTCTTCAGCCAAATTGGATACTTGCATAGAGTGTTGGAAAGTGCCTGGTGCTACCTGAGCTAATTCGCGTAACAAACTGTTGTTGGTATCCGAAAGTTCCAATAAGGCCATTTCAGATATTAACCCAAAAATTCGTTCTACAATAAATACGAGCGGAACAGCCAAAACAGTAAGTAAAGCACTCACGGCAAACCACCCGAAATACGAGAAATCAATGTTGTTTAAATGCCCTTCTTTTATAATGTTTGATGCGAAAAACAGTAACGATGAAGAAATGAAAACCACGGTTATAACGCCCAATAATTGCGACCTTTTGCGCAGGTTATTTAATAGTAAAATAGCCAATAACCCGGAAGGGATCTCAATCCATAAAAATTCTATTCCATTGGATGAAACCAATCCAGCAGAAAAAATCATCAATAAAAAGACAATACTAGCTAGAGCACTCCTAAAAAACGACTGTAATATCACAGCGAATAATGCAAAAGGAAGCGCATACATTTCAATCTCAGGATACAGTCGAGGAATGTTGGCCATGGCATAACACAAAAGGAAAAGAATGAGAATTAGCGTGAACTTATTGGTGTCGGAATAGGAGGATGGGCTAAATATTTTCGTAACCAGCACCAACATCATTAAGGCAAATCCAACGTATATAAATGTTCCTCCCCAAATAAACCAATGGGAATCATCCGTACCAGATTTTTTGACTGATTTTTCTTCGAGAGATTTTAACTTTTGGTAAATATCAGTCGTGATTATATCCCCCTTATCAACAATTTTCTCCCCAGTATTTACTAATCCATAAACAGGGGAAAGCACATTCATTTTCTGATCGATAATTTCTGCCGTAAGCGTGGGGTTGTAAGTTATGTTGGGTTTAATGTTTTCAAGAATTGCAATAGCGAGTAAATTTTTGTCAGGATATATTTGTGACCATGATTTTGTAGAATCAAAAGCTTGATTGAGAGATAAAAATCGACCGATTTCAACCTGAGATTCTTCATGGTTTTGAATAGTTTTAATAATAAAGCTAGGAGGTTTATTAGCTAAACTATCTTCGTTAGAAATGATGCCATTGGCGTAAAGTCGATTAAGAATTTTAATTCCGTTGGCCAAAAATTGTTTCTTGGCTTTAACCGAAATACTCGAATCAGCCAGAAGCAACGACTGGGCTTTGATTTCAAATTCCTTGGCCACACTATCAGCCAAATTAGAATTGACATCAAAATACAAATAGCTATTTGAAATTATTTCTGTTTTCTCCTTTACGATTTGGTCTGTGGTTTTATTAATCGCAAATGAAAATGGAGCGTACAAAGGTTGATACATCCAAGGGAACCCTTGTTCGTATTCGTATTGAAAGCGCGGAGTTTTAGGCGAGATCAACATCATAATGGCAATGGTAATCGCCACAATAAAAATGCGGTATACCTTGCTGTAATTGTGCTGAATTTTTGATTTAATGTTGAACACTATCTTCCTGCTTTGAGCCAACGAAAATATAAATAAGCCAGCTATTCATTGTTACTTCTATAAGAATCTTCTATGCAAGTTGAAATTTGATGTATTTATGTTGGTAAAAATTCTAAAATGAACCAAGCCTCTCCTTTTTAAAGTCTTTAATTTGCGGATATTTTTTTGAAATGAGCTTTATTTATCGAACAAGAATTACGCAATTCAATCATCAGCTGAAGAAGTATAAAAACGTTTCTAGAAACGTAGCTTTTTCCAGGCTTTTTGTATTCATTTTGGTGGTTGCAGGCGTTTATTTGTATTGGGGTCAATTGATCCCCGAGCTCATTATTATTGTAGGTGGGACGGCCATATTTTTACGATTGGTTGTTTTTAACCATCAAGCCGATGTTCAAATTGCTTTCTTGGAAGCTATTGTTCAAATAAATAGAAATGAAATAAAAGCATCGGAAGGGAAATTTCAAAATAGTGAAGATGGAACAGAGTTTATTGACCATCAACACGAGTACTCGCATGATTTCGATTTATTCGGTAGGCAATCATTTTTCCCGTATCTCAACCGGACCGTTACTTTTTTAGGAAAAAATACTTTGGCCAGTTGGTTATGTAACCCTGTTTTAGATAAAAAGGAAATTCTTGAGCGCCAGGAAGCAGTAAAAGAACTAGCTAAAGAGGTGGATTGGCGTCAAGAGTTTTTAGCCACAGGTTTGATTCATCGGTTAGATGGGAAGGATAAGAAGAGAATAAAAACTTGGCATCAACGTAAAAACAAAATCGGGGATGGATTTTTGTATGAAATATTGCTATATCTGCTGCCATTACTTTCGTTTACCCTTTTGGGTTTATCTATCATTGGGTGGGTTAAATGGACACATTTCATTTTGTATTTGGCGGTTCCTTTGGCGTTTGTTGGTTCGTATTTAAAGCAAATCAATAGGCAATATTTTTTTCTAACCAATTTGGTTGCCAAAATTGAGGTTTTAGCGAAGATGACCGAGAAATTGGAGCAGAAAGAATTTCAATCTGAATTATTGAAACGCTGGAAAAGTGAATTGTATATAGATGGTAAACAAGCATCTACAAAAATTCATGAGTTGCGAAAAATGCTAAACATGTTTGAGCAGCGTCAAAACATATTACTTGGGTTTACTTTAAATGCCTTTTTATTATGGGATTTGAATTTGATGCGTAAAATGTACCGATGGAAAGTAGATAACGCACTAGAAATTGAACATTGGGTAACCGTGGTTGGAAATTTTGATGCGGTAGTTTCCATTTCAAATATGGCGTTTAATAATAGTAAATTGGTTTATCCTCAAATTTCTGACAATGGCTACGAAGTATCGGGTAAGGGTATTAAACATCCGCTACTAACGAAAGACGGAATCGGAAATGATTATAGTCTGACAGGAAAAGGAAGTATACAAATTATTACCGGGGCCAATATGGCGGGTAAAAGTACTTTTTTGAGAACTATAGGAATCAACTTGGTTTTGGGAATGATGGGTGCTCCGTTAGCCGTGAAGGAGTTTACGTTGAGTCCCATGAAGATTTTTTCAAGTATGCGTACCGAAGATTCATTAGCGGAACACACCTCATTTTTTTACGCGGAATTGAGTCGTTTGGCGAAGATTTCTGATATTCTAAAAGCAGGTGAAAAAAGGTTTGTAATATTGGATGAAATTCTAAAGGGCACAAATTCGGTGGATAAAGCGAAAGGTTCGTATGCTTTTGTTCAAAAGCTCGTGAATTACAAAATGATGGGAATGATTGCTACCCACGATTTGAGTTTGTGTGAATTGGAGGAAAAATATCCCGAAAAAATTGAAAATAAATCGTTTGAGGTGGAGTTTGTAAATGATGATTTACAATTCGATTATACCCTTCGGACAGGAATTTGTCAAAATATGAATGCCTCATTTTTATTGAAGAAAATGGGTATTGTTGACGCATATTAATTGAAAAAAGGCACAATTTTGAGTACGATAGAAAAATTAAAAAAATTGCTTTCCAATTCCAAGAAGGCAGTGGTAATTCCGCATATTAATCCAGATGGAGATGCCTTGGGATCGTGTTTGGGTTTCGCAGAATACCTCAATTGTAAAGGGCATAGCGCTACAGTGATCTCGCCAAATGAATTCCCTGCTTTTTACGACTGGATGCCGGGAGCGAGTGAAATTATTTTACACTCTTCAAATCCTGAAAGAGCAACCGAAGTATTGAATGAAGCAGAGGTTATTTTCTTTTTAGATTACAACGATATTAGACGCGTTGGCGATTTAAAAGAATTGGTTGTAGAACATCCGGCAACATTTGTTATGATTGATCACCATAGACAACCTACGGATTTTGCTGATATTATGTTTTCTGATCCCGAGAAGTCTTCTACATCGGAAATGATATATGATGTGATTTCAGAATTGGGCGATAAAAGTGTTATTAATAAAAGTATTTCCGAGAATCTTTACGCGGGAATATTAACGGATACGGGGTCATTTAGATTTGGGTCAACAAAAAAAGCAACCCATTTGGCCGCGGCTCATTTTCTGGAAGTTGGAGTGGAACCTGATGAGGTGTATACCAAGGTGTATGATAATAATACCTTAAAACGGATTCACCTTTTAGGGTATACCTTAGTGGAGAAATTGAAATCTGTGGATGATTTAGCCGCTTCCTATATTTCATTAACCGAAGAAGAGCAAAGGAGATTCGATTTTCAAAAAGGAGATTCTGAAGGCTTTGTAAATTATGGTTTATCTATTGGAGGGATGAAAGCCGCAGGTTTTTTTCGAGAAAGTGATGGTTATATTAAGGTTTCATTGCGCTCAAAAGGTGATTTTGATGTGAATGTAATTGCGCGGGAACACTTTAATGGTGGTGGACATAAAAATGCGGCTGGAGGCCGTTTAGATATATCACTAGATGCTGCCATCAATTTGTTTAAGGAGGTAATGAGAGCCTATTCGAATGAATTAAAGATGTACTAAATGAATGTGAAATTGGCCAGTTTAATTGTTCCTTTTTTGTTTTTTTATTCGTGTGAAGAACCCGTAAAAGTGGAACAAGATAGAGGAGTAACCAAACAAGAAATGATTGACCTCAACCGGAAATCTGTTCGAATGGAATCGGATCAAATTGATAATTATATCAAACGCAGAAATTGGGATATGGTTGAAACAGGGTCTGGTTTGCGTTATATGGTGTATGAGAAATCAAATGATCAATCGATTAAACCAATTGAAAATCAATTAGTAACGGTTAGTTATACGGTGAGTTTAATTGATGGTAAGGAAATTTATAAATCGGACCCTGAAAAACGTGCGAAGTTTGTGGTTGGCCATGATGATGTTGAAAGTGGGTTGCAAGAAGGTATTCGATTTTTATCTCCAGGTGATAAAGCCATTTTTATTATTCCTTCGCATTTAGCACACGGCTACACGGGTGATTTCGACAAAATCCCGCATTCATCTACCGTTATATTTGATATTCAACTCCACGAAATCCAAGAATGAAACCATATTTAATATCTTTTGTGTTCGTCTTGGTTTTGCTCTCCTGCAAAAAATCCGAATATGAAGGGTATTCGTTAACGGCATCTGGTATTGATTATAAAATATACGCGTTAGGGGATGTGAAAAATACGCTCGTGGATAGCCAAATGGTGGAGTTCAATCTGCGTATTTTCTCTTCCACAGATTCCCTTCTTTTTACTGGCGAAGTATCTAAAATGTACTTTTCAAATCGAGATACAGGATTAGTTGAATTTTTGGGGTTATTAGCGGTTGGCGACAGTGCCTCTGGTTATTTATTTTCCCGAAAAATAAAAGATATTTTTTCTGATTCTTCTTCAGAAAAGGTCCGATTAGAAATCGGAATAACATCACAATCTAATTATACATCTTGGTCGTTTTATCAAGCGTATCCTGAGTTATCTAAAGATTTAGAAATTAAAGAACAAGCCCAATTACTTCGGTTATTAAAACCCTTTGAAAATGATAGCGTTGAAGTAGTGGGAGGGATGTTTTTAATCCGACAAGTAGTAGGTATTGGAGATTTACCACGGTCTCAAGATGAAGTTTCTGTGCATTACGTAACGTATAATGCAAATGAGGAAGTATTAGATTCTACCTACGAGCGCGATCAACCCTTTACATACATTATTGGCCAACAAGGTCAAGTGTTAAAGGGTTTTGATTATGGTATTCGGAAATTGCGGAAAGGAGAAAAGGCCACATTTATTTTACCAAGTGAATTAGCGTTCGGTAGTTCGGGTTCAAGTACCGGAATTGCGAAGGGTTTTGAAACGCTTATTTACGAAGTGGAAGTAGTAGATATAAAGCGGGCTTCAAACTTGATTGAAAACGAAATTTAAAGTGGCTTTTTTAATCGTAATTTGTAGTATGTTCGTATAAAATAGCACAAAATGAAACGTTTATTTACTCTTTTACTTCTGGGAATAGGACTTCTTTATTCCTGTACGGATCAAAAATCAGATACCGGTAGAATCCAAATTATTGAGGCTTTGAACCAGCAACAAGAGGCATGGAATAATGGCGATATTGATGGTTTCATGCAAGGATATTGGAATAATGATAGTTTGATGTTTGTTAGTGGCGATCATGTTTCCTATGGATGGCAAAAGGTACATGATAATTACAAGGCTAAATACTCTTCCAAAGAATTAATGGGTGAATTAAGTTTTGAAATTATTAAATTGGATCAACTCTCAAACGATTCGTATATTATGATTGGGTCATGGAAACTAGATAGATACATCAGTGAAGTGCACAATGAAATTGGCGGAAAATTTTCATTGCTTTGGCGACAAATCAACGGAAATTGGGTGGTGGTTGTAGATCATACCTCCTAGTTTCTATCTAATGATATAACAGAATATGTGTGTGGATGAACCGCGAAGTTTATTCACTTATTTTGAACTCACTCGTTTCGTGAAAAACAATATCCGGATAATCTGTTTTAGCCATATTTAGCAAGAACGGTGAATCTGCCATAAACACCCAATTGTCATCCTTATCCTGCACACAATTACGCGCTTTAATACGTAAAAAGGTATCCATTTGAGCGGGCTTGGTTGAGGTCAGCCATGTGGCTTTATGATAAGGTAATCCTCTAAAAGAACAAGAAGCTCCATATTCATGTTGCAATCGATATTGTATCACCTCAAATTGTAATTCTCCAACGGTTCCCAAAATCTTTTTATTTCCAGGTTGTTGGGTAAACAATTGAGCCACACCTTCATCCGATAATTGTCGGAGACCTTTTTCTAATTGTTTTGTTTTCATAGGGTCTGTATTCACTACTTCCCTAAATAGCTCTGGAGAAAAACTTGGCATTCCTTTAAACAAGAATTTGTCACCTTGGGTTAAAGTGTCCCCAATTTTAAAGTTTCCTGTATCATATAAACCAATTACATCACCTGGATAGGCTTCATCAATTACTTCCTTACTCTGCGCCATAAAAGAGTAGGGATTAGAAAATTTTATTTTTTTATCTAATCGAACATGCTCAAAGAATTTATTACGTTCAAATTTACCAGAACATACTCTCAAAAAGGCAATCCTATCCCGGTGACGTGGATCTAAATTAGCGTGAATTTTAAAGATAAAACCACTAAATTTTTTATCGGTGGGCTGGATCGGACCCGCATCTGAAAGACGTGGAAGCGGGTTTGGTGCAATTTTTACAAATGTGTCGAGCATTTCACGAATACCGAAATTGTTTAAAGCCGAACCAAAAAATACGGGGGCTGTTTTTGCTTCTAAATATTCGTTAAGGTCAAATTTATCGTAAACCCCATTGATTAGTTCTAAATCGTCACGTAGTTCATTCGCTTGTTTACCCAGTAGTTCATCTAGTTTAGGATCTTTTAAATCTTTAATTGAAACCACATCATCTTCAATAGAAGTTTTGTTGGGGTTAAACAGATTGATTTCATTTTCATAGATATTATACACGCCTCTAAAATCTTGTCCAATACCAATTGGCCAAGTTAAAGGTCGCGTTTTAATGCCTAGTTCTTCTTCTAATTCATCCAATAAACTAAACGCATCTTTCCCCTCGCGATCCATTTTGTTTACAAAACAAATCACTGGAGTATCACGCATTCTACATACTTCCATTAACCTACGCGTTTGAGGCTCCACACCATTCGCAGCATCAATAACTAAAATCACACTATCAACGGCTGTAAGTGTCCTATAGGTATCTTCAGCAAAATCTTTGTGACCAGGAGTGTCTAAAATATTTATGAGTTTGTCTTTGTAAAAAAATGTCATTACCGATGTAGCAACGGAAATCCCTCTTTGCTTTTCAATCTCCATAAAATCGGAGGTAGCGCTTTTTTTGATTTTATTATTTTTTACTGCTCCCGCCACTTGAATAGCCCCACCAAATAATAATAATTTCTCTGTAAGCGTTGTTTTTCCCGCATCAGGATGCGAAATAATGCCAAAGGTTTTTCTAATATCTATTTGATCTTGAAGACTCATGTACTCAATTTAATTGGGCGGCAAAAATAGGGAAGTGGAGGGGAAATTAAGTAGTTCCTTTAAAGAATGATTTTAGGTTGTAAATGAGCAATGAATTAGGAAAAAGGGGAAGTAAAGAATAGCCTTTGCTTAAAATAAAAAAGAGCCATACGTCAACAGACGAATGGCTCTTTAAATTAATTTGAATTAGTTACTATTTCATTTCACCAACAAATGGCACAGCATCTAAAATCTCCATACGAATTGCGGTTAAATAATAATTTTCAATTTGGTAAAATTGAGTCGCCACTTTTGCCGAAGTTGCTTTTTTGATCTTGTTGTAATACGTTACAATCAATTTATCGGTTGCAGCCGAAAGTTTAATCACTTCTGCCGTCCATTCTGCTGCTTGCTCATCTGTAAGTGTATTGTACTCTTTTGCATATTGCTCTAAAAGGGCAATTCTTTTTTTGCCATTTTCTTTTCGGGCTACTTCGTACTCATCATATAAAGTCCAAAAAGCATCTTTTTGAACATCCGAAGGGGTTACAAAGGAAGCCACAACTTCTTTTTTCTCCATGCCAAAAGCGGCTTGCATTAAATCGGTTTCTTCTGTATTAGATTGAGCAAAACTTGTGAAACCAAGAGTTAATGCTAGTAATAAGGTTGTAATTTTTTTCATTCTTTTAAAATTAATTGATTTGTTATTGTTGGATTCAAATGTACCTTAATTGGAATAAAGATAAATCATAAATAAGTCAGAAATGAAAGCGTTTCGGAAAAAAGTATCCCATTCATCAGCATCTAAAACATTATTAAGGTTAATGCTTCGATTAGTTTGAAAAGATAGTAATGCCCGGAATCCTCGCGGGCAAGTTACAAGAGAACTTTTTCAAAGCGTGTATTCGTTGAATGTGCATAGAAAGAATATTATTAAGAAAACAGGGGAAACTCATATGCGGTATTTTATTTATGATTTAAAACAAATGGGTATTTTGTAGCTTTATTTTCTATGGATTAAATTATTTAAATGAGACGAATCCTGATTCTATTACAAATTATTATTTCCGCAACATTTGGTTACTCGCAAGATTCATCTAGTGTTTCAATGATTACCAACCGCCCAGGAGCCACAGAGGCCTCAACTGCCGTATATAAAGGTGGGTTTCAAATAGAAGCTAGCTTAGAATATGGTAAAATCCCAGAAAGGAAAGGAACTTCAGATCATAGCGAGTATTTGTTTTTACCAAGCTTTGGTTTACTCTATGGTGTTTCTGAAAATGTGGAACTACGTGTATTTGCCGTAAATTACGCTACACGTTCAAACTTGAATGGAGGCTATACTCAGTTTGTGTATAATTTATCGGATGTTTTTATAGGTACTAAAATCAACTTGTTAAAGTCAAAAGGACTAGTACCGGAGTTGGCATTAATTATTAATCAAGGGTTTCCGTCAAACCCATCAAATGTTAGGAAACAATGGCCTACAACGGCAACGTTTGCGTGGAGTTATAGTTTACCTGCTAATTTTGGCTTATCAGGGAATCTGGGATATATAAATGAAAAAGAAGTTTTCGACCAGAATGTTACGTTTGATCATGGTTGGTTGTACACCCTAAATTTGGGTTATGCTATAAAAGACGATGTAGGTGTGTTTGTAGAGATTTTTGGAGAAGATAATATGAATGATGATAGCCCGATACCCTTGGTTGTAAATGGAGGGGCGTGGTATCGATTTAATCCTAAACTTCAAATTGATGCTTCTGCAGGTTATGGGTTTGAAGTGGGCAATTATTATTTTAATGTAGGAATGAGTCTGCTTATTTTGAAATAATTATTAGCGTATTTTTATTTTGGTGTTAAACTTCATTGCAATTGAAGTTCCTATAAAAAAATCCGAGGAAGATATACTCGTATCTGTAACAAAAACTTCGTCTTTACTTGTAAACAATCGCGCCTCAAAACGACAAGCAATATTTGGAATCGGGTAATAATCAAGGTTTGCAGATATCCCTGCAGTATTAAACCCATTTGGAGTTCCCGTGGGAATAATTACACCGTTTTGGTCTAAAAAATATTCTAACCGGATGGATGTTTTCCATTGATTAGAAATTGCATACTGTCCAATTAAGTTGGGTGTCAACCACATGTAGTAATCAGAACTTCCTTTTGAAACTTGTTGGTGACCGAGGTCAAACGCCACAATCAGTTTGAATTTTTTAGTGAGGTCAATAATTCCGTAAAAGTCATTGAAATATCTCATCCTTCGGGTGCTATCTGGATCATCTGAACAAATAAAGGTGCTCCAATTAAAAGTGACATTTTTTGATGGTGTGTAGGTTACCTGTGTTCCATATCCCAAAAGTGAAGTACCCTTCACACGCTGAATACGCTGCCACCCATTCGTAACTAAACCGGAAAAAAACCACTTCGATCCTGCTTGATAATTAACCCTTGCTCCCGCTAAAAAATAAGGTAGATTTTCCGTGGCGAGACTCCGTGTATAATTAACGTTATCAATAGAGTATAACCATTCAAAGCCCAAATGAGAATTAAAAATCCCTGTTTCCAGCCATAGGTTGTTCTTTTTGTTTAGAGATAAACCAACATAAGCCTCATTAATAACTTTATAAATATCCGCTTCTTGGGCATAATTATCTTGTGCATATGTACCAGATTGTAAGGATAATTTTGCGCGGTATTTACTATGTTCAACAGTTAGATTTAGAACCGCCAAGTTCAAATTTATTTGGTTGTGTCGGTTATGATTATATAAAAATGGTTGCCTTTCTTCTGTAATGGGTTTATTAAAATCGTAAATGTAAAAGGCATCAATAAAACCGTTCACAAAGAAGCTAGGGGCCTTTTTCCACGTGCTATCTATTTGAGCGGATATTTTGAAACTATACCCTAGAAGGAAAACGAGGATGTAAAATATGGGAAGCTTTTTCATTTTTAATTTTTAGTAAACGTAAAAGCAACGTTTTTACGCATGGTACCATCCATACCATCTACAATTAATTCTAATTTTTCATCACTAAGATGCTTGTAGGTGATGGTTTGCGGCCAAATATTTTCATTGTTTTGAAAAACAACGCTATCGGTGTTCGAATGTAATATGCCGTAGGTGAATTGGATGTCGTTTTCAAACATTGTTCTTGTCATCACCCAATTATCTCCTTGGACCATAATGTCCATGGTATTCATTAGGGTAGTGTCGCCATTGGCTAAAAACAAATTCTGACCAGTAAATCCAAATTCTCCTTTTTGCCAACTTTCAATTTGAGCCACGCCATTAAAATCTCTTTTCCACTTGCCTTCCAACCATGGAATATCTTCTGTTAAATCGATTATAGGGGTACAACTCACACCTATAAATAGGATTAACATGCCCAAAATGTACTTTTTCATAAATGCAAAAGTTTGGTATCAAAATTGGTTAATTTTGAACAAATAAAGGACGGATATGAAGATATTATTTTATACGCTGGTAATGGCTAGTTTGAGTTTTGGATGTGCTTCTTGCTCAAAATGTTATGACTGTGTGGAGGTACAACAAATCTTAGATGCACAAGGAAATGTAATTGATGAATCTGAAGTTCATGAAGAAGTGTGTACGGTTGATAGTAAGGAAATTTCACAAAGAGAATCAGATGGAGCCGTTTGCTCCCGTTAAAAGTTTAGGGCATAAAAAAACGGGTTAGCTGATTACATCGCACCGCTACAACCTTCGACCCTTGCTTCATTCCTGACCTGGGGGATTAGAAGGGAGCTGGTCGTGTAAGACTAACCCGCGCGGCAAAAGTAATACGCATTTTTAGATATTTAGGTACTAAAGAGGAAAGAATTTGCATGATTTTTTAGTTTCTTTTTATTTCTAGAATTGTACCGTTTTTTCTCCTTTTCTGCTTCTTATTAAAACCCAAATGAATGTATATTTGCTCTAATGAGGGCAAAGACTATTTTAAATCAGAAGCATCTTGAACTAACCATAAATAGGTTATGCTACCAACTCATTGAAAACCATGATGATTTTTCCAATACCGTAATCATCGGTATGCAACCTCGAGGCGTGCATCTGTCGCAGGTTGTTCATAAACGACTGAAAGAAATTACTGGGAATACAAATATTGAAATTGGTGCTTTGGATGCGTCTTTTTACCGAGATGATTTCAGAAGAAGAGATAAACCCATTTCAGTTTCAGGTACCACGATCAACTTTTTGATTGAAGATAAAAAGGTTGTTTTAATGGACGATGTTCTTTTTACTGGTAGAATGGTGCGGGCTGCTTTAGATGCGATGATGGATTTCGGTCGACCTAGATCTGTTGAATACTTGGTTTTGGTAGAACGAAGGTTTAGACGAGAATTACCGGTAAAAGCAGATTATGTTGGAAGAACCATTGATTCTGTTTTGTCTGAACGAATAGATGTGCAGTGGAAGGGAGATGAAGGTAAAGTCATACTTACAAATATTAGTTAATCATGAGTAGTCTTAGTGTTGACCATGTTTTAGGAATTAAAGAACTCAGCAAAGAGGATTTAGAATTAATTTTTAAAACGGCCGATCATTTTAAGGATATTTTAAATCGTCCGATTAAAAAGGTGCCTTCCTTACGAGATATTACTGTTGCCAATTTATTTTTCGAAAACTCCACCCGAACGCGGTTATCTTTTGAACTCGCTGAGAAAAGACTTTCGGCAGATGTGGTTAATTTTTCTGCGGCTTCCTCATCGGTAAAAAAAGGAGAAACCCTTATTGATACGGTGAATAATATTTTGGCTATGAAAGTGGATTTAGTGGTGATGCGTCACCCAAATCCCGGAGCAGCTAAATTTTTATCTCAAAATGTAAATGCACGAATAATAAATGCAGGTGACGGAGCACATGAGCATCCTACCCAAGCTTTATTAGATGCATATAGTATTCGAGAGAAATTAGGTAAAATAGCCGGAGTCAAGGTGTTAATTGTTGGAGATATATTACATTCTCGTGTAGCCTTATCAAATATTTATGCCTTGAAAAAGTTAGGTGCAGAAGTTAAATTATGTGGACCTAGAACCTTGATGCCAAAACATGTGGAATCCTTGGGTGTAGAGGTAGAGTATAACTTGCGTAAAGGATTGGAGTGGTGTGATGTTGCCAATATGCTGCGAATTCAGTTGGAACGTCAAGACATTAAGTATTTCCCATCGTTACGTGAATATACTATGATGTATGGGTTAGACTTAGAATTATTGAACTCAATAAACAAAAAAATTGTGGTTATGCACCCTGGACCAATAAATAGGGGCGTAGAAATTTCATCGGATATTGCAGATTCAGAGCATGCCATTATTCTAGATCAAGTGGAAAATGGGGTGGCTATTCGAATGGCTGTATTGTATTTGTTAGCCGAAAAAATAGACCGAGCCTAAAAAAAACACATCTGATTTGCATTTATTCAAATCCTATAAAGAAATTAAACCATGACTACCCGTTGGGAAAAAGGGGATTCACACGCTTTGTTAATTGCGGAAGGGGAGTCTACGAATTGTAAGGATTTTAAAAAGGCTTTGGAAATTGATTTTAATGGCAACATTTTAATTGATTGCATGTCTTTTTCTGCATTTGATGAGGAATCTATTACATACCTTGGAGATTTTGCAAAATTGCACAAGGCCAAAAGGTTTTCCGTTATTCTAGCCTCTCCCATTAAGACATTGAAATTCAAAAATCTAGAAGTTGTACCTACTATTTCGGAAGGCCGTGATTTGATATTTATGGAAATTGCGGAAAGGGAACTAGGGTTTTTTGATGAAGATTAAAAACAAACTTGGATTTGTGTAACTCCTATGTAAACTTATATTTGAAACCTAATATTTAATTATCGATAAATGAAAGATGTACTTCTACTATTACTTACCCTAAGCATTGGATTCCAAGGAATGTCTCAAAACAAACCTGCGAATGTGGATATAAAATCTGGTCCGGAAATTAAAACTGGAAAAAAGGAATTTATCGATAAAATATTTGGGAAAGATGAAGATGGAACCTATGTAATGGCCAAATATGGTGATCAAATGACACTGTTCTATTATGGAAATGACCTTACCCTAAAAAAGAAAAACTCTTTTGATTTAGAGTATGATAAACATGACATGAATTACCGTGGTTTGGTTCAAATGGGAGAAGAGTTTTTTCTTTTCACCACCTACATGAGTAAAAAGGAAAAGGTAACCTATTTGTACAGCCAACAATTAGACAAAAAGAACTTGGTTTTTAAAGCACCAAAGGAACTTGCTAGTGAGTCTTATGAAGGATACAAGAAACGACAATCCGCATCGTATTCATTTACGGTTTCTTCGGATTCGAATTACCTGATGTTTATTACCGATTTACCTACGGATAAAGAAGATTCAGATAGATTTGGTTTAATGGTTTTTGATAATTCCATGACTCAAGTATGGAGCAAAATGGATGTGGAGGTTCCAGAGTTGGATATCAATTTTTACCGTTACGATGCTCAAATTGGAAACGATGGTAAAGCCTATATCCTTGCGAAAATATACGATACTTCAGGGAAATTTAAAAAAGATGAAGTAAACTATTCTTTTGAAATGTTAGTGTACTCGGATGATGATTCTGAAGCAGAAAGATTTGATGTTACGCTGGAAGATAAATTTATGTCGGATGTAACTTTTGAACGTTTAGAAAATGGAGATTTTCAAGTGATAGGTTTTTATGCTGAATCAAGTGGTGTTCAAAATGGCGTTTTTAATATGCTCATTGATGGCGAATCTTATTCTGTTTCGAATGTTGAGAAAGAGGAATTCCCAACCGACTTCATTGTACAGCACGCTTCAGACAAGCAAAAGAAAAAAGCCGCAAAGAAAGAAGCGAAAGGAAAAGAAGTAGCCCTATACTCTTTCGATATTGACGAATTAGTTGAAAACTCAGACGGTACCATAACAATGATTGGGGAACAATATTATACATATCAAACATGCACCACAGATGCAAATGGGAATAGAACGTGTACCTACCATTACGTGTATGGAAATATTATTGTTGTAAAATTTGACGAAGACGGAGCCGTAGAATGGATGGAATTAATACCAAAAGTTCAGCATACCGTAAATGACGGAGGCTATTATTCTAGTTATGCACTTGCCCAATTGGAAGATGGAACAATTGCCTTGGTTTTTAACGATAATCCAAAAAACAATTATTACGACACAAGTAACGAATTGTACCAATGGAATAGAAACAAGAAAAAAACGGATATCATTATGTACTCAATTAGTCCAGATGGTAGAATTGTAAGAAACACTTTATTTAATTCTTCTGAGGAAGAAGTAATGAGTAGACCGATGGTTAGCGTACAAATTGATAAAAATGAAATTATTATTTTAGGGGAAGCGAAAAAGGTCACTAAGTTTTTCAAACTTACATTTGAATAGTTTGTTCTGAAAATTCAAAAAAGTCGTAATACTAATTACGACTTTTTTTATGTTCGGATTTTCCTGAATTGGATAAACCATGGCTTTCCTTAATATAATCATTAGTGTAAATTTGCACCCTCAAATACGATTATAAAAAAAACAATATGAAAGAAGTATATATAGTATCTGCGGTACGTACCCCAATGGGAAGCTTCAATGGAAGCTTATCTAGTGTTCCTGCAACCATGTTAGGAGCTGCTGCAATTAAAGGGGCCCTAGAAAAAGGAAACATTAAAGCAGAATGGGTAGAAGAAGTTTTTATGGGTAATGTATTGCAAGCGGGTGAGGGACAAGCTCCTGCGCGTCAGGCGGCAATTTTTGGTGGGATTAGCCAAGAAGTTCCATGTACTACTGTAAACAAAGTATGTGCTTCAGGAATGAAAGCGGTAATGTTGGCTACTCAATCCATTTTAACAGGTGATAATGATGTTGTTGTTGCGGGTGGTATGGAAAACATGTCACAAGTACCTCATTACATCCAAAATTCACGTGCAGGCTTTAAATTGGGTGATTTTACGGCCAAAGATGGTTTGGTATTGGATGGGTTACAAGATGTGTACAACAATTATCACATGGGTGTGGCTGCCGATTTATGTGCCACTGAATGTAATATTTCCAGAGAAGAACAAGATGCCTTTGCAATTGAATCTTATAAACGTTCAAAAGCCGCTTGGGAAGCTGGTAAATTTAACGATGAAATTGTTGCCGTTCCTGTTCCGCAAAGACGTGGGGAGCCTATAATGGTTTCAGAAGATGAAGAATTTAAAAGTGTAAACTTTGATAAAATTCCTACTCTACGTCCCGTATTTACAAAAGAAGGTTCGGTAACTGCCGCAAATGCTTCTACACTAAATGATGGGGCATCCGCATTAGTTTTAATGAGTGGTGAAAAAATGCGTGAATTGGGTGTAAAACCACTAGCGAAAGTTATAAGCTATGCAGATGCTGCACATGCTCCAGAGTGGTTTACAACAGCGCCATCAAAAGCTTTACCAAAAGCATTGAAAAAAGCGGGTTTACAAAGTTCTGATATTGATTTCTGGGAACTGAATGAAGCCTTTTCTGTGGTTGGAATTGTGAATACGCAAAAATTGGGTATTGACCCATCTAAAGTCGATGTGAATGGAGGAGCCGTTTCATTAGGTCACCCGCTGGGTTCTTCGGGTTCAAGAATTTTGGTTACCTTAATCAACGTGTTGAAACAAAACGGTGGAAAATTAGGTGCTGCCGGCATTTGTAATGGTGGTGGTGGTGCTTCCGCTTTTGTACTGGAAAACGTATAATAAGCGTTTTTTGTACCACTAAGTTTTATTCAAAATGGGGTTAAGAAATAACCTTAGTTTGTTGATAATAACCTAAAGAATGCCCGACAATTCAGGAGTTCAATGCTTTTATTTGTCGGGCATTTATTATTCTATACAAAGATGAAATACGGCATTTGTGCCTTGAGTATTGTTCCATGCAGATTAGAACCTGCTGATACCAGTGAAATGGTTTCCCAGCTTTTGTTTGGTGAAATTTACCGTGTGCTGGATGAGCGTCAAAAGTGGGTTAAAATTCGCGCTGTACATGATGGGTATGAGTCGTGGGTAGATAGAAAGCAACATGTAGAATTGAAGAGAGATGTGTTTATGGAACTCGAAAAGGCACCAAAAACGTATTCGCTTGAATTAATTTCCCTTATTAAAGAAAACAAAACAAAAACTTTCTTTCCCGTAGTTCTAGGATCTCAGTTACCCAATTTTGAAAATTCTGTATCCACTTTTAACGATGAAAGTTTTGAGTTTGACGGAGATATATTACCTAAACCACCACTGAGCAGAAATCGGTTAATCGATATGGCCTTTCTGTATTTAAATGCACCCTATTTGTGGGGTGGTAGAACTCCCTTTGGAATTGATTGTTCTGGGTTTTCACAAATTATTTATAGAATGTGCGGTGTGGATTTACCACGTGATGCATCCCAGCAGGCAGAAGTGGGTGAGCGACTTAGCTTCATTGAAGAAGCTACCCCAGGCGACTTAGCTTTTTTTGATAATAAGGAAGGTCGGATTACGCATGTAGGAATTTTACTGGGAGATAATCAAATAATCCACGCTTCGGGTAAAGTACGTGTAGATAGAATTGATCACCAAGGAATATTTAATGATGAATTGCGGGACTATTCGCATCATTTACGTCTGATAACCAGGGTAATTAAATAAGAATATAGAAACCTAAAACTTAGATTTTTTTCCAGAAATAAGGAGTGAAAAGAATCATAATAGTAAATAACTCTAACCTACCAATTAGCATTAAAAAAGATAACATCCATTTCGTAATCATCGGTAAATGAGCGAAATTATTTACAGGCCCTACTGAGCCTAATCCAGGGCCAATATTACCTAAACTAGTGGCTACCGAGCTAATAGCTGACACAAAATCAACTCCCGTTAGGGCCACAGCAAGCGAACCAAATACGAATATGGATAAGTATATAATAATGAAGGCCAAAACATGATGTGTAACACTTTGAGAAACGGCCTTTCCATTTAATCGGACGGGTAAAATAGCCGAAGGGTGGAGGATACGTTTCATTTCCAAAAATGAATTTTTTATCATCACTAAATGACGTACTGTTTTCACCCCACCGGCTGTGGATCCCGCAGAACCTCCTAAGAACATAAAAAAGAAGAATAGAACGGTTAAAATTGGTGCCCAAGAAGTATAATCAGCGGTAATAAATCCAGTAGTGGTAATCACAGAAACAACTTGAAATGCTGCATTTCTAAAAGCAGGTTCATATTCCAATCCTGTAAAAACAATAATACCTGTTGTCGTAATGGCCGTAAAAACCACCATAAAAAGTAAATACGTTTTAAACTCTTCGTTACTCCATACCTTTTTAAATTTTCCTTTAAGCCCGAAATAGGTAAGCGTAAAATTGACACCTGCAATAAACATAAATACGATGACTACATACTGTAAAAAGGGACTTTCATAATGAGCCATGGAAGCATTTTTAGTAGAGAACCCACCCGTGGCCATGGTTGTTAAACTGTGATTGATCGCATCAAACCAGGTCATTCCACCGTATTTCAAAAGAAACGATTCAATTATGGTTAAGTTGAGATATATCAGCCAAAGTCTTTTTGCGGTATCCGCAATTCTAGGTTTTAGTTTATCCGGACTTATACCAGGTGCTTCCGCAATAAAAAGCTGCATTCCTCCAACACCCAACATAGGCAAAAGAGCAATGGTTAAAACTATAATTCCCATGCCACCAATCCACTGGGTTAGGCTACGCCAAAATAAAATTCCTTTTGGTAAAGATTCAATATCATTTAAAATGGAGGCACCGGTGGTAGTGTAGCCCGACATGGTTTCGAAAAACGCATCGTGAATAAATTCTATAGAGCCACTAAAGATAAAGGGCATCATTCCAAATACAGACATTGTAACCCAGCCCAAAGCAACCACTAAATACCCTTCTTTCTTGGATAATTCCCGTCTGTTTCTCCAGCGCATTGCAGCCCAAGTGGTAAGGCCTAGAACAATTGAAATTAATGCCGAATTTAGAAGGGGCCAAACACTTTCATTGTAATAAATAGAAAATGGAACAGCGGTTAACATGAAACCACCGTTTAAAGCGATTAGCATTCCTAAAATACCGAAGACGTTTCTAAATCCCATTATTTGAAAAATTCTTCTACTTTAAGAATAGCCTCAGGGGAGTATAAAACAACAACCTTATCGTCTTTTCTAATCCTAAAATCTCCATTCGGGATAATTGATTTTTCTTTCCGAACCACACCACTTAACAAGGCATTTTTCGGGAAGTTTAGGGCCTTAATATAATTTGAAGTGATTTTCGAGTCCTCTTTTACCACAAATTCAACTACTTCAGCGTCTACACCATGTATACTTGTAATTGCCGTAATATCTCCTTTTCGAATATATCGGAAGATGAAGTTGGCCGCAATCAGCTTTCGGTTTATTAAAGTATCCACTCCAATACTTTGCGAAAGATGTACATAATCTACATTTTCTACAAGTGCAATTGTTTTGCCCACGCCATAATCTTTTGCGACTAAACTTGAAATAATATTGGTTTCAGAGTTCCCGGTGAGCGCAATAAAAGCATCCATGTTTTTAATTCCTTCTTCCAGAATTAAATCATTGTTTCTGCCATCCCCATGAACTACTAATACGTTAGGAAGTTGATCAGCAAGCTCAAAACACTTTTGTTTATCCTGCTCAATGAGCTTTACATTATATCTTTTGCTTAACCCTCTAGCGGTATGTTTGGCAATATAACTACCCCCTAAAATCATCACATTTTTAATTGCCTTTTTCTCTACATGACTAAACCCTAAAACTTTATCTACACCCGATGGTTTAGCAATGAAGTAGGCATGATCACCTGCCATAAAAGTGTGGCTTCCGTGTGGGATTATGGTTACATTATCGCGTAAAATAGCCACCGTGATAAAATCATTATCCGGATTTAAATGAGCCGTTTGGGCTAGTGTTTTTCCATTTAGCACACAATTATCCTCTAGAAGAATTCCCAATAGGGTTAATTTACCATCCTCAAATTCAAAAGCATCCGTTAACACTGTTGAAGAAAGAAGACGTTTAATCTCCTTGGAAGCTAAATACTCGGGTGAAATAATTTCATCAATTCCCAATTCCTTTAAGTATTCTCGTTCTCGGGTTTGTAAGTATTCAATATTTCGAACACGGGCCACTGTTTTAAATGCGCCTAAATGTTTAGCGAAAATAGCGGTGGTAATATTTGTTTCCTCAGAAGAGGTAGCGCAAATTATAAGTCTAGCAGATTTTACATCTGCTTCTTCTAAGGTTTTGTATGAGGTGCAATTTCCTTTTACCGTAGCAACATCAAGTTTGTTGGAAATGTTCTTCAACTTCTCCTCATCTGTATCAATTACTGTAATTTCTTGTTTTTCATAAGAAAGCAACATAGCTAAATGAAACCCTACGTCACCGGCACCCGCAATAATAATTTTCATCCGTATTGAATATAATCCTATCTGATATTTTCCAATACCAAATTAAAGGATGTAAAATTAAAACTGTTTCTTCATATGGAAGGGAAATTGGGATAAAAAAGCAGAATAAATAATCGTTCTTGACGCTTTCGTTTATTTTATATTTTTCGAAGTACCTCCTCTGGAATCCAACCAATACTACCATCGGGTAAAACGATATTACACCATTGGGATTCAGTATTTATAATTTCCACTTTTAATCCGCTATGGATAACAAAAAGGGTACTTCCATTTGTATTGGGTTCGGCATATACATTGGCGCGTGTAGCGAAAACAATGGCGCTTTCTGAATTTACCAGAGTATTTCTTTGGGCTTTTGCGAAATAGACTGTTAATCCGATACCGATGAGCGTAACCAAGAAAACATAAAACGAAATCTTTTTAAGAAGGATTCTATTTGACATCAAATACGCCAATAAGAAAAACATACTAGTTACAATGAACCCAATACTTATATATCCCCAAATATCGAAATGGAACGCGCCAAAAAGTCCGTTTTTCCATTCGGAATAAAAGGGAACGGGCAGAGATTCTATCTTATCTACAATAAGTTTGTTGGCTAATTCAAGGTTGTATTTTGCATCTAATGAATTGGGCTCCAGTTTTAATGATTTTTCAAAAAATAGAATAGCTTCTGGAATGTGGTTCAATTTGTAATGGGTATTCCCTAAATTGTAATACAAATCGGCAGATTCATACCCCGAATTCGCTATGGAAGAATACAGCGTAAGCGCGGAGTCAAATTCTTGATTTTTGTAGGCACTATTTCCCAATTGATATAAGGAGTCGTAATGGGCTGTTAAATCAGAACCAAACGAGGAAGAAATAACCCCAATAAAAATGAAAATGGACATTATTGTTTTTTTCATTTGATTTCGTCTTCAAGTTTAATAATAATGGTTTGCGCTTGCGTTAATAATTCCTGATTACTAATATTCGAAGAAGGTGCAAACCGAGCCATTTCACAATGATCCAAAGTTTCTAAAAAAGAGGTTACGGTTTCTGATGAAACGTTAGAGGTGGTTAATTTTTTTGCAATAAATGGTTTATTTAAGTCTGCTTTTGAAATGCTTAATTTATCGCTGATATACCCATTTAACCCTTTGAAAATAGCGTCATGAAATCCGAGGTTATCATTTTCTTTCAGCTTATTTTCTGCTTGCCTCAAAAGATTTTTAGCCAATTTAGTCGCCTTACGTTTTTTCATACCTATGGTATCGGAATTTAATTCGTTCTGTTTTTGTATAATGAAATAGGCTAAACCACTCAGGAAAACAGGAATTATCATCCAGAAATAATACCAGACTGTACCAAAAAAATGATTATCAATAATTTGAAGATTTGGATTTCTTGTTCGAATGAATCGAATATCCGTAGATAACCTTTCTACCTCTTGGCGGTTTACACCAAAAGTGCCAGAAGAGGTTTGATTTTCAGCTACTCCAGATACTTTTACTGGGTATACATCACCCGCTATGGTAACATATTTCTTCGTGGCCAAATCAAAGTACGTAAACTCTAATGGTTCAATAGAATAGTCTCCGCCATTTCTTGGTATAGAAAGGTATTCCCAGGTTTTTGATCCCGAAATGGAATTTGTTTTGGTGTTAAAATTCGATTTCAATTTCGGATCGTACACCTCAAACTCTTGTGGCCAATTAGGTATAGGATTATCAATTAAGGGCAGATTTCCTGTACCGGATATTTTAATAGAATACGTTAAAGCTTCATTGACTTTGAGTTCTTTTGGTTCGCAAGTAGTGGAGAATTTGAAGGAACCAACTGCACCCGAAAAACTATTGGGAGCCCCTTTAGGTAAAGCTTTCACATTTAATTTTTCTGAATTGCTTTTCAGACTAACACTGGCATTTTTGTACCGATACTGTGGACCAAACCAGGTATTTACGGGTTTAGAATCTTGTATTTGAATATTCGCATCAATCTCCAGTGGAATAAGTGTTAACTCACCCGTTTTTAGGGGGATTAGAATGGTTTTTTTCAAAACAAAAACATCGTATTCAACACCATTTAAAACCTCACGGGTATGATTGTTATTTCCATTAATTTCTATATCTGAAGTATAAAACCCATCGAACTCTGGCATTCGTTGACCTTCAATTCCATTTAATCGGGTTCGGTTATACAATTTATAAGTGGCAATAACTTGTTCACCTTGATACACTGATTTTTTATTCAAAACCAATTTTAAAAACAGGTTTTCTTTGGCTATTTTTTTCTGCTGTTCTTGATGCTCTTGCTGGTTTTGATATTGTTGACCATTACCTGAATTGTTTTGCGCATCAACAACCTTGATTTTAACCTTATTACTCGTATATATTTTGTCATCCGACTCCATCGAGGCCGCTTCAATAGTGAAACTCCCTTTTTGGATAGGAGAGAGGATATAGGAATAACTTACACTACTTGACATAGATCCATTGATGTAAGACATCTCTGAAGATTTATTCGGCCCAGAAAGAACTCTAAAATTTTCCGAAAGATTTGAGGGTGGCGTAAATTTATCTCCTGAAGCGTTAAATCGGAAACTTATCGTAAAACGGCCATCCACTTCCACCACCTCCTTACTAACCAGGGCTTGTAAAACAGGGGTTTGCGCAACACCAATTTGCGTAACAAAAAATAATAGGAATAAAATATAATTACGCATTACCAATCTTTTTCAGATTTCTTTTTAGATTTTGATTTAACCTTTTGCAAAGCTACCTTTTCTCTTGTTTTCTTTTCGTTTTCTTCCATGGCTTTTAACAAACGTTCAGCATCTGCTTGTGACATTTGACCCGGTTGATCTTGGGGTTGCTGCGGTTGTTTTTGATCTTCATCTCCTTTATCCTTGTTTTGTTCCCCATCTTTTTTATCCTGTTCCTCGTTGTCTTTGTTTTGATCTCCTTGGTCTTGTTTGTCCTTATCCTGATCTCCGTCTTTTTTATCGTCTTTATTTTGGTCTTTTTTGTTTTTGTCGGGATCATTTTCTCCATCCTTGCCCTGGTCTTTTTTATCTTGATCCTTTTGATCGTCTTTGTTTTGATCGTCTTTTTTGTCTTGGTTATCCTTGTTTTCCTGCTGTTGTTTTTGTTGTTCTACGCGCATTTTTCGCGCGTATTCGTAATTGTATCTCGCATCTGCATTTTGTGGGTTGGCATACATGGCTTTTTTATAGGAAGTCATTGCGTTTTCAAATTTCTGCATTTCCATTAATGAATTTCCCTCATTGAAATACGCATTTGATTTCAATTCTTTTTGTTCCGTAGTTTGAGCCAACTCATTGAAAGTACTCGCTGCATCCGCATATTTCCCTTGTTTGTAATAGGCATCTCCTAAATTGAATTTTGCTTCTTCAAATTTGGGATTTAATTTTAGAGCTGCTTCGTAATCTTCAATTGCCAGACTTAGAGAATCCTTGGCGTAGTTTTTATTTCCAGAGCGCACCATATCTCGATCTGTTTGCGTAAAAGCCACAAACTGAATTAACATAAACAGGTATGTAAAGACTAATTTCATTTTTTGGTTTCAAATAAATTTAGTTTATCCATAATTTTCATTCGTTTCTCGGGCCAAAGAATTTCCAAAATTAAAAGCACCAACGCGGAAAGTAAAAAATACTGGAAACGGTCCTCGTAATCACTATAAATTTTGCTTTCCAATTCTGTTTTTTCCAAGCTATTTATTTCATCCAATACAGTTTGAAGTCCAATGTTACCGTTAGTTGCGCGAAAAAACTTTCCTCCCCCATTATCCGCAATATCGGCTAGCATTTGTTCATTCAATTTAGTGACAACCGTATTTCCCTGTTTATCTTTTTTAAAGCCTATTTGCCTTCCATTTGTATATATAGGAATCGGAGCACCTTCGCTAGATCCCATACCTATAGTGTACACTTTCACGTCTTTTTCTTTGGCTTCTTTCGCTAGAGAAATAACATTTTCTTCATGGTCTTCACCATCCGTTACCACAATAATTACTTTGCTTGTAGGTGATTCAAAATCAAATGATTCAAGCGACATTTCCAGCGCTGCTCCGATGGAAGTTCCTTGTTCATTAATATTGGTGGTATTTAATGAATTTGTAAAAAGTTTCGCAGCCGCATAATCTGTAGTTAGTGGTAATTGAACAAAAGCTTTACCAGCAAAAATCACTATACCCAACCGGTCTCCTTGTAAATTATCAATCAGTTTTTCTATGCCTAGTCGAGTGCGTTCTAAGCGATTCGGTCGAATATCTTCCGCTAACATGCTATTCGAAACATCAATAGCTAGAATAATATCAATCCCCTCGTGTTTAGCTTCAAAAAGTTTGCTGCCTATTTGGGGGTTTGCAATTCCTAAAATCAAGAAAACCCACACAAGTGAAAACAGAATGAATCGGAACCATTTGGACGGAAAGCTTAATTGGGGTAAAACAACGTTCCTAAGTTTAATGGAGCTTAACTTTTGCACCATTTTCTTCGTCCAAATGATATCAATAACAAATAGGACAAGTAATAGCAGTAGTGCGGCTAACCACCATAAATATTCGATATGTGCGAAACGAAACATTAAATGGAAATGGATTTTAAAATGGTTTTTTGTAAAATAAATTCTAGTAATAGAATGAAGGCAGCTGCTATGGCCAATGGGTAAAACCGCTCATTTCTTTTACGGAACTCTTTGACGTCAATTTCTGTCTTTTCTAGTTCGTCAATTTTTTTATAGATTTCTTCTAGAGATTCATTATCTGTCGCTCTAAAAAACATACCGTTCGTTTCTTTAGCAATTTTTTTTAGGGTGACTTCGTCTATATATACCTTCTGGTTTTGATACACAATTTGCCCGTTTGGATAACGCATGGGCATTGGAGCCATTCCGTTTGTGCCCACGGCAATAGTGTACACTTTAACGCCAAATTTCCGTGCAATTTCAGCCGCTGTTAATGGTGGGATATCTCCTGAATTGTTGGTTCCATCAGTTAATAAAACAACCACTTTACTTTTTGCTTTACTTTCTTTTAAACGATTTACAGCTGTAGCCAAACCAACGCCTATGGCAGTTCCATCTTCAACCATGCCGTTTTCCAATTGTCCCATAAGGTTTTTTATGACCGAATGATCTGTGGTAAGAGGGGATTGGGTATAGGCTTCACCCGCGTAAATCACTAATCCTATCCTATCATTTACTCTTTTTTCAATAAATTCAATGGCCACTTCCTTAGCGGCTTCTAATCGGTTTGGATCTAAGTCTTTTGCCAGCATAGACCCTGAAATGTCCATAGTTAAAACAATATCAATACCTTCTGCTTTTACATTTTGCCAACTACTGGAAGATTGTGGTCGCGCAATGGCAACAATAATTAATCCTATGGCTAAAGTTTTAGCAAAAAAGAGAAAATGGTAAAGAACCATTTTGAATATTGGTTTAGATTTTTTCGCAAAGGAGAGAGTAGGTAAGGTAACCTGTAATTTACGCTTTTCAAAACGCAAGAAATGCCATGCCCAAAGCAATGGAACGATAACAAGCGTCCATAATACCCACGGATATGCAAATTCAATATTACTCATTGGTTACGTTACTTTGTGATTCATCTATTTTGGTAACTTCAACTAGTTTGTAGGCAGTTGCAATACACTCTTCATTTTCTTCGGGCAGTGGAATGGCTTTCGCAAATTTGGCTAAATCAGAAATGCGTAAAGAGGCGATAATTTCAGTACGTAATTTCTTATCCATTCGTGTTTGACGTAGCAAATGATTGATTTCATCGGTTGTAGATTCTAATACGGGTATGTGAAATCTATTTTCAATATACTCGCGTGTAATATCGGAAACCTGAATATGGAAGGCTTTGTAGGCCCCCGATTGCCATAGCTTTTCAGATTCGAGTTGTTCTAATCTGTTTAATGCAATTACATGGGGAGGAATAGTAATTTCTGGTTTGAAAGACAAACCTTTATTGGCATCCTTTCCTAAGAAGTACGCTATTATGGCTAAAACAACTAAAATGGCATAAAGGAGTAAACCGTATGTGTAATACATTTTGATGTATTCAAAAAAGGTAAACGGAATTTCAATGGGTTGTACAATATCTTTAAAGGCTTTCGAGGTATCTACTTCAACCGTATTTACCTCAATCAAAAATGCATCGGTTGTATATTGAAGAGAATCAATCCAAAAAATCACCTCAGGAAAGGCCCATAAACCCGAATCAAAGGATGAAACTATAATTTGCTGGGAATAACCCAAAATTCCTGTTTTCTGAATAGAGTCAGAATACAAAGTGTCGATTTTTTTTACCTCAACAATATCAATTTTATCGGTTATGGTATCTGAAAAAGCAGGCCAAATAATGTGTTCATCTGTTGAAGCATTTACGTGTAAATCCACCCGAATTTGTTCTCCAATGGTAATGTTTTGAATATACGGATTGATCGTTACCTTTTCTGTTTGACTTTTACCAGAAATTTGAGATATTGCGAGCAATCCGATCAAAAAAATGCGATATGTAATTGATTTACTCATCGTTTCGATTCTCGTTTTTTGAAGAGTTTCATAAGGGGTTGCACATAATTATGATCTGTACTCATTTTTGCGGAGTCTACCCCTGCTGATTTAAAAATTCGCGCGATGTCTAATTCAAATTCATGAATTTCTTTTTGATACGTCTTTTGAAATGTGGAGGAGCTTGTATCTGCCCAAATTATCTCTCCTGTTTCAGGGTCAGATAGCGGCACTAGGCCCACTTTCGGAAATTCATTTTCAATTGGGTCTTGTACTTGAAGAGCCACTAAATCGTGTTTTTTATTTGCGAGTTTTATTGATTTTTCAAAGGGGGTACTCATAAAATCGGAAATTAAAAAAGCGATACTTTTCTTTTTAATAACCCCATTAAAATACCGTAATGCCAAGTCAATATCCGTTCCTTTATTTTCTGCTTTAAAATCTAATAAGTCGCGAATGATATGCAAAGTATGCCCTCTTCCTTTTTTTGGGGGGATAAACTTTTCAATTTTATCAGAAAAGAAAATCACTCCAATTTTATCGTTATTCTGAATGGCTGAAAACGCCAAAACAGCACAAATTTCTGTGATGTAATTTCGCTTTAAAACGTCTGTGCTACCAAAGTTTTCAGATGCACTAACATCTACAAGAAGCATGACTGTTTGTTCTCTTTCTTCTTCAAATATTTTTACATATGGGTGTCCCATTCGCGCGGTTACGTTCCAGTCAATTTTACGAATTTCATCGCCTGGTTGGTACTCTCGAACTTCGGAGAAAGCCATACCCTGACCCTTAAACGCACTATGATATTCTCCAGAAAAAATTTGATTTGATAATCCTCTGGTTTTTATCTCAATACGTCTAACCTTACGTAATAACTCTTTGGTTTCCATAGCTTAATAAAAGCAATTCAATAGTTTGGATTAAGGTACTTCAACCTTGTTCAAAATGTTATTTACAATATCCATACTTGTAATATCCTCTGCCTCGGCTTCATATGACAATCCAATACGATGGCGCATTACATCCATACAAACTGCACGGATATCCTCCGGAATCACATATCCTCTGCGGTTAATAAACGCGTAGGCTTTTGCTGCCAATGCCAAACTTATAGATGCCCGTGGAGAAGCGCCAAAGCTGACTAAGTTTTCATGATTATCTAGGCCATATTCTTTCGGGTATCGGGAGGCAAAAACAATATCTATGATGTATTGTTCAATTTTTTCATCCATATATACCTGACGAACCACGTTACGGGCATTTAAAATATCTTCGGGTGTACACACGGCAATAGGTTTGGTAAAACCGCCCGCTTGCATATTCATGCGTACAATTAATTTCTCCTCTTCTTTAGATGGGTAATCGATGACTACCTTCATTAAAAAACGATCGACCTGAGCTTCGGGTAAAGGATATGTTCCTTCTTGTTCTACTGGGTTTTGCGTTGCCATTACCAAAAATGGTTTGGGTAATGGATAGGTAGTGTCACCAATAGTTACTTGACGTTCCTGCATCCCTTCTAATAAAGCACTTTGAACCTTGGCTGGTGCACGGTTAATTTCGTCAGCTAAAACAAAATTGGCAAAGATGGGTCCCTTTTTATTCGTGAACTCACCCGACTTTGCGTTGTAGATAATAGTACCCACCAAATCAGCAGGAAGCAAATCTGGAGTGAACTGAATTCTACTAAAATCAGCATGAATGGCTTTAGAAAGTGTTGTAATAGCTAATGTTTTTGCTAAGCCGGGAACACCTTCGAGTAAAATGTGTCCATCGGCTAACATGGCGATAAGTAAACGATCAATCATGTACTCTTGACCAATTAGAACTTTTTTCATTTCAAGCCTTAGCAAATCAACAAAAGCACTTTCTTTTTGAATCATTTCATTCAATAATCTGATATCAACTGAAGGTGATGAAGTTGTGCCAGAATGACTTGCTTCATTCGATTGAATTACATCCATTTTTTACGTTTTTTTTGCGACCAACAAATATGAGTCAATGGGTAAGTTATTCAAATTTCACCTCGTTAAAATTTGTTAACAAAACAGGGTAAAAACCTTGTGAATATTGA
>JBFFMY010000032.1:0-31234 GCA_041563475.1 Salibacteraceae bacterium
AGTTATATGATTTTAATGAAAAAATTTAATTCGTTTTTGTAGAACAGTTGAATATGCCATTTTTAACTACCTAACTCATTAATTATCTGATCTCTGGAAACAATTTTTCCTAAATTTTAGATCCAAGTTCGTCCCGATAGCTATCGGGACTAGGCGCGGCTACAAAAACCTATTTAACAAACCCATTCAACCAATCAAAATTACTTGGCTGTTTGGGTTTTTTCTGTTTTTTAGATTGCTGATTCTAGCATTCCCATATCTCAATCCGCAGAACTCCTGACTGGTATTTAATAATAAAAGGGATTTCCTCTAGTGTGCATTTCGGTTCAATAGTGAAGGTATATTTGCCGCGCACCTCAAAATCCTCTTTTGAAGTTATGGTTAATTGATGGTCATATCGCGTATCTGCATTTACCCAATTAACGCGACCATTTACAAAGGGGTGGTTATCAATTTCCTCAATTGAACGTGGAGTTTCTTTGAAATCATTTCCAATTTTTAGATTCGTAGTGTCTTCTAATGTGATGGTAAATCGCCCAGAAAAATCACGAGCAGATAAAGGTGAAACATAAAAACTTCCGCCATTCAGCTTCATTTTAGTGACCAAATTGTACTTGTTTTCTTCAGATTCTTCCACATGAAATATAATCTCATAGGGATTTTCTATTGCCATCTCTTCATCCATTAATGGGACATCATACATACTTACAATACGTATAGGTGGTGTTGAACCTGTTTCAGTCATTGGATCTGTTTCTGTTACCACCTCAGTGCAAGAAACTGCAGAAGCTAGCAAAAAAATTAAAAAGTAGTTTTTCATACGTATTTGTTTTTAATGTCCTCCAAAAGTAGGGGGCAGGGTAGCCTTTCAACCGTAACCAAATGTAAAATGATGTAAATTTTGTGTAAAAAATTTCAAAGAGTCTTAGATTCAAATAGCTTTGTTGAATGCGTATCCATCAGTCCATTATTTTTTCCATTTTCCTAATTGGATTTCATTTCTGTTCAGGAATGGGGTATGCACAAACAACCGAAAACGAAAAGCACATAGAAGTTTCTTTGCGAATGATAGGACATCAAGTATTACTTGCCTCTGGTGATTCTACTTCTAGAGTATTACCGATTATTGAAGAAAATGGGCGTTACCGAATCCAATTCCAAACGGAATTCGAATTCAATCCTGATGTATTGGTATCTGCAGTCAATCGCGTAGTTGAGGAAACCAATTTGGCAAAAAACTACATCGTTGAAATGGTAACCTGTGATTCTGGCAAAGTGGTTTACAATACTTGAAAATAATAATTCAAATGCCCAATTACTTTCCGTAACACCTGATTTAAATAAATCTAAGGAACAAAGCAATAAGGTAAGTTTTGTTGGGGTTTCCATCCTTTTTGTTTTACTCGCTGGAGCCTTCTTTTTACTTCGGAAGAAAAGAAAAAAACCACTAAACAATCCCAACTTAATCTCTTTAGGCCAATTCTATTTTGATACACGAAATACTACACTTTTATTTGAAAATCAAGAAATTGAACTTACTTCGAAAGAGGCTGACCTTCTTCTTTTGCTTTTTAAGGATGTGAATACAACCATTGAAAGAGAAGTTATTCTTAACATGGTATGGGGAGATGAAGGAGATTATGTGGGTAGAACACTCGATGTTTTCATTTCAAAATTACGGAAGAAACTAGAATGGGATTCCCAAGTTAAAATCGTAAATATTCGGGGTATAGGCTACAAACTAGTCGTGAATGTGTAAGGCCAATTCATTTTACTCCCAAGCACTATTTCGATGCATACGATAGACTTGCTTTTTAATTAGATACAATACGTTTTCTAGCATTTTTATAGCCATACCATACAATATACGCATAACAAATAATAACAAATATAAAGGCCGACTTAAAGCCAATTATATCGGTAAAATAGCCATAAAGGGGTGGGATGATCGCTCCTCCAACTATGGCCGTGCACAACATACCTGAAGCTTTTGGCTTTAACTCTCCAATACCATCTATAGCCAAGGTAAAAATTGTTGGAAACATTATGGAATTGAATAGTCCAACCGCCAATATGCTCCACATAGACAAAATTCCATGTGTACTTATAGATACTAAGATTAAGGCTATAGCAATTGTTGCAAAAATACCGAGCACCTTACCTGGCTTCATGATTTTGGTAAGATAAGACCCAGCAAAACGACCCAGCATAGCACCTGTCCAATAGAATGTTACAAATACACCCACAATAGCTTTATTGTCAAAATCATCCAGGCCTGAATTGAGAATGCTTACCGCAATAGATTTCATTAACTCATTTTCTTTGATGACTTCAACCATGTTCATGTTTAGAAAATAATTTACTAAATAGCTTCCAATAGCCACTTCTGCTCCAACATAAAACAAGATTCCTAACACACCTTGCATAAGGTTCTTTTGTTTAAATGCCTCAGAATACGTTCCCGTGGAGGTTTCACTAATAAATTCTGGTAGTTTGGTAAATAGAAAAAAACCAGCAACTAATAGGATGAATAGCGCTAAGCCTAGAAATGGATTTTGCACAGCAGAGGCCTCGTTCGTTAAATATAATTCCTTCGCAGTGTCTGTAAGCGTTTCAATTTCTACTTCCGTTTTTATTTTATCACTTAGTATAAATAAGGCACCGATTGCAGGGGCAATTGCTGTACATAAAGATTTAAAGGCTTGGGATAAATTTAATCGACTGGACGCCCCCTCTTCTGACCCAAGTACTGCAACATAAGGGTTTGCTGCCACTTGTAAAATGGTCATGCCGCCAGCTAGAATAAAATACGCTAACATAAAAATCCCAAAAACACGATAGGAGGCTGCAGGATAAAACAACAAACAGCCTAGGGCCATAGTGACTAACCCTAAAATAATTCCACTTTTATATCCAATTTTAGAAAGAATCAAACTCGCAGGAATGGAGAGTAAAAAATATGCTCCAAAAAATGCAAATTGCACCATGCCGGCTTCAAAGTAGGAAAGTGTAAACAATTCACGAAGCCTTGGGATTAAAGAATCTACTAAAACCGTTATAAACCCCCAAAGAAAAAATAATGTGGTAAGTAAAATAAAGGATGAGCGATACGATTTATTTTGGTTCATGAAATTCTTTCTCCTATTTCTTTGCAGGTTTTATATGATAATTCTCAAACTTATCGAGAAATTCGTCAAAATTATCTTGAAACATTTCCGCATATTGGCGTCTAAAATATTCATTAATATTATCTGCATCGCGTATAAATTGTGCTTTATCTTCACAACTAGAAGCTATTCTAAATACATTATACCGCGAAGCAGCATATAAAAATGCCGCGCTAATTTCGGTTATTGAATGGTCTTTTCCTTGTTGGTTTGCCTTTTCTAAAAAAAAATCTACCAAGGTTAAAAAAGAGTCGTCTTTTACTTTTTGATCCATCATACGTGTTATTTCTTTACTCTATGGCATTAATTTTTTGATGCCAATTGGAAAGCCAAACTAAATAATCTAAAATTAACGGTGAAAATAAAAACCTAGAAAGATTTGATACATGCATCTCCTAAACTTTGCTAAATCTGAATAGTTTGCTGGTACATGTATTAAAGCAAAATCAATCCATTACATTACATTTGCACCTCAATTTTCAATACATTCATGGAAGAAATTTTCATTAAGGCAGCCCAGTTAATTTTAAGTCTGTCTATCTTAGTTATATTACACGAATTCGGTCATTTTTTACCTGCAAAACTTTTCGGGGTTCGCGTGGAAAAATTTTACTTGTTTTTTGACCCGTGGTTCTCTCTTTTTAAATTTAAAAAAGGCGATACAGAGTATGGCGTAGGTTGGATTCCGCTTGGAGGTTATGTAAAACTCTCAGGTATGATTGATGAATCAATGGATACCGAACAACTCGCTCAAGAACCTCAAGATTTTGAGTTTAGAAGTAAGCCAGCGTGGCAACGACTCATCGTTATGATTGGTGGGGTTACCGTAAATGTTCTTTTGGGTATTTTTATTTACTCCATGATTTTATTCACTTGGGGAAAAGCATATTTACCCGCGAACGAAGCCATATATGGCGTGGATGTTACTCCCTATTTAACGGAAATTGGATTTGAAAATGGCGATAGAATTACGGCCTTAAACAACAACCCTATTCCAGACGATTATACCTACTCTACTATCTATCAAGAATTAATGTTGGATGATAACATTAAGTCTATTTCAATCATTAGACAGGGCACCGAACAAACGATTAATCTACCTTCCGATTTTAAAGCGCAAATGCTTACCGTTGGTAAAAAAGAAGGGGCTCCATTTATGGAGCGTGTCCCATTTATTGCGGATACTATTTTACCTAAATCAAACGCTGGTGTTGCCGGAATTCTAAAAGGCGATGCTTTTCAAACCGTTGCTGGTGAACCTGCTGCGTATTTTTCAGACTTTGTAAAGCAAGTTGGAAAACACCGAGGTGAAACGGTAAACATTACGGTTTTACGTAATGATGAAATGGTAACGCTACCGGTAGAAATTTCTGAAAATGGAAAAATCGGGGTGGGAAACAAAGATGTGAAATCGTTCTTTAATGTAAAAATTAAATCATACACCTTTTTTGAATCTGTTCCAGCAGGAATAAATGAGGCCTCTGAAACCGTAGTGAATTATGTGCGTCAATTTAAACTTGTTTTTACCAAAGAAGGCATTGGTCAGGTGGGTGGTTTTGGAGCTATCGGAAACCTATTTCCAGGTACTTGGAATTGGCAAATTTTTTGGCGACTAACAGCCTTTTTATCCATGGTCTTAGCGTTCATGAACATTCTTCCTATTCCTGCATTGGATGGTGGACATGTTTTATTTTTGGTGTACGAAATGATTTCCGGAAAACCACCTGGTGAAAAGTTTATGGAATACGCCCAAATGGCCGGAATGCTCTTACTTTTAGGTTTGATGTTATTGGCCAATGGAAACGACTTAATTAGATGGATTTTTGATTAAATCAATATGAAAAAAATACTGGCTTCTTTCACTTTTTTCCTATTCACCTTTACCGGTCTATGGGCACAAGACGACACTTTCAATAAATACGATAGGCAAGGACAATTAGCTAAAGATTCAACCAACGTTGAAGTATTGGTGATTCCAACAAATCCAGAACTGTATAATTCGTTTTTTGATCGCGAAATGATGGAAGTAAATAACATCTCATTTTACACTTTGCGCGACACTATTTTAATGACGTTAAGTCAAAAAGTTGCCCAAGCCATTAGAGATACGCTTGCATGCAGTGTTTTACCGGAAAGCCAAACGGGGTATACCGAAGATATGGCGTTTGTATATGAGTCTATTTCTTACAGCTACGAATTAGTGCCACAACCTGTAGAAGAAGTCACCACAATAAATAAGTGGAAGAAAAAAATTAAAAAATCAGACCCACAAGAAGAACAAAAAAAAGGCACCTATATGCAAGAAGGGCAGATTATGACCAACCAAGAAACGCGACCTAGATACACGAATATTAAAATCACCAATCCTGATTTCTTATACGTTCTAAATAAAAAATATCACGCCAATCAGTTTGTTTTTATTAATAAATTTGAAATGGAAATTTCAACCAATATTACCCAAGTTGATATTCAAAGTGATAATTACCCGCGTGAAATTCGCGTCCATTATACCGTTGTTGACAGCAGTGGGGTTGAAGTTACTAGCGGATTGATTGTTCGAAACTCTTCCTCCTACGACAATCAACTGGAATACCTTTTTAATGAAAGTTTGACCCAAATTGGTGTTGAAATAACCAATAAATTTGTTCAGTAGTCTTACCTGCATTTATACTTTGGTTTAAACGCAATATATTTATCTTGCACCCATGAACGGGATATCACCATATTATTTGCTTATCGGAATATCGGTAATTATCATTTTATCGTTTTTCTTCAATATTATTTCCAAGAAGACGAATATTCCTTCCGTTTTATTACTCATTCTTTTGGGAGTGCTTTTCAGTTTGGCGGAAAATGCCATGCACTTTCTCAATAAGGACTTAATGCCTTTGCTCGAAATTTTAGGTATTGTAGGGTTGATTATGATTGTACTGGAAGCCGCATTAGACTTAAAGTTAGAACGTGAAAAATGGCCCATTTTATGGCGTTCCTTTTTAGTGGCTTTACTTGCATTGGTCACCACTTCTTTCGCTATTGCTGGAGTACTGAATTTGTTTTTAAATGCGGGTTTTGAAAAGTCCCTCATGTACGCCATTCCCATGTCAATTTTAAGTAGCGCAATTGTCTTGCCTTCCGTTAATAGCTTAACCGAAGAGAAGAAAGAGTTCATGATTTACGATAGTACCTTTTCCGATATTTTAGGAATTATGTTCTTCTATATGATGATTCAAGAATTCTCTGCGGTGGAAGAAACGAATTTCTTAGTGGCTTTGTCTACAAATGTGGGACTTACTGTTGGGGTATCGCTAATAGCCAGCTATTTATTGGTTTTCGTTTTTCAAAAATTGAATTCAAACGTGAAGCTTTTCTTACTGATTGCTGTTTTAATCTTACTGTATTCTGTAGGGAAATTAATGCACTTATCTTCCCTATTAATCATTCTTGTTTTTGGATTAATCCTCAACAACCCCAGCGTGTTTTTTATCGGACCACTTAAAAAACTAATCAATCACAGTTCCATGCGTAAAATCTTAATTGATTTTCGCTTAGTAACCATAGAATCAGCTTTTGTAGTGCGTACTTTTTTCTTCGTGATTTTTGGTTCTACCATCATACTTAGTCAATTAGTGAGTTTCATGGTGTTTTTACAAAGCGCGGCTATACTCGCGCTCACATTTGCTATACGGTGGGTTTACCTTAGAATTATTGTAGGAAAAGATTTTTTTCCACAGGTATTTATTGCCCCTAGAGGGTTAATTACCATCTTATTATTCTATGCAATACCAAAAGAATTTGAGATTCCTGCATTTGAAAATGGCGTTTTATTGTACGTTATTTTAGCCACCAGTTTACTGATGACTTGGTCGTTGATTAGAAACAGCAAAGGTGAATACGATGAAAGCCGATTTAATCCAGAACCAAACTTTGAAGACGATGCAATTGAAGAAATGGTTGCAGATGAACTCCATTTAGATATTAAAAATACGGAATCCGATAATGAAAAATAATGCGGATAATCTGCACATATATTATCTTTCTTTGTAGCCTTACTACGACTTCACAAACGGTAGAGCATACCGAAATAAAAGTTAATCCTTATCTCACCATTCTAAGCGATATAAAAAACGACAGTGTTCCGCATGGAAAATATGCCGTAGTGTACAAAAACAATACAATCTTAAAAGGCACCACCAAAGAGGGAGAAATGGATGGGGTATGGATAGGCTATTTTAATGGAGACCAAAAAATTAAAGGTCGGTTTGTGAATGGTGTAAAGCATGGCGAATGGACTGTTTGGGGGGCTGATGGAAGTGAAATTGCAAAATTCCAATACAATTACGGTAAAAAAATAGGCCATTGGCAAGGGTATTATTCCAATCGGTCGAAAGCCATTGACATCATTTATTCCCCCACCGGAAACCTGGTTCAGTGTATCCAATATTACCCTGCCGGGAATATTTCCTTGAATTTCGAATATGATTTTGACAAACCCCAACCGCTGGCTGAATATTCCTATTACTTCGAAAATCAATCCATTTTTCAGTATGAGAAATACACTGATTTAAAAAGAAATGGCAGTTTTCAACGCTATTATGATAATGGCATTATTTGGGAAAATTTAGAATACGCTAACGGTGATTTAATGCAAGTTATTGAAACAAGGTCTAAAGGAGGAATGCCCAGAAAAAATGAAGACTTTAGAAATGGCTCTGGCGAGTTACGCTTGTACTACCCGAATGGAAATACCTATTCAACCACCCAATATATTTCCGGTAAACGAAATGGAAAAATTGAACTTTTTGACCTTGGTGGAAAACCGGTTGGAGAAGGATATTTTACGGACAACAAACCTGTGGGGCATTGGAAAATTTTTTCTGAGTTTCATAGTTTACGACTTCAGGTTTCGTTTGATTCAATCCCTGGTTTAACCTATCTCATTCGCAAAATTTCTCCCGCTCAAAAAGAACGTACAGAAGGCCCCGTTAAAGATGGCTTACGTCATGGGACATGGAAAACATATGATGCATATGGGGAATTGGTTTCAGAAAATAATTTTCAGTTTGGCTTTATGCATGGGCCTCAAATAACATATCAAAGCAACAAAATTTTACAATTAGCCAACTATGCATATGGGAACAAAAGCGGCAAGTCAACTTATTATAGTTCTTTTGAGGAAGTGCTTTCGGAAGACTGGTATATGGCAGAATCTACCATAGATAGTAATTGGTACATATCACCTGAGGATAGTTGGGTTCCTGTATCAAGAACTACACGTCAATCTAATCAGGTTAGAACGGCTTTTTACCCTCCATTCCCGGGAATGAAAATGCATAAATCACGTGTGTCGTATGTAGATAAAAAGGAACTTATGTTTACCGTACAGCGCCAATTTGGGTACAATTATAAGCCTGAACTTAAACCTGCTAGTTTTCGAGGCGGATCAAATGAAGAGAAAAACTATATCTATACCAATATAAAAATTCCGGAAGAGCTAAAATCAAAACGTTTATCTGGCGCGGTTCTCGTTCGTTACCATGTAGATGAGTTTGGAATAATTAGCAAAATAAAAGTATTAAAAACCATGGGGTTCGGTTTAGATGAGGCGGCAGTAAATGTACTTAAATCGTTACCTCCACTCAACCCTGCAACTTTTAATGGCATACCCATTCCGTGTTATGTAGTGCGTGAAATAGACTTCAAAATTTAATCTCCTTCTTCGTAAAAATCTCGCAGTAATTGGCGATAGGCAGAAAATAATTTTGATTTCGAAACAAATCCAATATACTTGCTATCGTGGGTTACCACAGGTAAATTCCATGCACCACTTTGATCAAATTTGTGCATTACTTGTTCCATCGTGTCTGTGAAATAAATAAACTCTGGCGCAGGAGTCATTAACTCATGAACAAACACCTCATTGTACCGATCCCTTTCGAACATAATCTCTCTTACATCGTTTAAATTCACTACGCCCAAGAATGTATTATTATCATCAATTACTGGAAATAAATTTCGGGATGATTGGGATACAACTTGCACTAAATCACCCAATTTTTTGTAAGCATTAATAGTCAGGAAGTTTTTTTCAATCTCGTTTTGCAAACGCATTAAGGTTAATACTGCTCTGTCCTTATGATGGGTGATTAAGTCGCCTTCTTCTCCCAATTGACGGGTATACACACTAAACGATGTAAAGTATTTAACGAATAAGAATGAAATAACTGCAGTAATCATTAAAGGTAGAAACAAAGAATACCCTCCTGTAATTTCTGCAATCAAAAATATAGCGGTTAATGGCGCATGAAGAATACCTGCCATTGCACCTGCCATTCCAACGAGGGTGAAATTACTTCGAGAAATATTTTCAAAACCTAAGTAGTTTAATATGTATCCGAAAACATACCCACCAGAAGAGCCAATAAACAATGTTGGGGCAAAAATTCCACCTACTCCACCACTATTCAAAGTTAATGAAGCGGCCATTGCTTTTAAAATTGGAAGAGCCAATAACAGCAAAGCCCCGAAAAACATATTATCCGAAATATCAAAAAGGGTAAAAGAAGAAAGCACTTTGTCCAAATCATCCGCTATTAATGCATTAATAGTTGGGAAACCCTCCCCATACAACTGCGGGAAAATGAAAATCAAACTACCTACTAATACCCCTCCAATAATTGGACGCCAATACACATTCTCAATTTTTTTGAGCCATTTATCCGTAAAAAAATACGTCTTTGTGAAGTTCACGGATAACACCCCAGTAAACAAACCCAATACAATGTAAAACAGAATATTTGATATTTGAAACTCATCTATTACCCGAAAATGAAACAAAAAATCATCGGAAAGTATCAGCCTTGACATCACGGTAGCGCTTGCAGAAGCCAATAATAATGGGATTAACGAGGTAATGGTTAAATCTAACATTATCACCTCAATGGCAAATACAATGGCCGCAATGGGGGCATTAAAAATGGCCGCCAAAGCACCGGAAGCAGCTGCGCCAATGAGTAATTTTTTCTTTTTGTAATTTAATCGCAACAGCTGACTTAAATTAGAGCTTATTGCTCCTGAGGTAGCTACGGTTGGGCCCTCAAGACCCACCGAACCTCCAAAACCAACTGTAATACTTGCGCCAATAATGGAGGCAAATGTGTCTTTCCTCCCAATATTTCCATTTCCTTTTGAAATGGCGTATAGCATAATTGGAATCCCATGCCCAACTTTATCTCGAATCAAAAATTTGGAGATTAAAATAACGAGCATAATTCCCACTGCCGGGTAAATAAAGTATAGGTAATCATGCACGTGACTAACACCCGTTTTTAAAAGATACTCTACCAAATGCACGGCATTTTTCAAAACCACCGCAACCAATCCAGATAGTAATCCAACAACGATACTTAGAATGTAAGTAAAATACTTATCCGACAAGTGCTTTGAGCGCCAAATGATAAGTCTACGTATTAATTGGTTTATTTTTTTCACGGGCCGCAAAATTAGGTTTAATAATGCGAATGAAATAAATAAAAATGAGGTATTTAGATATTCATTTTGAGGAATTTATCCTGACTTTTGAATCCCTCATAATTGGCTTTTAATTCCCCTAAATCTTGTGTAAAATTTCTGCGGCTTTCAAAAGCGTTTCGTCCTTTTTCGCAAAGCAAAAACGCAGCACTTTATCCGGACTTTCATTCTTATAAAACACGGAAACTGGTATGGAAGCAATTTTGTAATCTATAGTTAAGCGCTTTGCAAATTCCGTGTCCTTTTCTTCGGTTATATTGGTGTAATCAAGTAATTGAAAGTACGTTCCTGCGGCCGGTTTAATTTTAAATCTAGAACCTTGCAGCGCCTCAACAAACAAGTCTCTTTTTTTCTGATACATTTCAGAAATATGCATGTAATTGTCTGGGTTTTCCAAAAAAGTAGCTAACGCCCTTTGTATTGGATGATTTACAGCGAAAGTAACAAATTGATGTACTTTATTAAATTCCTTCATCATTCTACTAGGTCCCATTGCATACCCAACTTTCCAACCGGTGGCATGAAAAGTTTTACCAAACGAACCCACTAAAAAACTTCTATCGGCCAAATTCGGAAAACGTGCAATACTTTGGTGCTTCTGATCATCAAAAATGATATGTTGGTATACCTCATCACTCAAAATCAAAATATCCGTATCATGAGTTATGTTATCCAACATTTTCAAGTCTTCTTCACTCCATACCGTTCCACTTGGGTTTTGGGGCGAATTGATTATAATCATTTTTGTTCGGTGATTAATCAATTTTTTCACCTCATTCCAATCCAACTTAAAATCAGGTGCATGCAATTCAAAAAATACAGGACTCGCACCACTTAATTCAATTGCCGGCACGTAACAGTCATACGCGGGACTAAATACAATAACCTCATCCCCGTCTTTTACCAAAGCTGTTATAGCGGTATAAATTGCTTGTGTACCTCCTGCAGTAATGGTCACCTCCGTTTCTGCATCATATACGCGGCCATACAATTCATAGGCTTTATTCACCAACTGCTCGCGCAACCCCAAATATCCTTGCATCGGAGCGTATTGATTATATCCCGATTTCATATTTTGATGAATAAGAGATATAAGTTCCTTGGATACAGGAAAGTCTGGAAATCCTTGCGATAAGTTGATGGCATCATGTTCAGCGGCTAGTTGCGACATAACCGTAAAAATAGTTGTGCCAACGTTGGGTAGTTTCGAAGAAATGGCGCCTGTATAATTCATCTTGTTAGGTTTTAACCAAAAGTAAGGAAACCCCTAAAAAAATAACGTAAATAAAGTAGCATACCACAGATATTTCCTAACTATTCCAACCTTTGAATCAGTAGCCTTTTTTATCTTTGAAAATTGATACATTTGAAAGCACCTTCTCTTTTATTCAAGAGAATATACTCACAGAAAAGCAACCGATGAACGACAATTTCAAGAAATTACACGATATCAAAGAAGCCGCAAAGTTGGGCGGTGGACAAAAAAGGATTGATTCTCAACATAAAAAAGGAAAGTTAACGGCTCGCGAACGTATCCATTTCTTATTAGATGAGGGAACTTTTCAAGAAATAGGACAACTAGCTACCCATAGGTCTACCCTTTTCGGGTTAGATAAACAAGTGTTTTTAGGGGATGGTGTTGTTACTGGATATGGAAAAGTCAACGGCCGATTAGTATATGTTTTTTCTCAAGACTTTACCGTTTTAGGAGGTTCATTGGCTGAGGCACATGCTGAAAAAATTGTGCGCGTAATGGATTTAGCGATGAATAATGGTGCGCCAATTATTGGATTAAATGACTCAGGCGGTGCGCGAATTCAAGAAGGTGTAGTTTCGTTAGGTGGGTATGCTGATATTTTCTATAAAAATACTTTAGCCAGTGGAGTTATTCCTCAATTATCTGCAATCATGGGTCCATGTGCGGGTGGCGCAGTATATTCTCCTGCCTTAACCGATTTTATAATGATGGTTGAAAACACGTCATATATGTTTGTGACGGGTCCTAATGTGGTCAAAACCGTAACACACGAAATTGTAACCTCTGAAGACTTGGGTGGAGCATCAGCGCATTCTGTAAAGTCTGGAGTTAGCCAAATTACTGCGGCTAACGAAGTGGAGGCTTTTGAAAAATTGCGTAATCTACTCTCTTATATTCCACAAAACTGTGAAGAAAAAGCCCCTTCGATTCCTTATACGTTTGGAAACGAAAAAAGGGCTGAGCTAAACACTATTGTTCCAGATAATCCAAATCAACCCTACGATATTCATGATGTAATTCAAGGGGTCATCGACTATGATACATTTTATGAAGTTCATAAAGAATTTGCCGATAATATTGTAGTTGGTTTTGCGCGTTTGGCGGGTAAATCAATTGGTATAGTTGCGAATCAACCTGCCGTTTTAGCAGGCGTATTGGATATTAACTCCTCTAAAAAAGCGGCACGTTTTGTACGTTTTTGCGATGCATTCAATATTCCACTCTTGGTATTTGAAGATGTGCCAGGTTTCCTCCCAGGTACGGATCAAGAATGGAATGCTATTATTTCTAATGGCGCGAAATTGTTATACGCTTTTTGCGAAGCCACAGTTCCAAGAATTACCGTTATTACACGTAAAGCATATGGGGGGGCTTACGATGTAATGAACTCCAAGCATATTGGAGCCGACATGAACTTTGCTTGGCCTGGAGCAGAAATTGCCGTTATGGGAGCAAAAGGGGCGGCTGAAATTATTTTCCGTCATGATATTGCATCGGCAGAAAACCCTGAAGAAATGTGGAAACAAAAAGAGGCTGAATATGCTGAAAACTTTGCACATCCATATAGAGCAGCCGCTAGAGGGTATATTGATGATATTATTTTACCGGAAGACACCCGTGAAAAATTAATTATAGCCTTTGAAAGCTTAAAAAATAAAGTGGCCGTTTTACCTAAGAAAAAACACGGAAATATCCCGTTATAAAGTCAAAACAAAATAAACTACCATTTTACTTCTAGTTTATGTAAATTCGGAATCGAATTTTACGGGCAACCATTTGTCATAAAACGAGTTATAACATAGAAATAATTACTCTTATGAAAGCAAAAATATATTTTACACTTCTTATTGCAATGGCCTTTGTAGGCATGTCTTTTACTACCGGAAATGAGCCATTAAGGATTGGCGAAACTTCACCCGCTTTTGGTGAACTAACAACCAATTTAGATGGGAAAGATGCCGTTTTACGTGAGTACCTGCAGCCCAAAGGAATTATGGTGGTATTCTCATCCAATACGTGTCCATTTGTAAAAGCGTGGGAAGATCGCTATTTCGGATTAGCCAATTATTGTAAAGCCAATAACATTGGATTCGTTCTGATTAATTCTAATGCAGCAAAACGTGATGGTGACGATTCATTTCAAGCAATGAAAAACCATGCAACCGAAATGAAATACACATTTCCGTATTTAATGGATCACAATTCAACCATAGCAAACAGTTTTGGAGCGAAAGCTACTCCTCAAGTGTATTTCTTTGATCACGACATGACTTTAAAATATAGAGGTGCAATTGATGACAATCATAAAGATGCTTCAAAAGTTACTCAAACATATGCTTTGAATGCTTTGCGAAACTATATGGCTGGAGTGGCAATAAGCCCAGAAATAACAGATGCACTTGGGTGCAGTATTAAACGCGTTAAATAAGGTAAAGGGAGCTAAGCTCCCTTTTTTATTGCCCTTTTGACTCCCCCTTGGCTTGGCATACTTCTTGCAAAATTTGATTATAATTCTATTTTTGACGTATGCGTGTAACAAAAAATAATCGGTTTTTTTTCATTTGGAGCTTAGCTGTATTCATCCTAATTAATGGTTGTTCCTTTCATCGAGTGGGGTCAGACATAATAACAGATGCCAGATTTAAGAACCTAGATAAGAAGACTGAAGTGGAACTAATTTACAATCCTGCAACCGTCATATATTTGGCAGAGCACTCCGAGTTTTTTACACATCTAAATTCGGATGAAGCAAGTAAATACCGGGGTAATTTTAGTTCTAGACTAGCTGAAAAAAACATTTGGGTCGGGGGTTCTACTGCCAGATTTGTGGTCACTGTAAGAGAAATTGTATTTACTGAAAAAACCCATGAAGAATGTCATGTAGATGAAAAATCCCAAAAGAAATACTGCTTTTGGTTAAATAATCTTGATATTACCGTAAACGCAACTGTATTTGATAGACATACGCATAAATCCAAAAACCTTTCTTTCGGGGTAACAGAATCCACTAAAATTAAATCGCGTTTTATTTTAAAAGGATATAAAGAAGGTAGTTTTTTTCTCAGTCACCACGATTACGTCCCTGAATTAGTGACTAGTTGCTTGAAAAAAATTGCTGGAAAAACCGCGAAAGTTATACGAAAAGCATATAGAAAAGATGGCAGAGCAATTAGAAAGAAAAATAGAAGGGAAAATAAAAACAAAAATGAAATAGATGTCAGTGATTCATTGAGCTTCGCAGAAAGATGGGATCGCAGGCACAGTACAATAGAAGTAAGCCAACCAGACTCCTTACCCTTAGAAAAAAAGGAGGCCATCACTATTCAATCGGAACCTATTCAATCAGCGCCTATTTACGAGAATCCTAACTTGGTTAAATCATCCGTATTTGTTGATTACCAAACAGGAGATACATATGAAACCAAACAGGTTGAAAACACCATAGTTTGGATGGTAGAGAACTTACGTACACCCTACTTTAAAAATGGAGATAGCATTCCCGAATCTAAAAATATAAAAGAGTGGAATATGGCTACTAAACTAGGGCAACCAACGTGGATGAATTATAAAAATTCGAATCAAAATGGAACGTGCGGAAAAATGTACAATTGGTTTGCGGTTATTGATTCGAGAGGTTTAGCACCACAAGGGTGGCATGTTACAACAGAGGATGAATGGGTATTATTAATAGATTATTGGGGTGGTTTTGGCGGAAAAGAGAAACATGCTGGATATAAGCTAAAAAGCACCAAAAATTGGAGTGATAAAACTTTTACTGCGGGGAACGAATCTACGAACGGAAATGGAAATAACAAGAGCGAGCTCAATTGTTTGCCGTGTGGTCAAATAAATAAATACGAAGGAGGTTATTATTATGGGAAAACTGCATATTGGTGGGTTGCTCTCCAGGCAAACAAAAAAATTTCTGGTGTATCGCTAAATTCAAATGGGAAAATTAAAATACGGAATTTCAATCCTAATTTTGGTTACTCGGTAAGGTGCGTAAAAGATTCACCTAAGTGACCGACCGTGATCTATTTTCGATGCTTATCATTTAACCCCACGCCTTCAAAAACTAAAGGAATCATTTTCTCTAATCTGGCCCTTCTGGTCTCAGACCGTTTGGCAGAGTCAATATATCTTGCGAATTCCCGCTTTTTTGTCAGATTGAGCGCATAGTATTTTTTTTTCAATTCTGGAGTTCTTTTAAATGCTTCCTCTAATTCTAAGGGGATAACTAGTGGCTTGTTCTTTTTGGGTTTTACAAAAATCCCCTTTTCGGTATTTGATATTGATTCTTTTACATAGGCTTCTATCAATTCTATTTGATTTACAATTTCATCGAAGTCTGTAAAACGCCACTGACGCATTGCGGCTAACTTTTCTTCCTGAGCATTAAACAAAACCTTTGATTTATCTTCTAGTAACGCCCCATGAAAAAACCAAATTCCCACATAGTTTTTAAACGCGGCCAATCCAACCACGTTTTTACCATGGGCAACATAAACTGGAGTACCCCATTTCAAAGTTTCGTTCATACCAGAACCAATGAGCACCTGCCGAAGTAAATCCAATTCTTGGGCCCATTGCTCCTTTTTAAGGATGTATTGGTCGACTTCTTTTACGGTTTCAATTTCACTCATACAAATGCTTTACTTGTAAAAGTAACAAATTGCCATAAAAAAAGCATCTACCTTGCAGCAGATGCTTCTCCATATTTTGAGTTTATCCTTACTTGGTTACTTGAATCTTACCCGTTACAATTTGACTATTTATGTTGATTTCCAACACGTACATACCGGTGGGTAATTCAGAAATATCAACAGCAGATTTGCCATTTCCCGTAGTAGAAAATACCCTTGCACCCGTTAAAGAATACATTTTTAAATCCCAGTTTTGTGGTGTGGAAATGGTTATTTCATTTACCGCTGGATTAGGATATACCTTTACCAAATTTGTGTTTGATAACTGTTGAACAGAGCTTAAATTATCAATAGTGAAAGTCGCTGTGTTGATGCAGCCTCTTGAATCTGTAACCGTAACGGTATAGTTTCCAAAATCCAAATTAATTGCATTTTTTGAGCCTGTTCCATTACTCCATGCGTAACTATAACCTGGGGTTCCACCAGAAACTCCAAGGTTTATAAAGCCTTCATTATTTCCATAGTCTGGCCCCATTTGCGTAGCGGTAATGGAAATAGTATCGGGTTCAATAATCGTAATCTGGGCCGTAACCGAGTTCATCGCAAAGTCTGTCACCGTTACATTATAAACACCTGCCGGCAGATTATTTATTTGACTCGTTGTACTGGCCGAAGGATTATCCCATAAATAGGTATATGGTATAACTCCACCAACAGCTTCTACTTTTGCCTTTCCATCGGTTAACCCGTTACATGATATATTTGAGTAATTAACAATCCCCGCAATGAGAGCTGTGCCGCTTTGGTACTGAGCACTTATAACGTTTCCTGAAGAATCTGTTTTGGCTTCCAACAAATAATAATCCATATTCTTGGCTAAGTAGCGGTAATAGTATTCCGTTGCTTCGGTTTGGGTAACTGGTTGCCAGAACCCAAGAACTTGACCAAAAAGTGAATCAATCGTAATTTCAATGTCATATTTACGCAAAACCGTATCCGATAAAGTGGGTAAATTCAATTTACCATAGGCATCTACCAAACTTATAATCTTCATCGATCTTTTAAGTCTCAACGAATCAAAAAACCCAGTAAATGTATCTTCTACAACCGTGTCCACAGAAGCAATTTCTATTGCGGTGTTTTGGTAGTTTAAAGGGAAATTAATAAGCGCTAAATTGGGTTGCAAATCAATTGGACTATCAAAACCTTGATTTAAAATATCGCCAAATAAGCCATCAATTTTTAAAGAACTAGCCGACTTAACCGTGTAAATTAAACTACTCCCTGAAGGTTGAATAGCTAAGTTACTATTCGGAAAATAGGATGCCGAAGGCGTAGTCGCGGGGTCCAGAAACTGAATGTCGCCAATATTTGTAACCCCGAGTGAAGTGAAATCAAACGTTTGAAAAGCACCGGTAGGAGTCGCCACGGTTATGGATGTTACACTAGAGTCGGAAATGTATGAAAGTTGATCTCCAATACTGCCAATATCGCTGGATTGGATGGTGATTTGAGCTTGAGCAATTAAAGTTGCTACCAAAAAAGTAAGAAAAGTAAATATGTGTTTCATAAATTTAGATTAATCAAATGATTGTAATTCATATAGTTTTTTATAGACGTTGTTCGCTAAAAGAAGTTGTTCGTGCGTTCCTTCCTCTATAATTTTTCCGTGCTCAATAACGTAAATTTTACTGGCATTCACAATGGTAGATAATCGGTGTGCAATAACAATTGACGTACGTGATTTCATTAACTCATCAAGCGCCTGCTGTACCAATTGCTCGCTTTCCGTGTCTAAAGAAGAGGTAGCTTCATCCAATATCAAAATTGGAGGGTTGTTAAGAATGGCGCGTGCAATGCTTAATCTTTGCTTTTGACCCCCACTTAATTTGGCGCCCCCATCTCCAATATTATAATCGTACCCGCCTGGCAGTCTTAAAATAAAATCATGCGCATTAGCTACTTTGGCCGCTTCTTCAATTTCTTGCTGTGTTGCAGATGGGTTCCCAAATAAAATGTTGCCCTTGATGGTGTCGTTAAACAAGATACTTTGTTGCGTTACAATCCCGATTAACTCACGCAGTTGTGTCACCCGCATATCCGTTGTTGCCACTCCATCAATAGTTATACTACCATCATTTACATCGTAAAAACGCGGTAATAAATCGGCTAAAGTTGATTTGCCACTTCCAGAAGGACCCACCAAAGCAACGGTTTGTCCTTTATGAATTTCTAAAGAAACCCCTTTTAAGACCTCATCTTTTTGGTAACTGAATCGAATATCATGGTATTGGATATTGGAAATGAAATCGGTTTTATGAATCGGTTTAATCGGGTCGGTAATAATCTCTTCAGCCAGTAAAATTTTGTCAATTCGATCTAAAGAAGCACGTCCCTTTTGAACATTGTAAATGGCTACCGTAAATGATTTAACGGGAGGTATTACCTGCGTAAAAATAACAATATACGCAATGAAAGCAGAGGCTTCTAACGATGAGCTTTCATCCATTAAAATTAAGCGACCTCCGTACCAAATCACGAAAACCATTATGAGAATCCCAAGAAACTCACTAACTGGAGAGGCCAAATCACGTTTGCGATACATTTTGGTCATTAACCGTGTGTATTCATTATTCTTCTCGCCAAATTTAGAGATGGTTAACTTTTCGGCAGTAAAGGCTTTAATAATCCGTAACCCTGTAATGGTTTCCTCCATCATGGCCACTAAACCCCCCATTTGCGCTTGCCCGTCTTCTGAAGTTTTCTTTAACGATTTTCCAATACTTCCTACTATATACCCAGAAAGAGGTAAAATTAAAATTACAAATAAGGTTAACTCCGGACTAATCCACACGAGTGTTGCGAGGTATACAATAATGGAAAAAGGATCACGAAATAGCATTTCTAAGGAGGTCATGATAGTCCATTCAACCTCCTGAACATCATTCGTCATTCGTGACATAATATCGCCCTTTTTCTCTTCATTAAAATAGGCAATGGGCAAACCAACAACTTTGTTATACACCTTATTTCTAAGGTCACGCATCACCCCAGTTCGCACCGTAGCCAAATAAAAATACGATAGATAACGCGTTAAGTTTTTTAGAAAAATAAATACCAATATAAGAATACAAATAAGCACTAAAGCATCCATTCTTCCACCATCTGGATTACTTACAATAAGCTCGGCCATATAGTAGTTGAAATAATGGGTAACGGAATCAGAACTCAATGTAAGAGCCTCTGGTTTATCCGCTAAATAAAGGGCAAAATCAGCATCCGTTTTTAAAAAAATAAGATTCAAAAATGGAACGAGCATTCCTAAAGAAAACAACCCAAATACCACCGAAAGTAAATTGAATAGAATATTTAATCCAGCAGGAAATTTATACTCTTTTATTAGCGCCAGAAGACTAAATAGTTTTTTCATTTACTCCAATGAATTGATTGAAATTTGTGGCAAATATACTACTATCAAAATGGGGATATAATACCCATTCTTACGAATTAATATTCGCCATATAGGTGGCGACATATTTCCCAATAATGTCAAACTCCAAATTGACTTTCGTGCCTATCTTGAAATTATGAAAATTAGTGTGTTCAATGGTGTACGGGATAATGGCTACACTAAAATGACCCGGTTTTGAGTCAACTACAGTTAAGCTCACACCATTTACGGTTATGGAACCTTTAGGTACGGTTAAATTCCCCTCTTGAGGGTCGTAATCAAAGCCATACTCTGTACTTCCATTTTCATCGGTAATACGCACAACAGTTGCGGTTTGATCAACATGGCCTTGAACAATATGTCCGTCAATACGCCCTTGCATCACCATGCTACGTTCTAAATTCACCTCTTCTCCAACCTGAAACAAACCAATATTTGACCGATCAAGTGTTTCTTTAATAGCAGTCACGGTGTATACATCTTTGTCAATATTCACCACGGTTAAACATACCCCGTTATGGGCAACACTTTGGTCAATTTTAAGCTCTTTAGTTATGGATGATTGGATGGAAATATGAAGATTTTCCTGTTCTTTTCGAAGATTAGTTACTGTACCCAATTCTTCAATAATACCTGTAAACATGCTTTTTTAGTTATTGGGTTGCCCCGGTTTTTCGCGAAGCAAAGTTACAGTTCCTTTGATATTTCGCTCTACTATTCCTTCCAATCTTATTTCGTAAACCACACACACATAATAGTACGTTCCATTTGGCATTATGCCCCCTTCTTTATTCGTTCCGTCCCATCCTATTTCTGGATTAGTTGTTTGGTATAACTCTTCTCCCCATCGGTTCAAAATTCGCATATCTACTTCTTGTACATAACGCCATCCGTAATGGGGAATAAAGAAGTCATTATTTCCATCACCACCTGGAGTAAACACATTTGGTAATTCATACTTAGGGCAATTATCTACACATACAATATTACTCATTGGACTTTCATTATCGAAAGAGTCAATAGCTGTAATAGCGTAACAACCCGCTACAGATTCTAAGTTATCAAAATCAAATGACGTGTTTTCTGGCCCGTCCACTTTTTGAATTACGGTCATTTCTCCTTCCAAAAATGGTCGGTAATAAATATTGTAGCTCAAAACATCATCTGTAGTATCACAGGTTACGTTCGGATTTAACCAAGTTAGATGATTATAAAACATTTCACAGTCACTATCCACTATAAAATTTTGGGGAGGGCAAGGCGCTTGTTTATCAATTGGAATAGCACACAGAATTTGCGAATTATTTAACAACGGAAACTCCAAAGCGGGGTCTGAATATCCTCCCTTAGTAGTTATAAAATAGCAATATTCTTCTCCATTTACCAGATTGCTATCTGTATAAATCATCGTATTAGACGAATCTAGAAACGCAAAACTATTATCTGGTTTTTGGCGATATACATACATGGTTTGATTAAACCATGGCACATCAATATTTAAACTTAATTCTAACCGGTTATCTAAAGGTTTCGCACGTAACCAAGGAGAAGTTGCCGGTCTAGAGGGGCCAATAAGCGTATCATCGCCATAGATTTCAATTCTATAGGTATACTGGATTTCTTTGGTGTTTAGGTTTTGGTCCACAAAAATAGTATCTAGTAAATTCAAGTCATTAGAAACAATAGATGCTCCCACCTCCACATAATCGGAAGTAGGGTCCTTTCTTAGAATTTTATACTGATAAGGCCCAGGGTGTTTCTGCGTGTCTAATTCGGTTGGCTTGGCCCATTTAACCGTATCACTTCCAATACTTACATCGGTAGTATTTACACTAACGCGGGTTATAATTGGCACCTCCTTAAGCAAGGTTGCACATGATTCAAACGATGGATAGCTTTCTGCTCCATCTTCAAAAACGGCATACACCATATAGCAGTACCGTTGTCCGCTAATTAAACCGAGCCCGTTATCATTGTCAAAAAACGAGGTAGATGCAGGGCCCGTTGTACTACCAATGAATTGATACCCGGTAGAGGATGGAATTCCAGTAACACAGTTGGGAGCAACGTATCCAATAGAGTCCATTTTTCGGTATATTCTATATCCAACTGCATTTGAACATTGATTATATCCCCAAGTTACATTTATCCCCGCGCCAATAGCCTCCGTATTTATATCGGTTGGTGGTGGACCTACCACTCGAATTCTCCAGTCTTGATAGTCGGTTAAGCGTACGTCTGGGTGATTGTCTTCGGCTCTAAAAACCACAAAGTAAGGATAGCTTCGGATGTGCCCGCATTGCGTTGACCATGTAAAATTTTGTGACACGGTTGTTTGTGCAGATTTTTTGGGGAAGCTTGCCTTATTACCAATAACGTAAAACGGATCACCGGTTGCGGATAATGTAACGGTTTGAGGTGTTACAAACTGCGGGGGTAATTTATCGTTATCTATGGCCGTTACTTCTTGGGCAATAAATTTAGAAGCGGTTACACACACATCCGGAATGAATCCAATAACGGGTGGGTTATTTTGATTACATGGAGCAACGGTAACTTGAAGGTCTCGCAAAATACTTCCAATTTTAGTGACAGATTTTCCAATTCTTCTCCATTCTTCAATTAAAATAGCAAAGTTGTATTCCCCAATTTGTTGTGGGCTATCCCATGTAAGGGTTCCAGTAACGGAATCGATTGAAATACCTGCTGGAAACCAATACCCTGGAATTTCAGACCCATTTGCCCCTCTACAAGGAACTAATCTATAGGATAGACTATCACTTTTTCCATTTGTTCCTATGTCGCCATCTACTGCTCCAGGATTATGCTCATAAATTATTCTCAAACAGGCATCATCAATGGGAGGATTGTTTAGAATAGGTGAGGAATTTGGAACTCCATCCGGAAAAATATTTAACTCAGAATACAAATAAAACGGCACTTGTACGGAATTTGGAATATTTATTACTCCTTGATTTCTATTCGGGTCCAGCATAGAAATAATATACTTTCCTGTATTAGGGTATGTATGCGTAGTTCTATAAATATTGACTTTCACGTTACCACCTAAAACAACACCACAATGGTTACAAGAATTTTCTCCGCTAGAGCAAACAGATCCGTTAATACGGGAAACAACTTGGTTTTGTCCATCTCCAAATTCTACAGTTAATTCACATCGATCAGCCGCAACAGATAACTCATTGGTATATGTTGTAACGGTAATCTCATATGTAAATCCAGAAATATGGCGATAGGTTATTTCACCCGCCCTATTGTGAGTCGCCATAACTCCCATGGGTAATGCGATAAAGGCAACAAGAATTAAAATTATGGATCTAAACATGTACTATTTTCTCTCTAATCCCACAAAAAAGTGCGGCTAACAAAAGTAATTTAACTTTAGTAACGGAAATGTTAAAAATTCATTATCACTACCTTGACGTAAAAATGCTTAATAAGGTTGCGGAAAAAAGTTTTTAAATACTGTCAAAACGTATTTTTGTGGTGTAATTAGAATAACTTTTCGTCTAATTACCTTAAAATTATATTTAAGAGCATGAAAAATTCCAGTAATAAAATAAAAGTTGCCATTTCCTGTGGGGATATAAACGGTGTGGGTTTAGAAGTCGTTATAAAATCATTTGTAGATAATCGCATGTTTGAATTATGTACGCCAATAGTGTATTGTAATTCTAAAACTGCTTCCGCTTACCGAAAAGAAATTGGCACACAAGACTTTAGTTTTAATACCATTACAAGTCACGAAAAAAGCAATCCCAAAAAGGTTAATTTAATTTCCATTAGCGAAGACGATCAAGAAATAAATTTTGGAACTATTACGAATGAAGCTGGAGCGTTGGCCTACAAATCCTTAACAACAGCCACGGATGCTTTAGCTTCTAATCATGCAGATATTTTAGTTACTGCACCTATTCACAAGCAAAATATTCCTTGGGATAGTGAAGATATCAAAGGTCATACAGAATATTTAGCCCATTATGCTAATGAAGATCACCCCTTAATGTTAATGGTTCACAATTCATTACGTGTTGGGGTTGTAACGGGGCATGTGCCTTTAAAAGATGTTTCGAGTGTTTTGACAAAAAACAAAATTGTGACCACTTTAGAAGTTTTCCAAAAAAGCTTAATTCAGGATTTTAACATTCATCAACCGAGAATTGCGGTTTTAGGGTTAAACCCACATGCAGGTGATAATGGTGTAATTGGTAAGGAAGAAAATGAAATTATTATTCCTGCAATTGACCAATTTAATGCTAACGGAGGCATCGTTATTGGTCCATTTGCTAGTGACGGCTTTTTTGGTTCAGGTCAATACAAAAAATTTGATGGGGTTTTGGCGATGTATCACGACCAAGGCTTGATTCCATTCAAAACCATTTCCAACAATGAAGGGGTTAATTTTACAGCGGGTTTACCAATTGTTAGAACCTCTCCAGACCACGGAACTGCATTTGATATTGCAGGTAAAAATGAGGCTGATCCAACGAGCTTTAGAAATGCCATTTATTTAGGTATGGACATATACCGAAATCGAAAAAACTACCGTGAGCTTACAAGCAACGTATTAGAAATTAAAAACTAATTAAAATAAAAAGAGCGACCTATAGGTCGCTCTTTTTATTTTGGCAGATTGCTTATGCTTTAATTTTCTATTCTCGCCCCGTTTTTAAACGTTTGGGTTTGTTTCAAGTTTCCTTGTTCATCGTAAATTTTGTATTTACCATCTAAGCGACCATCTTTAAAGTTACACTCATTCACCACAAACCCTTTTTCGTTGTACACTTTACAAGCTCCGTTTGGTCGATCATTTTTAAAGTATTGCATTCGCTTTATTTGGCCTTGCTGATAGTTAAAAACCCACTTACCCTCTTTCACCCCATTCACATAACTTCCTTCGGATTCCAAAATTTCGTATTGCGTATAAAATTGCCATTTACCATTTCGGAGAGCCGCTTTGTACACCCCTTTTTCACGAAGCTTTCCATTGTCATAGTACAATGACCACATACCCGTTCTAATCCCAGCTTCCCAACTGCCCGAGTATTTAGGAGTTCCAGTAGCCGACCAGCCCTCCCATAATCCGTTCATTTTACCGTGAATAAAAGCGCCTTTGTCTTTTGTTTTACCCGATTCAAAATAAGAAACCCATGGACCTTCCTCAAGTCCGTTGGTATAAGATCCTTGGGTAAAAACTTGGCCATTTTCCCACCAGCTTGTCCATTCACCCTCTTCTAAATTATTTACATAATTCCCGGATCTGAATTTCTTTCCACTTTCGAAATAATAGGTCCATACGCCATTTTTCTCCCCATTTTTATATGTCCCTTCCGATTCCATTTTTCCGTTTCGGAAATACACCATCCAATGCCCATTTTCTTTTCCATCTACATATTCTCCGGCCCAATCTTTATCTCCATTGTCAAAAAACGCTTCCCATTTTCCGTCACGGTTATTGTTCTTATACACTCCTTTATGACTTATTTGCTCGTTTTCAAAGTATAGGATGTAATTGCCATTAATGAGACCGTTGGTGAAATTCATTTCTTTCCAAACCGTTCCAGATGCATACCAATATTTCCAAGGACCATCCCATTTACCATTTAAAAATGTGCCTTCATGATGCTTTTGCCCATTTTCAAAATAGCGAATGGAGCTCCCGTTTCGCAGCCCATTCTTAATTGTTGACTCTTCCTTTAATTGTTTATTATCAAAATAATACCTGAGTGTACCGGACCCCTTACTCACGATTTGCTTTCCATCTTTATCCCAAAAATCAATAATCAAACGCACCCCATCTTCACAACGTTCTGTTTTCCATTTTGACCCATCCGCATTCCAAAAAAACCAATTGCTGTCGCACGCATCTCTTTTAAAATAGCCTTGTTCTTTCATTTGGCCATTCTCAAACCAGGTGGTATACAAACTATCTTGAAAACCACGTTTGTAGTAATTCTCTAATTCTTTCTTGCCATTTTCAAAGTATACTATTTGCATTCCATCAATAAACCCTTTTCTATACTCGGTTTCTTCCATTAATTTGCCACTAGGATACCAATATTTCCATAATCCTGTTTCTTTCCCATCAAGCATATCTCCTTCACTCCGCTTTTGCACATGACCCGTATCGTGATAGGTTATATAGTGTTGGGTATCTTGCCCTAAAGACATGAAATTAACGGCAATAAAAAGAAGCAATAGGAAATAACGCATTTGTTTTGATTTTCAACAAAAATAGAAGATGACCGCGCAAAGATTACATTCTTAAAGAAAAAATATTCACATTTATACCGCAATTTTCGCGCATTAAAAACCCATTCCATTTTGGTTAAATTTGCAGGATTCGATACACCAAAAATTCGTTTTATGTCCATTTCAAAAAACACTTTTTCATTTCTTCAAAACATTGCAAAAAACAACAGTCGAGATTGGTTTGCAGATAACAAAGATCAATACGAAATGGCGCAAGCAAACATGATTGAGTTTGCTGATGAAGTACTAAACCAAATGAATAGCTTTGATCAAATTGAAACTCCAGCTGGTAAAAAAGCTGTAAAACGTATATACAGAGATGTGAGGTTCTCAAAAGATAAAAAGCCCTATAAAGAACATTTCGGAATGGTTTTTTCACGCGCTACTGCTGCACGAAGAGGTTCCTATTACATACATATTCAACCGGGAAGTAATTTTATTGGAGGTGGTTTTTGGGGTCCCGAAAAAGACGATTTATTGTTAATTAGAAAACACTTGGCGCAAGACGCACACTATTTTAGAAACGTAATTGACTCCAAAGCGTTCAAGGCTAATTTTGGTGAGTTGAAAGGAGAGCAATTGAAAACTTCTCCAAAAGGATTTGATAAAGAACATCCTGATTTGGATTTGCTACGGTTCAAACAATTTTTAATCACAAAAGAGTTTACAGATGAAGAAGTTTTAAGCCCTGATTTTCCGAAAGTGGCTGCAAAAACATTACACGCCATGATGCCCTTTTTTGATATTATGACAGAAATGTTGACTACAAATTTAAATGGCGAAAGTCTTTTAGATTAATATCATTTTCCAAGCGAAAGTATACAGTTCATTTTCATATACGATTATTAGACTTTAATAGTTCACTTTTTGTTTACCTTTATTTTTGATATGCATTTAATCACCTTTTACTACTTCGGATTTAGTTTTGGGGTAATACACAGCTAATTCAACAACCTGCCGTGCTTAATTCAAATACTCAATAAAAACAAAAAAGCCTCTAACAAGTTAATTGCTAGAGGCTTTTGAAATTTAAGATGTTGTCCCACTAGGGCTCGAACCTAGACTCTTCTGTACCAAAAACAGACGTGTTGCCAGTTACACCATGGGACATTTCCTTTACGGACGGCAAAAGTAAAATAATTTTGAATTGGTCAAAGGTTTTTGTTGTTTTTTACCGACCTAATAATTCCATTAATTTACGTTTACATTTGTAACCATGAATTCGTCAATTCTATTTCGCGTTCCGCGTTTACTAAAACCAGTAAGCCAAAACCTTATTTGGGAGATTGAGCCTAAAAACAATGACATTTTCTTAACCTTTGATGATGGCCCCCATCCTGAAATAACTCCCTGGGTATTAGAATTACTAGAAAAATATAACGCAAAGGCCACGTTCTTTTTAGTGGGAGAAAATGCGGCTAAATATCCTGAAATTGTAAAAAAAATTAAAGACGCTGGTCATCACATTGGAAATCATACCTATAACCACCTCAAAGGCTGGTCCACATCTGCCTATAAATACTATAAAAACACCTTAAAATGCGAAGAGGAATTCTCTACGCCTTTGTTTCGACCACCACATGGACGCATTACAAGAAGTCAACACAATCAACTCTCAAAACGGTTTAAAATTATTATGTGGAGTGTTTTAAGTGGCGATTATGATCGAAAGCTCAATCCCAAAACCATTATAAAAGGTGTGGTAACGAATACGCATCCAGGGTCGGTTATTGTGTTCCACGACAGCATAAAAGCGGAGAAAAATCTTAAAAAAGCCTTGCCTGAAGTTTTAGATCAGCTTTCCGGTAAAGGGTTTACCCTTAAGCCAATTCCTTACACCGTTCAATATAGCAATGAAGTTCGCGGAGAAGGATTTTAATTTATCTAAAGGTATTTATTTACTTCCGCGCGTAAATTCTCAATGGGTACCACTCCCGATTGTCGCCAAAGCAACTTTCCCTCTTTAAAAATCATTAACGTAGGTACCCCACGAATTTGGTATTTAGCCGCAATTTCTTGGTTTTTGTCCACATCAATTTTAATTAATTTGATGCTTTCCCCCATTTCCTCTTTTAAAGATTTTAAAATTGGAGAAACCATTTTACATGGACCACACCACTCCGCATGAAAATCAATGATTACCGGTGAAGAGCTGTTAATTATCGAACCGAAACTTGCCATAGTCTTAGTTATTAAAAGTTATTTTCCATAAACCACGTAGGTCTCCTTCTGAAAAACCTGTGGCCAAATCATTCGGGTACAGTTGTTTTATGGAAGCGAAAGTACTAGAATCTACTTGATTATATGGCTCTCCATGGCATACAACACATTGCCCTTGTAAAATAATTGGCGCATAAAAAACCGTTTTTCCCTCCGCATTTTTATAGAGTTGAGGCGTTACTGTTTTTCCATGTTCTATATCGGAAGAGTAATTATAAAATACGTCTTTATCGTGGTTTTTAGCCTCGTTTACCGGGTTTCGATAATCCAGTGCAACACGTTGAATATTTACCTCATAAACGGCACTCAAAGAATCGGATAAAGGAATGGCATTGGTATTACAAAAACCCAATGCTTGGATAGTTCCTCCTTCAAACATTTGTTGTTTTAAATTACCGCTTAAAACTTCAAATGATGCCTTCGCAATTTCTTTGCCTAATGCCATGTAATCCTTGTCATCGGAAATAATCTCTTCTTGATTTACGGTTGATTCATTCGTGTTTTCTTGAGTAGAATTGCAGCTAATAACCCCTAGAAATAGACTCAAAAAAATGCCTAAAAATATTTTGTTCTTATTTTTCATACTTCAATTTTAAATCTGAAATTATACTTCCTATTAGATTACCAAGAAGGCCGCCAAAAAACATGCTTCCATACCATTTACTTGTGATAGCGCATCCTTTAGTACACCCAAATAAGTGCCAATAAAAATAGCCGGCTATAACACCGACTACTATTAATATATTCGCTAATGTGACATACTTTTTCACTTATTTCACGATTTTATATCCTTTTTGTAACCACGCAGTAAAACCACCTTCTACATTTCGTACATCTGAGAATCCTAATTCAATTAAGATTTTACTTGCATTTTGGCTTCTAATACCCGAACGACAATATACATATACGGTTTTGTCTTTATCTAAACTAGCTGCTTCAGACCGGAAGTTGGAATTATTTACATCCATATTCACCGCCTTTTCAACATATCCTTGCGATAATTCACCTGGAGTTCTAACATCCAAAATGGTAAATTCATCACTGGTAGACATCGCCCAATTCAAATCGGAAACGCTTACATTTTTGAACGTACTGGATTTCTGCTCCTGAGGGTTTTTTGCATTGACTGCATTGGTGTTTTCTGCCTGACCGCATGAAAGAGCGGCAAAACTAACTATGGCTACAATTGAAATAATTACATTTTTCATTTTTAAATTTTAATCGGTTTATTTTTTATTCAGTTGAATGAAATTGTGCGAAATATCGAAAGAGGTTTTTGCTTCATTAGGTTGGGTCGAACAACTAACCGACCCTAATCCACATCCTGTATTAAAAGCCGCTTGGAATACCAGAAAAACACCAAAAAAAGCAACCATTTCTGATTGTTTGGCATAAGCATCGAATAAAAAAGCCGTTCCAATACCTAAGCGTATCCATCTACCCCACCCCCAAGAGGTTTTAAAAATGGTATTAACTGCAGTCGTTACATTCATCTATATAAGCTAGAAGTTGTTTGAACTTCTCATTTTTTATGTAGTAATAACTTTTCTTTCCGTCCTTATCAGACTCCAGAATTCCTTTGTCTTTTAATATCCGCAAATGTTGCGAAGCTACTGCTTGATCTACGCCAATTTTTTCATGTATATCAGTGACACACATTCTTGGTTCTGAAGATAAAACTTCCATAATGGAAAGTCTAATAGGATGCGCTACACCCTTTAATAAACTTGTAGCCGAATTAATTTTCTCTAAATTGATCAATGTTTTAGATTATTGGATGCAAATATATGGTTTATATTATGTGAGTTTTTGTACGTAAAGTCACCCTCAAAAAAAAGGTTTAAGAAGGGGGAACTAATCCGTGCTGCTTTTGCCTGCAACTTTTCTGAATCTAAAGGCTACACTTATTTCATGTGAACCAGATGCAACTGTTTTAATATCAGAGGTTGGAATATCATAAGAGTAGGCCAAAACAAAACTTTCGTTAACGGTAAACCCAGCCATTACAGCAATGGCATCATTCATTCTGTAGGAAAATCCTACCCACGCCATATCGCGGTAAATTACACGTAGATTGACATCAATTGAAACGGGCGAAGGCTGCACCCATTTAGCCATTACCGCTGGCTCCACTACAATATCATCTACTACCTCAAATTTATACCCTGCATAAGCAAATAAGTGGCGTGCTAGAGCAGCTTCTGTGGCACTATAATTTTCGAAAAACTGTAGTTTATTTCCTATTATTTGGGGCATCGAAACCCCAAAATAAAACTCTTCTGAATACAAATGAAGTCCAAAACCAGCATCTGGAACAAAAACAGATTGAGTACCTGCGCTTAAAGCCACATCGCCTGGGTTTTCTATTGTAATTTGAGAGGCATCGGTCATGTATTGGAGTCCACCAAAACTTAATCCCATTCCCAACTTCATCGTTTCAGAAACCCTAATTTTGTATCCGTAACTAAATGAAAAACCTGTTCTTCGAGTTGGACCCGTTACATCGGAAAATATTTTCCCTCCCAATCCCATTTTATCATTGTGTAGAGGACCGTTCGCACTTAAAACATGTGTTCTTGGTGCTTCGGTAATTCCTACCCACTGCAATCTATTTGTAAGTTGTCCTTCCCAATAATCCTCTGTTCCCGTTGCACCCGGATTCAGCAAATATTTATTCAAGAAAAATTGCGTGTAT
>JBFFMY010000033.1:0-29340 GCA_041563475.1 Salibacteraceae bacterium
AGTACCCGGGATGGGAGTCGAACCCACACGTCCTAAAACACACGCCCCTCAAGCGTGCACGTCTACCAATTCCGCCACCCGGGTATTTCACTAAAAATTTCAAAACGCACCTCTCCATCGTGCACGTCTACCATCCCGATAGCTATCGGGACCGCCACCCGGATAGGGCTGCAAATGTATAATAAGTAGACATTAGTCATGCATCCGACAATCTATAATTTAATAGTATTCTTAATTCGTGATGTAATATCATAAATAGTTTTCTTGCGTTTGTTTTTAGGTTACTTTAGGCTTTTTACAGATATATGTTACTTGTTTGATTGTTATACAAATAAGCCAAAACCCCAACTATGGCAGCGTCCGAATCAAAATTATGGTACCTAGAACAAATTAATGTTTTTAGAGATTTAGGTCCCGAAGATCTTGAAAGAGTGGATAAAATTTCCACGATGAAAACTTTAGATAAGGGGAAGTTTATTTATTTCCCTGAAGAACCGTCTAAGGTAATTTTCTTATTAAAACAAGGTCGAGTAAAAATTGGGAGTTATTCGGAAGAGGGTAAAGAAATAATTAAAGCTATTCTGGAACCAGGAGAAATTTTTGGTGAATTGGCGGTGGCAGGTCAAGAAAAACGAGTTGATTTTGCTCAAGTATTGGACAATAATGTGAAAATATGTGCTATTCATAAGGAAGAAATGTTGACAATGCTTGAATCTATGCCACGATTGAATTTAAAATTCACACATCTCATCGGATTGCGTTTGCAGCGAATGGAACGCAGGTTTGAATCGTTGATTTTTAAGGATGCGCACGATAGAATTGTGGATTTCATAAAAACATTGGTGCTTGAAAAAGGTAGAAAAGTAGGGTATGAATACGCAGTTAAGCACAAATTTACGCATCAAGATATGGCCAATTTAACCGCTACATCTCGGCAAACAGTGACCATAGTTTTGAATGAACTTAGAGAGAAAAGAGTTTTAGATTTTGACAGGAGAAGTATAATTATTCATGAAATGGATGACTTAAAATAACTAAATGAAATACGCTTTATATATCGGAGAAGGTTGTCACGACTGCCACCTTGTAGAAGGGTTTATTACGGAAAACAATTTAGATGTTGAAATTATTAATGCAGATGAAGCAGGAGATCGCTTATCGTTTGATATTTTTGTTCGACCAGCATTAATGCGTGACGATACACTTGTAGGTTACGGTTTGGATGTCATTGATTATCTTAAAGAACGGGTAATGAATAGTAAATGAATAAACGCCAATGAATTTTCTAGCTCACTTTCATCTTTCTGGAGAAAATGAATCGATTGCCATCGGGAATTTCCTAGGAGATTTTGTTCGAGGAAGTGAATTAGCTAGTTTACCCCCAACCTTTCAAAAAGGAGTATTGCTGCATCGGTTTATTGATCAATTTACGGACAGTCACCTTCATGTAAAAGAACTCAATCAAATAATTACTCCGCACTTTGCTAAGTATGCCCCAGTCGTTTCTGATATATATTTCGATTACTTTTTAGCCTCAAATTTCTCTAAATTTTCAGAGGTTCCTTTGCGTGAGTATACGCATACGGTGTATGGAATGATGGAAAGGAACCTTCATGTTTTTCCTAAAAGAGCTTCCCGTTTTTATTTCTTTATGATTGAGCGTGATATATTTTTCGAGTATGGAAATAAAGGGGGATTACAACACGTTTTTAATGGTTTATCTAGTAGAGCTTCGTTTGATTCAAAAATGGAAAATGGTGTGACTGTTTTGAGAAAACACGAAGATGAATTACGCCAAATATTTGAAAGTTTTTATCCAGAGCTTCAAAAGGCTTCCCAGGATTATTTAAATGAATTACTAGAAAAATGAAATTAGAATTTATTCAAACTTCTGATAAGTCTAAAACCCTCTATAATTCGGAGCTAAATGAACATTATCATTCTATTCACGGGGCATATCAAGAAAGTGTTCATGTGTATGTTAAGTCTGGGCTAGAGGTGGCTAAAAGCCTAAATCCAATTCATGTATTAGAAGTTGGTTTTGGTACCGGACTAAATGTTTTATTGGCGCATATTTTTGCCCATAAAAATCAGGTGAAAATTGATTTAACTACGATTGAAACCTATCCTTTACCACAAAATATTTGGGAAAATTTGAATTATTATTCTTCCCCAAAAGAGCAAGAAGTGTTTAGTAAATTTCATGAAATTGAGTGGGATAAAAAGGTGAAAATCGATTCCTGTTTTGACTTTACCAAGCACGAAACTTCGCTTCAAGATTTTGACACAAATCAAAAGTTTGATGTGATTTTCTTTGATGCTTTTGGTCCTGAAAAACAACCTGAATTATGGGAGATTCCCATTTTTGAAAAATTGTATTCCGTATTAAACCCTAATGGAATCTTGGTAACCTATTCTGCGAAAGGACAAGTACGTAGAAATATGCAAGCTGCAGGATTTACCGTAGAACGTATTCCGGGTCCTCCTGGAAAGCGTGAAATGTTGAGAGCAATTCGTGTTCCATAGGTCAATTCAATTCCATTTTCCATTGGTAATCATTTTTGGGTAATGTATGTTTGACGCTCATTTGATTAACTAAGGATGCGCTATTTTTTGCTTGTATGTTTTGTGTTGATTTCCGGTATTGGAAATTTACTAGCGCAGGTTAAAACGGATACATTAACCCAAAAAGAAGCAGAAAAACTGCAGAAAAAGTTTGATAAAGAACTTAGCCGCACAAAAAAAACAAACACCTTTAAAGTGTTACCTGTTGTATATTATACCCCTGAAACACGACTGGCGATGGGTTTAGTTGGAGTGTATTCCTTTAGTTTTAATAAGTCGGATACCGTATTGCCATTTTCTAAAATAACTCCGTCTGCAATTTATACCTTGAATAAACAGTGGATGATTTCCGCGAGTTATGATTTAAAGTTTAATAAAAATTGGTTTGCTAGAGGTAATTTCGGTTATTTCATTTACCCTTACTTTTTTGCCGGAATTGGGAATAATCACACGGGAGAAACACTGGAATGGTATGGAGCTAAATACCCTGTTTTTGAAACCGAAGTATACCGAAAATTAGGAAATTTACCTGTCCATGTGGGAGCGACCTATACCTACCAAAATACAACTATCGATTCTATTTTACCTAATGGTTTATTGGATGACTCCGGTGTTCCAGGTGCTCAAGGAAGTATAATTTCTGCGGTGGGAATTGGTTTGATTTATAATACTAAAAATTATTTGTTTTCACCCACCCGTGGTTGGTACGCAGAATTGGGTTTTAAACTGGCTGATAAGGGAATTGGAGCAACTTTTTTGGATCATATATTTACATTGGATGTGCGTAAATATTTGCCGTTATCAAAAAAGGAAGATGTATTGGCCTTGCAAGTGTATTCCGAATTCCATTCCGGAAATGTTCCTTTTAATTTGATGCCCCTTTTAGGAGGAGGGAATAGAATGAGAGGATATCGAGAAGGAGTTTATCGGGATCGACAAATGATTATTTACCAAGCAGAGTATAGGAGTCGCATGTTTTTTAAACATTTTGGGTTTACATTATTTGGAGGCTTGGGTGGTGTTGGAAATGATTTTAAAGAAGTAAATGCCAATTATAGGTATACAGCAGGCGCAGGTTTGCGATTTGTTCCTTTACCGAGTGAACGATTTACAGTACGAATGGATTACGCTTTTGGAGAAAAAACCCAAGGGTTTTATATTGAAGTTGGACAAGCCTTTTAGTCTACCCAATTCTTCTTTGCACTAGGCTTTCAATTTTTAGATATAAGTTTTCTGGGGTAAATGTTCGCCAAGACTGTTCATTTAATTCTCCTCCAAGTAAAAAGTAACTATCTATTCCAGCATCCTTAAAATCATTGATTACATGGGTTCTGAAATTTAGTAACGCAATCCAACCATCTTCAATATCATCAAACCACTCTTCGTAATAATCTTCTTCCGAACTATGAAAATTTAAGATGTTTTCACCAATTAATATAAACTTGGTAATTCCATAATCAATTAAGTGATCAATAATGTTTCGTTTCAGGTACATTATATCATTATACAAGAGGTCATTCCATTCGCCTATAAATTCAATGATGGCAAAATTTTGAGTGTAATCAACAAATAAAAGTTTTATAAAAAGAGTCTGGGATTCTATGTTATCCCATTGCGGGTGAATAACATGATCATAAATGGCGTCTTGAAATTCAAACTCACTATATTCACGCTTGTAAAATGGTGATTTTGGATCTTCTTCTGCGGAATATAGTGCCCTCCAATTCCAATATGGCTCAATCGTATGCATAAAACAAAAGTATAGTTAAAACATTAGCCTTTTTAGCAAAACGCATTTGAATTTAGATGCTGTAATTTCGTCCGGTTTATAGGGTTTTATTAATAAATAAAGATGATGAAAAAATTACTACTCGCATGTTTAACCATTATTTCCATTTCCAGTGTATCTGTAGCTAAGGAAGGGATGTGGATTCCTTTACTTTTACAACAATATAACGCTTCAGATTTGGAGAATATGGGGTTAAAAATATCCGTTAGCGATATTTATGACGTCAATAAATCAAGCATGAAAGACGCTGTGGTTTTATTCGGTGGCGGTTGTACTGCGGAGTTAATTTCAGATCAAGGCCTTTTATTAACGAATCATCATTGCGGTTACGGACAAATTCAAAGTCATTCTTCTTTAGAACACGATTATTTGACCAATGGTTTTTGGGCAATGAATCAAAAGGAGGAACTTCCAAACGAGGGACTTACTGCGATGTTTATCAAAAGGATTGATGATGTGACTGAAATTGTTTTAGCAGGGGTGGATGATAAAACGAGCGAAGCAAGACGTTCAAGCTTGGTTAAATTGAGAGTGGATTCTATATTGGGAACTCTTGCGGATTCAAATGGACTCGGAGGAGAAATAAAACCCTTTTATTACGGGAATCAATATTTCTTATTCGTTACAGAAACATTTACAGATGTAAGATTAGTTGGAGCTCCGCCTTCTTCAATTGGTAAATACGGTTTTGATACCGATAATTGGGTATGGCCACGTCATACCGGTGACTTTTCTATGTTTAGAATTTATGCCAACCAAGAAAACAAACCCGCAAAATATTCGGAAGAAAATATTCCATACAAACCAAATCATCATTTCCCAGTGAGTTTAGCGGGTGTGAAAAAAGATGATTTCTCTATGGTGTTTGGATTTCCTGCGAGAACCAGTGAATACTTACCTTCTCAAGCAGTTGATTTCATAATCAATCAAGAAAACCCATCGAAAATTCGTATGCGTGATTTGTCCCTAGAAATTATTAATGAAGCCATGCGAAGCGATGCAGAATTAAATATCAAATACGCGGCTAAACAATCCAGAATATCTAATGCTTGGAAAAAGTATAAAGGTCAAATTATTGGGTTAGAACAAACGAATGCGGTGGAGAAGAAAAAAGATATTGAAGCTGAATTTACAGATTTGATAAAGGCGAACCCTGATTTTGTGAAGTATAAAAATGTACTTCCAACGTATATCGAAGAATTTGAAGATTTTAAAGAATACTCCATGGCCCGAAGCATGTTTATAGAACTATTTTATTATGGACCTGAAATTTTGCGATTTTCCAGGAGTTTTGCATCTCTTACGGAAGAGGGTATGACTATTGAAGATCAAAAGATTGAAATTGAAAAATTACGAAAACAAGCTGAAAAGTATTTTAAAAACTACGACACGAAGGTAGATATGCAATTATTCAATGCCATGGTACCAGAGTACTTGGGTTCAGTTACAGCAAGTTTGGCTCCAGCTAATGTTTTAATTATGTATGGAATTGATGACCCTAAGGGAGCTAAAAAGGCCACCGATAAAATTTTCAAAAAATCAATTTTTGTGAGTCAAGAAACCTTATTCAAGTTTTTGGATGAATACAATGAGAAATCCTCCAAAAAAATAACATCCGATCTTGCTTTTGTTATTGCGTCAGAAATTGAGAAGACCTATGCAGAGATGGTTTCCCCAAATTTCAAAAATGGAAATGACGTTTTGAATGGAATTCAACGTAGGTATATGGCGGGATTAATGGAAGTTTTACCGGATTACAAGAATTATTACCCAGATGCAAATTTCTCGTTACGTCTATCGTATGGTAAAGTTCAGGGAAGTGAACCAGTGGATGGAATGGAATATAAATACTACACCACCATGGATGGTGTGATGGCAAAAATGGATACGGCTTCGTATGAATATGATTTACCTCAAAAATTGGTTGATTTATATTCTGAAAAAGATTACGGTCAATATGCAGATGAAGATGGAAACTTGAGAATTTGTTACACGGCAACAAATCATACCTCAGGGGGTAATTCAGGATCACCTGCCTTGAACGCTTACGGACAATTAGTAGGTTTAAATTTTGATCGTACATGGGAAAGTACCATGAGCGACATTATGTACGATTCCACTATTTGTAGAAATATAATGGTCGATGTGCGCTACGTATTATTTATAGTCGATAAATATGCCGGAGCAACTCATTTAGTGGAAGAAATGGATTTGGTGAAATAACCAAAACGTAATAGGATTTAAAAAAAAACCGCTTGAATTTTCAAGCGGTTTTTTTCATTCATTTTTCAGGATTTAAATTGTGTTTTAATTTCCAGAATTCTTTTCAATTTCTAAAATGTAAAAGCGTTCTAAAGCTTTTTTCCTTGTTTTTGGATTTAAAAACTGCGTGGTAAGTTCCGCATTTGGAAAGTTGTATAATTGTTTCTCTATCTTGTAAGTAACGTAATTATCTTTTAACTCCTTTAATCCCTTTTGGTTTGTAAAAACATAAATTTCTCTTGTTTCTGATTCCTTTTTTAATCGATCTAAACTTACCCATTCGTAATCAATTTCATTTGAGTAAAAGTTCATGTCGTGAAAATGTGCTTGGAAAGTGAAGAGTTCATTCGGTAGAATGTGTTTTTCATTTACCCAATCTGCAGTTAATTTACCTACTTGATATTTGTTTAATTGAGGATAAAAGTATCCGCTTAATAATATATTTGTTAGAATTACTGCAACCATGGAAGGGCCAATTAACTTGGTAACTCGATCATCTCGAGTAAAAAGAATTACCACAAGTAGAAATAATAGTAGCGGAATTAACCACCAAAACGCATGGTTTGCTGGGAAAATGAAGTACAAAATAAATAGGGATAAAAATCCTATCAGTAAAGAGAAGCCAAACTGAATTCCGGAAAAAATAGTTCTCTCTTTTGCGTCATCCGATTTTATAATCTTATCCATATAAGCTCCAGTAAAAATTGCGGCCATGGGCATTATTACCATAATGTAATGTGGCAATTTATAATGAGATGTAGAAAGAGCGATAAAGGGTAAAATAAAACCGCCAAGGGTATACATTTCGTTCGCATCGTTGTACTGGAATTTATCTTTTACTAGTTTTTGTAATTTGGTCCAAAGGGCGGCAATACCAATCAAAGACCAAGGCAAAAACTCCCAGAGGTAATTATGCGTAAAAAAGAAATAAGAAGAATCATCCTTCCAAACGTTTTCACCCGTAATCCTACCAAAACTTTGCTCCCAAAAAAAGAATCGAATCCCTGAAACGCCCTGTTTGTTATTCACTATGGCAAATGGATCAAGATCAAATTGTTCATACAAGCCCCATAGCATAGGCGATAAAACGATTAGTACAATTACACCGCCTAGAATCCAACGCCAATTAAAAATATTGCTCCAATCCCTTTTATATAACAAATGTGTTCCGATGGCCATTACAGGGACAACAGCACCAATAGGTCCTTTGGCTAACATAGCAAACCCAACTGCCACAAAGGCCCAAATAAAATTATGAATACGGTTGGTTTCTAAATAGGAAATACCCTGCCAAATCGCAATGATCACAAAATTGGTCAAAAGGGTATCTGTTCTGACGTCATGATTATGCAAGACGTAAATCTGGGAGCTAGCCAATATAAAACCACTTAGAATACCGGTGTTTTTATTATATAACCGTTTACCTAGAGAGTATGTAGCGTATACCCCCAGTATAGTAAATAGGAACGTAGGTAATCGATATGCAAAGTGATTTACCCCAAAAATTTTTATAAAAAGTGCTCCAAGCCAAAATAAAAGTGGGGGTTTATCGAGATAATTACCCGATAAGTGATACACCTTAAGGTAATTTCCAGATTTAGCCATTTCCATACTAATAGAAGCGTACTGTGCAGCGTCCACCTCCATTAAATCGGGCACAATAAGCCCAATCAGGTAAACTACAAATAAACCTAATATACTAATAACTGAAAATGTTCTAGAAATATAATACATCCTTTAAAGATAAAAAGTGTGCGCAAAAGTTGGTAAAATATAATAGATACGAAAGAATAAAAGGGGGTATTAAAATAAATGGCAAATATAAGTTGAAAAGAATTTGAACAAATATTGAAAGGATATGACTAAATAGTTTGCGAGACTGAATTTTCCTTTTATATTTGTTCTAATCTAACGCCAAAACTATGAGTACATCTACCAAACGTCCACCTGCATGGATTTTCCTCGCATTTTCTATGATTTTAATTCTTAGCTCCTGTTCTAATTCTGGGTCAATTTTTACCAGTTCAAGAAATGTATACGCTAAGAAATTGATGTCAGGACCTTGGTTAATGAACTCGGTTGTAACGACTCAAAACACCAGTATCTATGATTTGTATTCTGAAATGGATGCAAGAGATAAAGACAACTCGCTTATTTTCAATAATGATAATACGGTGATATCTGATGAAGGAGATTTAAAGTATAACGAAAATGACCCTCAAATTATTGATAAAGGAAATTGGAAGGTTAGTAAGGATGGAAAATATTTAATAATTCAAGAACAAGGCGAAGAGAGTCAATTAGAAATTATGGAGTTATCGGCTAGTTTGTTAAAACTGAGAGCGGTGGATTTTGACTCCTCAACAAATTCGCAAATGAGTTTAACCATTTGCTACAACCATTAAAAGATTACTTCTGCACACCACATTCCCCAAAAAAGCGCTTTAATTAGCGCTTTTTTTTGTCTTAAATAAACGTGGTATTGTTATTGATAATTACATAACTAATCTATATTTGAAAAAACAAAAAATAAACTTCATGAAAACAACTAAACTTTTGAAAGGATTGGCCTTCTTATCGGCTTTAACTTTAGTATTTACATTTGGATCATGTAAAAAGGATTCAGAAGACGAACCAACTTCTGTATCTAAAACGGGCTTACTAACTTCTTCAGGCTGGGTGATAAGTTCTGGTACCATGACCTGGTTTGGCCAAACAATTAGTATTACAGATTCTATGGACCCTTGTGAAAAGGATGATATAATGAATTTCAAATCCGATAAAACTATTCTATATGATGCAGGAGCACTTAAATGTGATCCGAGTGAACCTCAAACGGAAAATGGAGGAAGCTGGGCTTTTGAAAACAATGAAACTGAATTAGTTGTTAATGAGGGTGGTGACATAACATCTTTTGATATAGTTACTCTCTCGTCTACTACTTTGAAAATTACTGCAGCAGAATATGATTCAACATTTATGACGGATATTATTATTACTGTTGAGTTCAAACATTAATATTTGATTTTACAAAAACTGAAAGGATGCCTCATCGAAAGATGGGGCATTTTTATTTAAAATCAACCGAATCTAAAATTAACCCAGATGCAGGAGCGATAAATGTGAGCGGTTCTTCTTGTCGTTTTTCCAATAAGGTTTGAAAATAGTTCATTGATATTTCACCAGCTCCTAAAAGCACTAATTGCCCCATCATTAAACGTACTTGATTACGCATGAACCCTTTGGAGCTAATCGTATAGATGTAACTTTTCTCCGGGAAAAAATTAGCCGTGTATTTGGTGTTTTCACTTATTTCCGAAATCAAAATTTCTCTTTCAAACTGTGTATTTTCAGAAGGTTTAGTACAATACGTTCCAAAGTCGTGGGTGCCTAAAAATAGTTCCGCACCTTTTTGCATTAGTTCAATATCAAGATTCATTTGAAAAAAACCAACTAGTGGAGCAGAGAAGGGATGTGCTTTTTGACCAAATGCAAAAATGTATTCGTAAGTTTTTGTTTTAGGGGTATTAAGGATGTTGAATTTCTCATCTACTTCTTCAATTTTTAACCCTCTGATATCCGCTGGTAAATTTTTATTGAAGGTGATCATAAATTCTTCAAAACCTTCAATGGGCTTGTTAATGAAAAGTTCAAAGGCACTGTGATTTGCCGATACTAAAGCATCCGTTCTACTAGTCCCCATGGTTTTGAAATCCGTATGACCAAATACAAAACGTAAGGTTTTATCCAATAGCAAATGAACGGTTTTTACTTGGGGTTGTTTTGCCCAACCATGAAAACGAAAACCCAAATATTGGATGTGGATGAGGTAGAAGAATTTTTTAGTGATCACTAATTGGTTCTTTTTTGGGTAATTCCACTAAATCAAAATCATTGAATTTATTGAGTTGCAATGTGGCTTGACCTTTATCGTTATGACCTAAAATGGAATGAAATTTCGCACCCCAAATGAACTCATCAAATTTGAACGAAGTACGGGTATGAATTTGTTGGGCATAGGTTTCGTCATAAGCATCAATTTGCAAATAGACCTCAATTTTAAATTCGTTTAATTGTTCTTCCTTCCAAATACTAAAGGGGCTATCCTCGGTAATTGGATGCACAATGGTCCAGCTTGATGCTAGCATATCAATATGGGAAATTTCAAGGTTGAGCTTTCTAAATCTTCGAATTTCTGTGCCATCCACTTTTTCTAACCAAGATAAAATCAAACTGGAATTTACATTAATCAGCTGGTCATTTTTGCTATTTACCATGCGAATCATTAACCCTCTTTGGTTTTCTTTATAGGGGGAAATCAAGGCATTTTTACTAAAAACCAATTTCACTTTTGGTTTAGAAATTTTCCCGTACAACAAACCTGTGGATGTTGCGAAACTTAGCAAACCAAGAAAGGATTCGAAAGATGCAATTAAGTTATGCGTTGTAGAAATAGGGCTTATGGCTCCGTAACCTAATGTTGTTAGGGTTTGCGAACTGAAATAAAAGGCTTCCAAAAATTGATCAAACTTGTTTGTGGCATGTGTGCCTGAAAGTCCGTCAATTCCAAAAATGTAGAACAAAAACCCGAACCCAAAATTGATTAAAACATATCCGGAAAATAATATCCCGAAAAAATTCAGCCAACTCATATTTATGAGCCAATGAAAAAAACTGAAACGCTCTGAAAATGGAAGTCCTGTTCGTTGAATATTTATACTCCCATCTTTATTGATAAGTCGTGTACCTTCATTATCCGGAATGGAACTAAATCCAGTAGTAGAAATAGACTTGAACAGTTTCTTTTTCATGTGTATAAATAATTATTTCTGGAAATGTGGTTTCATGAAATTTGGTAATACCCAAATGTTATTTCATTTGACCTTTAAAGTCGTAACCTAGGTCTTTTATGGTGTTTTGAATCAATTCATTATTGATATTTTCCCCTTTAATGACCACCGCTTTATTCGCTAAATCCACCTCAACAAAATCAATCTTATCCAATTTCGCTAAGTTTTTTTCTACGGTAGCTTTGCAATGGTTGCAGGTCATTCCGTCTACGGAAAATACTTTTTCATTTTCGTTCATAGTATTAATTTTTAGTCCAGTGGCAAAATACTGTAATCTGATTCCGTTTAACAAGAGAATAAATAAAACAATGGCAGAAGTTATGGAAAACCATCCTAATCCCATGGCATCGTGATCATGTGTGTTGGTTGTCATTCCAGGTATAACGAACCAATTCGGAGGTAGTTGATTTATAATAATACCCATTATCAAAGCACCACCAATAATGCTCGCTAAGTAGGAATACAAAGCTTTGTTGCCCATGGCTTGCTTAATAACGGTCATAGTAGCCGCATTGGTAGCTGGACCAGCCATTAAAAAAACAAATGCTGCCCCAGGCGATAGTCCTTTCATCATTAGCACCGCGGCAATAGGAACTGAACCCGTTGCACAAACATACATTGGAATGGATGCTACCAAAACAATGAGCATATTCAGGTACGGATTACTCATGTAATTTTCAATAAAACCATCCGGAATAATTGCGGAGATAAATGCGGCAATGACTAATCCAATTAGCAACCATTTGGCAATATCTTGAAGAAATTCCACAAATGCATAATGCAAAGCCGTTTGAATTTTAGTCCCTTTTAATGGTGTTTCAGGTTCATCCTGAAATAAGTCCTCCTTGCTTTCATCCGAAATGTTGGTTAGTCCACCACCCACAATTCCAGTAATAAAAGCAGCCATTGGTCTTATTAGCGCAAATGGTAATCCGAGTAAAGAATAAGTAACCAAAATAGAATCTACACCCGTTTGCGGGGTAGAAATTAAAAAGGAAACAGTAGCGCCTTTGGATGCTCCGTTTTTATTAAAAGAAATACCCGTTGGAATAACCCCACACGAACAAAGAGGTAATGGGATGCCTAAAATGGCAGCATTAACTACTGACTTTAAATTTTTTCTACCCAGGTATTTCGCTACTTTATGTTTCGGGAAGTACACGTGTAGAATTCCCGCAAGGGCAAACCCTAACAATAAATAAGGAGCCATTTCAGCAAACAGAACTATAAGCTCTGTCATAAATTTCAGTATAAAATCAGTAATTAGACTCATTTTTTTTATGCTAATAGTTTTGCGTAACGATCTCTAACTGCTTGCGGAATAGGGGATGGATCTCCGTATTCATCAATTCTCACAAAAGTCAATTCGGTATCACATACTAAAATTTCTTCTTCTGTAATTACATTGTGTTTTCGTGCATCTACCTTAAGGGTTACGGAAGTAGTACCCATTTTAATCACTTTACCGTAGATTTTAATCAGATATCCCACCTTAACCGCTTTTCTGAATACCACTTCAGAAATTTTCAATGTCACCATGTTGGGTGATTGACAAATGCTTGCTGCCATGGTGCCGGCCGCTTCATCAATCCAACTTAACATATTTCCGCCAAACAAATTGCCATGAACCCCAAGGTCCTTACCCATGCAAATTCGTTGATTTATAAATTCCATACTCTAAATTAAGCTGCAAAGTTAACACCTAAATGAGTTCAAAAGGGTAGGAAAGGGATAGCAAACAAGTATCTGTTTATAAGAATTCTTTATTGATTTAATGATTTGAGAATGTGGTTTGTAGATTTCAGTACTAGATTATTAATTCGTTTACGCGCATTAATATGCATTAAGGCTTTGAATTATAGAAAGATATGAGAATTCATTTTATTGCAATTGGAGGAAGTGCGATGCACAATTTGGCTTTGGCCATGCATGACAAAGGGTATGTGGTTACGGGAAGTGATGATGAGGTTTTTGAACCTTCGAAAGGGAGATTAAAAGCGGCAGGTATTTTACCCGTAGAATTTGGTTGGTATCCAGAAAAAATCACCAGCGATTTAGATGCGATTATCTTAGGAATGCACGCTAGAAAAGACAACCCTGAGCTCGTTAGAGCGCAAGAGTTAGGCTTAAAAGTGTATTCCTACCCGGAGTTTATTTACAACCAATCGAAAGATAAAAAGCGAGTTGTAATTGCCGGTAGTCATGGAAAGACAACCATCACTTCTATGATATTGCATGTATTGAATTATTACAATCGTGACTTTGATTATATGGTTGGAGCCCAATTAGTAGGGTTTGATCGGATGGTGAAATTAACGAAGTCTGCTCCGGTGATTATTTTGGAGGGAGATGAATATTTGTCTTCTCCTATGGATATGCGCCCAAAGTTTATTTGGTACAAACCACATGTTGCGCTTATTTCTGGAATTGCTTGGGACCATATTAACGTGTTTCCCACTTTCGATTTTTACGTAGAGCAGTTCTCTGATTTTGTGAAAACTATCGAACCAAATGGTTCATTGATTTATTTTAAGGAGGATGAAGAAATTCAAAAGGTGGTGCAGGATGCTGATTCTTCGGTTACAAAATATGCCTATTCTACACCAGAACATGTGGTTGAAAACGGAAAGTCTTCTTTAATTGTAAATGAAACGAAAGTGGAATTGAGTGTTTTTGGTACACACAACCTGCAGAATTTAAATGGTGCACGATTGGTTTTAAATCAATTGGAGGTTACCGATGAAATGTTTTACGAAGCCATTAAAACTTTTAGTGGTGCGGCCAAGCGACTCGAAACGGTAGCGGAAAACGACCAAACGGTAATTTATAAAGATTTTGCCCATTCGCCATCAAAACTAAAAGCAACATCAAGTGCGGTTAAAGCGCAATGGCCAGAAAGAGAACTAGTAGCCGTAATGGAACTGCATACTTTTAGCAGTTTTAATCCGGAGTTTTTGAAAGAGTACAGAGGTTCATTTGATACGCCAGATCATGCGGTATTGTTTTATTTACCCGAAACTGCAAAGCACAAAAAGCTACCTGATTTAACCCTAGCTCAAGTTAAGGAGGCTTTTGGTAAAGAGGATTTGATTATTATTAATTCTACTGCGGATTTAAAAACCTATTTGGAAAAAATAGAGTGGAAAGGCAAAAACTTACTCTTTATGAGTTCAGGTAATTATGGTGGAATTAATGTGGATGAGTATGGAAAGGGTTTTCTCAAATAGTAAAATCAAAAAAAGAAGCATAAAAAAAGCCTCGAGAAATCGAGGCTTTTAATTGAAATATAATTTCTAATTATTTCGTCAATTTTGCATCTGGTACAGGAATAGAAGACGGAGCTTGCTCCATTTTCTTAATCTCTTTTTCTGTTCTTACCAAATTCATTTCATCAATAAGATTCGTTGCGCCAGCGTATTTATCAATGATTAGTAATACATAACGAATGTCAACTACAATGGTTCTTTGAATGTTTTGCTCAAAGAAGATATCTCCACTCATTGCTTCCCAGTTTCCATCAAATGCAGCACCAATTAAATGTCCTTTTGCATTAATGGTTGGAGAACCAGAGTTTCCACCAGTAATATCGTTGTTTGTCAAAAAGCAAACAGGCATAGTGCCATCTGCATTGGCATATTCGCCATAGTTTTTATCGGTATAGATATCCACCAATTTTTGCGGAACCACAAACTCAGGATTTGAATTATCCATTTTTTCCATTACCCCTTTTAGCGTTGTGGCAAAATCATAATTCACTGCATCGTAAGGAGCGTAAGGCAATACGTTTCCGTAAGTTAAACGCATGGTTGAATTTGCATTTGGATAGTATTTTACATCTGGATTCATTTTACGTAAACCATCTACAAAAAGTCTGTTTCCATTATCTAGTGCTACATAACTTTGGCTATACTCACCACCCATAATACTTCTGTATTTGGCTAAAAGAGCTCCCATTAATTTACGCGCTGGGTCTTTTTCTAACGTTTTAAGTTGCTTTGTGCTTACAAAGAATTCATTCATTTTTTCTTCCGAAGTAAATATTGAATTTTCAAATAAATCGGCCGTTAAGGCTGCAAAATCACCTTTGTTTTTATCTACTAAATCAAGGAAATATTGAGGTTGTTGATCTTTTGGTAAATCATTGTAATACATCTCAAGCATTGCTGCCGTAACTTCTTTGTCGGTAGCTACATCGTAATCTTTAAAATGTTCTTCGCTTTTTGATTTCAAACTTTGAATAAGTTGATCAACTTTTGTTGCGTCTGGTTCACCTTTGGTTAATGCCATTTGCAAACCGTTTGCACGGTATGAGAATAAAAGCAACTCAGATCCTACAACGGCCTCACTAAAATAAGTAGACGTTAAAACATACGGAGTTTGCAATTTGTAGCCTTCTTCAATCATGCTCAAGGCCTTTCCATATTTATCTTTATTTGCATCTTGAGAAGCCCAATCAGCGAATTGGGATTCAATAGCTTGTTTTTTCTCAAAAACATGGTTTTTCTTTAATTGGGCTGATTGACCAATAAAGTATTTCCAATAGTTAGAAACACGTGCATATTTAGATGCATACTTGATACGCGTAGCATCGCTTTCATTCATGTGTTTTTTGTAGATCTCTAATTTTTTTCCTCTAATTTTCACACGTGCTGGTTGGTCTAAATCAACCGCTTGTTTCACTCCCCAAGAAGTTAAATATCTATCGGTACTACCAGGATATCCCATAATCATGGCATAATCATTTTCTTTAACACCTTCTAAAGAAATTGGCAAACTATGTTTTGGTACCAAAGGAATATTCTCTGCAGAAAAATTTGCAGGAGCACCATCTTGACCCGTATAAATTCTTAATAATGAAAAATCACCCGTATGACGTGGCCACATCCAGTTATCTGTATCGCCACCATATTTACCAACAGATGAAGGTGGGGCACCTACTAAACGAACATCGGTATATGTGGTGTAAACAAAAAGGTAAAATTCATTTCCTTCAAAAAAGGACTTTACATCAGCATTGAATTTACCACCTTCCGCAGCGGCATTTTCCAAACTATCAGCCATTTTCGCAATAATAGCATTGCGGCTATCATCACTCATGGTATCATTTAATTGGCTATTAATAATTTCAGAAACATCTTCCATTCTTTCCAAAAAAGAAGCCGTCATTCCTTTTGCTTGTAACTCTTGGTCTTTTGAATAAGCCCAAAAACCATCTGTTAAATAATCGTGTTCTGGTTCTGAATTGCTTTGAATTGCACCAAAAGCACAGTGATGGTTTGTCAGGGTTAAACCTTCTTTAGAAATTATTTCAGCAGTGCAACTTCCACCGCTTAACATGACAATAGCATCTTTTAAACTGCTATGGTTTACACTGTAAATTTCCTCGGCTGTTAATTTCAAGCCATGTTTTTGCATGTCAGCATAGTTTAACCTGCCAATAAACATAGGTAACCACATTCCTTCATCAGCCTTCAAACTAACCGGAATAGCTAAAATGAATGCAAGTAAAATAACCGTAATTCTTTTCATTATGATGTTTTTTAATTTTAGGCTACAAGGGTAATATAAAATTGCCAATTATTTGGTGACTTTTATTTGTTTGGAAACGGAGTTTGATAAATGGTTGGTACATGGGTTTAGTTAACGCATCCTCGGCTATGGATTTTGTAGATGGAAAACATTTGCGGTAATAAACTGTATTATTGTTTCTGGATAATATCAGAAAAAGATGAAAAGTGATTTAGGAAAAGCGAAAAGAATGTTGTGGTTATTTGGATTCTTTAAAATTCCACTTATTGGTTATGTACGCCCGAAACTAATTGAACTCTCAGATACACGTATGGTTGTGAAAATTCCGTTACGTAGACGAACTAAAAATCATTTAGGGTCTATGTATTTTGGTGCTTTAGGAATTGGTGCTGATTTAGCAGGGGCATTTCAGGCATTTTATATTTCTAATAAACGCAAAAGTAAAATCTCACTCGCTTTTAAAGACTTTCAAGCCAATTTTATCAAACGTCCAGAAAGTGATGTGTTCTTTATTTCAGAAGCGGGAACTCAGATTGAACGTATGGTAGATGAAACTATCCGAACTAAAGAACGTGTAACCGAAGGAATCCAAATAAATGCGGTTATTAATTATCCGGGCAATCCAGAGATTGTTGCAGAATTCACATTGGGATTATCCATAAAAGATAAAAGTTAGGTTTTTACTTGTCCTATTTTCAGACCGTAATCTGTATCTTTAACTCTTAATTCAATAGAGAATGTATGGCTAGATTTGTTTTGGCACTTGATCAAGGGACCACAAGTTCTAGATCGGTAATTTTAAATGAGAAAGCAGAACTTATTGGTCAATCTCAAAAAGAGTTTACCCAAATCTATCCTAAATCTGGTTGGGTAGAACACGATCCAAAAGAAATATGGGAATCCCAGTTGGAAACTATTTCTCAGCTCTTAAAAGGATCCAATATTACTTCGTCTGATATTTCAGCTATTGGAATTACGAACCAACGGGAAACCACTGTGGTTTGGAATAAAGTAACGGGAATCCCAATTTACAATGCTATTGTATGGCAAGACCGTAGAACGAGTGATTATTGCCAGGAGCTAGCTCCAAAAGGTTATGCAAAAAGTATTCAAGACAAAACAGGATTGGTTTTGGATGCGTACTTCTCCGCATCAAAAATTAATTGGATTTTAGAAAATATTCCCAATGCCCGAGAACAGGCTGAAAAGGGAGAGCTTGCGTTTGGCACTGTTGATTCTTGGTTGGTTTGGAAACTTACCAATGGAAAGAAACACATTACAGACGTCAGTAATGCGAGTCGCACATTGTTGTTCAATATTCACACCTTAGAATGGGATCAAGAATTATTGGGTTTATTCGAGATTCCTGTACATATGCTGCCACAAGTTGTCGAATCAAGCGGTGAATTAGCGCTGACCGATAAAAGTATTTTTGGAGTAGAAATTCCCATAACTGGAATTATTGGCGATCAACAATCGGCCTTGTTTGGGCAAATGTGCATTGAGCCTGGCTTGTTAAAATGCACGTATGGTACAGGTTGTTTTTTGATGTTGAATACCGGAAATGAAATTGTAAAATCGAATCATAAAATGCTTTCTACCATTGCCTGGAAAATTGGAAATCAAACTACGTACGCTGTAGAGGGAAGTGTGTTTATTGGAGGCGCTGTTATTCAATGGTTACGTGATGAACTTGGATTTTTTAAAGAGGCTGCCGACAGTGAAGATTTGGCAGAAGCATCGGAAGATAATGGGGGCGTTTATTTTGTACCCGCTTTAACTGGGTTAGGTGCACCATATTGGGATGCGAATACGCGAGGAAGTATTTTCGGCATTTCTCGCGGAACGAATAAGTCGCATTTAACCCGAGCTGCTTTGGAAAGTATTGGATTTCAAGTCAATGATATTTTAAACGCTATGGCGGAAGATGTAAAGTTTCCAATTCAAAATTTACGTGCAGATGGCGGTGCGGCTGCCAATCAACTGCTGTTGCAATTTCAATCGGATATTTCACGAATTTGTGTGCAAAGACCAAGTTCTATTGAGTCTACCGCTATTGGAGCAGCTTATTTAGCTGGACTAGGAATTAACTTGTGGACTATAGATTTTTTGAAAGCCAATTGGAAAATGCACAGTGAGTATACGCCTCAACTGGATCAAGAAATTGCAGACAATCTTTTGGACCATTGGAAGGAAGCCATTACTAGGACTTTAGGATGGAATTCATAAACGAACAAAAATGAATAGGGAAGAAGCCATTAAAGAAATAAATACCCGTTCCATTGTATGGGATGTTGTGGTTATTGGAGGAGGAGCAAGCGGTTTGGGCGTTGCAGTAGATGCGGTTTCACGTGGATATAAAACCTTGTTATTAGAAAGGTTCGACTTTTCAAAAGGAACATCATCCAGAAGCACAAAATTGGTTCATGGGGGTGTGAGATATTTGGCTCAAGGCGATATTTCTTTGGTTTTGGAGGCATTGAAAGAACGGGGTTTATTAAAAAATAATGCACCTCATTTATTTGAAAATAGAAAATTCATTATTCCAAATTACGAATGGTGGGGAGGAACATTTTATACCATTGGGTTGAAAATGTATGATAAAATGGCCGGTAAATTAGGGCTCGGTCCTTCGGAACATATTTCTAAGGAGGAGGTGATGGAATACATACCGAACTTGATTGAAGAGGATTTGAAAGGCGGAGTGATATATCATGATGGACAATTTGATGATTCTAGACTAGCTGTGAATTTAGCCCAAACTATTGATGATTTGGGTGGTACAATAGCTAATTACTGCGAAGTGAAAGCGCTAAATAAGGATAATTCTGGACTAATTAATGGGTTGGTGATTGAGGATAAAGAGTCGGGAAAAAGCATTTCTATTCGTGCAAAATCTGTGGTGAATGCAACAGGCGTTTTTGTGGATGGTATTTTAGAAATGGATAATAGTGACCATCAAAAGGTAGTGGTCCCAAGCCAAGGGGTTCATTTGGTTTTAGATCCTTCTTTTCTACCCAATGATTACGCCATTATGATTCCAAAAACCAGTGATGGAAGAGTTTTGTTTGCTGTTCCTTGGCATGAAAAGGTGATAATAGGAACTACAGATACGATTGTAGAAAACCCGGAAATTGAACCTTTAGCATTGGATTCTGAAATTGATTTTATTTTAGAAACTGCGGCTGATTACTTAATGAAGCCACCCACCCGAAAAGATGTTTTGAGTGTATTTGCGGGTTTACGGCCATTGGCCGCTTTGCCAACAAAAGAAGGTGATGAACAGGAAACAAAAGAAATATCAAGAAATCATAAGGTATTCGTTTCTTTATCGGGGTTAGTAACTGTTATTGGGGGTAAATGGACTACCTATAGGCAAATGGGGGAGGATGTAGTGAATAAGGTATGTTTAGTGGGCGGTATTGAGGATAGGAAATGTGTAACTGAAACATTGAAGATTCATAGTGCAGCAACAGATTTGGATTTTGATGTGCATTGGCACGTATATGGTTCAGATTTGCCTGAACTGAAACGTTTAATAGATGCAACTCCACACATGAATGAGCGTATTCACCCCGAATTACCTTACACTAAGGGAGAAGTCATTTGGAGTGTTCGAAAGGAAATGGCTAGAACCATAGAAGATGTTTTAGCCAGGAGAACACGTGCTTTATTTCTAAATGCAAAAGTGAGTGTGGAAATGGCGCCAGTTGTGGCAGAGATTATGGCTACTGAATTAGGATATAATCAAACTTGGATAGACACTCAAGTGAAGGAATATTCTACGTTGGCCGAGAATTATATTCTGTAGGAATTTACTCTTTTACTTCTAACTTAAATCCCACACCGTGTACATTACTAATGCTAACCTTTGGATCATCACCTAAGTATTTTCGGAGCTTGGTAATGAAAACATCCATACTTCTACCTAAGAAGTAGTCATCACTTCCCCAAATAATTCGAAGGATAGAATTTCTTTCTAAAATTTCGTTTTGATGAATGCACAGTAAGCGAAGTAAGGCGGCTTCTTTTTTGGTCAATTTTTTGGTCTCTTTCCCCATAACCAAGCTTTGATTTGGGTAATCAAAAGTATAATCACCTAATGAATACACATCTTTTTTAATCCCTTGATTTTTAACCTTATTAATGCGTTTCATTAAGTTTTGGATTCGTAAATCCAACTCATCAATGGAGAACGGTTTGGTTAAATAATCATCTGCTCCAATAGTCAATCCCTCGATTTTATCTTCTTCTAAGGCTCTAGCAGTCAAAAAGAAAATAGGCACTTCATTGTCTACACTTTTTATTTCTCGAGCCAATGTAAAACCATCTTTTTTGGGCATCATTACATCAATTAAACAAATATTGAATTTTGAAGAATGAAACACTTCGTAACCTTCTACACCATCTTTTGCCCAAACAACATGATAGCCTTTATCTTCGAGTCCAGATTGCGTTACAAATCCTAAATTTTCGTCATCTTCGACAAGTAAAATAGATATATCAGCGGTAAAATTCATAATATTAGTTTTTAACGGATTTAAAGGTAATGATAAATGTTGAACCTTGCCCAATATGACTTTCAAGTTTAATGCTTCCGTTGTGTTTTTTTACTAATAAACTCACATAATTTAACCCAATTCCAAAGCCTTTCACATCATGCACATTTCCAGTAGGAACGCGGTAAAATTTATCAAAAATATGGGATTGATGCTCTTTACTAATTCCTAAACCGTGATCGGTTATGGAAATAATAATTTCATCTTTTGAATTCTTTGTTTCTACGGAAATATCTAGGTTTTCAGGAGAGTACTTAATCGCATTATCGATAAGATTATTAAAAATATTGAGTAAATGATCTTCATCCCCACTAATAATGGGATTTGTAGCTTCAAATGCGGTAGAGATATGCCCGTTTTTTGATTCCACATTTACTTTAAACGTATCTACCGCCTGACCGAGAAGTTGGTGAATATCAACCGGATGTTTTTTAATCGAAACTTTTTCTTTTTCAATGGTGGCCGCTTGTAAAATGCGTTCAACCTGATCTTGCAGTCTTTTGTTTTCAGCTTGAATAATAGAAGCATACCGAATTAAACGATCGGGTTTTTCGCAAATGTCTGGTTTCTTTATGGCCTCAATAGATATGGCTATGGTTGAAATAGGGGTTTTAAACTCATGAGTCATATTATTAATGAAATCAGTTTTCATTTGATTTACTCTTCGTTGCTTTAGCATTTGGGAAATAATATACCCGAAAAACGCAATAATTACAATCAAAATAATGGAAGAATAGATCCAAAATTCCATCTGATAAAAAAGGCCATTTGAATGCCCTGGAAAATAGACACTGAAATAATGACCTCGATCTTTGTTCCATACTACACCGGGTATTTTTTCATTTTTGTGCGCCCCATCCATATTGATGTTTTTACAAAATACCACCGAATCACAAAAGCAATCGTAGATATTAAAAATAAAATCATCTTGAAGTGATTCTTGTTCTAACTCTGATTGCAGAATAGATTCTACCAGATAAGGGTCAGAAGCCATGTGCATTTTGACAACAAATAAATTGGGTTCTTTTTGTTGTACAGGATTTTGAATTATGGAACTATCACCTTCTGCTTTTTGAAGCTTGTCGACCGTATTCAGCAATACTTGGGTCACGGTATAGGAAAACTGTTTTTGTTCCAGTTCATAGGCCTTTTTCACCCAATTAACTTGGGTAATTATTAAGCCGATAAGAAGCACTGTTGCCAATGCTATAATGTTACGAATGAGGTTTGGTTTCATAATTTAACCCCGAAAGTAATTTATCTGATCTTTTAACCCTACTGATTTACAAATTTTGGGAAATATTTAGTAATTCCAGCAAATATAACCGCGTAGAAAATGGATAAAAAAGTTAAGGCAGTAAGGGTAATAATCGACCAGTTAAATGGCACATAAATCATTTCACCCATAGCTTGATGGTTTTCCATTATTTTAGTAATGTTTTCCGCAGACTCACCATTAGCAGTGAGGACTTCCAAAATTTCTTTTCGTCTATTCATATCAAAGTTCTCCAAAAAATACGGGTTGATAACTTTGTAAAACAGGTAGGTTAAAAACCCGGTACCAAATGAGAACATGGCTCCCCCCTGTGCGGCCCCTTTGAAATCCATCAAGAAGTCAAATTCTTCCATTGAATTTTGGCGTTGAGAATACAATCCGTAATAGGTAGAGATAATGGTTAAAAGAGATAAATACGACCAAGTAAAACTCCAATCAATCTGAAATTGCTCAAATAACATTCGACATATAAAGCCGATTAAAATTAGTCCTAAAATGGTGAAATTATTCTTTTTATTCATGCCGCAATATTAACGATTTTCAGTGGTGTAGGCATAAATCAATGTGCTTTCCCAACCAGTTAATTGAATGGTGAGTTTATTTTTTCCTTTGTCCTGAATATTGGATAAATTAACACGTAATTCTTGGCGCACGATAGAGCGACATCTATCGTTGTTTCCATTATGCACTAGAGTTAATCGGGTACCCGATTCAATGTGATTTTCATAATCATCTACATTCTCAAAAAACGCAAAATTGTTTATCATTTTGAATTCATGATTTTCACATCCTCCTCCATAACTCAAGTTAAGAATTAGAATATCTCCATTTATTTCTGCTTTTTCAATTTGATATGGATCACCAATTTCGTTCATTTTAGCGGTTTCATCCACGGTAACTTCCAAAACATCCAAAATCGAATCTGTTTTAATAACAGGCACAACTGGATCTGGTTTTGATTCAATGATGTTTCGATTCGCACAGGATAATCCTAAAAAGGTAACGGTTAACAGAATTAGAACATTTTTCATTTTCAGTTTTTTATTTTAAGAAGGCTTAATTCTCCATTTCTTTAAGTAATTCTTGGTATTGGTTCATTTCATCACGCAATCTAGCCGCCTCAATAAAATCAAGTGCCTTAGAAGCTTTTAGCATTTTACTTTTGGAGTTGGTAATCGCTTTTTCTAGTTGTGAATGCGTCATGTATTTCACCACAGGATCGGCAGCTAATGAAACAGAATTACTTTCAGCGTATGCATGTTGTTCTGCAGTAGAAGGCAGGAAACTTGCAACCGCTGTTTGGCCCATTATTGATTCTGTGGATCGTTTAATTTGCGTTGGAGTAATCCCATGAACTTCGTTGTATTTCAACTGTTTTTCTCTGCGATGGTTTGTAGTATCAATGGTCCGTTGCATTGATCCAGTAATTTTATCGGCATACATAATTACTCTGCCGTTAACATTTCGTGCGGCACGACCTGCGGTTTGAGTCATGGATGTTTCCGACCGTAAAAAGCCTTCTTTATCCGCATCTAAAATAGCAACTAATCCAACTTCAGGTAAATCTAACCCTTCTCTCAATAAATTGATTCCCACTAAAACATCAAATTTCCCCATCCGTAAATCCCGCAGAATCTCCACACGTTCTAATGTGTCTACTTCCGAATGGATATAGCGACATTTCACTCTGTTTTTAATGAGGTATTTGGTAAGTTCCTCACTCATCCTCTTGGTAAGTGTAGTAACTAGAATGCGCTCGTCTGTGTTTTCACGAATTCTAATTTCCTCCAATAAATCATCTACCTGCGTTTGTACAGGTCTTATTTCAATAATTGGGTCAATTAGGCCGGTTGGACGAATAACTTGCTCAACAAATACACCTTCCGTTTTTTGCAACTCATAATCCGCTGGGGTTGCACTTACAAAAATGGTTTGCTTTTGAATACCTTCAAATTCATCAAAAGTAAGGGGCCTATTATCCAGTGCGGAAGGCAATCGAAAACCATATTCTACCAAATTTGTTTTTCTTGATCGATCTCCTCCATACATGGCGCGCACTTGTGATACGGTCACATGGCTTTCATCGATGAACATTAAATAATCATCTGGGAAATAATCCAATAAACAAAATGGTCTAGAACCAGGCAAGCGACCATCAAAATAACGCGAGTAATTTTCAATCCCAGAACAATACCCTAATTCACGAATCATTTCTAAATCGTAACTCACACGTTCTTCAATTCGTTGCGCTTCAATGTGCATTCCGTTATCTTTAAAATACTGCACTTGTTTTTGCATATCCTCAGCGATAATAATTTGCGCTTTTTGGATGGTTTCTTTGGAGGTCACGAAAATATTGGCTGGAAAAATTCTGATTTCTTGAAAGCTCTCAATTTTATCCCCTGATACAGGGTTCATCATATGAATTTCTTCAACTTCATCGCCCCAAAAAATTATTTTATATCCATAATCTGCATATGCGGGAAAGATATCTACAGAATCCCCAATTACACGAAAATTTCCACGTTCAAAATCTGCTGTCGTTCTTGAATATAAAGCATCCACCAACCGGTGAAGCACTTTGTTTCTACTTATCGTCATTCCGACTTTTAGCTCGATAATATTCGCATTAAAATCTTGTGGATTACCAATGCCATAAATACATGAAACGGATGAAACTATAATAACATCCCTGCGCCCAGAAAGAAGAGATGAGGTTGCAGATAGGCGTAATTTTTCAATTTCATCGTTAATGGATAAATCTTTTTCAATGTAGGTTCCAGACGAAGGTAAATAGGCTTCAGGCTGATAGTAATCGTAATACGATACAAAATACTCCACTGCGTTTTCTGGAAAAAACTGCTTGAATTCTCCATACAATTGAGCGGCCAGGGTTTTATTATGGCACAAAACCAAGGTTGGGCGACCAGTTTGTTGAATAACATTGGCCATAGTGAAGGTTTTTCCGGACCCTGTTACACCTAAAAGCACTTGATATTCATCACCATCATTAACACCGTTTACCAATTGTTTAATCGCCTCCGGCTGATCACCTGTCGGCTGAAAATCTGATGTTAATTTGAATTCCAATTGTATTTTATTTTTTTTTGTAAATGTATGGATTTAGTGGGATTTCTTTAAATGGATTGTATACATTTTAGGTATAAAACGATTGAATTTGTATTTTCGAAGTTATATGACAACAAATGGAGATTAAGAAAATATTTGCGAATAATAAAGAGTGGGTAGCCCAGCAATTAGAGATAGACGAAAAGTATTTTGAAAAATTGTCGAGTGGACAATCACCAAAATGGCTGTACATTGGTTGTTCTGATAGTCGCGTTACCGCAGAAGACATTATGGGAGCTCAACCAGGTGATTTATTTGTTCATCGAAATATCGCCAATATGGTTTCAAATTTAGACTTGAGTGCCATGTCTGTTATTGAATATGCCGTAGTTCATTTGAAAGTGAAACATATTGTAGTTTGTGGTCATTACAATTGTGGTGGGGTAAAAGCGGCCATGCAATCTGCCGATTTAGGGATATTAAACCCATGGTTAAGAAATATCAGAGACGTATATCGTTTGCACAACAAAGAATTATCAAATATTGCGAGTGAAAATGATAAATACAATCGTCTAGTGGAGTTAAATGTGCAGGAACAATGTTTTAACGTAATAAAAACCGCTGCGGTTCAAAAAGCCGTCCGAAGAAATGAGTTAACCATCCATGGTTGGGTTTTTGATATTGGTACGGGAAAAATTATTGATTTAAATATTGATTTTATTGAGGTCACAAATAAGGTAAGAGAAATTTATCACCTGGATTAAAATCAAAAAAAAATGCGCTTGTCCAATTAGACTAGCGCATTTCAATTTGTTAAATACCTATTATTCCATGGTATGATACACGTTACTAACGTCATCATCCTCTTCTAATCGTTCTAAAAGTTTTTCAACCTCTTCTTCTTGTTCTGGAGTGAGTTTGGTTGTATTAGTTGGGATTCGTTCGTAACCTGATTCTAAAATTTCTAATTCTCTAGCCTCAAGTTCTTTTTGAATGGAACCATAACTTTCAAACGGACCATAAATCATTATAGTAGCTTCTTGACCTTCCTCTTCTGGTTCCTCTAAAAACAACTCGTCAATCCCCGCATCAATTAATTCAAATTCTAATTCTTCTGGGTCGTGGTCTCCAGCCGGAATTTTAAAATGGCACTTTCTTTCGAACATAAATTCCACGGATCCATTTGTACCTAAATTACCGTTGTATTTGGTAAAGGCTGCACGTACATTAGCAACGGTACGATTATTATTATCGGTTGCTGTTTCAACCATAACGGCAATTCCGTGCGGTGCGTAACCTTCAAAATTGACCTCCTTGTAATCACTGGTATCTTTGTCTTTCGCTTTTTTTATGGCACGATCAACAATATCTTTAGGCATATTTGCAGCTTTTGCATTTTGCATTACTGCGCGAAGTTTAGCGTTTGATTCTGGCTCCGGACCACCTTCTTTGATGGCCATTACAATGTCCTTTCCAATACGTGAAAACGTTTTAGCCATTTTAGACCAACGCTTCATTTTTCGTGCTTTTCTAAACTCAAATGCTCTTCCCATTAACTGAAATTTTGTGTGGCGAATTTAATTAAAATTGTGCTTTTCCGTGAAATCATATGAACGGATATTTATGGTTTCTTCTTTTCCTTTCTGCGAAAGAGAACTATCTCTGTCAGGTCGAGTGATTTTCGTAGAAAATTGTATCGTTACCCTTAAAACGAGTATTGTTCTTGATACATTTTTTGTTTCGTTTCACTGCCCAAAAAAACACTCGAACTGACAGCTGAAAACAATTCACCATATCACTGAATAACCGTCTAATTGCCTAAACATTTCACCATCCCGCTTTTGTCCGTTTTTCTATATTATTCACAAGTTTTTATGTAGCTATTAATCAATAAATACCAAGGTGTTCATACGGGTTCATACGGGGATACTCCGTACATACCCTGTATATACCCCGTAGTTAACCTTATAGTTTTAAACTAATGGTCAAAGAACTACGTTTTTATCACTTCGAGTGACCGGAGCTTTGCGGAGGTTGTATCGAGAAGTAGGAATGCAGAAGATTATGTTCTCGATATATTGTACTCTCCTTGCGCAAAAGCATTGGTGTTAAACAATTAGGTAAATTAAATAAATTGGTTTGTGTTATTGAATAGGAACCCTAAAACTGGAAGTAGATGAACGGTTGCATGTCGCTAGAAATCACTTGGTATAAAAACACAACTACAAAAAATGCAATAAGAACTTGCAATGCAATTGGTGTTTTAATAAACGCTTGACGATACCATTCTTTAAAACTTGAAGGTAGCCAATGAATTATATACCCAAAAATCATGGTAGCAAAAACCTTCCAAAAAGATGATACAACATCTGGGGCAATATCTAGGGCGAAATTGGTTTGAATTTGGTGAATCAGTTGGGCTGCTTTTTCAAACGATTCCGATCTAAACCAAATACGTGTGAAGGTGATGAAATTGAACGTAAGAAATATTGCCCAAGCTCTTTTATACCAAGTGTTTTTACTTTCCCATGGGCTTACTTTACGCCATAATTTATAGACCACAATACCAAGTCCATTTAATCCGCCCCATACCACAAAATTCCAACTCGCTCCGTGCCACAATCCGCCAATCAACATTGTGAGCATGATATTGATATTTGTAATTAACCAATCTTTAAAAGCAGGTATTACTTGAATTAGAACGATGGAAATGGAAACGGTAATTACTAACCCAAAAAACACCAATAAGGAACCAGAAATAAGACTTATAAATCCAAGTGAAATACCCAGCATAAGGAATGAAAAGAAGGATCCTCCGCGGTTACCACCCATGGGTATATATAAATAGTCTTTTAACCAGGTGGAAAGTGAAATATGCCACCTTTTCCAAAAATTACCTGTGCTGTCTGCTTTATAGGGAGAGTTAAAGTTCGTAGGTAAATGAAACCCCATTAACAGGGCAATTCCAATGGCTATATCTGTATAACCAGAAAAATCAGCATAGACTTGAAGAGAGTATCCATAAAGCGCCATTAACCCTTCAAAACCTGTATATCCCAATGGATTGCTAAAAACGCGATCATTGAAGTTTGTGGCAATATAATCCGCTAAAAAAATCTTCTTAATTAACCCGTTTAAAATCCAAAATACGGCCAACCCGAATTGCTCTTTGGTTAAACTATATTCTTTGTATAACTGCGGAATAAAATCAGCTGCGCGAACAATTGGGCCTGCTACAAGCTGCGGGAAGAAGGAAACATAAAACCCAAAATCAATAATATTTTTTACGGGTTTCACTTCGCCTCTGTAAATATCTATGGAATAACTCATTGTTTGGAAAGTGAAGAATGAAATTCCAACAGGAAGTAAAATGGTATCTACACGAAAACCACTTTCAACGATGAGGTTCGTTAAGTGGGCAAAATGATTCATTACCTCAAA
>JBFFMY010000034.1:0-29294 GCA_041563475.1 Salibacteraceae bacterium
GATTTACTTTCAATGGTTAACATAGCCTTATTTTTTGGGAGTCCATTCAGAAGGATTTCTCCTCCAATCTTTTAATGACTCAATATGTGATTTTTCAACTAAGCTAAGTGACATTGCATGCTCAATCAAAGTATTGTAATCTGTTAAAACGCAATAATTGCAATTTGCGTCTGCAAAGTTTTTAGAGGCAATATCGAATCCGTAACTAAAAATAGCTACTAAACCTCGAACATTTAGTTCGGCATTTCTTAGGGCTTCAACGGCCTTCAAACTGCTACCTCCAGTGGAAATTAAATCCTCAATTACAACCACTGTTTGGCCTTTTTCAAAAACGCCCTCAATTTGGTTAGTAAGTCCATGCCCTTTTGGTTGCGGACGAACATAAATAAATGGCAAATTCATTTCTTGTGCTACTAAAGCACCAATAGGCAAGCCACCTGTAGCTACCCCGGCAATAACTTCTGGTTTACCATATTCACTCTCAATTTTCTTGACAAATTCTTGACGAATAAATGTACGAACCTGCGGATAGGATAAAACTTTTCTATTGTCACAATACATTGGAGACTTCCAACCAGAAGCCCACGTAAATGGATTTTTAGGTTGTATCACAACCGCTTTGATTTGAAGTAAAAATTCTGCTACTTTGAGCGATGAATGATCTATAAGCATATCGGCAAATGTATAAAGTTTTTGTAAACAAAACTCCTATTGTTTTAACGGATAATATGGAGAATTTCGATAGTGAAAAGTGGACTATTGTTTCGTATCAAAATAGAGAACAACTCGTTGATTTGGTGGTCGAAATAGAAAAAGGCCATTATAAACTACCCACCGTGATATTTCATTTTGACTTAGATGAACTGTGGAGCACTTTCATACGTCAATTTAAATATGTTCAAGCTTCAGGCGGAATGGTTTTTAATGCTAAAAACGAGTTTTTGGTTATTAAAAGGAATGGGAAATGGGATTTACCGAAAGGACATTTGAAAAAAGGGGAGCGGCCAGAGTTTGGTGGAATGAGAGAGGTGGAAGAGGAGTGTGGTATTCAGGGATTATCTATAACGCAACATTTAGCCAATACGTATCATATGTATGAACGAAACGGATTGGTTCTAAAAAAAACATTTTGGTATGTGATGCGTTCTGATTTTAAGGGTCAACTTGTGCCTCAAATTGAGGAAGGTATTGAAAAGGTTGTTTGGCGGACCAAGGAAGATATTGAGGAAATGATGAAAAAGTCGTATCCAATAATCAGAGAACTTCTTGAAAAGGGAGTTAGTTTAATTAGTCGTTAATAATCTCATATCGTTTACCCCTAGGCTTTTTGGCGTACATTTTTTCAAAAGTCGTGTACATTTCATTTGGCCTTACCGAAGGTGATTCCAAAAAATATCCATGCTTATCCAACAAGTAATAAATAGGGTAACTCCAAATTTCATAGGTTTCCAATATTTCAAAATTGCAATCTAAATTGGCGTAGTGCAAATTATTCGTTTCCGGCGGGAAATTCGAATAATCCACAGAATCTCTATCCGTAAGAATGAGTAAATATTGTTGATTTTTATATTTTTTACTCAAATTTTTAATCACTTGTAGATCTTGTATTGAGCTGTAACTTTTAGAATTAATAAAACCCAAATACAATGAGTTACCTCGAAAATCTTCTAAGGAAATCACATCCCCTTGGGTATTATGTACTTTAAAAATTGGGGCTTCTCGGTTTTGAGCAAGAATTTTTTTATCCCTTTGAAAATATCGAGCCGCATTTTTTTGAATTTCAAAGGCACAAAAATTTGCCATTTGACTAATAATAGCCTTTTTGTTTTCTTGGTCAAGCATATTTCGGGAAGCATTCCCTGTTACATAATGAAAAATAGCTAAACTTCTCATTTCGTTCGTATTCAATAAGGTGTCAAGTTCTAGGAGTTTCATGAAGGAATCATAAACTTTATATTCCTTTTTTGCTTTTTCAAATTCCGCAGCGTTTTTTGTGAATAATTGATGTATTCGTGGACTTATAATGGATGAGAAAAAATTTTGATATTCTAAACTTTGGTAATGAATGGGTTGATTGTAGATGTATTCCATAATTAACTTTTGTTTCGGGATTCTGGTTTGTAAATACGCATCCGCTTTGTAGTACGTATAATAAACTTTAAAAAGCGAATCCGACTGAATATACGTTTCGTACATAGAATCAGAGGTGGCAAAAAAGCTAGAATAAATTTTTTGAATATTTGAGTTTGCTCCAATTTTCAATTGCATTTTTGCGAAAGCTATAGGGAAGCTTTGATAGACCGAGTCGGTAGCAACATCTTGTGGGAGTTCTACATAACTAATGCGGTACTTTAATGGGATTCTTTGGTTCTCCGGTATTGAAATGGGTAATAAATCGAGCCGAATTCTTGTTTGTGGATGAAGGTGTAAAATTACTGACCGCATTTCAATTTTCACGAGAATTTCTTTTGGTTTATCCAGCTCTATTTGAAAGGAGTACTCACCATTTCCGGAAATAAGAGAAGAAGAAATTAACTCTGTTTCACTGGTTAATCTATTCTTAAATTGAAAAATTTCAATAGGTTCATTTGCAAAAAACATAGCGTTTCCCGCAATGGTAACATTTTGTCCAAGTCCAATAATCGGACAAATGGATAATAAATAAATTAGAAATAAATAGCGCATTCTATCGAAGTGCTTCAGGAATAAATTTTGAAATATTTCCGTTGTGCTTTTTGATATCTCTAACAACGGAAGATGATAGGGCGGAATATTCTGGGCGACTCAGCAGCAAAACGGTTTCAATATCTGGAGCCATTTCAAGGTTCATTAATCCAATATTTCGTTCAAACTCAAAATCAGCGGCTGTTCTTACCCCACGTAAAATGTAATTAGCATTCTTTGATTTGCAATATTCAATAGTCAAACCAGTATAAATTTCAACAGAAATTTTTGGATTTGATTCGAACACCTTTTCAATTTGAAGCTTCCTTTCCTCAGCAGAATACAAATGATTTTTGGTAGAATTATGACCTATAGCAATGATTAAGTGATCAAATAAGTGAATTGCTCTATTCACAACATCCTCGTGCCCAATAGTAATGGGGTCAAATGATCCTGGGAAAACACCTATTTTTTTCATAACACTTATTTTTTTACAAAAATGCTAAAGTTAACGGAGCCATATCTTCTTTGTTGCTCAAATCCATCAATATCTTCAAAACTGTGGTATTCATCATGTTCAAGAATTAACCAACCTTCTTCCTTTTCCAATAGGGTGCCTTTAAGGATTTCTTGTACCATTTCACGTTGATTTTCCATATTATATGGTGGGTCAGCGTAAATTATTTTGAACGTACTTTTTGTCGTAGAAATGTACTTTAGGGCATCAGACTTAAGGACGGTCATCTGATCAAATTTCATTTCCGCAGCCATCGATTTCATGAAACTCGTACAGCTGTAATTATTATCTACAGAGGTAATCGACCCTGCACCTCTTGATGCAAATTCGTATGAAATATTTCCTGTACCAGCGAATAAATCCAGCACCTTTATATCGTCAAAATAAAATTCATTATTGATAACATTAAATATACCTTCCTTGGCCATATCGGTTGTGGGTCGTACCGGCAGGTTCTTTGGAGCAGTAATCCGTTTAGATCTGTATTTCCCACTTATTATCCGCATTGCACATCAAATATAGTGTTAATTAAGGCGTTGGCAGTTTCCTTTTCTAATTCTGAGCAACAAGATGGTTTCAAATGAAAAATATGTGGTGAATAACGTTGGAACGCAGTTAAAACTTCCTTTGAATAGGCATAATTTCCTCCAATATGTATATGTGTTTCGGAAGTAGGAAATTCAAATTGCTCCATACTGAAATAGGTGTAATAAATAACATCCTCATATGACCGTACCTCAAATACATTAAAAGAAACCATTTTCTTTCCATGCATTAGGCATAATGTAAATTGCTTATTATGATATTGGATGAAGGCATAGTAATGGCCTTCTTTAGCATAAAACAAATGATATGCAGATATAAGAGAGGCAAAGTGGTGACGAAAAAATATGTGACCAAATGTAGATTTTAGACTATTGATTAATTCCAAATTCATTGTAAAAGCTAGGAAGCTATCAATTTCGGGAATAAAAGTTTTCAAAAGCGTATCAGGTTCTTCAACCTTAAGCAAGGGTTGAACCAATTTCTCAAAGTTATTCGCATCATAAAATACGGATGGGATAAAAGTGAAATTAGGTGTTAAACTATAATAAACGTTTTTGGATGAGTTTATTAAAGTGGAATTATTGGGTTCGTTTTTTAAAACAGAAAGCACCCTTTCAGTTTCACTTTTGATGTTTGTTTCAAATCGAGAAACAGAGAGAATATCACCCGTTCTTGGATTCGAAATCCCTATCGAAATGGACTCTGAGTCACTGTGAATAGCTGCATTATACAAAGAAGCAGCTTTGTAATCAAAGCTGCCTCCCTTAGTATTGTATGTAAATTGTGGTTTTATATTATTTTATTTTTCTTCTTTCCAGTTCCCAGCTGTTGTAGGATCTGTCATTGAACCAACTTTCATGATGTCCGTTTTGTCAAATGGGGCCGCATCGGTAATTTGAAATACCTGCACTTTAGCACCACTTGAACGAGTGATTTCTCCTGCTTCAATTTTGAAACTGACCTTGTCAGAATAAGGAACATATCTTAATGTAGTAATATCTAGTGGATATTTCGGATCTCTTGTACTTAAGTAATCCGCATTAAAAGCAATATTCATTGCAGGAACCAAAGAGGTATCTCGAATAATAATACCTGAATCCAAAGCTTCCAATTCAGTCATTCCATCCGGCACATCACCATCTCTAATAACCATTGTTACCGAATCATACATAACGAAATTTATCAACGTATCCATATTTCCACAAAACTTCAAATGCTCTTTTTTGTAGGCAAGTTCAATTTCACGTAAATCTTTTAAATTTTGAATTACTTCCGCATATCTGATTTGCTTTTCTTTCATGAATTGAATTGGCGTGTCAATAGAAGTATAATTTTCGTATCCTAAATAACCAGAAATACCGATTAAAACAATCGCAATTAGTATAGAATTTTTATTTGTTATAAGTCCAAGCGCATTTACAATGGCTAAGCCACCAGCCAATAAAATAGCTACTCCAGCCATAAGAAATAGACCGTTTTGGTCATTAGAAAATCCAAATCCTAATATCACAATTCCTAAGAGGCAGATAAAAGTCCCTGGGGCAAATTTTGAGATTGATTCTTTCATAATCGTTTAATGGTGTATCCTTAATTGTTTACAGAACGCGCACAAAACTACAATTTTTTTTATCCGATACATAGCTTGCTGCGGTACTTAAATTCAATTTAATTTGTAACAAATATATTGCCAAAATTGGGTATTCCATTACATGCTTCATTTCCGTTTGAACCGACATCTGACCAGTATTCTGCGCTTCAGTTGCTAGATGCGTTTTTAGAGAGTAAAAACCATCTACAGTTATTTCTATTACGTGGATTTGCGGGAACAGGTAAGACATCCATACTTTCTCATGTGGCAAAAATGAATAATTCGGAAGGTAAAATTGTGCTTTTAGCTCCTACTGGAAGAGCGGCAAGAGTTCTCTCAAGTTATTGTGGAATACCGGCATTTACTATTCATAAGAAGATTTATAGGTTAGCTGAAGAGGGTTTTGGAGATATGAATTTCATGCTTCAAAAAAGTAATTTTGAAAACACTTTATTTATAGTAGATGAAGCCTCTATGATTTCATCCGCAGGGTATTCTAATCGAGATTTATTGGAAGATTTAATGCGATTTGTGTATAGAGGAAAAGGATGTAAGTTGATTATTTCAGGCGATAATGCGCAATTACCTCCAGTAGAAATGGAATATTCTCCTGCGTTAGATGTAAATTTTTTAAAAGAAAATTTTAACCTTCCTGTAATCGAGTTTGAACTGCAGGAGGTGGTTCGTCAGCAACAGGAATCGGGAATATTATATAACGCAACTGAGATTCGAAATAGATTAATCAAAGAAAATTTTGAAGTTAAGTTTGTGACCAATGGAACTGATGTTATTTCTATTTCAGGGTTGGAGTTGCAAGAAAATCTAGAAAATTGCATGCACGAATATGGTATGGATGAGGTTTTGATTATTACACGATCAAATAAACGGGCAAATCAATTTAATTCGGAAATCAGAGGAAGGTTATTATTTCGGGAAGAAGAAATTGAAGCGGGTGATTATTTAATGGCGGTAAAGAATAATTACCATTGGTTAAAAGAAGAAGAGAACAAAAATGATTTCATTGCCAATGGTGAATCAATGGAAGTTTTAAAAGTACTTGGAAAGGAAACGATGTATGGCTATAATTTCGCTAATTTAAATGTTCGTTTTGTAAATGATAGGATTCCGGATGTGGATGTGAAAGTTTGGTTAGATGCCATAACTACGCAAGGACCCTCAATGCCTATTGGAGAAACAAAAAACCTGTACTTTTCTGTTTTGAATGACTATATGGAACAAGGAGAAACTAAAAAGGCGAAGCAACTTGCTTTGATCGATCCATTTTACAATGCACTTCAAGTTAAGTTTTCATATGCAGTTACCTGCCATAAAGCTCAAGGTGGTCAATGGTCAGCCGTTTTTATTGATCATGGGTATTTAACAGATGAAATGGTGGATGAAAACCTTTTAAGATGGTTTTATACCGCTTTGACGCGCGCAACACAAAAAGTGTTTTTGGTAAATTTTAATGAATTGTTCTTGGAGAATTAATTTTGAGATACCAAAGGTTACTTTTGTCCATTAGAATAAGAAATTAAAAAACATAATTTAATAGAACAGGAACAGTAAAACGTGAATTTTTACAGGGTATGAAGAAGCTACTAGGACGATTATTATTTAAATTATATGGATGGAAACTTGTCGGGAAGGTTCCGGAAGAAATTACCAAGTATGTTTTAATTGCAGCTCCACATACCAGTAATATGGATTTCTTTCTCGCCATGCCAACGATGTGGTCTTTGGGTTTGCCAGGAAGATATTTAATTAAAAAAGAGCACACCGATGCATTTTACGGCTTTGTGATAAAAATGATGGGTGGAATAGGCGTAGATCGTAAAAATCAATCTTTGGATTTTGTGGAACAATTGAAGCAAATAGTTGAAAACAACAATGAACTTGCCATGCTATTTACTCCGGAAGGAACAAGGAAAAGAGTGGAGAAATGGAAAACTGGTTTTTATAGAGTAGCCTTGGCAATGAATGTTCCAATTATTTTGGCGTATGCCGATTATAGTAAAAAGGAAGTGCATATTGGTCATGTATTCAAACCATCTGGGGATTTTGAAAAAGATTTCACGTACATGGAAAACTTTTTCAAGGATATCGTACCGAAAGATCCGGAAGGGTATAACCCTCAAATTTTCACTAGAAAAGAAGAATAAAAAGGCGGTGCTCGGAATCTTATTCGTTAATTGTGAATAAGTTAATTACGTGAAATTTCACGCGAAAAGAATATAGTAAAAAAATAGTATTTTTAGCCATGTAAAAACTATTGAATATTTGTTATTGAGGTGAAAGCGAGAGTACACATATTTATTTTGATTGTTGGGCTTTTTTTAGGTTCTAATTCGTCCGTGTATTCAAATAGTTTTTCTAGTAACCCCGAAGATGTTTCTTGTCAATATAACTACGCGATACTGCCTGTTACCAATTTAGAATTCTGTTACAATCAACGTAACGATCTTGATTTCCTTATTGACGTGGAAAATTATTCTTTAGATTCTTTAAAGAATTTTGAAATGGGTTATTTTCTTGACTCTGATTTTCATGGAACTACGGTTTTCACTAATGGAATTGCTTCCGGAGCAACCGCCCAATTACCCCTTTCGGACCTTTCCTTTCCAGGCGAAGGCTCGTACACTGTTTCAGTTTGGGTAAATGCAAGTTGCAATGGAGTGGTAACATTTTCTGATTCAATAGATTTACATGTGGTAATTCGTTCGCCATTTATTGTGGATAATTTATTCGATACCATTGTTTGTTCAAGTAATCAATTTACCCTTTCGGAACCAGCAATATATCAGGGTTATTTATGGTCAACAGGTGAGACATCTAACTCCATTACAGTGGATCAACCCGGAAATTATTTTGTAAGTGTTTCGGATGGTTTTGGTTGTGAATCAATTGATTCTATTGGTTTAGGATTTTTTCTAGCCCCGGAAGATTTAGGTTCAGATACGGTGCTGTGCGATGGAGTAATTCTTACCGCTGATGCAGGAATTGGTTTTCAAACTTATTCTTGGAGTAATGGGATGGTATCAAATAGTATTTTGATTTCTGTACCTGGTTTATACGCTGTTTTGGTATCAGATACCAATGGATGTAATTATGCGGACTCCATTAGTGTAAGTTATGCGACCGTACCGCAACCTGGAGCTCCTTCGTTTATTTCTGTATGTGATGGAGATACAGCTATGATTGGAGCAGCTAACAATTTCAATTCATATTTGTGGAATACTGGCGATACAACAAGTAGTATTCCTATTTACAATTCTGGGATATATATGATTACCGTTGTGGGTAACAATGGTTGTATTGGAATTGACACCATTAATGTGTTAGTGTCTCCTCTTCCAAATGTTGTTTTTAGCGATAGTGTTATGTGTAACCATAGGTCCTATGTTTTAGATTTGGGGCAATGGTTTCCAACTTTGCAATGGTCAACCGGTGATACTTCTCAAAATATCTTAGTAACTTCACCTGGGTTATATACTGTGAGTGTTACGGATTTAAATGGCTGTCATTCTGTTGATTCTATTTTCGTAAGTAATATTAATGTAACTGTAAGTTTAGGGCCAGATGATACCATTTGCTCAGGAACCTCATTTGCGTTATTTCCACCAGGAAGTTTTGATTCCTATGAATGGGTAGACGGAACTACAGGTCCGGCATTTGTTGTTTCAGCAAGTGGAACCTATAGTGTTACGGTAACTAAGGGTATTTGTTTTGTTTCGGATGAAGTAACAATAACGGTAGATGAAGAACCTGTGGCTAATTTTTCAAGTCAAATTTCAAGTCCGGATGTTCAGTTCACTAATCTTTCCAATCAGAATTACAATATCGTTTGGGATTTTGGGGATGGTGATTCCTCCGTAATTATGCATCCAATTCATTCGTATCCTTCCACGGGATCGTATGATGTAACCCTTCAGGTTTCTAATACTTGTGGTTCAGCTACGTATACGAATACCGTTGGAATTTTCCCTCAAGGTGTGGGAAACATATATTTAAACAAGGATTTAAAGGTTTTTCCTACCTTAGCTAGTTATGTTGTTAACTTCACTTTGGTTTCCGCAAACAATTTGCCGATTGAATATGCAGTGTTTGATGTAACTGGAAAATTATTAATCAATCAAACGGAAAGTTATTATGGACCTGAACATGTGTACCACATAGATGTTTCCAACTTTGCCACTGGATTGTATTACATAAGAATTGTGAGTAGCCAAGAGATTCTGGCTGTTCAACCGTTTATTAAGGATTAACGCTAATTCAATTCGAGTCCTAATTTATTTTTCCAATCTTTAAGTTTCGGGTATTTTTCGCTAAAATGATCGAATTTATCTCGGTTGGAGTATAGCATCTTTTTTGCTTTGGATTTGTTTACCTCCATTGAAAAAAGGATATTATTGTTTTGTAATTCTGATTTTAAATGGGTAAGTAAATCTTTCGATAACCGTAAGAATCCTTTCCGGTTGGTTTCGTTTCTAAAAACCAGATGAACGGTCGTTTGATCTTCTAGCAATTGCGGTTGGCAATTTGCAATTAGACTTCCTGAAAGGCCCCCTGCAATTTGCTTGGTGTTTTTGGCGTAATTTTCCCAAAGGAGTTGTAATTTCTCCTGGTTAAACCCTTTATTTCCATAGTCAATTTCCTCTTCAACTACATCGGGCTTTGGGTCTGAATTAATTCGAATGACCGATCTCCTAGTTTTGGCTGTTTTAGAATGTATGGCAATACTAGGTTTTGGGATGGGCTTTGAAATTGTCGCACTTATTTGCGCCTCAATGGGAGATTTCTTTTTTATTTCCGGAGAGGAAGAAGGTCTATTTAGCTCTTTTCTGCCCTTTAAGACTAAAGGGAAATCACGAAAGGTCTTTAATTTTTTTTTTCACCACCATTTGAAACGGAGGCTAATTGCATTAGGCAAATTTCAACTAGAAGCCTTTGGTTTTTACTTGTTTTATAACGGTAATCAGCATCGGAGAGAAGTTGTAATCCATCCAGCAGAAAATTATTCTTGCATTTACTAGATTGGTTTAAATACTTTCCTTTAAGATTTTCACTAGTTTCCAGGAGCGAAATGGTTTTTTCATTTGAACCCATTAATAAGTCGCGCAAGTGAGAAGCTAAACCATTTAAGAAATTATGACCATCAAAACCTTTTTCCAAAATTGAATTGAACAAAACCAATGATTCAGAGGCCTGGTGTTCAATTAAGAAATCGGTCATTTTAAAATAGTATTCGTAATCCAAAATATTCAGATTGTCGATTACATTTTGATAGGTAATGGAATTTCCAGAAAAGCTAACTATTTGATCAAATAAGGAAAGTGCATCTCGCATTCCGCCATCTGCTTTTTGAGCAATGGTGTGTAATGCGTCTTCATCGGCATCAATTTTTTCTGATTTTGCAATGTATTGAAGATAACTTACAATATCTGAAACGGTGATTCTTTGAAAGTCGAAAACCTGACAACGAGATATGATTGTGGGAATTACTTTATGCTTTTCGGTAGTGGCTAAAATGAAAATGGCGTGTTCAGGTGGCTCTTCCAAAGTTTTTAGAAAAGCATTAAAGGCAGACGCACTTAACATGTGAACCTCATCAATGATATATACTTTGTGACTTCCAATTTGAGGAGGTATGCGAACCTGATCAATTAATTGTCGAATATCATCTACGGAGTTGTTAGAAGCGGCATCTAACTCAAATATATTGAAGGCAAAATCCTCGTTTTCATTTACATCGCCATTTAGGTCATTGCGATTTATGGTTTTCGCTAAAATTCTTGCAGTAGTCGTTTTACCCACTCCACGTGGTCCGGTAAAAAGAAATGCTTGAGCTAAATGGTTACTTGCGATGGCTCCTTTTAAAGTTTCGGTAATTGCCGATTGGCCTACAACACTTTCCCAAGTGGTAGGACGATACTTACGTGCCGAAACAATAAAATTCTCCATGTTTTTTTTAGAGAGACAAAAATAATAGGATTTTAAAGAGATAACGGTTTACAATTCCCGAATTGTTTATTTGTTGAAAACTTGAGAAATAAAAAAGGCGAGAATAATTCTCGCCTTTTTTATTTCTCAAGTTTTTTTAAAAATGTATTCCTGCACCGAGTTGAAAATACTGGACATGTGGAGAAGAGGAACTAGGTTTAGATGCATCTAGCAATCCATAATGGTATCTTGCCTCAAACGTGAACATTAAAACTTCCAGGCCAATCCCCCCAAATAGAGGTACATCAAATCCTTTTATTTCTTGCTCATTGGTCATGTCCAGTTTTTCACCATCAAGTTTGATGGATTGTGCCAAAGTGAAATTGCCACCCGCACCACCTAAAATGAAAACAGGTCCAAGTTTAACTTTTAGGTACAATGGAATGCTAAGAGTACTTGCAGAGAAAGTATAATCTTTCCCTAAGAGGGTGGATTTACTTCCATTTTGGAAGTATTCTAACCCAAGACCAAAATGTAGCACGGGAATGATTTTAACTTCTCTATTTAGCCCTACGTAAAATGAACTGTAAGGGTCTCCGGAAGTCTCTCCATCTTCGATATAATTTGAAGATTGCCAACCCGCTCTAATGCCAATTTTTTTATCCTTGTCTGAACTACCCTGGGAAATGGAGGTAAAGCTAGTTAGAATAAGAACGATGATAATCGAAAGTGCCTTTGCTGTTTTCATAGAAATTGAATTTACTGGTTAACAATCAAAGATAAAGTATTCCCATACATATAAGATGAGTATAATCGATTAATAACAAGAGACATAATTAAATAGAATCAATCCAAATAAAATAAATCCTGTTCGTTTTACATTGTAAAAAAAAGAACTACTTTTGCCGACCCAATTTTGGGGATTAAATAATAAACAAATAAACAATGCAAACAAGGTATGAAACTGTTTTCATTTTGACTCCCGTTTTATCTGAAGACCAGGTAAAGGAAGCAGTAAGCAAGTTTGAGGGTTTCTTGAAAACAAATGGAGGTACAATTGTACACCAAGAAAATTGGGGATTGCGTAAATTAGCGTACCCTATTCAAAAAAAGACAACTGGTTTTTATCATTTGATGGAGTTTGAAGCTCCAAGTGATATGGTTGCAAAATTAGAGGTAGAATTTAAGCGTGACGAGCGTGTTTTGAGATTTTTAACTGTAAAAATGGAGAAACATCACATCGCATTTGCTGAAAGCCGCAGAACGAAGAAAGAAGCGAAAGCTTAATTCATTAATTTTAAAAAGCACAAGAAATGGCTTCAAATTCATCAGAAATTAGATATTTATCTCCTATCGCGGTAGAGGTAAAAAAGGATAAATACTGTCGATTCAAAAAGGCAGGTATTAAATATATCGATTACAAAGATCCAAAGTTCCTTTTGAAATTCGTTAACGAGCAAGGAAAATTGCTTCCAAGAAGAATTACAGGAACATCAGTTAAATACCAAAGAAAAGTTGCGACTGCTGTGAAAAGAGCACGTCATTTGGCTTTAATGCCATACGTAGCTGACATGTTAAAATAAGGAGAGCTGAAATGGAAATCATATTAAAAGAAAACATTGAAGGATTAGGATATGAAAGTGATTTGTTAACCGTTAAAGATGGTTACGGAAGAAACTTTTTAATACCTAAAGGAAAAGCAATCTTAGCTACAGAATCAGCTAAGAAAGTACGTGAGGAAAACTTACGTCAAAGAGCGCATAAAGAGGCTAAATTGGTTGAAGCTGCACAAGCTGCTGCTGCCAAATTAGAAGGAATGGCAATTAAGATTGGTGCTAAAGTTGGTGAAAGTGGAAAGATTTTTGGATCGGTTAATACCATTCAATTAGCTGAAGCAATCAACGGGTTAGGTATTAATATAGATAGAAAGGCTATTTCTATCGTTAATGAGCCAATTAAAAATGTTGGTTCTTACGAAGCGAAAGTAAAATTCCATAAAGAAGTTGTGCAAACAATTACTTTTGAAGTTATTGGAGAGTAATCTCTTAATAATTAACCTATACATTAAAGCCACTGATTTTTAATCAGTGGCTTTTTTATTTGGAAAAGATGAAATCAGCTAAAAATTCGATTCCATTACTCGTATCGTAAGCTTTCAATAGGATCTAATTTAGCTGCTTTACTTGCCGGGTAATATCCTGCAACAACCCCTACAACGAAGGTTAATACAATAGCTACTCCAATCCAGGTCCACGGAATTAGAAAGGCTACATCCATTGCTTTTCCTACACCGTTACCAATAGCAATGCCTAAGATTATTCCAAAAATTCCCCCAAATTGACACACCATAATGGCTTCCGTTAGAAACTGATTTTTAATTGTTTTTGTAGTGGCACCAAGGGCTTTTCGGATCCCAATTTCTCGTGTGCGTTCGGTTACAGAAACCAACATAATGTTCATTAGCCCGATTGCAGCCCCGAGTAAAGTAATAAAGGCAATAATGGTTGCTACAATTCGCACAGAACTTAGGTTTTCTATCAGTTCTTCCGATAAGCTATCACTCCTTGAAATGGTAAAAGAACTGTCTCTGCCTAAAGGGTCTCTTCTTATGGTTCTAAAAATCCCTGTAGCTTCATTTATGGATAAATTTAATTGATCCGGATTGTAACACATCACAGCAATAGTGTATCCCATATTTCGGTAACCAAAGAATTGGCGTGCAGTTAACAGGGGAATCAATACATTTCTATCCCCTCCAAAACCCATTGAACTACCCTTTTTTTCCAAGACTCCAATAACATTGAATTTGATATTTCCAATAAGTATTATTTTATCAATCGGATCTTCTAAATCAAATATTTCAGAAGCAATTTCACTACCAATAATAACGGTATGAGAACTCGATGTTAATTCGGTGGGACTAAAATTTCTACCCGAGGATAAATTAAATCCATTAATCGGGAGGTACCCATCATCCACCCCAAAAACGGGAATATTGGGTTTAGATTCTATCTTTTTATAGCTAATAACTGCCGTTTGCATGGGTCGACAACTTACTGAAACAGTGGATGGTAAATCATATTTCTCCTTGAAGTCTATGGCCTCGTGATACGTAATTGGGGTAGAAACAGTTTGTTGTCTCCCCCCGTGACGTTTATTACTTTCTCGTTTTTGACTAATGGAAAAACTATTGGCTCCCATACTCGAAAACTGATCGTTAATGGATGCTTTCAACGCATCAATGGCAGTGAGAATTCCAACCAACGCCATAATGCCTATAGCAATAATTAATGCGGTTAAAAAGCTTCGTAAAAGTTGACTTTTAATGGCCACAAATGCCACGCGTATGTTTTCTATATTTGCCCTTTTCATGGAATAAAGTCACCTTAATGGAACACTAAAATTATACATTTGTAGACCAATAAATTGCAATTTATTACCAGAGGCTTAAACATTGGATAAATGGAAATAAAAACTCAGAAATACGTAACGGATCCAAAGGATTTGGAATTGGCAGAAAAAATAACGAAACTTAAAAAGGAAAAAAATGCCGTTATTTTAGCCCACTACTATCAGGTTGGGCCCATACAGGATGTAGCCGATTTTGTGGGAGATAGTTTAGCTCTCGCCAGAAAGGCGGAGGAAACAGATGCGGATATTATTGTATTTGCAGGAGTGCATTTCATGGGTGAAACGGCTAAAATCTTAAACCCAACAAAAAAGGTAGTAATTCCAGATATGAATGCAGGATGCTCTTTGGCAGATTCTTGTCCACCCAAAGAATTCGGAGAGTTTAAGGCCCAACATCCAGATCATATGGTCATTTCTTACATTAATTGCAGTGCAGACATTAAAGCAATGACTGACATTATTTGTACTTCTTCCAATGCTCGAAAGATTGTTGAATCCTTACCAAAAGATCAAAAAATAATCTTTGCCCCGGATAAAAATTTAGGTCATTACCTCGTTAAGGAATTAAAACGAGATATGGTTTTATGGGATGGGGTGTGCATTGTTCATGAATCTTTTGATATTGAAAAATTGCTCAAATTGGTGGAGGAAAACCCAGACGCACATATTATAGCTCATCCAGAATCTGCGCCACATATTTTAGATGTAGCGGAGTTTGTGGGCTCAACCACTGGATTATTAAATTACGTGAAGCAATCTAATGGCAAAAAATTTATTGTGGCAACAGAACCGGGTATTTTGCATGAAATGATTCGTGAAAATCCGGATAAAGAATTAATTACAGCTCCAGTGGGTGACGATAAATCATGTAATTGTAGTGAATGTCCGTATATGAAATTAAATACGATGCAAAAATTATATGATTGTTTAAAGAATGAATCTCCGGAAATAATTATGGACGAAGAACTTCGATTAAAGGCCCTGAAACCGATTAAACGAATGTTGGAGTTGTCATAGTTGATGGTAACCCTATTGTGAATTTAGTTTGTAACTTTACCCTTACAATAACACATTAATGCGGCATACGGATTTCCTCATAATTGGGTCAGGCATCGCTGGCTTAAGTCTATCAATTAAACTGGCAGAAAAGTTCCCTAAAAAGAGCATCACTGTTATCACGAAGGCATCTGAGGATGAATCTAATACGCGGTATGCGCAGGGAGGAATTGCCGTTGTATTGGATTTAGTTACCGATTCTTTCGATAAACATATTCAGGATACTTTGCGTGCAGGAGATGGATTAAGTGACCCGGAGGTTGTAGAGATGGTTGTACGTGAAGCTCCAGAAAGACTTCAGGAAATGATAGTTTGGGGAGCAGCTTTCGATAAAAATGCAGCAGGTAATTTGGACTTAGGTCGTGAAGGAGGACATAGCGAAAAAAGAATTGTTCATCATAAAGACATCACTGGGTATGAAATGGCTCAAGCCTTAATTCGAAAAAGTGATGAATTGAAAAATGTAAATGTGTATCAACATTTTTTTGCCGTAGATTTAATTACAGAACATCACTTAGATTATAAAAAGTACGATAAGAAAAATATCAATTGTTATGGAGCGTATGTTTTTAATACGGAAACCAATAAGGTTGAGATTTTTGAATCGAATTACACCATTCTAGCCACTGGGGGTATTGGGCAAGTTTATCAATATACTACAAACCCAAAAGTAGCCACAGGTGATGGTATTGCAATGGCTTACCGTGCAAAGGCAAAAATATCGGATCTTCAATTTGTGCAATTTCACCCTACGGCTCTTTATGAACCTCGAAAAAGCCCAGCTTTTTTAATATCAGAAGCCGTACGTGGTTTTGGAGCGCATTTGGTACATTCCGATGGAGAACGTTTCGTATTTAATTACGATGAACGCGGAGAAATGGCATCTAGAGATATCGTTGCTCGTGCTATTGATTCGGAAATGAAAATTAAAGGAGTGGAGCATGTTTTTCTAGATTGCACCCATTTGGAGCGAGAAGAATTTTTAAATCATTTCCCCAATATTTATGAGAAGTGCCTGGAAATGGGTATTGATTTATTTATTGAATATATACCCGTTGTTCCTGCTGCGCATTATGTCGCTGGAGGTATTGTTGTGAATAAAGCAGGGAGGTCAACCATTAACCGGTTATATGCAAGTGGTGAAGTTTCCCGTACCGGATTGCATGGAGCGAATCGTTTAGCTTCTAATTCTTTGTTAGAAGCTTTAGTATATTCCCATAATATTTTCGAGGATATTGTAAGCCGTTCAGAAGAATTTGAAAGTTTATCCATCCCAAAATGGAATGATGAAGGCGTAATTCACCCAAAAGAACTGGCATTAATTAGTCATACAAGACATGAATTACGTCAGTTGATGAGTAATTATGTGGCTATTGTTCGTTCTGATTTGCGACTAGAGCGTGCATTAAAAAGACTGGATTTAATTTGGGAGGAAACAGAAGAGTTATATGAAAAATCCGCGCTATCAGTGCCATTGTGCGAGCTAAGAAATTTAATTGGTGTATCTTATTTAATTATACAGCAGTCCAAACAACAAAAGGTTAATGCCGGTGGATTTTATAATGTAGATTTAGAGGAAGAATCCTAACATATAGTCTTACTAAATAAATTGAAGTTATTTGCTTTAGCGGAAAATTAAATTTATTTATATTAATTCCCATTAATTACAAATTCAAAAATAATTTAAGATGTTAAAAGAATTTAAAGAGTTTATAATGACAGGAAATGTCATTGATTTAGCTGTAGCCGTAATTTTAGCTGGAGCTGTAGGAGCGGTGGTTAAAGGTTTCGTAAGTATGATTATGATGCCGGTTATTGGTCATTTTTCTGGAGGATTAGATTTTAAAGATTTAAAACTTGTACTCGATGCGGCAGTTGCTGAAGTTAAGGATGGTGATGTAATTGTCACAGCTGCTAGTCCAGAAAATGCCGTTATGTATGGTGCCTGGATAGATACCATTATCAGCTTAATTACTATAGGCTTTGTATTGTTTTTGATTGTAAAGGCATATAATAATTTCAGAAAGAAAAAAGAGGAAGCACCTGCGGCTCCTCCTGCACCCTCTAAAGAAGAAGTGCTGTTAACTGAAATTAGAGATTTATTGAAAAAATAGACCTTTTTTTCGAATATCTTTTTAGGCCCAATTCATGGATATGAATTGGGCTTTTTTTATGGCTTTTTTGCAACAAAAAATGCCTTAATTTTTGTAATTTTGCACCCCTTAAAAAAATTATAATTACATAAAATATATAGAATGGTTTTTGATATTGATATGATAAAAGCTGTTTACGACAGAATGGTAAACAGAATAGACTCGGCAAGAGAAGTAGTAGGAAAACCACTTACGCTTTCTGAGAAAATTTTATATAACCACCTTTGGGATGGTACAACAAACACAGCATTTAAAAGAGGGGAAGATTATGTAGATTTTGCACCGGATAGAATTGCTTGTCAGGATGCTACGGCACAAATGGCATTATTACAATTTATGCAAGCTGGAAAGCCACAAGTAGCTGTTCCAACTACAGTTCATTGTGATCACTTAATTCAAGCTAAGCAAGGAGCAAAAACAGATTTACCTTTTGCAAAGAAAAACTCATCAGAAGTTTTTGATTTTTTAGCATCTGTTTCAAATAAATACGGAATTGGATTTTGGAAGCCAGGAGCAGGAATTATTCACCAAGTAGTATTAGAAAATTATGCATTTCCTGGGGGAATGATGATTGGAACAGATTCACATACGGTAAACGCGGGTGGATTAGGAATGGTTGCAATTGGAGTTGGTGGTGCTGATGCTGTTGATGTAATGGCAGGAATGCCTTGGGAGCTTAAATTCCCTAAATTAATTGGAGTAAAATTAACGGGTAAATTATCCGGTTGGAGTGCACCAAAAGATGTTATCTTAAAAGTTGCAGGTATCCTAACTGTTAAAGGGGGTACTGGAGCAATTGTTGAGTATTTTGGAGAAGGAGCTAAATCTATGTCATGTACAGGAAAAGGTACAATTTGTAACATGGGAGCAGAGATAGGAGCTACAACTTCTACTTTTGGTTATGACGAATCAATGGAGCGTTATTTAAAAGCTACTGGTCGTACAGAAGTAGCTGAAGCTGCGAATAAAGTAGCAGAATATTTAACTGGAGATCCAGAAGTTTATGCTAACCCTGAACAATATTTTGATGAAGTAATAGAAATTAATTTAAGTGAGTTAAAACCTCTTTTAAACGGACCATTTTCTCCAGATATCGCTACCGAAGCGGGTAAAGATATGACAGAAAAAGCAACTAAAAATGGTTGGCCGTTAGATGTGGAGTGGGGATTAATTGGTTCTTGTACTAACTCTTCTTACGAAGATTTATCAAGAGCTGCATCTATAGCTAAACAAGCGGTTGATAAAGGTTTGGTTACAAAAGCAGAATTTGGAATTAACCCAGGTTCTGAAACAGTAAGATTTACGGCCGAAAGAGACGGGATTCTTAAAGCTTTTGAAGATTTAGATGCTACCATCTTTACTAATGCTTGTGGACCATGTATTGGTCAGTGGGCTAGATACAGTGATCCTAAAAACGCACCTAAAAACTCCATTATACATTCATTTAACCGTAACTTCAGTAAAAGAGCTGATGGTAATCCAAATACACATGCCTTTGTAGCTTCACCAGAAATGGTAGCTGCAGTAGCAATAGCGGGAAGGTTAGATTTTAATCCAATTACGGACACATTAATTAATAAAAACGGAGAAGCAGTTAAATTTGATGAGCCAACGGGTTTAGAATTGCCTCCAAAAGGTTTTGATGTTGAAGATGCAGGATACGAAGCGCCAGTTGCAGATGGAAGTACCGTTGAGGTTTCCGTTTCTCCTACTTCAGAAAGGTTACAACTATTAACTCCATTTACTCCACTAGGAGATAAAATTGAAGGAGCTAAGTTGTTAATCAAAGCAAAAGGAAAATGTACTACCGATCACATTTCAATGGCTGGTCCATGGTTAAGATATAGAGGTCATTTAGATAATATTTCTAATAACTGTTTAATTGGAGCTGTTAACTTTTTTAATGATGAAACAGATAAAATTAAAAACCAGTTAACAGGAGAATATGGAGCTGTTCCTGCTACGGCAAGAGAATATAAAGCTGCGGGAATTAAATCGTTAGTTTTTGGAGAACATAACTACGGAGAAGGTTCTTCAAGAGAACATGCTGCAATGGAGCCAAGATTTTTGGGAGTTGCTGCTGTAATCGTTAAATCTTTCGCCCGTATCCATGAAACAAACCTTAAAAAACAAGGGATGTTAGGATTAACTTTTGCTAATGAAGCAGATTACGATAAAGTATTAGAAGACGATACGTTTAACTTCTTAGATTTAAATGAATTTGTGCCAGGAAAACAATTAACCCTTGAGTTGATTCATGCCGATGGAAGCAAAGAAAACATCAAATTAAATCATACGTATAATGCACAACAGATTGATTGGTTTAGAGCGGGTTCAGCATTAAACTTGATCAAATCTCAAAACACATAATTAAATTCGTTTAAGAAACGAGGAAATCCTGATAGCGTTTCGTTATCAGGATTTTTTAATCCGAATATTTTAATTTTTTCTAGGGGAATATTTTAGTAAACTTGTGAAGTGAGTAAATTCGAAGAAGAAATAATTCAGTTAAAGCCAGATTCCAAGGGATCCAATATTGCTGTTTTGATTAAACTAAAATCAAAACAAGTGGCATCCAAGGCTGTAATGTATATCCATGGATATACGGATTATTTTTTTCAAGAACATTTAGCAGAATGGTATGTAGAAAATGGGTTTGATTTTTACGCGTTAGAATTGCGTAAATATGGGAGATCTATTTTACCGCACCAACGTCCGAATCATATTCGAAAAATCAACGAATATTACGAAGAAATTGATGCGGCTATCTCCATAATTAAGGAAAGAGATAAGCATGATTTTTTATTGATAAATGGACACTCTACGGGTGGTTTGGTCGCCTGTATGTATACCAATTTCGGTAAGAAAAAGTCAGAGGTGAATGCGTTATTTTTAAATAGCCCGTTTTTGGAGTTTAATATTCCCGATTGGCAGTTACGTTTAATGCCTCGAGTGGCTAAAATAGGTCACGTTTTTCCAGAGTGGATTGCTCCTTTAGGAGGCAAAGGGATTTATACCCAAAGTATCCACAAAGATCATTGGGGAAGATGGGATTTTAGTATAAAGTTTAAACCTTTGGAAGGATTTCGAATGCATTTTGGCTGGTTTAGGGCTATTTATGAAGCACAAAAGGAAATTCAAAAGAATTCTCATATTGTTTGCCCAATTTTGGTTTTTCACAGTGATAAAACCTCATACAAAAAAAGCAATGATCCAGAGATTTTCGAATCTGATGTGGTTTTAAACGTTAAGCACATTAAAAAATATTCAGCGGGCTTAGGTTCTAATGTGACGATAATTGAGATACCTAAGGCAACACATGATGTTTTTTTATCCAAAGAGGAAGTACTTCAAAAGGCCTTTTTGTTACTTGGAAAATGGTTAGGGGCAGTTAGTTAACTCTTTTTTTATGGTATTTGGTCTTGATCTTTAACCATTTATTCAAATAGTGATGATTATCGTTTGCTAGGTGTTGGCAGTTTTATATTTTGCAAGTCTAATTATCCATTAAATTCTGGCAAAGACTTTGCATACAAGTCCATAGTTTATTGGAGATAATTAAAAATTAAAAAACACTATTATGAGAAATTTACGATTGTCTATTTTGTCAGCTGCCATCTTTTTTACTTTTTCGGCATTTGCTCAAAATAACTTAGTCCCAAACAGCAGCTTTGAATTAACCGATAAAAAGGTGAAGAAAGGAGAAGGTGAATTACTTTATGCATCCCCATGGTTTTCCCCAAGTGAAGAAACCCCTGCGGATTTATACGATAAAGGAAACAAAAATGGATACGGCATTCCCGAAAATGATCGGGGATATATGGATGTGGATTATGGAGTTAAATATGCTGGATTTAGAGCATTTAGCTATAGAAATTCGCTACCAAGAACGTATCTTCAAGTAAAACTAACTAAACCACTTATTGCGGGTAAAAAATATTGTGTAAAATTCAATATTGTCCTTGCTAAAACTTCGAAGTACGCAAGTAACAACATTGGGTTGTATATCAGTGAAAAGAAGCCAAAGGAATCTGATTTTCAAAATTTTGCGATGACTCCACAGATTAGAAATACACGTAATAAAATTTTCTCTAACCAATATGGATGGGACGTTATTTGCGGAGTTTACGTAGCAACAGGAAATGAACGTTACATCGCAATCGGAAATTTTACTTCTGACGATGATATGGACGAAAAGAAGGATTATCTTAAAATGAGAAAACTGAAAGAATTTCCGCAATTGCAAGCCATTGAAGCGTATTACCATATAGATGAGGTTAGCGTAATTAACCTTGAAGAATTGGAAGTTTGTAACTGCGAAGATGAAGATGCTGGTGGAAACCAAATGAAAGTGGTATACAGTACGAGTGAGAGTGATGACATGGACGCTTCCGCAAAAGATATTATGGAGTTAAAAGAAGTGTATTATGAAAAAAATTCAGTTACTCCTAGTACTGCATCCGTAGTTAGAGAAGTGATTGATATGCTTGAAGCGAATCCAGCAATGAATTTAGAAGTGGTAGGTCACATGGATAAATTAGAAGACAAATCTAATTTGAATGATTTATCTATGGAACGCGCAAAAGGGATTTACGATTATTTGATAAAAAACGGTATCGATGCAAGTAGGTTATCTTTTAAAGGAGTAAAAAGTACCCAATCTGTTGAAGATAATGGAACTCAAGAATCCTTAGCTAAAAACAGAAGAGTAAGTTTCGTAGTAAAATAAAATTAATTACTCTAGAATATCTTAAAAGCACCTGTTAATTCAGGTGCTTTTTTTGTTTAGCCTCGTTTTTTAAATAGCTTCGTGACATGCAAAAATCAAAAGATTTAAAAGCAGTTAAGGCATGGATGTTTTATGACTGGGCTAATTCGGTTTATTCACTGGTAATTTCCACAGCTATATTTCCTATTTACTATGCATCGGTTACCTCAACAGAAACAACCGACAAAGTGCTTTTTTTGGGATGGGAAGTAACAAATACGGTTCTTTATTCTTATGCATTGTCGTTTTCTTTTTTCTTGGTTGTTATGCTTTCTCCTGTTCTCTCCGGAATAGCAGATTTGTCTTCACGGAAGAAAGAGTTTCTCAAGCAATTCTGTTACATGGGAGCTTCTGCTGTAGCCATGCTATTCTTTTTTGATGGTGTAGATACTATATGGATTGGAATATTAGCAACCATTGTTGCAAGTGTAGGTTTCTGGGGCAGTCAGGTTTTTTATAATGCTTATTTACCCGAAATTGTTCCTAAAGCGGAACAAGATAGAGTGAGTGGGAAAGGATTTGCCATGGGGTATTTTGGTAGTTCATTGCTGCTAATTTTGATGATGGCATTTATTCAATTTCATCATGTTTTTGGGATTCCGGATGCGGGTATGGCCACAAGAATAAGTTTTGTTATTGTTGCTTTTTGGTGGGCAGGTTTTGCGCAGATTACTTTTCGTGGCTTACCAAAATCTGGTAATCGGGTACAAATAAAGGGGCATCATATTTTAGATGGATACAAGCAATTACTTAAAACCTGGGATAAGTTTACCCACATGGAAGGAATTAAAATATTCTTGGTTGGTTTTTTCTTGTTAAGCACAGGAGTTCAAACTATTATTTTGTTGGCAGCACCTTTTGGCACAAAGGTTCTAGGTCTGGGATCTAGTAACATGATTGTGACCATTTTAATTATTCAATTTTTGGCTATTGCTGGTTCTCAAATATTCTCCAGGTTGTCAGGCGCAATTGGAAATATAAAAGCCATAATGGTTGCCCTTGTGGTATGGGCGGGTATTTCAATTATTGCATGGAGTTTACAAGGTGACGACCCCAATGTTTTGTATAAATTTTACGTCATGGGAGGATTAGTAGGTTTGGTAATGGGTGGAATTCAGTCCTTGGCTAGGTCTACATATTCAAAAATGCTGCCTGTTAAAGGGGAGCACACTACATTTTTTAGTTTCTACGATGTTACCGAGAAATTGGCCATTGTAATTGGAACTTTCTTTTTCGGATTTATCGAAGAAGTTTCAGGGGATATGCATAATTCGGCTTTGTTTTTAGCGGTGTTTTTTATTGCTGCACTCGCAGTTTTAAGTCGCGTAAAATTCGATTTTAAGCCGGTATAATTTCATTCAAGTTAGCGCTTATTTAAAGGGGTAAAACCTAAATTTGCAATCAAATACATTTTTATGTCAAGATTTGATATTGCCATTATTGGTGGAGGAATTGTTGGAGTAGCATCTGCATATAAAATTCAAAAAAATCATCCCAAATTAAAAATACTACTGGTTGAAAAGGAAGATAAACTTTCTGCTCATCAAACCGGTCATAATTCTGGTGTGATTCACTCTGGTTTATATTATACTCCTGGAAGTCACAAAGCGCGTAATTGCATGACTGGACGCGAAGAAATTGTTGCGTTTGCAAAAGAGTATGGAATTGACCATGATGTATGTGGGAAAGTCATTGCTGCGGTTAAGAAGGAAGAACTTCCCTACATGGATAAGATTTTGGATAACGGTATAAAAAATGGTTTAACGGGTGTGAAAAAAATCTCTTCAGAAGAGATCAAAGAAATCGAACCATTTGTAGAGTCGATTGGCGGTCTATGGGTTCCGCAAACAGGAATTATTGATTATGTTGGGGTGACCAATAAAATGGCCGAGTTGGTTGTAGAAATTAACCCAGATAGTAAAATTGTTTTAGGTGAGAAAGCATTGGATTTTATTGAAGAACCTGGAGGTAGTAGATTAATAACGGATAAAGCGGAGTATCATACTAAAAAGTACATCTTTTGCGCAGGGTTACAAGCGGATAGAATGGCACGAAAGGATGGAATAGATTTAAAAGAACGTGTTGTGGGATTTCGGGGTGATTATTATGTCCTAACCGATCAAGCGAAACATAAAGTGAAAAATTTAATTTACCCTGTACCGGATCCTGCGTTTCCGTTTTTAGGCGTGCATTTTACGCGAATGACCGAAGGACATACAGAATGCGGACCTTCTGCAGTTTTCACTTTTAAAAGAGAAGGGTATAAGAGAACAGATTTTAGTTTAATAGATACGGTGGAAGCTCTTGGGTATGGGGGGACATGGAAATTATTTATGAAAAATTTCAAATTTGGGATTGACGAACAAAGACGCGCATTTTCAAAAAAACTATTTCTAAAAACGCTTCAACGCGTAATTCCTTCATTAACGATGGATGACATTAAACCTGGAGGATCTGGGGTTAGAGCGTTGTTATTACGACAAGACGGAGATACCAAAGATGATTTTAGAATTATCACCAACAAAAACTCAATCCATGTATTAAATGCGCCTTCTCCTGCAGCTACAGCTAGTTTAGCCATTGGAGATGATATTCGTAAAATGGCAGAAGAGCATTTTGACTTCATGAAGTAAACTTTATGGATGCCAACTCCTTAGTTAGTATTGTTACCCCCTTCAAAAACACATCCAAGTTTTTAAGCGATACTTTACAATCTATCGTGAATCAAACGTACCCCAATTGGGAATTACTTATTGTAGATGATAATTCAACCGATAATGGGTATGCTATTGTTTCCGAATGGGCGAAAAAGGATTCCCGTATAAGACTCTTTAAAAGCACAGGCTCAGGAATTATTTCAGCGCTTCAATTGGCTTATTCTCAATCTAAAGGAGAGTTCATCACACGGATGGATTCCGATGATATTATGTCACCCGATAAATTGAAAATAATGGTGAATGACCTGAAGACGTACGGAAAGGGAAATGTTTCTATAGGGTTGGTAAAGTATTTTTCAGAGGGGCAACTAGGGGATGGTTTTAAGAGCTATGAAAAATGGCTAAACCAACTTTCTAGTACTGGAACAAATTTCAGAGAAATTTATAAGGAGTGTGTAATTCCCTCACCGTGTTGGATGGTGCATAGAAGTGATTTCGAAAGCTGTGGAGCATTTGAATCATTTACTTACCCTGAGGATTATGATTTAACGTTTCGGATGTTTGAAGCGGAGTTAAAATGCATTCCCACCGATAGTATTTTACATCATTGGAGAGATTATCCACTTCGTGCATCGCGTACAGACTCTAATTATGCCGATAATACCTTTATGGATTTAAAGCTGCATTACTTTTTGAAATTACATCGAATTGAAATAAAACCTCTAGTTGTTTGGGGTGCAGGAGCAAAGGGTAAAAACATTGCGAAAAAGCTACTAGAACTGAACGTTCCCTTTCATTGGGTGTGTGACAACCCTAAAAAAATTGGGAAAGAAATTTATGGACAACCCATGTTAGGCTTTCATGTTATTGACGATCTAGAAAATGCGCAAAACATAATAACGGTTGCCAATCAAAATGCGCAATCTGAAATTAGAAATTTCTTTGATCAGAGAAAGAAGGAATCGTTGATTGATTATTTTTTCTTTTGCTAGGAGAGAAAGAAGTAGCGGTTGAAATTACTCTACGATTTTATAATCTTCTGTAAATTGCTCCCAATCAAAAATGAACTGTTCCATTATTTCATTTAATCTTTTAAGAAAAATAGGATTTGGAGAATCCATATTTTTGAAATAATCATCTTGATATTGCCCTAAATCATACTTGTGAAATACCGCTTTCGACATGGCATAAATGGTATTTTTAGAAGGGTGATTTAAACGAGAAAACAAGTTTGAATTCTTCTTTATTTCCTGTTTAAATACATCAATAGGTACGTCTAATAATTGCGCAAATTTCCGATTAGCTTCATCCATTAAGCGTATGTCCTGATAATCGTTAAAATAACGCGGAATCATTTGCATATTACCGGTAATAACAACCCAAAGAAAGGGGTCGGATTTAGTAGGACAAAGTTGAGGTGTTGTTTTAAATTCGGGATCTGCACAAATTAATTCAGAAACGTCCTCGAATGCATCATCTACCATTTTGACGGTCGAAAAAACGAAGAAGTCAACTAACTTCCTTTCGGTAATTTTTTTCTTAAAAAAAACGTCAAACATTAAATTCCCGTATAATAGATGTGAATTACAAATTTGTTGGTATCACAAACTTATTCGAGGAAGGAATTGAGTTTTGAACAATATCAGAAACTTTGTTAACATCGTTATTAACAATTTAATAATAATGTGAATAGCCAAATTTAGTCCAAGTACTTAGTTAGTTACGCCAAATTTTAATAACATGGCATGGGTTGATTTTTGAAATTTTTTCTTGAAAGATGAGCTCCAACCAAGCAACCATCCAGGCAGTCCAAGCGCTTGCTGACTCCATTTCCATAAATTAAATGCGTCTACATGCCGAATAATTTTCCCATTTTCGATCTCAAAATGAGCGACTACATGGTTGACTACTGTTCTTTTGGTTTTTGAAAATGTATAGTGTGCAACCCATTTGGCATTCACCTCTGTTTCCGAAACTTCAGTTATTTCAAATTGAATTTCTAAATCTTTGGAATTCGAACAAAGCATTCTCCACATGTTTTTGGCTAAATCTCCTTTTATAGTGCCAAATGCAGGATCAGTAAATTCGATATCATCGCTATAAAAACTAACCATGTGTTCCGCATCTAGATGTTGAAATGCAGTATAAAATTCGGTTATAATTCTTGAATTTTGATCCATTATATAAACTCAATTGAAATCACTAAAATAGTGAATTTCAAATGAGTATTCAGCTAAGTAGATGTGCTGAAGAAGTACTAAAAATCAAGAGTTAACCCAAACATAAAGTTAACCCCAGCTTGAGGGAAATACCCTGCCATTTGGTAACCTCCGGCTTGATTGCTTTTTTGTGTATATGGATCTCCAATAGAGGGATCCCAATCGCTAGAATTATACTCAAAAACATACGCCCACGCATTATTAATATATAATGTGTTAAAGAGGTTTCGCACGGTAAAGTTGAAATTTATTTGTTTTAATCCTACTTGTTTTAAGGTATAGCCAAGGCGAATATCATTGGTAAAATAACCATCTAGTTTTCGTTTTTCGTTTTGTGTATTATCAAAATATTGTTCTCCTACATACTTTGAAATGAGAGAAATTTCAAAATTATCTCTATCAGAAAATAATGGGGTTTGATACGTAAAAATATTTCCAATAATAACGCTTGGGGAAAAGGCGATATCGGTATTTTCTAATTCGTAAACTGATTGTCCTCCATTATACCAATCGTCCACATATTGGTTGAACGATTTAATTTTATTTTGACTCAGCGTAGCATTAATATTCCATTGAAATTTTTTGGTGATTTTATAGCCCAACTCCAATTCCATACCAGCTCTGTAACTATTGTCTACATTTTGTCTAATAGAACCCCCAACATCATTCACTGCCCCAGTCAAAACCAATTGATCTTTATACTGCATGTAATATAAATTAGCAGTTGCCAATATTTTTTTATTCCCAAAGCGGTAACCTGCTTCATAGTCATAAAGCGTTTCGTGTTTAGGGGTGAAACCAGAAGGGGAGTCAATGTAATCTCCTCGATTAGGTTCATGGTTTGCTACGGCAAAAGAAAAATACGCGCTAGATGCGCTATTCAATTTATAGTTTACACCTGCTTTTGGGTTAAAGAAAGTAAGTTGGTCATCTACATTTAAAAGGCGTTGGTCGTTATCTACACCATTTACTTTGTATACCACTTGGCGAACTTGGAGGTCCATATTTAGGTTTAGTTTTTCGGTGGTTTGCCAATTTGCTTTTCCATATATATTCCAATCGGTTTTATTTCCTAAATTGTCGTAATACGTATCATTGATTTGAGAATTTGAAGCGTATTCTGCCCAAATCACTTCACCAAAATGAGACCCAGAATAGGCGTTATAACCCCCACCTAATATATAGTCAACGGTATTTTTTGTGTATGTAAAATTGAAAATCACCCCTCCAAATGAATTATCTAGCCATCTTCTTCTTATTATATTAGATTCGGTAATTGTGGTATCTCCAATCGTTACAGGTTCTATTCCATAATCCGCTAAATCTTCGCTACTTCCGCCAATAATTTTATTGAAATCCGTTCCTTTGTATTCTTCATAATACCCTTTGCCTAAAACATAAAAACCAGAAACGGAAAGCTTTATATCCGAATTTATGGCGTAATTCAAATGCAATTGATAATGGGTTTGAGAATAGTTGTCTACCTGGTTTTCGTAATCATAGGGATTAAAAGTTCTATTCGTTGCTATAGAATCTTTAGGAACTCCGTACCAAGCTTGATAGGTGTTTTCCTTCCCTCCAAAAGTGATAAACTTAGCAGAGAATTTTTTCCCGAAATAGGCTCCTTTGGCGTAATACGATGTTAAATCAGAAGTAGCACGATCAATATATCCATCAGAGGTTATTTTGGATAACCGGCCATCAAATGCAAAACCAGTCTTTGTCAATCCCGTACCAAAAAGTAGCGAGTTTCTAAACGTATTAAATGAGCCCAC
>JBFFMY010000035.1:0-29204 GCA_041563475.1 Salibacteraceae bacterium
CTAAAATTCGTAACTTCCTAAATCCGGTAAATTATCACGCATATCGCCTTTTAAATCCAATAAAAGTGTATCGGTCAAAACCAAACTTCCTTGGTCAATCGCTCTTGAAGAATCGCTTAATAAGAAGTCGTCTTCATACGGATCTACAAAAAGTGGGTTGTTATATGCGCTTCCAATTGGCGTAGTGGGATTTAAAACAATGGTGGAAAATTTACCTACCAAACCGGGGTCTAATGTGTCTTTTTCGGTACGTAAAACGCAGTGATTAAATAGGTAGTTAAATTGTGCGACATCTACGGAATCGGTACCTAATTCTTCACTATTTGTACCGTAAATTATACAGTTATCAAAATTGGCTTGTAAATCACCTGCTACTTGCAACTGACTCCCATCCGATTGAGGTAAATTGAAATAATTTGTCAGTACTAAACTTTCATCACTTCGAGAGCCAAAACGCCAAAAATTAGCAATGGTGCTGTGCGTAAATTGATGTACACCTGCCCCTTGTAATGCAACCAATACATTTCCTGAATTGACCACCAAAAGATTATCCGCAATAATGTTGTGGTTCCGCACCAGTAGACCTAACCCCGCGCTATTTTGAATCACGGTATTGTATAATTTTATGCTATTGGATGCCAGTTCAGGAACGCCATCTAAATAAAACTCTTCGGCCTGAATTCCAATAAAAGAATTTTTAATAATTACGTTGTTAAAGGTATGATTTGCAGGTCCTTCATTTAAAATTATCCGATCCCACTGGCCGGGCTTATCATCGTAAAAATCTTCCAATCGCGTACCCTGAAATACCACCTCGTTTCCTAAGGTTCCGTTTACATTTAATGTCGCACCGCGATACGCCCATAATCCGCTTTTATCGTAAAAATGAAGTTGGGTTCCTGCAGCAATATTCACGGTGGTTGCCGAGTCAATAATCAAATAATCAAAAATCACATGCGGCTTATCATTCGGTAAATTAATGACACCTCCTACAGGCGGGAAGTAACTTTCAATAAGCGAATAAGCCAATCCAGATATATACGATTCAGGATCTGCGTGGTAATAATACGCGTTTTGCCCCCAGGCCGATAAAACTACTGTTTGATTGTTGCCATTGGTGATGAAATCTACATTATCAAAAATTACAAACGGATTATTGGCATTGGTTGGGTCCACCGTTACTTCTGCAAAAACAAATAGGCTGTCTTGCCCTTTAATTTCAATATCATTGAATTCTGTTCCGGGTTGCCCATTTACATTGACTCTAAAGTTAGATGCAGATCCTTCTTTTATTTTAATACTGGAAATAACCACACCCTCTGCATTGGGGTTGTACACCATAAAGCGTAAAGTAGCCGAACCTAATTGGGTAAATACGGTATCGAAAGTAAGCGTATCTGTACTAAACGAAAGCCTAGCACCCGGATCATTGGTGATTAAATCTTTCTTACAAGAAACCGAAAACAGGATAACAACAAAGCCAAAAATGGCCAAAAGTCTTTTCAACATAGGTCGCAAAAATAACAACGGTTTCAAAACGACAATCCATTTTCTTTATTGCATGCGTAATTAAGCGTTTAAAACACAAAAAATACGGTGTAAATTAAGTTGGATGGGTATTTTGCCAAGGAATTAAGAAAGGATACATTTGACAATTCACAAGCGAAGGTCAATAACTCCAAGAAACATTTCTGAAAAGTTTAGTTAATGTAATTGAATTGAGTATATTTGCAGCCCGAAAAATTGGGTTGACTTTACCAACCAACGCAATTGGGATTAAGAAAAGAAAAACGATTTTTAAAATTATATTAAGATGAAAAAAGATATTCATCCAGAAGAATACAAATTAGTTGTGTTTAAAGACATGAGTACTGAAGACATGTTCCTAGGTAAATCAACAACATACTCAGGTGATACTGTAGTTTGGGAGGACGGAACAGAGTATCCGTTAATAAAATTGGAGATTTCTGATAAATCTCACCCATTTTATACTGGAAAACAGCAATTTGTGGATACCGCAGGTAGAATTGATAAGTTCAAGAACAAATACAATAAATTCAAAAAATAAGAATTTACTGTTTGCTATAATATTAGCTCCTTCCCATACGGGTTGGAGCTTTTTTTATTTAATAACTTTGACAAAATTTATCGAATGAATGTAGTTCTTTTTGATGGTGATGCACACCAAAGTTTATTGCCGCTTACCTATACTCGACCAGTGGGTAATTTGCGTATCGGAATACTTACCATAAATGAAAAATGGGAACGTGCCTTTCAAACAAAGGTGTCGTATGCCACAGAGTCGTATTTACAAGGGAAGTTTCCGTTGGTGAAAGATGCAGATAATGTGTTGATTAACGGTGGGCTTTGTCCAGATGGTAAAGTAGAATTGGCTATTAAAGAATTACAAAAAGGGGAGTGCCTTAAGAAAAATGGCCTTACTCTGGCCATTCGACTTGATTCAAGTGCCTTAGATCGGTATTTGATAGGAAATGAATTTACTTGTTTGGAAGGGAAAGAATATACCGATGAAATTTTGTTGATTCAACATTCCTGGGACCTTTTCGCAAAAAACGGTGAAGCGCTAGAATTGGATTTTAAGGCAGTTACTTCGGGTCGAAAATCAGTTAAGTTAAGTAGTTCTAATACATTAATCGGAGATCAAATTTTTGTAGAAGAAGGTGCAGTTGTAGAAGGAGCAATAATTAATTCAACTACCGGGCCGGTGTATATTGGTAAAGATGCCGAAGTTATGGAAGGGTCTTTAATTCGTGGTGGGTTAGCCTTATGTGAACATGCCACATTGAAAATGGGCGCAAAAATTTACGGTCCAACCACTATTGGCCCACATTGCAAAGCAGGAGGCGAAATAAGTAACTCTATTATTTATGGATTTTCAAATAAAGGCCATGATGGTTTTATTGGAAATACGGTAATTGGCGAATGGTGCAATTTAGGCGCGGATACCAATACGTCAAACTTGAAAAATAACTACGCCAAAGTGAAATTGTGGAATTATGCCACTTCTCGTTTTGCTAATACTGGATTGCAGTTTTGTGGGTTGATTATGGGGGACCATTCCAAATGTGGCATCAATACCATGTTTAATACTGGAACTGTGGTGGGTGTTAGTGCCAATATTTATGGCTCTGGATTTCCCAGAAATTTTATTCCCTCATTTGCCTGGGGTGGAGCGAATGGAATGATGGAGTTTAAATACGCCAAAGCAGCCGAGGTAGCCGATGCAATGATGGCGCGGAGGGGAGTAAATTTTGATGGAGTAGAGCAGAATATCTTGAAATCGGTTTTTGAGTTGACTGCCAATTTTAGACAGAACTTAAAATAATTCGGACAATTTTACCGAAATAAAGGGCGAAGTCTGCGGAAATTTCATTTGGCATATCAATTGACTAACCAGTAATACCTTACAAAAAAAGAAATAAATGAATTTAGATATATTAGGATTAGGCGGGGTGATAGATCAGGAAACCGAGTTTATTCCATTGTTTTCAAAAGATGATGAGCAGAGAATGAACGGTGAAAAAGTACCTGAAATTTTGCCTTTATTGCCACTTCGTAACAATGTCCTTTTCCCGGGTGTTGTAATTCCAATTACAGTGGGTCGTGACATGTCAATTAAATTAATTGAAGATGTGATGAGCAACACAAAAACGATTGGTGTTGTTGCCCAAAAAGATCCAAACACGGAAAGTCCAAAAGGAGAGGATTTAAATAAAGTAGGTACCGTAGCTAAGATTATTAAAATGTTGAAAATGCCTGATGGCAGTAAAACAGTAATAATTCAAGGTAAACGTAAATTTCAAATTGATGAAATAATTGAAACTGAACCGTATTTTAAAGCCAAAGTTTCAGGTATTTTAGAAAATGAAAATACCATAGACAAAAAAAGGTTTGAAGCCTTGATTGAGTCGGTTTCTGATTTGGCGAATAAAATTATTCACGAATCACCAAATATTCCTTCAGAGGCTTCAGTAGCTATTAAAAACATCGAGAGTGCTTCATTTTTGGTGAACTTCATTGCGAGTAATTTAGATCGTCCGGTTGAAGTTAAGCAGAACTTATTATCTATTCCATCGTTACAAGATAGAGCGGAGAAATTATTGGAATTACTTACGGAAGAACTCCAAATTTTAGAGCTTAAAAATGATATCCAAAGCAAAGTAAAAGTGGATATTGATAAGCAGCAAAGAGAGTATTTTTTGAACCAACAAATGCGTCAAATTCAAGAAGAGCTTGGTGGTAACCCGGTTGATCAGGAATTGAATGAGTTTAAAAAACGTGCGAAAACCAAAAAATTCCCTACAAAGGTTAAAGAAACTTTTGAAAAGGAATTGGCTAAACTCGAACGCTTAAATCCATCTGGAGTAGAATATTCCGTACAAGCGAATTACATAGACACTATATTAGAATTGCCTTGGGGAGTTTTTACGGATGATAATTTTGATTTAAAACGTGCTTCTAAAGTTTTAGATAAGGAACATTTCGGGTTGGAGAAAGTGAAAGAAAGAATCCTGGAACATTTGGCCGTTTTGAAAATTAAAAAGGACATGAAAGCGCCAATCTTATGTTTGGCAGGTCCTCCTGGAGTAGGTAAAACATCTTTAGGAAAAAGTATTGCAGAAGCATTAGGTAGAAAATATGTGCGAATGTCATTAGGCGGTTTACGTGATGAAGCGGAAATACGTGGGCATAGAAAAACTTATATCGGTGCCATGCCGGGTCGAGTAATTCAAAGTTTGAAAAAAGCAGGTTCCTCAAACCCAGTGTTTATTTTGGATGAGATTGATAAGGTTGGAAATGGTGTTCATGGTGATCCATCTTCTGCCTTATTGGAGGTATTGGATCCGGAACAAAACAGTGCTTTCTACGATAACTTCGTGGAAATGGATTATGATTTATCAAAAGTGTTGTTTATTGCCACTGCCAATAATTTGGCGGCCATTCAACCGGCTTTGCGCGATAGATTAGAAATAATTGAAGTAAGCGGATACACCGTTGAGGAGAAAGCCCAAATTGCAAAACGTCATTTAATTCCGAAACAGCTTAAAGAACATGGAATTAAAAAAGAGCAATTTAATGCCCCAACTAAAACCATTGTAAAATTGATAGAAGAATACACCCGTGAATCAGGGGTGCGTAGTTTAGAAAAAAGAATTACGAAACTTATTCGTCAAACGGCAAAGCATATTGCCATGGAAGAGGAATATAACCCGGAAATTAAAGCTGAAGATTTAAAGGGTATAATCGGCCCTGGACACGCACGAAATAAACATGAGGGCAATGACATTGCAGGCGTAGTTACGGGATTGGCATGGACAACGGTAGGTGGAGATATTTTATTTATTGAAACTTCTAGAACACCTGGAAAAGGAAATATTACCCTAACCGGTCAGTTAGGAAGTGTAATGAAAGAATCGGCTACTGTGGCAATGCAATATTTAAAATCTCATGCAGCTGATTTAGGACTTAAACCGGAGGTATTTGATAAATGGAATGTGCATATTCACGTTCCTGCTGGAGCAGTACCAAAAGACGGGCCTTCGGCTGGTATTACCATTTTTACGGCTTTAGCTTCTTTGTTTACTCAACGTAAGGTGCGCAATAGAATGGCCATGACAGGTGAGATTACCTTACGAGGTAAAGTGCTTCCGGTAGGTGGAATCAAGGAAAAGATTTTGGCTGCAAAACGAGCAAATATCAATACCATTATCTTATGTGAAGATAATCGTCAAGATATTGAAGAAATTGAAGAAAATTATTTGAAAGGGCTTACTTTTCATTATGTAGAAGAAATGGGCCAAGTAGTGGATTTTGCTTTAACTAAAACCAAAGTGAGTAAAACTGCAAAAGTTTCATAATTGTTGATTTACTAATTTAAAAAATCCGATACTTGATTCAAGTATCGGATTTTTTTTGCTTTTATCTTCTCCCTCCACCACGAGGAGTCCCACCTCCAGCAGGTCTTGAAGCGCCACCACTAGGGCGTGATGCACCGCTATAATTCTGCTGTGAACGATTATAATTTTGTGCTCCTTGATTTCGTGCTCTTGCAGAATTTTCAAGTTGCTGTTGTGAACTTCTTTGCTGTTGACTCTGATTATTGGTAGGCCTTGCCTGTTGAGGTTGTTTAGCCGGTTGAGTAGTCTGTCTAGATTGTTGCGGTTGTTTTGCCGGTTGAGTCGAGGGTTGTTTAGCGGGCTGCGTAGCCGGACGCTGCTGGTTATTAGGTCTATCCTGTGTGGCAGGTTTCTGTGAATTTGCAGGTCTTTGTGATGCATTTGGCTTGTTTGACTTATTATCAAATCCACCATTTTTATTTTGTTGATACACATTTCCAGCCTTATCCGTATACATGTTATTCGGTTTGGTTGAGGGTTTTGCCTTACTATTTATAGTATTCACATTGCCTCTTTGTGGTGTATTTTTCACCCCATTTCCTCTCTTGGTATACATGTTTTGATTCCCATTATTTCGACTACCAGCTGCATATCCAGCGCGGTAGCCATTTCTTGCGCCATTGTAATAACCGGCATTGTATCCGTGTCGATATCCCGTATTGTAACCTCTTGGTCCCCAGTAGCCACCTCCATACGGATGATAGCCCCAACTTACCCAGCCGTAACTCATTCCTACGGTAAAACCCCAACCTGTATATGGATTGTAATGAACACCATATCCATAAGTTACAGGTCTCGGATAGTAATATGAACGGTACCAATATGGATACGTATATCCCGTACCATAAACTACCACGCCTCCATACACATAACTATACGTATACCCCGGCAAATACCCTACATACACCACTTCTGGAGTAGATTCATAAATATATACGTACTTCACATTATATACTGGGGCTTCTGGTGGAATTTGATCGACCTCTGAGGGGCGTTCTGTAGAAACTTCCCATGGTCCTTTGGGTGAAGAGGAAACAAACCACACGGCTTCTTCTACACCGTAATATTTGTTTTTAATTAGTAATACTGATTTGTCGGTATTAACCGCATAAGAAACATCGGTTCCTTCAATTTTTGAAAACTTTGGATCCCCATCATAGGTAGCTTCAAATTTCGCTTCTTTTCGATCAATGGTAGCCGTTTGTGGAATGGATTGTTCCAATAAAGCGTCTTGTGCTTCTGGTGTGCCTGGGATACTTCCGCGGACATCAGCCATTTCAGAATTGTCGGGAATTTTACTAAAATCAGCGGGTAAAGCTTCAGGATCTGTAAATTCCCAATCGCCATCTTTTAACGATGTAGAATAGTACCATCTTCCTGCAATTAAAATGAAATGTTCCTGAGAAGTGATATTCATAATAATATCGTTTTCAGAATTTGCAACATATAATAAACTGGTTTGATCAATGGGTTTATAATCAATTTCACCATCTACCAAAATTAACTCGGCAGGCACCGTTGAGATAATGATATCCGGTGCGGTTGTAGGTGTATCTGCAGTTTTTTCTTCCTCTTGATTTTTTTGTGCGTTTTTTTCTGCAAAAGATTTTATGTTTTCAGGTACAGAAGTAGTAGTGCTCCAACCTTCAGAAATAGATTTCGAACTATACCAAAAGTTACCTCCGTTGATATAATACATACTTGATTTTGTGTCTTTTACAATAAAAAATGCCGTATTTACAACATATTCCAATCCCGCGGTTTGATCTGCTTTAAATTTTGGTTCGCCATCAATCATTACCAATGCAGATGGAGTGGTTCTAAAGTAGATTTTCGGTGGGTTATTATTTATTTGATCAGAAAGTTGACTCAGATTCTCCACTTCCGATAAGCTCGCTTGCAGCACATCTAATGACATAACGAGGTTCCATGACTGAATTTCTTCCTCTAAATACGTTCCAAATTTTTCGGATTGTTCTGTACTTACGATATCTGGAAAATACGTTTTTAGGATTTCAATTTTTTCTAAAACAACAGTACGATTCTCTTTGTTGGTTGATACGGTCGCATTAAACCAGACTGCGCCAAAAATGAGATCTTTATCTTTTGGCTTCATGGTCACAGCCATTCTTCCTTCCAAATCATTTTCTTTAAATGATTCAAGTTGCGGTTGGTAAAGGGTTGTCAATAATCCTTTCTCCGATTCAATCTCCAATGGCCAGGAAAGTTGGTTTGGTTCATCCTGGGCTTGAACGGTGTTGAACGCGATTATTAATGGAAACGAAATTAATAGTGGCAGGAAATACTTTTTCATACTTTTCAATTCTTAATAGATTTAAAATAAGCCTTTTAGGGTGTTTATTAGCGTATGAATCATTTGCTCCGATAAATCGAAATGCGTTACAAATCGCACCTTGTTATTTCCCATACTGGAAGCAAGAATTCCATTTTCAGCTAACTTGTCGATAACGGCAGTATCTGAAACACCATTTACAGGTTCAAAAATCACAATATTGGTATGTACAAGAACAATGCTTTTTACCCAAGCTAATTTACTCAATACCAACTCTATTTCTTTTGCTCGCTGATGGTCAACAGCCAAACGATCCACATTATGATCTAAGGCATAAATGGCCGCAGCGGCCAAAGAACCCGCTTGACGCATGCCCCCACCAAATGCCTTACGATACCTTTTGGCTAGATGGATATGTTGTTTTGAACCCAAGAGCACAGAACCTACGGGCGCACCTAATCCCTTGGACAAACAAATAGAAATGGTATCAAATAACTCTCCGTATTGTTTAGGGTTTTCTCCATTCGCGACCAAGGCATTAAAAAGTCTTGCGCCATCCAAATGGAAAGCCAATTTATGATCTACACAAACGTTTTTAATTTTTCTTATTTCGGCTATATCCCAAGTGGTTCCACCGCCCTTATTACACGTGTTTTCAAGAGAAACTAAACGTGAAATAGGCTTATGAATATCGTCAGGGTATATATGATCAATAACGTCTTGGGCGGTAAATTGACCTGTTTCACTATGAATTAAGCTGGTTGAACAGCCCGAGTTCATTCCAATTCCTCCGCCTTCATATTGGTAAATATGCGAATAATAATCGCAAATAACATCCTCTCCTGGTTTTGTATGGAGTTTAATGGCAATTTGGTTTGACATTGTTCCAGAGGGCACAAACAAGGCAGCTTCCATTCCAAAAAGGGTAGCCATTTTTTGTTCCAAAGAATTAATGGTGGGATCTTCTCCAAAAACATCATCACCTACAGGGGCATCGTTCATGGCCAACTTCATTTCTAAAGAAGGCTTTGTTACGGTATCACTGCGTAAATCTATTTTTTCAGTAATCATTTTTTCATTTATTGGGAAAACGAAATTAACATAAATTCCACGGAGATAAATTTAATTTTCGTAGCGAATTCAATCGTTTTATTTAGCGCTGATTTACAGAAATTTACGTAGGTCGAGATGTTATTTTTAATTACTGCAATTTATAATTATCAATCCGTATTTAAAACATACTTTTGCCGCTCAAAATTTAGCGCATGCAATCTATAAGAAACATAGCAATTATAGCTCACGTTGACCACGGTAAAACTACGTTGATGGATAAAATTATCCATGAATGCCATGCCATGGGCGACCATAAGGAAACAGGAGATTTGATTCTTGATAACAATGATTTGGAACGTGAACGTGGAATTACCATTGTTTCTAAAAATGTTTCGGTGAATTATCATGATGTAAAAATCAATTTGATTGACACTCCTGGTCACGCGGATTTTGGTGGTGAAGTAGAACGTGTTTTGAAAATGGCCGATGGAGTTTTACTTTTAGTAGATGCTTTTGAAGGCGCCATGCCTCAAACACGTTTTGTTTTAAGTAAAGCCCTTGAATTAGGATTGAAACCAATTGTGGTGGTGAACAAAGTAGATAAGGAAAACTGTACGCCTGACGTAGTTCATGAGCAAGTTTTCGATTTAATGTTCAACTTAGATGCCACAGAAGATCAATTAGATTTTGCTACGTTGTACGGTTCATCTAAAATGGGGTGGATGAGTACTGATTATAAAAATGTTACGGATAATATTCGTCCATTATTGGATACTATTTTAGAAGTAATTCCAGAATCACCTTACCGTGAAGGAACTCCTCAAATGCAAATTACATCTTTAGATTTCTCAGCATTTGTTGGCCGTATTGCCATTGGTAGAGTTTTTAGAGGAGATCTAGAAGAAGGAAAAGATTACATGTTATGTAAGCGTGATGGCACAAAAAAGAAAGTAAGAATTAAGGAATTATATGAATTTGTTGGTTTAGGAAGAGCTAGAATTTCTAAAGCCCGTTCAGGTGATATTTGCGCTGTAGTTGGAGTAGAAGGTTTTGAAATTGGGGATACTATTGCCGATTTGAATGAGCCAGAAGAAATGAAGCGTATTTCAATTGATGAGCCAACCATGAGTATGTTGTTTACCATTAATAACTCACCATTTTTTGGTAAGGAAGGTAAATTTGTTACTTCTCGTCATTTACGTGAACGTTTATATAAAGAAACGGAAAAGAACTTGGCGCTTAGAGTTGAGGATACGGATACCGAGGATAAATTTAATGTTTTCGGAAGGGGAGTACTTCACTTGTCGGTTTTAATTGAAACCATGCGTAGAGAAGGGTATGAGTTACAAGTGGGGAAACCTCAAGTTATTATCAAAGAAATTGATGGAATAAAATGCGAACCATATGAAATTATGGTTATTGATGTTCCAGAAGAATTTGCAAGTAAAGCGATTAACTTGGTTACCCAACGTAAAGGTGATTTAATGATTATGGAACCGAAGGGTGACCTACAACATTTAGAGTTTTATATCCCAGCACGTGGTATTATTGGATTAAGAAACCAAATGCTTACAGCTACTGCAGGTCAAGCCATTATGACGCATAGATTCAAGGAGTATGCAGCTTTCAAAGGCGAGATTCCTTCAAGAAATAAAGGAGCCATAATTTCTATTGAACAAGGTCAATCTACTGCGTTTGCACTGAACAGATTACAAGATAGAGGAATTTTCTTTGTAGAGCCAGGAGATGTGATTTACAAAGGACAAGTGATTGGAGAACATTCAAGAGAGAATGATTTGGAGATAAACTTGGTAAAAGGAAAGCAATTAACAAACATGCGTAAGTCAGGTACTGATGACGCGATGAGAATTGCTCCGAAAATCAACTTTTCTTTAGAAGAATCTATGGAGTATATTAAAGATGATGAGTATCTGGAAATCACCCCAGTAAATTTACGTATGAGAAAAATCTAATTTTCTTTTAAAAATATAGAAAACCGAAGTTCGAAAGTGCTTCGGTTTTTTTATGAAATTACTTTTTGAAATTTATTCCATTTCCCTAATTACCCTTAAATTCGTTGTTTCGAAAAAATAATAATTTCTTTAGGCAACTTTTATTTCTTAAGTTGCATCATACACACAGAATCATATTGAAGAATGACCGAGGATGAATTGATAAAAGCTTGCTTGAAAAACAATCAACGTGCTCAAAAAGCTTTATTTAATGCTCACTCTTCAAGGTTAATGGGGGTTTGTTTACGGTATGCGAAAAGTCGTGATGAAGCCCAAGACATGCTTCAAGATGGTTTTATAAAGATCTTTCAAAAATTGGATACCTATTCGGGTGAAGGTGCTTTTGGCGGTTGGTTACATAGGCTTATGGTGAATACCTGCTTAGATCAAATTCGAAAAAACCAGAAACTTGGATTTAACGTAGAAATTGAAAAGGTGGAAATCGGGTCGATTGATGCCGAAGATGCGCTTTCAAAAATGCGTACGCAAGAGCTACTTTCATTAATACAACAGTTGCCAGATGGGTATAAAGTGGTTTTTAATATGTTCGCCATCGAAGGGTACGGACATAAAGAAATTGCGGAAATTTTAGAGATTTCGGAGAATACTTCAAAATCTCAATATAGAAAGGCAAAAATTTGGTTACAAAATGCCTTGGAAAAATTAGATAGAATTGCACATTAGTGATTGAAAAAGATAACATAAAAGAATTGTTTAGTGATCGTTTTAGCGATTTCAAAGCAGATGTAGATCCTCAAATTTGGGATAACATTCAGTTGGAAATAAGCAAAACACCTCCAGCGGTTTCTTCTGCTGGAAATTCTATATGGTCTAATACTTCCTATTGGATAATTGGAACGGTTGTAACTTCTGTTTTGGCCGTAACTGTATTTACTTGGGAAGGAACCAAAGGTTCTGATAACTCTAATTCAATTTCTGAAGTTGCATTAACGCAAGAAGCCCCTTCAAAGAAAATAGCAGAGGTACCGGCTACCTCTATTGAATCAGAAGAAAATGCAATAGTTGGTGAAGCGGATCAAAAAGATCCCGTTGAGGAACAAGGTGAAAATCCCGTAGAACCTAAAATTTCGTCATCCAAAGTTCAAAAATCCACTAATAGCCAAACAGTTGAAACTGCTGTAAGTTCGAAAAAAGTCACTTCAAATAGTCATACCAAAACGGTTGAACCAGTACAAGCTAAAAATCCAATAGAGGAAGTTGCCACACCAAACAAAATTGATGTAGCTGCACAATCGAGTGTGATTGCCATGCCAATGGCTGGTATTGCTCCGCTTAAAGTGAATTTCAGTACGCTTGCAGACGCAAAAAACATTAAATGGAATTTCAATGACGGCCAATCTAGTACCGATATGGAACCCGAGCATACGTTTAATGTGGAAGGGATTTATTTTGTGACCATGATAGCAGAATTACCAAATGGTGAACACATAATGGAAAAGGCTGTAGTGGAAGTAAAACCAAATTTGAATAAGGGTAATCAAGCTAAAATAGCTCCAGCAGAATTTGATTCACCTAACTTTTTCTCACCAAATGGGGATGGAGTTAACGATGAATTTGGGATTAAATGTACAGGTGTTGAATCGTTATCATTATCTATTTATTCCGTAAACGGACATTTGGTTTTTCAAACAGACAACCCAAATGAAAAGTGGAATGGAACGGATTTAAATGGTTCGCCTGTAGTAGATGGCACTTATTTTTATTTGATAAACGCCATTGGTATAGACCAAAATATATATGTGCCAAAAGGGTATGTAACGGTACGTAGAAGTAATTAATCTTCTTCAGCCATCTACTAGCCACGCTTACCTCAAAAAATTCAATTATTTATTCCAAATTTTCCAGCTTTCTTCCGCTTGCTGGTGCAGCATTTCTAAACCATTCTGAATATTGGCACCTTGCTTTTCTGCTAGCTCTAAAAACTTTGTTTTTACAGGGTTGTACACCAAATCATAAACGTAATGGTTTTCGGTAAGGAATTCAAATGGAACTTCTGGTACATCATTGATGTTAGGCGCCATTCCAACCGGAGTGGTATTGATAAGCAAATTGTATTGTTCAAAGATGCGTTTTGTAAGGCCGTTATAACTTAAATCACCACTTCGTGTGTTTCTGGATACCACTAAATAAGGAATACTCATAAGTTCCAAGGCCGACTTCACCGCTAAAGAAGCTCCACCTGTGCCGAGCACAATAGCCGCAGCACGTTTATACCCTAATTGATCTTTTAAGGCTTTTCTAAAACCTAAAACATCCGTATTGAATCCATGCCATTTCCCGTCAATTATCTTTACGGTGTTAATTGCACCAACACGTTTGGCTAAAGGATCGATTACATCACATTTGCGTCTCATGGCCTTTTTGTAAGGGAGAGTGATGTTGAACCCGTCTAATTTTTTTGAATTTACAAATTCTTCAAGGTTATCTAAATCCTCCAAATCAAATGCCTCATAGGAAGCATCAATATTGCCTTGTTCAAATTTTATTTTAAAATAAGCCGGGGAGAAGGTATGTGATAATGGATGTCCAATTAGACCGTATCTTTTCATGTGTCAATTTTTTTTGTGGTATGTCACATGGAATTTGCCGAATACAAAAATATGTAATACGACTCGTTTCATCTGTAAAACAATATTTGCGAATGCTTTTAAGCCTTTTTCGCTGAAATTCTTTCGAGTACAAAAATAATAAGGAATCCGAATATAAAGAGTGCTATTGCCGCACCTAATTCAGGACTTTTCTCAGTTATTCCCAATAAAGTGTCGTTTTGGGTGATAATACTGAAATCTGCATTGGGTAAAACGTTTTTTTGAACTAACGGAATCACACTTTCCTTCGCTTCACCTTTATGTTTGAAATACACTTCCAGAGTTTCTTTCCATGGCCAAACTTTGTTTAGGGAGCCAATTAAAAACCCGGTAAGTAATGCTAATGTTTGATTTTCATATTTTTCAAACATCCATTTCAGAATTCTTGAAAAACTTAAAAGACCTACAACTCCTCCAATAGCAAATATTCCTAATGCCATTCCATTGGTTAAAATTATGGTGAAATCAAAATCTTTTAAACCATCAATAAGCGCACTTACTTTTCCTAAAACTAGATGATAAGCCCCGAGTAATAAAAGAATGAAGCTTCCCGATATTCCAGGTAAAATCATCGCAACAAACGCCAATACGCCAGATAAGAATAAAAATAAGTACGTATCTGGACCTTGCGCTGGAGAGATTATGGTGATTCCAAATGAAATGAAAGCGCCAATGACTAAAGCTAAGGCATTTCTACTATTCCATTTGGTCACTCTATTTCCGATTAACCATACAGAAGCGACAATCAAACCGAAGAAAAACGCCCAAACCAAAACAGGTTCATGGTTCAATAAATAGTGAAAAAACTTCGCTAAGGAAAGAATACTGATGGCTATTCCGGATAGAAGGGCGAGTAAAAATTTGCCGTTAATGGCGTTAAAAGCAGCAACAATCCCATCTTCCTTTAGCGTTTTAAGAACACCAAAATTGAAGGATGTTAAAGTAGTTATCAATTCCTTGTAAATACCCGCAATCAAGGCTATGGTTCCTCCTGAAACTCCTGGAACAACATCTGCAGCTCCCATGGCCATCCCCTTTAACGAAATAAGGAGGTAATCTTTAAGTGTTCTCATTCTGTTGTTTTGGAATATGAAAAAGCCAGTTTCCTATAAAATAGGAACTGGCTTACTATTTTTAAACAAATGGATTATCTCATTTTGTTTGCCATTTCTTCTGGCAAGAAATTGAAGAATGTATCTCCACGTAATCCTAAACGTAATGTTTCCAATGGAATAACTTCATGAGGAGCTATGTTACCTAGGTTTACATTGGATCCAAAATGCTCGATAAACCACACTTGTTGTGTTTTTAAAGGTGCTTCCCAAAGCACGTTATCGTTACCAATTTGCTCCGAAATATGGTTAATCATGTGTTGTTTAGCGTTTCCATGCTCATCAAAGATTCCAATGGTTCCACTTTCTCTGGCTTCCGCAATAACTTTCCAAGAACCGGCTTCCAACTCTGTTTTCATTTTCCGAATCCAGTCTTCTTCTGTAAGTAAATCATCATCGGTTTTTGACCCAACTTCAGATAAAACAGTAACTTGTTTTGCTAATGTTGAAATATAATTAAGCTTTACCTCCTCTGGTATATGAATACACCCATCAGATACTTCAGCGTAATCTAGTTTTAAGTCGTCTAAAAGCCTACGGTAATCATCAAACATTCCGCGCACAGCAAAGGCTTCGAAAAGTGTTCCCCCAAGGTAACATTTGATATTGGCTTCTCTATACATCGCTAATTTAACCCGTAAGTTTTTAGTGATATAGGATGTGCCAAAACCAAATTTTACTAAATCCATTAAATCACCACAGGATTCAATAAAGTACTCGGTTTGTCTATTACTTAAGCCCTTATCCATCATCATGGTTAGGCCTTTTTCCCGAGGTTTCAATGACCTTTCAGGAAGGAATGGTAGTTCAAAATTCATATTATTTATAGTTTTCTAATAAATCTAAAATGCTCGAAAAGTTACTGGCCTCAGGGTAAAAATCAAATAGTTGATTTGCATTTTCTGGAGCTATTTCGAGAGCCAATAAAAGGATAGATTCGGCATCTACCTCATGGCCTAATTGCAACATAAGGGCCGCATATCGGTAATACAGCAATGATTCCTCTGGATATTTTGTTATCCCTTCAATTAGAATATTTATCGCTTCTTGCTCTTTTTTATTCGTGATAAGCGATTCTGCATAATCAATAAAAATCCCTGTATTTTCTACATCAGATTTATAGACTTTTTCATACACTTTTTCTGCAAATTCAAAATCTCCCATGTTGAATAGCAAATCGGCATGAAAGTATTGATAGTAGTTGTTTTTAGGATTTAATTTTATGGCCTTTTCAATATAGAGTAAAGACTCTTGATAATCCTCTAAATTGGAGTATGCTACTGCAAAACCTAGCCATCCATCTGCATAGTCGGGACTAAAATCTACGGCATGTTGAAAATGCGTTATTGCATCCATATTCTTTTCCAATACAATGTAACAATGACCAATAAAGTTATGTGTTACAGGATCTTGGAAATCATCGGTTAAAGAACTTTTAAAGGCTTCAATGGCATCTTCAAAACGTTCTACTTTCATTAACGAGCTACCTAAATTAAAGTAGGCTTCATGAAAATCATCCTTAACTACAGTTGCGAATTCAAAAGCGCGAATTGCTTCTTCGTATTTATCGATGTTTAAGTACATGTTTCCTAAGGAAAACCATGCAAAGTCAGAATAGGGATTTTCGTCAATGAATTTATTGATGAGATCAATGGCATAATCATACATCCCAGCTAACTCACAACTTAATCCCAATTCAATAAGAGCATCTTCGTTTTTGGTATTGGCGCCTAAAATTTCCAAATGAATATCAATGGACCTTTGGTAATCTCCTAATTCTTGGAATTCTTTCGCAAGAGCCATTTTGGCTTCCTCCAAATCATCCGAATCTGAAATTTCGATAAGCCTATAGAGAACTTCAATAGCCTTGTCTTTTTGGTCGGCCATGCTATAAATAGACGCTTTACTAAAATAGTGTTCGGGGTTAGAGTCATCAAATAATTCTACATTTTCTACAATTTGAAGCGCTTTATCATGATTCTCAGCATATACAAAGGTTTCAGCCTCTTTTAAAATGAGAGAAACAGAGCCAGGATGTTGGCTTTTAGCTAATTCAATGAGTTCTTGAACAATATCCTTGTTAGGTTCAAAAATGTAATAATCAATTAATTCTTCGAATTCTTCTACGTCAAAGTAATAGAGTGCACCCATTGCACGCATTTCTTCAAATTTTTTGATTAACGAATGGTCTTCGTTATAGTCAAAAGGCAGAAAATCAGGATGGTCCTCCATAAGCTTGCAAATGTACGGCAAGCTCAAATATAACCAATACAATTAACCATGATTTAACGGGTCTTCCAGAATTGTTAACAACGCTATTAACAAGGTAAAATAAGTGGTTTTTGTACGACATAAATAGGTGAATTAGTATCTATATTTGCCGGTTCAAAATAAAACAAAATGCCCCTTATAAAATCAATCTCAGGAATTAGAGGAACAATTGGCGGACAGCAGAATGAAGGCTTAACACCTCTTGACGTTGTGAAATTTACATCCGCATTCGGATACTGGTTAATGCAAAAAAATGCAGTTACCAAACCCGTGATAGTGGTAGGGCGTGATGCGCGAATTTCTGGTGAAATGGTATCCAATTTAGTTTGCGCTACTTTGCAAGGACTCGGAATAGACGTGATTAACCTTGGTTTATCTACTACACCTAGTGTGGAAGTGGCTGTTCCTTATTATGCAGGTATAGGAGGAATAATAATAACGGCCTCTCACAACCCGAAAGAATGGAACGCTTTAAAATTGTTGAATCATAAAGGGGAATTTATTAGCGCGCAAGATGGCGAAGAAGTATTGGCATTAGCGGATACAGATAATGTACGTTTCGCAAATATCGATTCTTTGGGTACACTAACTGAGGATCCCAATTTTGGAGATATTCACATCCAGAAAATTTTAGATTTACCATTGGTGAATGTGGAGGCCATTAAAAATGCAAATTTTAAAGTGGTCGTAGATGCGGTGAATTCTACGGGTGGTATTTATGTCCCACAGCTTTTGAAGGCCTTAGGAGTAGAAACCATCAAGGAGCTTTATTGTGAGCCAAACGGGAAATTTCCGCATAACCCGGAACCTTTACCGGAAAACTTAACAGAGCTTATATCCACCATGAAAATGGGGAAATATGATGTGGGGTTTGTGGTTGATCCCGATGTGGATCGCTTGGCGATGGTGTGTGAAAATGGAGAGGTTTTCGGTGAAGAATATACGCTTGTAGCCGTTTCTGATTATGTTTTGAGCAAAACTAAAGGGGATACTGTTTCAAATATGTCCTCTACCAGAGCCTTAAGAGATGTAAGTGAAAAACATGGTTTTCAGCATTTTGCATCTGCCGTTGGGGAGGTGAATGTAGTAAACAAAATGAAAGCAAAAAATGCAGTGATTGGAGGAGAAGGTAATGGAGGAGTTATATATCCGGAGTTACATTATGGCCGTGATTCACTGGTGGGAATTGCACTTTTCTTGTCGCTTTTAGCCGAAAGAAAATGTTCGGTTTCAGCCTTACGTTCTTCGTATCCCAACTATCACATTTCTAAAAATAAAATTAATCTTACCCCAGAAATTGATGTGGATGCTATTTTATCTTCAGTAGAAGAAAAATACAGCAATCAACCAATGAATAAGGAGGATGGATTAAAAATTGAGTTCAATAAAGAATGGGTTCATTTACGCAAATCCAATACAGAACCTATTATTCGAATTTACTCCGAATCAGAATATAAAACTACTGCGGATACTTTAGCGGAGAAGTTGATTACGGATATAAAAGAAATAATTCGAGATAACCGATAAATTGCAAAAATGGACATAGTTTATTTTGATAATGCCGCTACAACACCCCTTATTCCAGAGGTAGTAGATGCGATGCAAAATGCTATGACTTTGCAGGGAAACCCTTCATCTAGTCACGCTGCAGGAAGAAAAGCTAAAGCTTTAATTGAAGGAGAACGAAGAAAAATCGCCTCTTTTTTAGGGTGTTCTGCAGGAGAAATTGTATTCACTTCAGGAGGTACAGAAGCGGATAATTTAGCCATTTTAGGTACCGTAGAAGCAAACAATATCCAAACAATCATTTCTTCTAAATTAGAGCATCCCGCTGTTGTAGAGAGTATTAACTATGCGCAGGGTAGATTTGGGACTCAAGTATTTTGGTTGAACACTCTTCCAGATGGAAGTCTAGATTTGAATCAGTTAAAAGATTTGCTCGAAAACAATTCAAGTTGTTTGGTTTCCTTAATGCATGTAAATAATGAAATTGGGAACATCGCTGATTTACACCGTATTGGAAATTTATGCAAAGTGAATGGGGCTGTGTTTCATACCGATGCCGTTCAAGGTGTTGGCCATTTGGCTATAGATTTAAGTCAGCTTCCTGTTGATTTACTTTCGGGTTCAGCGCATAAAATAAATGGACCAAAAGGAAGTGGTTTTTTATTCGTTCGTAAAGGGATGAAGATTGCTACTCAAACTTATGGAGGAAAGCAAGAACGGGAACATCGCGTTGGAACTGAAAATCTTATTGGTATCGCAGGATTAGGAATGGCTATTCAATGTTGGAGTGATAATTTCGATGAAAACATACAAAAACTTACCACTTTAAAAAGCTATTTCATTTCGGCACTGCAACGTAACTTTAAGGGTGTAGAATTTAATGGGAAAAGTGGAGATTTAAAAAGTTCAAGTTCTGCAATTTTAAGTGTAAACTTTCCTGATTTAGAAAGCAACGAATTGCTTTTGTTTCAATTAGATTTGAGTGGAGTGATGGTATCTGGTGGTAGTGCATGTAGTAGTGGAAGTATTCAAGGATCTCCTATTTTGGCTGAATTGGGTAGGAAAGGAGCTTCTATTCGTTTTTCATTTAGTCCGGAAAATACGCAAGAAGAAGTCGATTTCACCATTAATAAATTACGTGAAATTATTAAGAGTTAGCAAACGATGAAAACATTTCAAAAATATTCAACAGTAATCTGGGTGGTTCTAATTAGTACAATGGTTCTTTCGGCTTGTACGGGAACATTTACTATTATGTCTGATTACGATAAATCAGCGGATTTTTCGAAGTTTCATACCTACAATTATTTACCCAATTCAGATTCATTAATGGGACCTGGAGCAGCTAGAATTAAATCGTACATGGAAGAATATATGGAGCTTTTAGGGTATGAAAAATCCGCTACTCCCGACTTATATATTTCTTTAAACGGAAACGTGCAACAAAAAACAGGTGTAACATCAAGTGGTTACGGTGGATATGGCTATTATGGCTGGGATTCGTATACGACTACCTACGTGTACAATACGACTACCATAGTGATTGATTTGGTGGATGTAAAGAAACATCAATTGGTGTGGCAAGGTGCCGCTAATGGGGAGTTTGATCAGTATTCAATGAAAGACTCAAAAATGCATCAAATGATTGATGAAATTTTTGGCCAATACCCATATACCGCTGGTTCGAATGTGCAACGTCAGCGCTTGTATAACAAGTATTATAAAAAGCCTGACCCGATAAAATAATTGGATTGGGTTAATGGAAGAAAATATATCCAACAAAAATTGCCGCAATAATTCCTGCGAAATCGGCAAGTAAACCTGCTTGTACCGTGTACCTCGTTTTCTTAATGTTCACTGCCCCATAATACACGGCAATAGTGTAAAACGTAGTTTCTGTAGAACCTTGAAAAATGGAAGCCATTTTAGATACAAAATGATCTGCTCCGCCCAAGTTTAATTCCGTATAATGTTGAAAGGTTTCTAACATCATTCCGCGCGCACCAGAGCCGCTTAATGGTTTCATGAATGCCGTTGGTAGAGCAGGAACAAAATCGGTGTTTATTCCAAGGGAACCAATTACCCAACCTAATCCATCAACTACATAGTCAAGGGTTCCTGAAGCTCTAAAAAAGCCAATGGCAACCAACATTCCAACGAGGTAAGGGATAATAGTTATGGTTGTTGAAAATCCTTCTTTTGCTCCTTCAATAAACGACTCATATACATTGACCTTATTTCTAAAAGCCAGCCAAAAGAAAGAAACAATGACAAGCAATAAAATGAAATTTCCGCCAACAGATGTTACTAATTCTAGTGAAGCAGGAGGTAATTGCATTAATCCGTATACGCCCAAAACAATTACTCCCGTTATTCCGGTAAGAAAAATAGCAAGTCCGTTTTTGAATAAATTTATTTTTTGATAAATGGAAACCACAATGAGTCCGATTAAGGAGGCGAAATAGGTGGCAATAAGAATTGGTAGAAAAACATCTGTAGGATTCAAAGCTCCAGCCTGTGCACGATAGGCCATAACGCTTATGGGGATAATGGTAAGTCCAGAGGTGTTTAATACCAAAAACATGATCATGGCATTGGACGCTTTTTCTTTATCTGGGTTTATTTCTTGTAGCTCCTTCATAGCTTTTAGTCCCATTGGGGTAGCAGAGTTATCCAGGCCGAGCATATTCGCAGCGAAATTCATCATGATGCTTCCATTTGCCGGATGATTTTCGGGGATTTCGGGGAATAATTTCTTGAAAAATGGATTCACCAATTTACTCAGTTTTTGCACCGCTCCGCCATCTTCGCCAATTTTCATAAATCCAAGCCAAAGAGTCATTATGCCCATTAAATACAACACAATTCCGATAGAGGCTTCGGCCATATCAAAAGTGCTTTGAACCATATCTGAAAAGACATGCAAATCGGCTTCGTTGAATACAATCCCCAGGGTTTGCTCAAAAAATTCACGGAAATAGTAACCAATAACACGTATCAGGGCTACGATAAATCCAATAACAAAAAAACCGATGAAAATGTAATTTAAAACCAAATCAATGCATGTTTAGAATTCCGAAATTAACCGATTTGGTTCTTGCGTTTGGTAATGATGACAAATTGTATCAACATCCATGTATTAAGAAACACAGTTAATTGCTATCTGCTTGATTATCCTTTTTGGCATAAATAGATGGAAGGGTAAGTTTGAATTTAATCACCAATAAACGGGAAGTAATAATAAACAAAACGGGAATTAATTTGACTAAAAAAGGAGTGAGGTCTGTATAATATAAACCATAGTAAAGAATACCCCCAAATAAGCTGATTGTTGCATAAATTTCTTTTTCAAATATTACCGGGATTTGATTTACCAGAATATCACGAATAATACCACCAAAAGTTCCTGTCATCGTGCCTAAAATGATACAATTCACCATTTCCAAATCATTTGAAATCCCAATTTGTACTCCTGTAACTGTAAATAACCCTAAGCCAATAGCATCAAATAACATGAGGGGTTTATACATTAAATGAATTTTTGATTTGAAAACGATAGCTAAGAAAATACCCATTAGGATTACGTAAATAGTGCTTGTATCTATCAACCAAAAGGGCCTGATGTTCAAAAGAACATCTCGTAAAGTCCCTCCGCCAATAGCTGTGACAAAGGCAATTATGACAATCCCGAAGCCATCAAATTTTTTCTTCATGGCCGTTAGGGCCCCAGAAATAGCAAAGGTGAATACCCCTAAAATTTCTATTACGCTAAAAACAGTATTCATGTATTACGGATTGAATTCTCCCAAACCTTGGCGAACAATTTCAAAATCATCGTTGTTGGTTATAATAATGGTAGAGGGTATATTGTTTCCATACCCACCATCAATTACAATATCCACTTGATCTTTGAACTCTTCATAAATTAACTGTGGGTCCGCAGGAAAATCTTCTAAATCTTCCAATTTCACTATAGAAGTCGTTACAATTGGATTACCCAATTTCTCTACAATCATTCGCGGAATATTATTGTCCGGTACCCGAATTCCCACTTCCTTTTTCTTGGTGTTAAACACCTTTGGTACGCTGTTATTCGCAGGTAAAATAAAGGTAAACGGACCAGGTAGTGATTTTTTTAACACTCGAAAAACAGAATTTGGTATGGGCCGTACAAAGGTGGATAAATGACTTAAGTTATGGCAAACGATAGATAAATTCGCTTTTTTGGCAACCGTGCCTTTAATGCGCGCTACCTTTTCTATTGCTTTTGGGTTGGTAATATCACAACCTACACCATAAACGGTATCCGTAGGGAAAACGATAATTGCGCCATGGCTTAATTTCTCTACAATGTAGGAAATGGTTTTCGCATCCGGTTGATCTGGATTTAAGCGTATGTATTCAGCTGCCATAGATAAAGAATATAAAAGCCAAAATTAGTTAGAATCTGAATTAAAAGTTTTTTATGCGAAAAGATTTATGAACCAAATAGAAACAAAGAATTGAGCAGGTTGTTAATCCGTATTTTCCTCTAGTAATTAGTAAAAAAGAGCTACCATTTATTGTTACTTTCGTCTTTTTTAAAATGAAATTTTCATGAAGTATTTTGTAATTGTTTTAGCTAGTCTGTTTATTGGAATTAGTCCGGTTTTCAACCAAAGCCTTTCGGGTAAAAAGATTTTGAAAACGGCTAATAAATTAGAGCAATCAGGTGATTTAAGGTCGGCTGTTACCGTTCTAAATCAAAACCGTGAAAATGCGGGGAAATTTCAAGATGAGGTGTATTTGCAACTAGGTATTCTTCAAGGTAGAATTTTGTTGTTGGATTCTGCCATTCTTTCGTTGAATGAGGCTTCAAAATCGGTAAAGTCATCCATTTCTGATAAATCAAAATCGGAGATGAGTAAAGTGGGGGAGTTAAAGTCTAAATACAATCTAAATGTGGCCCAAGGAAAAAGGTTTGCACAAGATCAGAAGTATCAAAAGGCTACAAATTTTTTTATAGAAGCATTTACATATGATACAGGAAATTACGAAGCTTGGTTCAACCTCGCTGAGGTTTCCGAACGTAATCAATCGGTAGATGAGTCGCTTAGACTATTTGAAAAGGCTACTACGAAATACGTGAATAGCCCGATTGAATTAGCGCATATTTTTGAACATATTTCCGAAAGCCATTTGATAAAAAGAGAATACAAAAATGCAGTTTCCGCGGCTGAAAAGGCCATGGTATTAGATACACTTGCGTTGGAACCTTATTTATTGAAGGCAAAAGCTTTGTTTAATTTACATGCATACGATTCTGCTCAACTCAGCTTAACGGTATATCTAGATCAGATTAACACCAACAAATTGGCATGGACCCTGCGCGGGGATTGTTATTTCTTTTTAGGTCGCTATAGTTCTGCTATTTCAGATTATTCATCTGCAATTTATTTAGATGATAAGTTAACAGAGGCTATTAACTACAGGGGACAAAGTTATTTCTATACCAAACAATATGCGCTTGCAAAATTGGATTTCAAAACGTTAGATGAAATTTTTGATGGAAATTATTATGCGAAAAATGCCATTGGAATTTGCGCCTATGCAGAAGACCAATATCCTGTGGCTGTTGCTCAGTTTGAAGAAGTTTCAAAATTGTCTACCCAGGATCAATACATTTTTAATTTGGCTATGGCGTATTACCGAAATAAGCAATACAAAAAAGCCTTACCTCTTTTTGATCAATTAGCCATGAATCATCGCCTGGAGCCAAAATATAATGTGGCTAAAGCCTGGGTTTTAGTGGAGTTAAAAAAATATAGAGATGCGGAGAATTGGATGGATGATGCTATTCGAGAAAATGGCTATATCCAAGAGTATTTTGCAGTACGCGCCATAATTTACCGTAAACTGGGTGAGACAAAAAAGGCTTTAAAAGATGAACGAATTGCGCATGCAATTAAGGGAGAGCCGTTAAGTTTTGATTTGAATTTTTGATTTAGGCAATTACTCCTGAACCAATTAATTCGTTGTCTACATACCATGCAGCAAACTGACCTGCAGCAACACCTCTTTCATTTTCATCAAATAGAATGTACATGCCTTCAGGTTGGCGATACAATGTTGCACCTACCAAAGGCTGTCTGTAACGAATGCGTACCAAGAATCGTTGTTCTTCTCCAACAGTCATTTCTAAATCTTCACGAATCCAATGCAATTCTGAAGCATCAATGAAAAGTCCTGGACGCAACAAACCCGGATGATTGTCGCCTTGACCGGTGTAAATATGATTGGTTTGGGTATTGGTTTCAATAACGTATAATGCTTCTTTAGTACCACCAACAGCTAACCCTTTACGCTGGCCAATGGTAAAATAATGCGCGCCATTGTGTTGAGCAACCACCTTTCCATTTTCTGGAATGTAGGATAGTGGAGTAGTGAGGGCTTTCAATTTTTCTTCCAAAGAATCAAAACCCTCTATTTTGGAATTATACCCTTCAAAGTTTTCAGGTATTTCAATTATGTCGCCCGATTTTGGTTTCAATTGCTGTTTTAAAAAATCAGGAAGTTTCACTTTTCCAATAAAACACAATCCTTGAGAATCTTTTTTGTTTGCAGTTATTAATCCTTGCGCTGCGGCAATTTCACGGACTTCACTTTTTTGGAGATGTCCAATTGGAAACAAGGATTTAGCCAATTGATCTTGACTTAATTGACACAAAAAGTAGCTTTGATCTTTGTTTTTGTCTGCGCCAGCTAGCAATTGATACGTTGGTTTTCCATTTACTTCAACTTCTCCTTTTTGACAATAATGACCTGTGGCCACAAAATCGGCACCCAGTTTCATTGCAGCGTTTAGAAATACATCAAACTTTATTTCTCGGTTGCATAATACATCTGGATTAGGCGTACGTCCTTTTTCGTATTCGTTGAACATGTAATCAACGATACGTTCCTTGTATTGCTCACTTAAATCTATGGTTTGGTACGGAATGCCTAGTTTTTCAGCTACGAGCAACGCATCGTTACTGTCATCAATCCACGGGCATTCATCACTGATAGTCACAGAGGTATCATGCCAGTTTTTCATGAAAATTCCGATTACTTCGTAGCCTTGTTCAATTAGCAAATGTGCTGCTACACTCGAATCTACTCCGCCTGATAAACCCACAACTACTCGTTTTTTCTTCATGAAATCATTCTTCCAAATGGAGCGGCAAAATTAGGGTTTTTTAGACATAAAAAAACCGAGCCTTACGACTCGGTTTTCTATATAATCGTTAAAATTATTGGCAAGACTTATTCAAATTGGTATAAATCTGAATTTTTACTTCGCTCCATAATTTACTAATTCCATCATCTCCAGTATGAAGCACTTTACATTCGGTGTTTAAGGCTTCAATTCCCTTCGCTGCATCCCAATTGTTTACATCAATAGTCGCATTTAAGGTAAGTTCAGTTCCCAAAAGAGTATATGTTGCATTTACATCGCGTTGAATTCCATTCATCTTTAAGAAGATGATGGCGGCTCCTTTACCGTCAACCGCTTCGCTAATTTTTTTCACTCCACCCGTAATTGTATCGGATTGAACCATGGAATCAAAAAAGAATTTAAGAATTTTCGGGTCTCTTTCCGTATTCCCGGTGTTCACAGACCCAGTAACAATACTAAAAGTAGCATTTTCAAAAACTGCCGATTCACTATTTGAAGTTTGGGTGTTTTCTACATTAAATACGTCAAATCCACCGCCAACTGCAACTTTCGCTGTTGTTTTGAACGATGTCCAGGTAATTTTGGTAGTACTTAAATCATACGAATACGCACAAACTACGTTAGAAATTGAATCTGTAATCATGATGTCTTCAGAGGAAGATTCAGCCGTGTTTTCAGAACCGCAAGAAGAAATGAATAATGTGGCCAAAGCCAATATTGAAAGTCGTACCTTTTTCATGTTGTTTAAATTGATAATGCAAAGCAAGTGAATAAATTAGATTAATCCAATTTCTCGTAATCTTTCTTCCAAGTATTCTCCAGCCGTAATGTTTTTGTATTCTTTGGGATGATTGGTATCAATTGTTTCTGGCAAACAATTTAGTGGCATTTCGGAAATTGGGTGTAAGAAAAATGGAACAGAATAGCGACTTGCACCTTGTTTTTCTCTTACTGGATTGATTACCCGATGCGTAGTTGAGCGGAGTTTGTTGTTTGTTAAACGTTGCAACATATCCCCCACATTAACTACAATGTGGTCTTCAATAGATGTTACATCTACCCATTGATTCTGTTTATTGAGAACTTGCAGTCCATCGGCAGATGCACCAACCAAAAGAGTAATTAAATTAATGTCTTCATGCGCACCAGCTCGAACGGCTTTTGTGTTTTCTGATTTTACGGGAGGATAATGAATTGGTCGCAAAATGCTATTTCCATTATGCACGAATTCATCAAAATAATACTCATCTAATCCCAAAAACAAAGCAATTGCTCTAAGCACTAAAACGCCTGTTTTTTCAAAAGTTTGGTAGGCTTTTTTGCCGGTTTCTAAATATCCTTCCACTTCCGTAACGGCTATGTTATCTGGATATGTTGCTTTTCGAATTTCATCATCATCAACAAATTGCCCGAAATGCCAAAATTCTTTTAAATCACCTTCTGTCATTCCTTTTGCATGTTCCTTTCCAAAAGAGGTGTAGCCTCTTTGACCGCCTAGACCATCAATCTCGTATTTTGCTTTTACATCTTCTGGTAAAGCAAAAAAGGCTTTATTCTTTTCATACAGTTCCGAAATAAGATGGTCTGGGATTTGGTGGTTTTTTAAGGCCACAAATCCAATTTCTTGGTAGGCTTTTCCTAAATCAGCAACAAATTTGTTTTTTTGTTCTGGGTTACCAGATACAAAATCAGATAAATCGACAGATGGAATTCCTTGTGGTGTAGGCATATTTCGAATTTTATTTTTTATTTAAACTATTTACCAAAAGATCAAAATCTGGATTTCCATTGTAGGCAGTAGAATACCCATATTTTTCAGCCCATTTTCTTACGCGGTGGACCCTATTTTTCGTGTCTGGATGTGTGCTAATGATGGGTGGGATTTTAACATTATTTCCACTAGAAACCATTTCTTCAAAAAAATCAGCCAAGGCGGTACATGAATAGTGTTTTCCCGTACCTAAATAAATCACAGAATACTTATCCGCATTATTTTCTTGGTCACGCCCCAAACCTAATCCTAGAATTTTATTAGCCACTTCAACTGCAATAAAAACTCCGAAAGAAGCACCTGCAGCTGCAGCTCCAGCTATAATGATAGCTTGTCTCCCAACGCCACGAGATAGCTTTTTAACAGAATGACGTAACTCGGCATGCGCAATTTCATGGCCAATTACTGCCGCTAATTGATCTTCGTTTTTCGCCAATTTTATTAATCCAGTATACACAAAAATGTACCCCCCAGGCGTACAAAATGCGTTAACTATTTTATCATCATTGATAATCGTAATAGAATCATACATAAATTCCTGTTTGAATTTAATTTCAGGAGATTCTAAAATATTATCTACAACGCGTTCCAATTGTTGATAGGTTACGGGGTAATCTTCTCTTTTTAATAGTGGATAATTTTTAGGGTCGTTTTGAATTTTATGGGAAGTTAGTGCGCCTAACTCCACATCTTTTGAAGTTGAGATTGTTTTAAAGCAGGAGCTTAACGAGAGAATAAAGAATAATCCTAAAAGTGGAATTCGTTTTACAATCAGCATAAAATTGGTGTCGTTATAAATTGGAATCGGCAAAGAAAGCCAAAATTTATTGTCATAATATATAAAATGATCGACTTTACTTTGAATTTAATATAGACTGGGCCGCATAATATCCCATTGAAAAACAACCGTGTAATAAAAACCCACCTGTTGGGGCATCCCAATCAACCATTTCACCAATAGTGTAGGTGTTCGTGTATTTTTTCAGAGAGAAATTTGGATTCAGTTCAGAAATAGCAATTCCACCAACCGTTGAAATGGCTTCTTCAATTGGCCGTAAAGACTGTATAGGAATGTTTAGATTTTGTACAGCTTTTGCAAATGTATTGGAATCCATAAAGTCTTCTTTAGAAATATATGCTTTAGCCAGTGCAAGTTGAACAGTATTTAATTTCAACAGTTTTCCAAAATTCGTTGATTTTGCGTTTTTGATATTATCAATTAGTTGATTTTCCGTTTGATTTGGTTTCAGGTTGATTTGTATGGATGCCTTGTTGGAGTGGTGTAAAGTATTTCTAACTTTACTCGAAATAGGATAAATGGCATTTCCTTCCATACCATAATCTGTGATTAAAGCTTCACCTTTAACCTCCAAATCGTGGTGTATTATGGAAATGTTTTTGAGTGGTTTACCCGAATGGTATTCAGTAATAGATTTCGGCCAATCAATATTGAGTCCGCAA
>JBFFMY010000036.1:0-28954 GCA_041563475.1 Salibacteraceae bacterium
ACGTCCCGGCTAAAAAAACGGGAACACAAAGATACGTAGTATCGTATGTGTTACTGGTTTTTAGCCCGTGTTCTGTGACCGTAGCGAAGCGGGGTCAACATAACACGGAGGCGTAGCCGGGACGTTTCGGTGCAATGCGAAGCGAGAGCGTAGCTATTGCACTGAAACGGTTGCTATCTGCAACAGTTGCAGATAGCTAGTTTTGTTTTATTGCGTTTAAATAAATGTAAATCAGTATTTTATATTGATTTACTCCTGTTTTTTATTAATCAATTGTAAACGTTTATCAAACATTTACAAATAGATAATCATTCCCCAAAAATAACCATAGATTGCTTACGTAAATAGTTCAATGCGGTAGAACTAAGGTAAGATGCTCACAACAGAAATACCATCAGGGTAAACCCTGACTTTTTATGATTTTGGTTAGGGGGTAAAAGGCATTTTTTTGTTTACAACTTTAAAATGTTAATGGACCACAATAAGTTGCTTTGTATCAAAATAATAGGTTAGTTTGCATTCACCGCCTTTCATCCCAAAAAGCATCGCTATGAAAACAATCTACGCATTACGCATTTACACCATTGGCCTCTTATTTTTATCCGTTTCTATTTTTAACACCGTTAATGCCCAGTGCACTGTTAGTGCGGGTAATGATACCACGGTGTATAACGGGTATTCTCCTTTATCGTGTGTTCCCCTCACGGCTACATCCACAGGTACCGCACCGTTTAGTTATTTATGGAGTACTGGTGATACCAATGCTTCTATTACGGCTTGCGATACCGCCACTGCTACTTATGTGGTGTCGGTTACCGATTCAAATGGATGTGTAGCTGCTGATACTGTTACGGTATTTGTGGTAGATGTACATTGCGGTAATAACAATAACAAAGTACTAGTTTGTCATATTCCACCTGGAAATCCTGCCAATGCCCATGCTATTTGCGTAAGCGAAAATGCAGTGGCAGCTCATTTAGCTCATGGTGATGTGTTGGGTGCGTGTCCGGTTCCTACGTGTAGCGTAAGCCTCGGAAATGATACAACCACTTGCGCAGGTAACACCATTCTTTTAGAAGTAGATACCCATTACGTTTCGGTTTTATGGTCAGATAGTTCTACTGCATTTGATTTAAGTGTAACTGCCGCTGGTGCATGGTGGGTTGAAGTTACCGATACCAATGGTTGTGTGGCAAGTGATACTATTGATATTATGTTTAATCCAACCCCAATAGTCAATGCTGGTGCCGATACTGTTTTAATCAATGGCGGTTGCATTACCTTATGGGGGAGTGCTACAGGCGGAACACTTCCATATACTTATTTGTGGAGTACAGGTGATAGCACCGATTCTGCATACGTATGTGATACCGTAACGGCTATGTATGTTTTGGTTGTAACCGATTCTAACGGATGCAGCTCATCTGATTCGGTGATGGTTTTTGTACCTGATACCTGTATGATTAGTTTAGGAAATGATACTACGGTATGTGATGGAACTGTTGATGTACTGGATGCTGGATCTGGATATTATGCGTATTTGTGGTCAGATAGTTCAACGGCTTCTACCTTAACTCCTACGGCAAGTGGAGATTACTCCGTAACGGTGACCGATTCTACGGGTTGTATGACTTCTGATACGGTAAATGTAACGTTACTTAGTAATCCTATAGCCAACGCAGGTATGGATACTGTTTTACTGGCAGGCACATGTGATACCTTAAACGGAATGGCAAGTGGAGGCGTTTCTCCTTACAGTTATTTGTGGTACACTGGTGCAATGGGAACCATAGACACCACGGCATCTATTGTGGTATGCGATAGCGTAACAACTTCGTATATTTTTGAAGTAACCGACTCCAATGGATGTAGTGCAACCGATACCGTAACGGTTTTTGTGCTTCCAATTTTACCTCCACCGGCAATTCAATGCGATAGTTCAAAAGTTTTGGTGTGTCATATTCCACCAGGAAACCCGGGAAATCCACAAACTATTTGTGTGAGTATGTCGGCATTAGCTGCGCATTTAGCCCATGGAGATGTTTTGGGTCAATGTTCAAACATGCAACAAAACAATAGTTCAGGTTCGTTATTAATTAGTCCGAACCCATCGAGTTACCAAACGCAATTGCAGTTTATTACGCATCAAAGTAATCATACCCGGGTTGAAATATTGAATTTAAATGGAGAAGTAGTAGCCGTAATTTTTGATGGGGAAGCCGAAGAATATTCGCCTTATTTGATTCAATTTAATTCTTCCGAGTTACCAGGAGGAGTGTATGTTGCACGTATTATGGTAGGTAACTTGAAACCGGTAATTCAAAAAATGATTATACTTAATTAGGAAAAATTTACTTTTCTTTTAAAAGCACCATTGGTTTACCATGGTGCTTTTTTTTGGGCTAATCTTTTGCCCAAGTCTATTTTTTATTCACATCAATCTTCATCAACTTATCGTAGTCAATGATATACCGAACCACGCCAGCTGGATCCAGAATCAGGTGCTTGTCATATCGGATATCCAATCGTACGGAGGCCGGATAACCGGGAGCAAATCGGGATGGCGCACTGGAGCCTCTTTGGTACGTGATTCGTTTCCATCCATTGGGTAATACATGTGCGGAGCGTTTGTAGCCTTCTACAGAACCCGCGTTCACAAGTCCGGGAGGTGTGGTATATCTCTCTTCTACCGAACATTGAGAGTAGAAGGTCCCAATGTATCTGGGCTTATAATTGGGGTCATATGGTATGGTGTCATTCAAATTCTGACTTCTTGAAACGCTGCAAAAACTCTTGGTGATACTGTTAGAATCACTATTCTCTCCATAATAACTGGGATATGGGCGTAACATCAGCAATCTAGTTTGATTCGCATCCACCAAATAACTGTACTCCACAAAAGCATTTCGGTTACGTTCAATTCTGATAGGAGATGATGTTCAAACCGCTATCAGCATACGGCCGTAACCAGTGTTGAACACTTGGTATTTTTAGCATGTTGTAATTGTTCTTGGCAGAATCCAAAAGGAATGGAGTAATGGTATAGTCATAGTTTCTATCGATATAAACCTCCGATGTAGGAACTCTGATAAAACTCGTCAACCTTCCCAAAGAGTCATAGCTATAGGTATTTTCAAATAGGATGTTTTCTCGTGCGGATTGATGGGAGCCATTCACCTGCAAAATCTGTTGATTTTTGTTTAACGCATACGTAATTATACTCGTGCTTTTTTTGTGAAGAATCAATCCTTCTGACCAAGAAACTTCCACCGTAAAGCCGGGTAAGGTGTCGGTAGGATTATACGCTATGGAATAATCAATTCGTTCTCCTGCTGGTTTGTGTTCAAAATTTCGATACACAGAACTGGTAATCCTTCCGTGGGCATCATAATTCATTAATGTGGTGTACAGATTTTTTGAACCTTTCATCAATGAGTCCAACTGGTTTTCCGTAAAGTTGTCCCATTCAAACAGCTTATATCTCTGCGTATAATCCAGTTCTAATGCCTCCACTTTGATATTCTTAGAAGCAAAAGGGGTATAGGTGAGCCGAGCTGGAAGGGCAGATTCAAACTGGTGCTCTTCACTGTTCCATTTTTGATAGTATTCATAACTGAAAAGCACGTTTGATAAATATTGATTGATGTGATGTTGCACGGTGTACTCATCCATCCATACCGAACTATTGATCTCATATTGCGCTTGTGTGGGAAGCGTTGTGCCACACAAAAACAGTAATACCAAAAATGTAAGAAGCGTTTTCAATTTAGACTTATAATAGTACCATTCAAACGTAATGCATTTTAATAAATTATGTTCTTAGAAATGTTTAGTTGGATGCAGAAAAGGCGCACTCGGATGGGGTTTAATGGGTTTGAAGTTGATCTTTTCGCCAAGCTAAATACCCCCAAACCGCCAGGATAATATACACGCCATACAAAACCGAGTAAAAGTGAATGCCTTTATACATATAAATGCCACAGGCCAAAATATCAACCGCAAACCAGTAATACCAGTTTTCTATTTTTTTTTGGGTGGTAAGCCACATTGCCGTCACACTCAGAATAGAAGTAGTAGCATCCCAATACGGAACAGAGGCGGGTGTTAATCCGTACACAAGTTGGGGTAAATGTGCTAAGAAATAGCCAAAAAATACTACCCCAATGGTAGTAATTCCAAGTAGGATTGCATTCTGTTTTAGGGTGAGAGCGGTTACGTGTAATTCTTTTTTTTCGTTCCCTTTTTTCCAGTACAGCCAACCATATACATTCAAAATCAAAAAGAACACATGGAGAATAAAATCGCCATACAATTGGATGCGCCAAAAAATGACAAACGAAATGAAAATGTAAATAATGCCCGCTGGCCAGGTCAAGATGTTTTGTTTGATCAAAAACCACACAGCCAATAACCCAAACACGAGTCCGGCAAGTTCCAGTATATCAATATGAATAGCGTAATCAACTATTTGGTTCCACATCTTGTGTAAATTGAAAGCCAAATATAGCCGTTGCGAATCAACTTGATGAGGTTAATCCAGTTGAATTCTCTTCAACTTCTTCGTTTAGTTTTACCATGCGGCTATTAAATGGTACCTGAGAACCATTTTGAAATTGGTTCGCTTTTGATAAACCGTAAAAGTTTCGCGCCAATCGTACCTTGCTGAAAACCTAAAATTTGGTGATGGGTATTGGATGCATTTGAATTAGCTATTTTCCAATAAAAAAAGGTTCCAACATAAATGCTGAAACCTTAATTCTAAAGTGTGGCTTATTTACCTGAGCCGCCCTTAATTATCTCTTTCATCGCACCGGTGGGATACTTGCTGCACGATATTCTGCAATTTTTTCAGACTCTTTAGATTTTTTTCTACCTCTAAAAAACATGAATAGATTTAAGAAAAGTACCACGCCTAAATAGATAGAGAATCCGCCAATTTTGCTGGCCAACGTTTCAATAACAATTTGGGTGCTGTTGAACATGTGTTGGCGACTAATTTTCAAAATGAGTAAGGCAAAGCCTATGTTCATTAAGTAGAAACCAATTTCAAAAAGACGGTTGGTTGCAAGGGCAATTTCTTCGCGGCCATGAAATATGTCGAGCATAAATACTTTGGCATTTTTGAAGAGCGTTTTCGCCACAAAAAAGGTGAGTGCTAATGCAATGGGTAAATAAATACTGTACGCGATAACAATAAGTGAATTTTCCATGATGTTTGTTTTTAGTGATTAATGTATGATTTGTTTATGGTATTTCCTGATAAGTGTAAGTCCCGTAATGTTTAAATAATGGAGTAGGGCTAGAATAAGAATGATAGAACCTAAATGTGCACTGATATCACTAAACAACTGGTGGGCTGAGGTAATGAATTCCCAATTTTGAATACCCATTATGGCATAACCAATGTTCACCAAATAATAGCCTATGAGCAGTAGGTTGTTTACAGAGTTGGCCAAATCGTCATTGCTAAATGCTGATTTCACGTAAATTAAACCATGAGTATGGCATTGCTTTCCTAAGTAAATGGTAATAAAGATGGTGATTGGGATGTAAATAAAGTACCCGATAGTATTGTATGTCATTTTAGTAGTTTTTATACTTTCAGTAAATATTGAAAGTTTATATTAAAAAAATATTACTTGAACAGTTTCATAAACGTTTTTACAAACCATCCTTGGTTTGATGAACTTATTTTGGTCAATGAAGTATCTGCTAAATCGGCCAATGATTTGATACTTTTTATTTGATTCGTAAAGTGGTCTGCTTCTTCTTGATTTGCAGGAGTTGTATCTATGTTTTGAATTTCGGTTAGTATCTGCACAATTGGATCCAGTTCTTGTCTTTGTCTAATTTTAATTACGCGTTGTGCCACCTTCCAAATGTCTTTTTCTCCCGTAAAAAACTCTTTACGTTCGCCAATCTTGTATTCTTTATACACCAATCCCCAATCAATTAACGTACGAATATTCATATTGGCATTCCCTCTTGAAATTTGAAGCGTTTCCATTACTTCCTCTGCACTTAAAGGCTGTTCGGTAATTAAAAACAAAGCGTGAATCTGCGCCATGGTTCTGTTGATGCCCCATTTTGAGCCCAAACTTCCCCATTGTTGGATAAACTTACTTTTTGCTTCTTCTAATTTCATCTGTAATCTTTTATTTTCAGTTGTCAGATAGAATTCGTCAAGGTTTATTTCTGAATTAGAAAGCTTTGACTCATTTCATGAAACAAATGTAACAAAGTTTTTGAACTTTCAAATAATACTGAAAGTTTATTTAAAAAATATTTTTTCATTTCAATAAAAGGGCAGAGAAATCCATTCAAAAATGTGTTATTTTACACTGTAATTAAAAACTAAATTCATGAAAGTAATTGTTACTGGAGCATCCGGAATGATTGGAAAAGGCGTTCTATTGGAATGTTTAGACCATAAAGATACCACTGGGGTTTTATCTATCGGGCGCAGAAAATTAGAGTTGGATCACCCGAAATTGAAACAACTGGTTCACGCTGATTTTTCTGAATTTGAATCCGTTGCCCATGAGTTAAAAGGATATGATGCTTGTTACCATTGCATGGGAGTGAGTTCTGCCGGAATGAATGAAGCGGATTATACGAAAATGACCCATACGTATTCGATGGCTTTGGCCAAGGTGTTGGTGAAATTAAACCCACAAATGACCATGACTTATGTTTCGGGAGTTGGAACGGACTCTACCGAAAATGGAAGAACCATGTGGGCGCGTGTAAAAGGAAAAACCGAAAACGATATTATTGGTTTGGGATTTAATCAAGCCTTTGCCTTCCGGCCGGGAGCTATTATTCCGTTACGTGGAATTGAACCCAGCAGTAAATTGTACCGGTTTTTAATAAATAACCTCACCTGGTTAATTCACCTTATTAAAAAAATGGCACCTAACTCTGTGGTAAATACTACCCAGATTGGGTTGGCTATGATTAACGTAACAAAGAATGGATACGGCCATAAAATCATATTTCCAAAAGACATTTTGATTTTGGCTGGCGACTAAGAATTGAGAATAAATAAATTTGAAAAAACGAAACGTATGAATATTGATAAAACCAAACCCGTTCTTTTGACCGGAGCAACGGGATATTTAGCAGGTAGAATTGCAGAAAGGTTATTAAAAGATGGAATAACTATTCATGCGCCTATTCGCCATCCGAACGATAAAGAAAAAACAAAATATTTAGATGAATTAGCGGCAAAATCAATGGGTTCAATAAATTATTTTAAAGCTGATTTATTGGAGCCAGGATCATACAATGAAGCCATGAAAGGCTGTGAATTGGTAATCCATACCGCATCGCCTTTTACTTTACAAGTTAAGGATGCCCAAAAAGATTTAGTAGACCCTGCATTAAAAGGAACTGAAAATGTTTTGGGAAGTGTTAACAAATCAGGTAGCGTTAAACGTGTTGTTTTAACCAGTAGTTGTGCTTCTATTTATGGGGATACGATAGATTTACAGAATTATCCAAATCAAACCATTACAGAAGAGCAGTGGAATACCACATCATCATTAACAAATAGTCCGTATAGTTTTTCAAAAGTATTGGCTGAAAAAAGAGCGTGGGAAATGAATAAAGCCCAAAAGAGATGGGATTTAGTGGTCATTAATCCGTCCTTAATTTTAGGCCCGGGAATTAGTCCGTTTGCTACTTCTGAAAGTTTTAAAATTGTAAAACAAATGGGTGATGGGTCAATGAAAATGGGTGTTCCTGATTTGGCTATAGGATGTGTAGATGTGCGCGATGTAGCGGAGGCCCATTATCAAGCTGGGTTCCGACCGGAAGCTCAAGGCAGAAATATTGTATCTGCTGAAAATCAAACATTCTTGAATTTAGCAGAAATGTTGCAAGATAATTTCGGTAAGGATTTTCCACTACCTAAAAAAACTCTACCAAAATGGTTGGTTTGGTTAGTTGGTCCTTTTAGCGGTATTACCCGTCAATATGTGAGTGCGAACGTAGGTCTACCATTTAAAGCCGATAATTCAAAGAGCAAAAAAGAGTTGGGGATGCATTACCGCCCAATCAAAGAAACCATGAATGAGTTTTTTCAGCAACTTATTGACCATAGTGTTTTTAAGAAGTAGAGGAAACCGGCCGTAAAACAGGAATATTTATGCGCACTAGTTCCTATACAAAAAGCTATTTTTGCTCCCTTTAAAAATAGAATAGAAGTAATGGAAATATCTAGCAAATACGCTCCGGTAGAGGTAGAGAAAAAATTGTATCAAACATGGATGGACAAAGGATACTTTAGTTCAAAACCAGATGAAAGAGAACCATTTACAATAGTCATTCCTCCACCAAACGTAACGGGTGTATTGCATATGGGCCATATGCTTAACAACACTATTCAAGATGTTTTGATTCGTAAAGCACGAATGAATGGTAAAAACGCATGTTGGGTTCCCGGTACCGATCATGCTTCTATTGCTACTGAGGCCAAAGTTGTAGCGAAACTGAAACAGGAAGGAATTAACAAAAGTGATTTAACCCGCGAAGAGTTTCTAAAACATGCGTGGGAGTGGACCGATAAACACGGTGGAATTATTCTAGAACAATTGAAGAAATTAGGTGCTTCTTGCGATTGGGATCGTACGGCTTTCACTATGGATGAAATTCGTTCAGAATCGGTTAATCAGGTTTTTGTTGATTTGTTTAGAAAAGGCTTGATTTACCGTGGGTATCGAATGGTGAACTGGGATCCTGAAGCACAAACAACCGTGAGTGACGAGGAAGTAATCCATAAAGAACTGAACGGGAAACTGTACTACATGAAGTACATGATTGAGGGTTCAGATGAATACTTATCTGTTGCAACTACGCGTCCTGAAACCATTTTTGGCGATACGGGAGTGTGTGTGAACCCCAATGATGAACGCTACACGCATTTGCATGGGAAGAATATAATTGTTCCTTTAGTAGGAAGAGTAGTGCCTGTAGTAACCGATGAATATGTAGATATTGAATTCGGAACAGGAGCATTAAAAATCACCCCTGCACATGATATTCACGATAAAGAAATTGGAGATAAATATGGTTTAGAAACCATTGATTCTTTAAACGATAATGGAACTTTAAATGCGTATGGAATGCATTATGAAGGGAAAGATCGTTTTGTGGTGCGTAAAGAAATTGCCAAAGAATTAGATTCATTAGGACTTTTACTAAAAGTAGAAGACTACACCAATAAGGTAGGAACATCTGAAAGAACGGGAGCAGTTATTGAACCTAAAATTTCGGTTCAATGGTTCTTGAAAATGGAAGATTTAGCCAAGCCTGCGTTGGATATGGTGATGGATGATGAGGTGCAATTAATTCCTTCAAAATTCAAAAACACATATCGTCATTGGATGGAGAATGTACGCGATTGGTGTATTTCACGCCAGTTGTGGTGGGGACATCAAATTCCTGCTTACTATTACGGCAAAGGAGTAAATGACTTTGTGGTTGCAACTAGGATTGAAGAAGCGTTGAAATTGGCTCAAATTGCGACCGGAAATAATGCGTTAACAGTTGCTGATTTAAGGCAAGATGAAGATGCTATGGATACGTGGTTCTCTTCTTGGTTATGGCCATTATCTGTTTTTGATGGAATTAGAAATCCAGAAAACGAAGAAATTAATTATTACTATCCAACCAATGTATTGGTGACAGCTCCAGAGATTTTGTTCTTTTGGGTAGCACGTATGATTATTGCAGGGGTAGAGTATAAAGGTCAAAAACCATTTAGTGACGTCTATCTTACTGGAATTGTGCGGGATAAACAAGGTCGTAAAATGAGTAAGTCGCTTGGAAACTCGCCCGACCCCATTGAACTGATTGAAAAGTACGGTGCAGATGGTGTGAGAGTAGGTATGCTTTTAACTTCACCTGCCGGGAATGATTTACCGTTTGATGAAGGATTGTGTGAGCAAGGTAGAAACTTTACCAATAAAGTATGGAATGCGTTGCGCTTGGTAAAAGGATGGGATGTAGATTCTAGTATTCCTCAACCCGAATCTGCCGTTTTAGCGAATCAATGGTTTGAATCACGCGTAGCAGAGACTATGATTGAAATGGAAGATAGTTACGGGAAATTCCGTTTATCAGAAGCTTTAATGTCTACCTACAAATTGGTTTGGGATGATTTCTGTGGGTCGTATTTAGAAATGATTAAACCCGCCTATCAAAAACCAATTGATGGAAAAACGATATCAGAAGCCATTGCAAATTTTGAAACCATTGTAAAATTAATGCATCCATTTACTCCATTTATTTCGGAAGAGATTTGGAGTCTTTTACAAGAGCGTTCAGAAGGAGATCATATTATCGTATCCTCTTGGCCAGTTCCAAAATCAATGAATCAAGAAGTGTTGGATTTATTTGCGGCTACTAGCAATGTACTTACAGAAGTACGTACGTTTAGATTAAGCAACGGAATTCCAATGAAAGATAGCATTGAATTGATGGTAAACGAAAACTCTGGTGTGAGTCCAAAATTTGATTCCGTTTTAATTAAATTACTGAATTTAAGCGGAATAACTTCGGTATCAGAGAAACCAAATGGTGTTTTCACCTTCGTTGCGAATAATGCGGAATATTACATTCCAATGGAAGGAAAGGTGGATATTGCTGCTGAAATTGCCAAAATTGAAGATGAATTGAAATATACCAAAGGGTTCATGGTATCGGTAAACAAAAAATTAGGCAACGAACGATTTGTAGCGGGTGCGCCTGAGCAAGTGGTGGCCATGGAAAGAAAGAAACTAGCCGATGCGGAGGAGAAGGTGAAAATACTGGAACAGCAATTGGCTGAATTGAAATAATTTTAAAAAAAAAATAGCGAAGCCATCCGTCAACTGACGGATGGCTTTTTTTTTGCATCAACGTTTGCAATGGCATAAAACCAAAAGTTTAAGCCATAAACCAATCTCAAATCTCTTGAAAATTCTTTTTAAGAAAAGATTATTTTTGAGATTCACACTTTAAAAATAAGTGATGGCGATTTTTAGTCCCTTAAGAAAAATTTAAATGAACAAACGAAATAAGACAGAAAGGAATTCAAGTAAAGAGGAAATAAACGGCTTTTATTTGTCGCCTAAGTTGTGGATACTTGCGATTTTGATATTAACCACATTCGTTTATTTACCTTCTTTGAATAATGATTTTACAAATTGGGATGATCAAAAATATGTATTAGAGAATACGCTTTTAGAAGATGTTTCTTTTGATGGAATTATGAATATTGTTTCTACTCCAATTGGCGCAAATCATCACCCTCTAACCATGCTATCTCTTGCTTTGAATTACCAAATATCCGAGTTTGACCCATTCTCTTATCATCTCGTTAATTTGATTCTACATTTAATAAATACGCTGTTAGTTTTTGTTTTTATCTACCATTTATCACAAAAAAAGATAGAGGTAGCGGTTATTGTGTCTGTGTTTTTCGGAATCCATCCAATGCATGTAGAATCTGTTGCTTGGATAGCCGAGCGTAAAGATGTTTTATACACGTGTTTCTTTTTGTTATCACTTATTTCGTATTTAAAGTTTTTGGATTTTGGTAAACGAGTTTATTACTGGGGAGCTTTGGCATTTTTTATCCTTTCTATTTTATCCAAGCCAGCTGCTGTTGTTTTACCAGTAGTATTAGTTTTAATTGATTATTTCAGGGGTAAAAACATAGTAGAGTGGAAAGGGCTTATTAATAAAGTGCCATTTTTTTTGATATCTATTTTAATGGGTATTGTAACCCTAAATATTCAGAGAGAATTCGGTGCAATATCAGAGGAAATAACGTATTCTATTTGGGAGAAAATAATGTTTGCTTCTAATAATGTTTTTGTCTACGTTTTAAAATCAGGGTTCCCAATAGGCTTATCTCCAATTTACCCTTTCCCATCAATTTCAAATGGATTGTCTATTAATTATCAAATTGCCCCATTTGGATTGGTAACCCTAATGGGATTGATCACGTATTATTTCAGAAAGAACCGTGTAATTATGTTTGGCTTGCTGTTTTTTTTGGTGAATATAGCACTAGTTCTTCAAGTAATTTCGGTAGGAAATTCAATAATTTCAGAACGTTATACCTATGTTCCATACATTGGATTGTTTTTTATCCTTGGAGAGGGTTACTATTATCTAAGACGAAGTGAAAATAGTTGGAGTAGATTATTAAATATTTTTGTTAACGTTATTCTGGTTGCTGTAACATTGGTTTTTAGTATTAGCGGGTATAGACAAGTAAAGGTATGGGAAAATAGTGAAACATTGTGGACAAAAGCTATCTCTGTTTTTCCAGAGTCGTATACGGCTTGGTATAATAGAGGTTTGTTTTATGATGAAAAAGGGAAGACAGACAAAGCGATTTATGATTATTCAAATGCAATTAATAATAAACCCGGATATGTTATAGCCTTGGTTAATAGAGGAAGAATTTACCAAAAATCGCAGGAATTTGATAAGGCATTATTAGATTTTAACTCAGCAATTAATTCCGATTCTCTTATGATAAAGGCATATATTGGAAGGGGAAATACCTATTTGGATTTACAAAATTTGGATATGGCTATTGATGATTATTCTCAGGTAATAGAAATGGATTCTAATAATTACTTTGGTTTTCAGGGAAGAGGAAATGCCTACTCATTAAAAGCAGAATATAGAACTGCAATAGAAGATTTTCAGCGTGTAATTGTCATAAATCCGCAACATATGGATGCACATTATAATATTGGTATTTGTTATGCGAAGCTTGATGAAAAGAAAATAGCCTTGGAGTATATTTTGAAGGCTCAAGACCTTGGGAAGCCAATTCCTTCTGAATTAATGAATTGGTTAAAAATGTAAATCAGCTAAGTTGTTGTATTGGAATTGTAAAAATCTAACTTGATTTAGATAAGAATTGGTTTTTTATCGATTCGAATTTTCAAAATCCATTTTAGTAGCCTTTCCCTGATGTTTTTTTCGATTCCCAGAGTTGGGCATTATTACATTCTATTTGCTATATAACGGCATAATTTTAACAGCTATTATCATTGACTTTTTTCATCTTAGGTTATGATAAAAGCTTCTAATTTTTTGTGAAATATTGATTAATAAATAATTAAATGATATTATGGAGATTCATTTACAAGTGGATGCTGTAAATTTTTCTATATGAAATATGGAATATATGGGGTCTAAATTCATCTTTACTCAAATTAAACATCATCTGTTTGTCTGACTTTTATTTCTTAGGTGACTTTTGGGCCCTTTTACTTTAGTCGGGTATTATTAACAAAAAAATTAATATCATGAAAAAAGTTATTTTACCAGTGCTATTGTCACTTCTGTCAACCTTTGCTTTCTCTCAAGTAGGGCATGTTATGCAAGGCGTTGGTGCCTTCAATATGTCTATGGGTGGCGCAGCTACCGGTCAAGCCTTAGATATTTCGGGTGCCTTACAATGGAACCCTGCATCAATTTCAGCTTTTGATGAAACAAGCATAAAATTGGACGTTGGATTATTCTTCGCCTCTCCAGAATTAAGTTCCTCGTTGCCCGCTAATTTTATGTGGCCAGGTGCTCCTGGCGTAAGCGGAACAACAGAAGATGAATTAGGTACTTCAGTAATGCCTGCTTTAGCTATGGTATGGGGTAAAGAAGGAAGTAAACATACTTTTGGTGCTTCCGTTTTTGGTGTAAGTGGATTTGGCGTTATTTTTCCGGAAGAAACTAATTCTCCCTTGGATGCAGCCGGAAACCCAAACATGAATTTTGATCCAACTTTAAACTCCAACCCAATTAATTACCCGCAAGCCGCAGGAGGTTTTGGTAGAGTTGAATCATCGTATATGATGCTTCAAATTGGTTTAACTTATGCGTATGATTTAACCGATAATTTCTCTATAGGAGTGCAACCTACCTTAAATTATGGTAGTTTGAAATTATTACCTAATCCAACAGCTAATCCGAATGCATTTGGATACCCAAATACGGATGCTACAAGTTCCATTGGATTTGGTGGACAAATTGGATTGTATTATGACTCAAAAACCGGTTTAAAAGCGGGAGTTTCATATAAGTCGCAACAATTTATGGGAGAAATGGATTTTGAAAATACCTATCCAGACAATTCCAAACAGAACAACCTGTTCACAATGAATTATCCAGCTATTTATTCTGCGGGGCTAGGGTATTCTTTAGAGAAATTTGACTTCGCTTTAGATTATAGATATGTTGATTATGCAAATACAGATGGTTTTTCAGAATCAGGTTGGACGAATACAGCATCCGTTGCTGGATTTGGTTGGGAAAGTATTAATGTGATATCTGCTGGTATTCAGTACAAAGGAATTGATAAATTACCAATTCGTGTTGGGTACACCTTTAGTTCAAATCCAATAACCGAAGAGCTTGCATTTTTTAGCGTATCTGCGCCAGCGATAGTTAAGAACGCATTTCAAGTAGGTTTAAGTTATGAGTTTAGCGATAAATTCTCCATAGATGGTGTATATCATTTCGGAACCAGTGGCGAGGCTACTTCAGGGGAATTGTTAAGTCCAATGGCTGTTACACCAACGAATCCTTTAGGTGCTTTACCAGGAACAAGCGTTTCTTATACAATGAACACCAGTTTAGTAATGCTAGGATTAAGTTATAAATTTTAATTAACCTCTTCTATTTTTATCAATTAGGGTGGTTTCCAGAAATGGGAACCACCTTTTTTTTGTCTTTAGTTTAAAAGAAAGATTACCCCGTTAGCGTTGATTTTTTTTGAAATTACATGAACGGTTTTTCTAACAGGTAATAATAATTAGCTTTGAATGGGCCAAATTTTTAGACCTATCGCCAATAACTAGCTACTCTGGAATCGAATATAAATTACAAGAATTAACCACCAATATTATTTAATCTGTTATAGTTTTGGTACCTTTAAATGGTATAGTATTAAACCAAGATATAATGAAAAAACAATTTATAGTATCAGTAATAGGACTTGTAGTACTGCTGGTTTCTTTTGGGAATATACAAGCACAAAATGGATATAAAATGAGTGTGGAAGACCGTGTGTTGCATGGGGAAAAAGGTCCAGCTTATGTATTAGAAATAGACCGAGCGATTGAAAAAGATGTAATGGTGGCCTGGGAAAAAATGTTGGAAAAAAACAAATTTAAAGCCACGGTTCAAAAAAACCTTCTCCAAGTTGAAAATGTAGTTATTACAAGTTTAGGGGAAGATTCTGTTAGTTTGTATTCAGAAGTTGTTCAGCAAGATACAAGTGTAAGATTGTATACCATTTTCTATGTAGATAGTGGGAAAGTAGACCCAAATGGAAAAGAAGGATTAAGTATCAAAGTAAGAAAAATGATTGAAGGTTTCGGTATGGAAGTGTATCGAAATGTATTGACTCGAGAACTGGAAGAAAAGAACGAAGCTTTAGAGGATCTAATCAAAAAAAGAGAGAACAATTTAAAGGAGCAAGACAAGGTTGAAATAGCTATTGAATCGGACTCATTAGAGATTAAGGATACGGAAAAGAAAATCCAACATTTTAATAGTGAGTTAAATGTAGCGGAAAAAAAATATATTGATCAAAAGAATTTGATTTCAACCACAAAGTTTCAAAACCCTGATATGGCCAAGGAGGCAAAGGCAACTTTGAAAAAGTTTGATAAAGATCGTAAAGGATTAAAAAAGGAGATTGAAAAAAGCACGAAGGATCTGATTGGAATTAAGAACGGAGTCCGCGACAAATGGTATAATCTGAAGCAACTCGAATCTGATTTAGAAAGAAATGAGGGCTTACTTGAAACCCAAAGAAAAATTGTAAAAGATTCTCAACTCGAATTGAATTCCTATTAAATCAGTTTTCAGCTAAAAAAGGCTAAAAAGCACAATTCATTGAATTGTGCTTTTTTTGTATAAATCATCACATAGCAAATCATTTAGCCGCTTTAATTTCGCGTAAATTAATTTTGGAAATGACTGTAGAAGAATTAAGAGAAAAAGTAAAAAATACACCCGGTTTGGTTTTGTATTTTAAAAACGATAGGTGTGCGCCTTGTATGGCATTGCGTCCAAAAATTGAAGAATTAGTATTGAGTCAGTTTCCAAAAATGGAATTTGAAATAGTGGATACGGTGCAACAGCCCCTTTTGTCGAGTGAATTTAATGTTTTCGCCAACCCTACTATTTTGGTGTTCTTTGAAGGGAAAGAATACATCCGTAAAAGTAAATACATCGGTACATCTGAATTAGAAGAAGAAATAGTAAGATTCTACCGAATGGTATTTTAAGGGATTAGGGTATGATTTGATTCTTTAGCGAAACGTCCAAAGTATCATAAAATAAACGTGCGTTTCTAGAATATTCAGAAACAGCAAATCCTAATTTCAAATTTTCTAAGGCGCGAGAAGTATCTCCTCTATCCAATTGAATTTGGCCTAAATAAAAATAGACACTTGCTGTATCTCTGGTTACTCTAAATTCTTCCATTATCAGGCTGTCTGTTTTATGCATTTGCCCCATATCTTCCGATAAAAGTGCCATTCCTATGCGCACATTAACTATGGTTGAATCAATTTCAATAACATTCTGGTAAAATTTAAAAGCTGAATCATTTTCATTTTGAAGATGGTAATACCAACCCATTCCGTTATTGGCCAGAGTAGATTGTGGAGAATGCAATACCCCATTCGACCAAAATGCAAAAGGGGTGTGGTAGCTTTTTTGAAATTTGAGATTTTGAAAAACAAAAAGAAAGGTTAGTCCAATTAGCGCTGCAATCGACACTAGTTTATATCTACCCTGGGTAATTTTTGTAAGAGGAACCCATAAAAGAGCCACACCCACCAAAGGCAACATGAGTCGGTGATAATTGAGAAGTGAGGATAAGGAAGTGGGTAACCAAAATAAAAGGTACCAAGAAAATCCTAGAAACAAATTTCGAGTACTGTTTTTAAAAAGTATCGGAAGGGTAAAAAACAAAATAAACCCAATCAAATTAAGTAGAATATACTCCCAACTAATCAGTAAAAAGACTTGAAAGTTCAAGGGGAGAATAGCCACTCCGCTCAAAACAATAAGTTCCTTCCACCCATTGAATAAATGACTTAAAACGGCTAGGAAGGACGAGGGGTCATCTGGTAAAGCAAAGATTCTTAATACCACCCAAAGTACTACTACCGCTAACCAGCCTAAAACAATCCATAGGTGTTCACCCACCCAATGTTTTACAAGAACAAAAACGGAACTCCAGAATTTAGAAGTAGTTAAAATTTTCCAGCTATTTTGATTATCCGAATTAAAATCGAATTTCAAATACACCAAAAGAAATAGGCTTAAAACCGGAATTACAATGGCCGTTTCTTTGGTGAACATAGCCAAGGCAAAAAAGAATAAGTGAGGAACAATCCACCCTTTTTTGTTTGATTTAGTAAATTGAATAAACATCCAAATAGACGCAAGAGCGAAAAGGGTTAGAAGTGTATCATTTCTTCCAGGAACCCATGCCACGGCTGGTGTAAATGCCGGATGAATAACATACATTAGGGTGAAAATGATTCGGTAGTTCTGGTTTAAATCAAAGGCTTTCAAAAACCAAAATACCAAAACACCATTCAAGGTAAACAATACGATGTTTAGGATGAAAAACACGCTAGGATCCGGGGTTTTACTGGCCGATATTATGGCGTCAGGTATATAACTTAGGATTAGCATAGGACGGTAATACGAGCCCTGTGCAGAATGAAAAACATCATCCGTAAATGCGGTATAGATATGAGAAACGGAAGATAATTGATCCCAGTTCTCTTCAATCATCATAAGGTCATCAAGCCCGGAGAATTCGTTATTTAGCACCCCTTGGTACAGAGTAAAAATCACTCCGCAAATGAGTAGTGGATAAAAGAAGAACTCTTTGAGCTTTATCATTACCTAAAACCGAATTACGCTGGAGGTTCCGCTAGAAATCGTGAAATCTTTCCACTTTGTATTTTTCGTATTGTGATCCACATGGGCGCGATACATCACCATATAGTTTCCTGGAAGTAATTTAATAGTTTGGGAGGTGGCACGCGGATTAATATCCATCACCCATTCTATGTTTCCATTACGCTTCACGAAAATTGCCCCGTTTCCCACATAACCGAAAATCAACGTAATTTGCCCAACGTTCGGTAATTCAATTTTCGTATCGGTACTCTGATTTACTTCCACATTTTCCATATAGGTGCGTGGTAAAGTCAAAATTTCCAAATCATATTTCCCAACTAAATACTGTTGTGATGTTCCAAGTGGCTGCGCATTTAGGGTTTTCATTTCTCCTGCTTTACGCACAATAGCCACGGGTTGAATTTGAACAGATCTGGTATCCATAGAAATAGAAAGAGAACCTTGTGGGGCATCAACCGCTATTATATTATGAATTGCTGGTTTGATTTCAATATTTTTCTTAGTCACTTCAGGTAGGGTATATACGCGTAAATCGTATTTCATGGAAGGGTCAACAAACAAAGTGTCCGGATTTCCACGGGTATTCATGGTGTGCATGTATTTGTATTCTGCCTCGTTGTAAATGGGGTTTAAAAACAGCATAGGCACATTTGTTTCTGTTGGATTTTCGTAGCTATCCAATAAATTAACTTGCGCGGTTGTGGCATTCAAGGCTTGTGAAATAACGATGTTTAATACGTTTTCAAAAACCGTTGGGCTGGTAACGTCAAAGTAATTTCCTACGCAATTGAATTGTTTTTTGAAATCATCTTTTAACCCTAATCCAATGACAAAAGGTTTCAGAATTATCCCGTTTTTTTGGAGCGCCAAAGAAACTGCGCAAGGGTCGCCATTACACTCCTCAATGCCATCGGTTATTAAAATAATAATGTTGCGACAATCCGCACAATACGGAAAATCATCTCCTGATCTTTCTAAAGAAAGGGCAATAGGCGTTGTGCCTTTGGGTTTTATGGTATTTAATTTATCACGTATTTTCTTGAAATTATTGTATGCAAATGGCACTTCTAGTTTGGTGTCGTTACATTCTTGTCCAGACAAATAACTTTTTGAGTGGCCATATACACGTAAGGCAACTTGCAGGTTTTCTTGCCCAACCAAACTATCTAAAGCGGCATTCAATAGCCTCTTTGCCGTAATATGCTTTGACTGTCCTTCCCATTGCCCATTCATGCTATTGGAGCCATCGTAGATAAACAGAATTCTAGTTAACGTTTTAGAAGGCTTTTGCGCTATTGTTAAAGTAGCGAAAACAAATAGGCTGGTGAATAATAAAATGGAACGTGAAAGGTGTGAAAGTTTCATAAATAATAGTTTTCTATCTGGTATTCAAATATGATGCCTTTTAATGAGTGCGTAAAATATGCACCTAAAAGTTTTTAACACTTAAATTGAATTACACAGGACATGGATAGTAACTATTTGTATTGAATTTTAGTGTGCTAAAATGATAGATTTATAATTACTTTTGCCGCCTTATAAAATGCAATTATTATGGCTTTAAAATGTGGTATTGTTGGACTTCCAAACGTTGGTAAATCTACTTTATTCAATTGTTTGTCTAACGCGAAAGCGCAATCTGCAAACTTTCCGTTTTGTACAATAGAACCCAATTTGGGCGTAATTACGGTTCCAGATGAGCGTTTGAATAAATTGGAAGAACTCGTTGTTCCACAACGTGTACAGCCTACCACCATTGAAATTGTAGATATTGCGGGTCTGGTTAAAGGTGCGAGTAAAGGGGAAGGATTAGGGAATCAGTTCTTAGGAAATATCCGTGAAACAGATGCTATTATTCACGTATTGAGATGTTTTGAGGATGATAATATTGTTCACGTAGATGGAAGAATAAATCCGGTAGAGGATAAAGAAATCATTGATGCCGAGCTTCAATTAAAAGATTTAGAAACTGTAGAAAAGGCGGCAGATAAAATCAAAAGAGCGGCAAAAACAGGTGATAAATCGGCTCAAAAGGTATCTGTTTTTTACCAGAAGTTGATAGATCATTTAAATATGGGTAAATCAGCAAGATCATTGGAGCTTCATTCAGAGGATGAAGAAAATATGTTGAGCAGCATTCAACTGTTGACTAACAAACCCGTACTTTACGTATGTAATGTGGATGAGGCTTCTGTTGTGTCAGGTAATGCCCATGTGGAAGCAGTGCGACAAGCAGTTAAGGATGAGGATGCAGAAATCATTATTCTTGGAGCGGCAATTGAAGCGGATATTACGGAATTAGATACCTATGAAGAACGTCAAATGTTCTTGGAAGAATTAGGCCTTCAAACTCCTGGGGTAGCTCGTTTAATCAAGTCGGCATATTCCCTTTTAAATTTAGAAACGTATTTTACAGCTGGGGTGAAAGAAGTACGCGCTTGGACCATCCATAAGGGAACGAAAGCTCCGCAGGCGGCTGGTGTAATTCATACGGATTTTGAGAAAGGATTTATTCGTGCGGAGGTTATCCATTATGCTGATTTTGTTCATTACGGATCTGAATCTGCAGCGCGTGATGCGGGTAAATTATCTGTAGAAGGAAAGGAGTATATCGTACAAGACGGAGATGTAATGCACTTTAGATTTAACGTGTAGGCATCTATGTCTAAAGGTTAATTACTTTAAATACTTTACTTAAACCCTTGGTATCTGTTACCTGAAAGAGTAAAATGCCTTTAGTGTATTCTGAAATTTCAATACCTACACTGTGCGCATGGATGATTTTAGGTGGAGAAATTAGGCGACCTTGTATATCAAATATTTGATATTGGAAAGAGGTGTCATCCACTTCAATTTGAACAGAATTTAATCGGCTTGTTAATTTTATTTTATTCTCCGCGCCAAATATCAATTCGGTAGAATTTGGAAAGAAACTAGGTAGGCAAACCTCAATAGAATCTAAATTTTGAAAAAACTGAATTCCATCCTTAAAAAAACAGCTTAAGCTTCCTTTGTCGTTTACATCCGGTTCACCACCTGGAGCATTAATTAAGGAAAGGGAACCGATTCCTTCAATCCAAATAGCATTCTGCGAATAGGCTTGAAGGGTATCTATTGGATGAAAGTAAAAATGTTTGTAATTGTTTCCATCTAAAAGTGGTCTGGAAATAATAGAATCACAAATGAAATTTCCAGGGTTTGGTGGAAATGGGCTTATGGGGTTTTCCATTAAAAGTGTGTCTCCCGCCTGAATGGAAAAATCATAAAGTAAAACCTCCGATTTTAAGATGTTTGGCCCATCAAACAACAAATAAACCTTTTGGGTAGAAATGTCCTCTCGAATTAGAAAAGAACGTGAAATATAATGGAATCCATCTAAAATTTTATAGGTTTTACCATTTACCACCGTGTCACCATCGGTATAGTAAACATCTGTTAGACAGCCAGAATAGCATGTGGTGAAGTGCCATTCGTTAAATGTATCTAGCAGGGGAGTGTAACTTTGACTCATTCCTGCTTTGGGAAACAAAAAGATAATAAAAAGAATGCCTACAAATCGAAAAATTTTCATGCGTTAAATATACCTTTTTTATAATTCTTGGTATTAATCCAAAACAAAAGGGTAAGCTAAGCTTACCCTTTTGTTTTCGGTTGTTTTAATCTTTTGGCGTCCTTTAATGATTTCGAAATCATCCATTCTAGTTGCCCATTAACACTTCGAAATTCATCCGCAGCCCATTTTTCAATTTGTCCAAATACCTCTGGATCAATTCGTAGTACAAATGTTTTTTTCTTACTCATAAAAGAGCGGCATTTTTAAGAATTTAACGTTCCAGTATTAATGACTGGCGTAACTTCTTTATCTCCGCAAAGAACAACCATTAAATTACTTGCCATGGTGGCTTTTTTATCGTCATCAAACTCTACAATTCCATCGTCTGACAATTTTTTTAACGCATCTTCAACCATCCATACGGCACCTTCTACAATTTTTTTACGTGCAGAAACAATCGCTACGGCTTGTTGTCTTTTTAACATCGCACTTGCAATTTCTGGAGCATAGGCTAAATAACCAATACGGGCTTCCATTACTTCGATACCTGCTATAGCTAAACGTTCTGTAAGTTCATGTTCCAATGCCACGTTTACTTCATCTAGACCCGATCTTAAAGTGACCTCCTTGCGTTCCTCATCAAAATTGTCGTATGGGTACGAACCTGCAAGTTTACGCACTGCAGCATCTGTTTGCACCCGAACAAAGTGCTCGTAGATATCTACATCAAAGGCGGCTTTGTAAGTATCACTTACTTTCCATACCAAAATAACATTGATTAAAATTGGGTTACCAACTTTGTCGTTCACTTTTACGCGCTCACTGTCAAAATTACGTGCACGTAAGGATATTTTTTGTTTGGTATAGAAAGGATTTGCCCAAAAAAAGCCATTACCCTTAATCGTTCCTTTGTAGGCCCCAAAAAGGACAAGAACTCTTGAGCTGTTTGGGTTTACAATAAAAAAACCAGGAAAAAAGAATAGAATTACCGGAATTCCGATGAATAAAAACCCCGCATGCTTTGTGAGTACACTTGCCGTGATACTGGTAATAATTAGAATGATTACTATCGCCAGTATAGGATAGCCATTTTTTGCTTTAACATTATTTTCAGCCTTCATTTTAATATCATTTTGATATTACAATGATAATAAATTATTTTTAATTCGGATTGAAAATATTAAAAATTAATTTAACTCCACCAGATTAAACCTTTTTTGAATTAAGGTATCTTAGCTTCCAATGTCGGATATTCTTGAGAAGCAAATTGTTGATTTACTCGCTAGTCGTAACCACGATGAAGCATTTAGAATAATCGTCTCCGGTTATAAAGAACGTCTGTATTGGCATATTCGAAATATGGTACTTTCCCATGACGACACAGACGATTTGTTACAAGATACTTTTGTGAAAGTGTGGAAAAAATTATCAAAGTTTGAGGGTAGAAGTCAGGTTTACAGCTGGTTATTTAGAATTGCCACAAATGAAACACTTACCTTTTTAGCGCAGAAAAAGAAAAGACACGCATCTAGTATGGATGATGAAAGGAATGATGTTTCTAGATATTTAAAGGCAGACGAATATTTTGACGGGGAATATGCGCAGGCTATTTTGTTAGAGGCGGTTCAATCTTTACCAGATAAACAACGCATTGTATTTACCATGAAATATTTTCAAGAAATGAAATATGATGAAATATCAGCGGTGTTAGAAACTTCCGTTGGGGCTTTAAAAGCTTCGTATCATCATGCGGTAAAGAAGGTAGAGGGCTACGTTAAATTAAAAGTGGAATAGAATTAAACCAATTAGAAATAATTAAGTCATAGAAGCATGGATTTGAATAACGACAAAAGGAATTTTGATTTCCTGCATCCTGCAGGTCAAAAATCTACTGGAATGAAAGTTCCAGAGGGTTATTTTGATAGTCTTGAGCATAAAATTTTATCCAAGGTTCATGATGAAAAGACAGAAAGAAAGATAGTGCCAATAACGCGTAAAGTGTATGGAGTTGTTGCCATTTTTGCAGTTGCAGCATCTTTGATTTGGGGTGCGTTTTTCTTCTTTTCTCCAAAGGGAGTAGATACAAATTTGAATAACGATGTAGCCGAAACCCTTAACTGGGAGCTCTATGAAGAAATGGATGAGTATTTTTTAGCAGAGAATTTAACGGAGGCTGATTTAGAAAATATTGAATTTGAAAATACGTATCTTTCCTCTGAGGAAATACTAAACTACATTGAAGAAAATCATTATTCTGAATATCTTATTTCTGAATTGTACTAAAATAGAATTATGAAAGCAATACAAAGTGTACTACTTATTTGGGGGTTGACAATTTCTACTATGGCTTGGGCTCAACCACCAGATCAAGGACCAGGACCCAAACAAAGCGAAAAAATAAAAGCGATGAAAGTCGAATTTATTACCTCGAAGTTGGAACTTACACCTACTGAAGCGGAGAAATTTTGGCCTGTTTATAATGAGTTTATAGACAAAATTCATGCGCTAGAAAAAAACCGAAGAAAAACAATGCGTATGAATGAAGGGGAGGAACTTTCTGATGCCCAAGTGAATACGTTAATTAATTTAAATTTCGATACGGATCAAAGCATTATAGATTTAAAACGGGAATATGACGTAAAGTTTAAAAAAATACTATCCATTCAGAAGGTTGGTAAATTATATGCTGCGGAAGATCAATTTAGGAGGGAGCTTCTCCGAAAAATGAAAGGAAATGGACCACCATCCAAATAAGTTTATATGTGGTAATTGTATAAGAATAGGAAAGGTATATAGATAGCTTTCCTATTTTTGTTTTATGCGAGATTCAAAACAAATTTTTTACGCTAATCAGGCACAAACCACCTCATTTCCAATGGCAATTGAAGTGGAATCTGCGCGAGGTTCTTGGCTATATGGTCCAGAAAATCAAAAATGGTTGGATATGATTTCGGGGGTTGCTGTGACGAATATTGGTCATAATCATCCATTAGTAGTGGAGGCAGTAAAAAATCAAGTGGATAAACACATGCACGTTATGGTGTATGGTGAATACATTCAAAAAGCACAAACCGATTTAGCTCAGAAATTAGCCGAAATTTTACCCCGTAATTTAAGTACAAGTTATTTCGTGAATTCAGGTACGGAAGCCAATGAAGCGGCTTTAAAATTGGCTAAACGAGTTACAGGTAGAACAAATTTTGTGAGTTTTAAAAATTCATATCACGGAAGTACCCATGGTTCATTAAGTGTTACTGGAAATGAGAATAAAAAATTTGCCTATCGTCCGTTTTTACCTGGAGTTACGTTCATTGATTTTAATGAAATTGACCAACTGGGAGTTATTGATGAAAGTACAGCAGGTGTAATCGTTGAAGTTATTCAAGGTGACGCAGGTGTTCGTGCTGCCACTCCAGAGTTTCTAAAAGCCCTCAGGAAAAAATGCAACGAAACTGGAACCCAACTAATTTTTGATGAAATCCAAACCGGGTTTGGTAGAACAGGTAAAATGTTTGCCTTCGAACATTATGGAATTGTTCCCGATATTTTAACCATTGCCAAAGGATTTGGAGGTGGAATGCCCATTGGAGCAATGATTTCCAGTAAAGAGAAAATGGAACTTTTTACATTTAATCCACTATTGGGACATATAACCACTTTTGGGGGACACCCCGTAAATTGTGCAGCCGCCTTGGCAAATATTCAAGTTATAGAGTCTGAAATTGACTTTAAAGAAGTGGAGCGCAAAGGGGCATTGGTCGAGTCCTTAATTCAGCATCCAGAAGCAAAAGAAATCCGTAGAAAGGGACTCTTTTTTGCGATAGATATGGACAGTTTTGAAAAGGTAAAAATTGTTTTCGACTATTGTTTAAAAGAGGGTGTAATCACTTTTTGGTTTTTATCTACGAGTTACGCGTTTCGATTATCACCGCCACTAAACATTAGCGATGAAGATATTCACTTTGCTTGTAAAGTAATTCAAGAGGGATTTGATGTAGCCGCCCAAATGAAATAGGCAAGTTTGCTATGGAAATCAGCGGAATCGAATCTTTCTTTTTATCCTAACAGGAACCCGATAAGTCGTGCTTTTTGGCCATGCGGCAAATTATTTTGGCATGGGATGGAAATTTAACGGAGCATTTAAAATATGGGGTTCCCTTTTATTATTTTCAAGGAAAACCATTTTGTTATCTATACCGAAATAAAACGGCTAAATATCCATACGTAGCTATTGTTCGTGCAGATAAAATTTCAAACCCACTACTCGAAAAAGGAACGCGTAAGAAAATGAAAGTGTTGAGTGTAAATCCACTGGAGGATATTCCAGTACATATAATTTACGCGATTTTTGATGAGGTTCGTGAGGAATATTAATTGTAAACTTTTACCTTCAAGATAATCTTGAACCCAACGTTATTTCTGAACATTAAATCGGTAAATTCCTCTTGAATGGATTCGGGAGATAATTTACCCGTAATTTCAATCATGGACATAAAGCCCTGATAACCTCGGATTCTTGAAATGATAAAATGTGCATTTACCGTCTGTTCGGTACCATTTATATCCACTAGTAGTTCATCGTTAAAATCAGAAGAGTTGTCGGACGTTTTTAATCGATCATCCAACCAAGAGTATTCATTCCAAAATTTCACCTTAATATCCGCTCTTTCATTTGGATTTCGAGGATTATTATCCCCCACAATTCTAGAAGTTACATTATCATACTTAACCTCTATGAGTCCAATGGAACCATTCAATCGAACCTCATTTTTTAAATTTTCTATGATTAGGGTGTCATTATTAACGACTGCAGAAATCAACACCCTATTTGATAATATCATGTAATTGCTTTGTGAAAAAGCGGAACTTGCCATTGTTAATACGAATGCAGTAAATACAATTAATCTTCTCATACTTTTTTTATACGTTTTCTGAATACATTCCGGTCGACAACAAAACGAGTGTACAAGCCTCCTCGTATTCAATGCCATTTTTGTCTAAAAGAGCATAAAAATCTTCATTTTCCGTACCCGGATTAAAAATCACTTTTTTCGGTTTTAAATCGATTATGTACGTGTAAAAATCTTGTTGACGTTGTTTTCCGATGTATAAAGTAACAACTTTTAAATTAGAAATGGATTTTGGCCAATCTAAAATTATGTCATTTCCTGCCACAATCCCGCCTCTAAACCCAAGTGCGACAAGCGGATATCCATAATCCGTTAATTTAGTTACGGCTTTGAATGCATATCTATTTTCATTGGGTGTTACCCCAATTACGGCTGTTTTCCAGTTCGTCATTATTTAAGAGTTGCGATTTTATCAGAATACACAATCTTAGGCGCTGTATTTTCCGGAATCACACCTGCACGAACCAAACCAGAATACATTCCCTGTTTTTTTCCAAACTCTCTCTTGAAATTTTTGATCCACTTTGGAACGGTTACCTCATTTCTATCCGCGTTGTAATCCACATATTTTACGAGGAAGTTCCAAGAAACGGCATTCAATTGTTCGTTTAAATTTTCTGCTTCGTAATACGTTACTTCGTTCACAATTGTACTTGCAGAATCAATGGCAAGAAGAATTCTTCCATCTGGAAAACTGGCACGTAACTCTTTTTCAGCAGCAGGAACAAATACTTTTTTCCCACGCGTATTGGTAGATTTCGAATTCAAAAGAATACCGTAAAGAATGTCGTTTAAACTAAACATTTTCCCTGCAATATTGATAATTTTTTTCTTTTTACACGATTTGTCACACCCATTTGGTTCGTTTTCTGAAATCAACTTTTGGCTGTACACGATATACACGTTTAACCAAAATGCTTGTTTTTTAGCATCTGTGTTTAATTCATCTACCAACGATTGAAAGGGTATCTCACTAAGTTGGGTTTCATATTCTGTGACGGGAAAACTCATTTTAAAACTGGTCATCATGTCTTGCGACAATTCAGCCGCACTTTGTTTCTGACCAGAAACAGAAATGGTAACACATACCAGGCAGAGAATAAGGAGTTGTGTAAGCTTCATAAATGATTTTTAATGCTATTATTTTTTAGAATGATTAATTTCCAATTTGCCATTCAAAATTACTTTGTTTACCGGATTTACACCAAAATAGTAGGGTAGAAAGGCAATATTTTTCATTGGATTTGTAACAATTAAATTTGCTTTTTTTCCTTTGGAAATACTTCCAAGTTGATCACTTAATCCCATCGCATATGCCCCATTTATTGTGGCTGCATTAATGGCTTCATTTGGGGTTAGTTTCATTTTAATACATGCAGTGGAAACTACTAAGTTCATATTTCCGGATGGAGTAGAGCCCGGATTAAAATCGGTGGCTAACGCAATGGGAACATTCCTAGTAATTAGTTTACGCGCAGGGGCATAAGGAATGCCAAGAAAGAAAGAACACGTAGGTAATAATGTTGCCACTGTATTTCCATTTTCTAAATGTGTATAATCTACAGATTCCATTACCTCTAGATGATCCACAGAAAGAGCACCATGCATTACGCTAGCTTCAATACCGCCAATAGAGTAAAATTGATTGACATGCGTTTTTGGAATGAGTCCGTGTTTTGCTCCAGCTTCCAAAACTCGATGCGTTTGTTCCACTGTGAAATACCCTTTTTCGCAAAATATATCAATGTATTCCGCAAGTCCTTCAGCGGCCACCTTCGGTATCATTTCGTTGACAATCAGGTCAATGTATCCGTTTGGATTATCGCTATATTCTTGTGGAAAAGCATGAGCTCCTAAGAAGGTGCTCTTGATGGTTATCGGATGATTTTGTTTCAATTTTGCAATTACACGGAGCATTTTCAATTCCGTTTCTACACTCAATCCATACCCGCTTTTAATTTCCACGGCTCCGGTTCCAAGAGCCATTATTTCATTTAGGCGCGAATATGCTTCCTGATACAGCTCATCCTCGGTTGCTGTTTTTAGTCGTTTAGCAGAATTTAAAATCCCGCCACCTCGGTTGGCAATTTCTTCATAGGATAGTCCGTTGATTCGATCTTCAAATTCTTGAGAACGATCTCCAGCGTACACTAGATGTGTATGAGAATCGCACCAAGCCGGTAAAACAAATTGATCCGTGGCATCCATTTCAGAGTCATATGTTGACTTTGGGCAATTTTCCATTTTTCCAAAATCAGAAATCAAACCATTTTCAATTAATAGAAACGCGTTTGAAACGGAAGGTAAATCACTTAATTCCGGGCTTCTTTTTAGAAGCGCGTTTGAAGTGTTTATTTGAAAAATGGTAGAAATATTTTTGATTAAAAGGCTACTCATGTGTTGATTCGTTGTCAATAAATAGATGTTTTAAATGTAAGATTATTATTCCAGTGTTGAACGCCATAATTGGGTAGGCTTGCAACATATAGCCATATACGATAAAAACAACCGCCCCAATTAAATTGACAATTCG
>JBFFMY010000037.1:0-26986 GCA_041563475.1 Salibacteraceae bacterium
AAAAGAAATCAGCATCGCCAAGTTTCCATCGTAACATGTGGAGTAACAACCCTCCCTTATCATAGGTTAAACGAGAGCTAAATAATCGTCCTAAATTGAGGGTATCGGTTACAAAAACACTTCCACCTAGCTGACTTCTAACACTAGCTATTTTACCCGTTTTCCAGGCGTTCCAACTCGATTTAGGCTTAAGGTTTTCAATTGCCAAACCAGTTAAGTAGGTAGCAAACCCTTCATTTAGCCATAATTCTGCCCATGATTCACACGTTACTAAATCCCCAAACCATTGATGGGCTAATTCATGCGCCATTAAATCATCCCCAAAAAAACCCATGGTAGACATTGTTTGATGCTCCATACCCCCTCCAATTTGTGTTTGAGCATGTCCATATTTTTCTGTCATAAATGGGTAAGGAATAAAAAGCGAATCGAACACTCGAAACATGGGTATAATTCTAGGAATCGTAGCCTCTGCATAAAAAAGGTCTTCTGGATATACGTAATTTAAAACAGGAAAGGAATCCAATCCAACATGCACATACTCCGTAAATTCTACATAATTGGTGACCGCTAATGAAACTAAATATGTGGTTACCGGAAAACGATGCTGCCAGTGGTAAATAACATCCGTACCCACAGTATCAACAGATTGTAATAATCCAAGCGACCCAGCCATGTTTCCAAGTGAAGTTGTAATGTTAATGTCCATAGAGTCAATTTTATCGTTCAAGCTATTCTTACATGGCCACCATTCAGACGCCCCATAAGGCTCCGAGATTGTCCAAACTTCATTAATTCCAGCGCCATGCGTATCTGTTTCAAATGATCCTGACGGAATACCATGATAGTAAATAGTTATAGAATCGGATTCCCCAAGATTAAGTGTACTTGGAAGATGAATCACCACCGTATTATCATTTGGACGAATAGCTACAATTTGAACCCCATGATACACCACAGAATCTACATCTAAATCGTCACTCATATCAAAATACAAGTTGCTTATTTGAGATTGACTAACTTCAAAATTGGTTTTAACATCCCCGGCTATCATACCATCACCAGGGTAAACCGTCCAGTTTACCTCATGGTAGTGTACATCAATACTGTCGGATAAAGTTGCTACTTTTCCCTGAAGCTTCCCGGCATGCTGCATTTCGGATTTAACCAAAGCATCTGTTTTGGATCTATCTACATATTGTCCGAAAACGGAAACACTTGATAATAAAACGGTGAGTGTAATAAAGAACTTCATAGAAAAATTTAGTGAAAGTAATAGAAAGTGTAAACTTACGTCATCAATAGGATTGCATCAAATAGAATTAAGCGTTAACATTTATTTATTTCTTAATGGTTTCAACCTTTATGAAATAGCTTAGTACCCTTATCTTTGCCCAAATTATCAAACCATGGAATTAGGAGAAGTCAACAAATTACACATTCTTAGATTTAGAAGTAATGGGTGCTATTTAGGAGAATTTGAAGGTGACCCAAGTACCATAACAGATGACGTTGACCCCTCTGAAAACCCATTTGGTGAAGGTGTTCTTTTACCGCAACGCTATGTTACGGAAAATATGAAATTGGGCGATGAAGTAAGTGTTTTCATATACACGGATTCAGAAGATAGAATTGTTGCTACAACCGAACACCCCAAAATTAAGCTGCATGAATTCGCTCCACTTAAAGTAAAGTCAGTCACCGCAGTGGGAGCCTTTTTAGATTGGGGGTTGCAAAAAGATTTATTCGTTCCTTATGCAGAACAAGCAAAGAGATTGGAAGAAGGAAATATTAATGTAGTTTTCCTTTATTTAGATTCTGAAACGCAACGCTTAGTGGGCACTACAAAGATTGATAATGTAGTGGATAACGAAGAAATATTAGTAGAAGAAAAACAAGAAGTGAAATTGCTTATCTATAAAGAAACACCTCTTGGTTTCAAAGCAATTATCAATGATGAAAATGTCGGCTTGTTGTACAGAACTGAACTTACCCAATCTGTAAGTATTGGAGAATATGTAAACGGTTACATAAAAAAAATAAGAGAAGATGGTAAAATTGACTTATCCCTAAATATTCAAGGAGTTGAAGTAATTGAACCAAGTGCAAAAGAGCTTCTTTTAAAAATTCAAGCCGAAAAGGGATTTGTTCCGTTTACAGATAAATCTGATCCCCAAGAAATTCGAAATTATTTCAAAATGAGTAAAAAAACCTTCAAAAAGGCTGTTGGCTTTTTATATAAGGAGCGACTCATTGAAATTAAACCAGACGGCCTCTATTTAGTGGTGGATGAAATTGATTAAGCAATTTTTCGTAATAATCATTTTTTGTCATCCTACAAGGAGTACATTTGCCTTCTTTTTTTTAAAAACAATGAGGTTCAATTACTTTCTTTTCGGATTATTTTTCATTTCTATTGGGGCAACAGCACAAAAGGGATGGAATCAAGACTACAGCAAGAAAAATCACTTTTACGGATACTGGGGATATAATCTATCTGAATATTCAAAATCTGACATTTCATTTAAAGGGGATGATTACAATTTTACATTGTATGATGTTACAGCCTATGACCGACCAACCCCCTTTTCTTTTAACGTATATTTTAATCCCTCCACTATTTCAATTCCACAATGGAATTTACGGTTTGGTTACTTTTTCTCGAATCGATGGAGTATTTCTTTGGGAACAGACCATATGAAATACGTGATGAAGCAAAATCAAACATCCCCAATTGAAGGATATATAAATATTGCTGGAGGAGAAGATAATAAAATATATAACCGAGAACCAAAATTGCTTACAGAGGAATTTTTAAAATTTGAGCATACCGATGGATTAAACTATGGAAGTATTGAAGTAGAGTACCATGGCAACATTTATACTTTTAATGAGAAGCATAGCATAAATTATTACGTTGGTCCTGGGGTGGGTTTACTGGTGCCTAGAACTAATATAACGTTAATGGAATACCCGAGATATGACGAATTTCATGTAGCGGGTTTTGGACTTTCTGGAAAAGTCGGTGTTGATTTTGTTTTATGGAAACATTTGATGTTAAATGCAGAATGGAAAAATGGGTACATTAATATGTCCGACATTCTAACAACTGGTGATAATCCAACCGATAGAGCCAATCAAATCTTTTGGTTCACCGAATTTACTTGGACTATTGGGTTTATTCTAGATTTCTCGAAATAGTCCTTCCACGGATAAGATTTTACTACTCATTTAATGGTGAATATACCAAAGCCATAACTACTTTATATGTTATAGCTAAAACAACAGCACCTACGAATAGACCAATTATCCCTAAAGCCAAAAACCCACCTATAGCGCCCATAAACATTACCACCATTGGAATTGGAGAACCTCGTCCTAACAAAATAGGTTTCAAAACATTATCTGAAGCACTACCAATAAATGTCCAAATTGAAAAAATAATGGCCATTGTTAACGAAACAGATTCCATATTGAATACATAAATTATTATCGGTAATCCTATGACCAATACAGGCAACTGAATCATCGCTAAAATAAGCACCAGAATTGTTAAAATAGAGGTTCCAGGTAATCCTATTGCATAAAACCCAATCCATAAAAAAGCAGCCTGAATAACTGCTGTTCCAACTATACCTTGAACAACTCCCGTAATTGTTCCTTTTGATAATTCAACAAAATTTTCTCCATTCTTTCCTAAAATGGTTTTGAAAACCTGTTCTGCAACCTTTTTACCTTCCTCCGCATAATTAAATAATACCCCCGCAATAATTACAGCAAAAATGAATTGAAATACAAAACCCACAACACTACCAGCAAAAGAAAGCAATGAAGGAACGAAATCAACAATTAAGGGACGAACCTTCTCCAATAAAAAAGAAATATTATTAGATGAACTTTCCCATAAATTATACACATTTTCTCCAATTACTGGCCATTCCTTAACAGTTTCAGAAGGAGCAGGTATTTGTATTGCATCAATATCGACAGTATTTGAAAAATTCTCAATCGCATCCACAAAATTTATAATCAGCAGTGTAAAAGGAACAACTAAAACCGCAATGGCTACCAAAACTAAAATAATTGAGGCCCACTTATTATTACCTTTAAGTAGTGTCGCAAGTTTTTTAAATAATGGAAAGACCCCAATGCTTATTATTATCCCCCAAACAAGTATCATTAAAAATGGGGAAATAATAAGAAAGCTAAAAACCAGCAAAATGGCAATAAAAGCTAATCTTAATCCTACAAATAAGGAGGTGTGGGTTAATTTTTCAAGTTGTTGTCCATCGGAATCCATGCTGTAGTGAAGATTTAAAATTAATACTGTACACCTTTCAAATATACAATTTGCTAATTATACGACACCAAAATATTACTGTTTACGGTACTTTTGGGAAATGCAATTAGACATACTTTTTGAGGACCAATATTTAGTCGCAATTAATAAACCGCATGGTTTATTAGTTCATAGAAGCAGTATTGCCACAAATACGGATGAATATGCTTTACAATTTTTAAGAAATCAACTACATCAAAAAGTATATCCAGTTCATCGGTTGGATAGAAAAACAAGCGGTGTTCTTTTGTTTGCCTTATCTCCTGAGATTAACTCAATCATGCAAAAGCAATTTGCGGAAAATAAAATAGATAAAACGTATTTAGCAATCGTTAGAGGGTATGCTCCGGATAATGGAATTATTGATTATGATCTCACCAATGAAAAAGGGAAAACCCAAAAGGCAGTTACCACTTTCCATACCATTGGAAAAACAGAAATCAATCTTGCGCACGGAAAGTTCTCTACTTCTCGATATTCCTTGGTAGAAATAGAACCCCAAACCGGACGATTTCATCAAATCAGAAAGCATTTTGCTCACCTGCGCCACCCCATAATTGGTGATCGGCCGCATGGGTGTAATAAACAAAACAAACTCTTTAAACAGAATTGGAATATGGTTACCATGATGCTACATGCTAAACAATTAAAATTCAATCATCCAGTAACTAATGAACCCATGTTAATTAATGCTCCTTTTCACAAAGAGTTTTCTCAAACTATGGAATTATTAGAATTTAATTAACGATAATTGCTATCCTGTAACTAAAGATAATTAAACTAAAAAGCATGAAAAAATTCATCGTATTACTTTTGTTTTCTTCCTCCATTATCCTTCAAGCCCAAACCTTTAATGCAGGTGTTAGAATTCAATACACGCAAAATATGTATTGGGAAAATGGGATATCTGCCCAGTATTCCTTTAAGGATTTTGCCCCTAATAAATTATATCTCGGGTTTGATTATGTAACGTCTAGACTTGGTTCTGCTCTGGGTACAAATGCACTTAAACAAGATAATTTCATATTTTCTGGGAGCTGGTTTTTTAATCATGATAAACCCTTTCATTTTGTAACTCGATTAAACGTAGGGTATTTTTATGCCAATATGGAATCGGAAATTTTTTCAGATGTCCCTAACACGGCTTTTCTTCTCTCTCCAGAAATAGGATTTAATTACACTTTTAATAATCTACCCTTATCCATTAATCTAGGCTCTGGATATTACATTGATTTTGCCAAAGAAGGATATTCTCCTGGCACCCTTCAACCTTTATATTATCATTTAGACGTTTATTACTCCATCTTTAAAAACAAAAACAATGAATAAGTCTCTAGTTTATATAATTGCATTAATAGGAATGAGTTTTGTGGGATGTGATAAACAACCAGACATTACGGATGATTTGTTAGATGGAGATGTGATTTTTGACGCATCCTTATATACTCCAGAGAATTTTTTGGTTTCTGCTAAATATCCCAATCCAAGCGCTGATGATTTAGATCGACACGTGATAATTGCTGCCCACGGTTATTCAGCAAGTACGTTTGAATGGCAAGAGTTTGCCGATTGGAGTGCTCAAAATCAGGAGAGGTATCGCGTTTCCCAAGTTTTACTTGGAGGTCATGGTAGAACCTATGAAGAATTCAAAAACTCATCTTGGGAAGATTGGAAATCCGCCATAACAGAAGAATACGAAAAACTAGAGGAATTGGGCTATACGAAAATAAGTTTCGTTGGTTCCTCCACTGGAGGTCCATTATTTTTGGAACTTCTTTCTTCGGACTTTTTTAACTCCCATATCCATCCGAAAAACGTTTTTCTTATTGATCCCATTGTAGTGTCATCTGTTAAATTACAATCTATTGCCGGTATTGTTGGTCCCATGCTTGGGTATATTGAAACCGAGCAAACAGCCGAAGAAAATAAATACTGGTACAGATTTAGACCACAAGAAACGGTAACTGAATTGAATACTTTAATGAAGATTGTTCGCAAAAAATTAGAACAAGGTTTTTCATTGCCTTCAGGAACTTATTTAAAATCTTATCATGCAAAAAACGACCCGGTAGCAAGTTCTGCGAGTACCGTATTAATTTATAAAGGATTGAAAAACGATAACGGAACTGATATTGAAGTTGAAATAATGAATTCTGAAATTCATGTTTTTACGCGCTTAGCCCTGAGAGGTTCGGTTTCAACTTTGGAAAAGGAAAATCAAGAACATGCATTTATGGAAATGTCTATTCGATTAAACTAAAGGAGTAGAAACCACTCTATTTTAATGAGCTAATGTTTTTATAACTAGCAAGTACACTTATATTTGCAGCCTCCATACGCGCAAATTTATGAGATTAGGTCAGCTCTCCAGAAAGGTTGAAATCAAACCATCGGAAATTTTATCATATTTAAAAAATGAATTTGATGTAGAACTAGGGAGTCATCTAAACACTAAGGTTGATGATACTCTAGCCGAAAAGGTTATTGAAAACTTTTCAACCCAAAAGAAATTAGTTTCTTCCACGCCTATAAAAGAGGTTGTTACTGAAATTCCTCTTGAACCTAAACCTTCAAAACAAAAAAAGGATAAACCCGAAATTCAAAACGAACCAGAAACTGAAATTGATATCAAAGAAGAAATTCTGAGTATGGAAGAAATGGATGAAGATATTCGGTTAAATGCTGCAGTTATAAAAGCGCCAAAAATTGATCTTCCTGGCCCTACAGTAATAGGAAAAATAGACCTTCCACCCTCTCTTGAGGAACAAATGGTTGAAATAGATGGAGTGATGATGAGCAAAGCGGATCTTGCGCGAAGAAAAAAAGAAGAAAGAACTGCAAGAAAAGAAGCGAGACAAAAAACGAATACACGTTCATCAAAAACTGTTAGAACTTCACGAATTAAAAGCGAAGAACAATTAGAGCAATTAAAAAGAGACCAAGAAGCCAGTGAATTAGCGAAGAAAATTGCAAGCAGGGAAAAAAGAATTGCGGCAAAGAAAAAAGAAGAAGCAAAGGCTAAACCCGTTAGAACCACTCCAAAGAAAAAGAAAAAACCAGTAAAAAAGAGGGTTATGGAAAGTGAACCAAAAGTGGTTATTCCAGTGCCAAAAACTTGGTATGGTAAATTATGGAAGTGGTTTAACACCTAATAACTAATGGTCAATAACGTGTGAAATGTATCCTAAAATAAGGGACTGTTATTTCCTTTAAAATTATAATTTTGGCCTTCCTAAGAAAATATATGCCGTAAGGTATAAAATTGACAACAACGCATCAAAAAAACGATATATCGTGGTAAATAAAAAAGCACAAGAGTTAATCAACAAAATGCAACAAAGCATTACGGATAATGGAATCAATGTGGAGCAATTAGTTTCTGATTTTAAGACATTAAGAGAATTTGCAATCGCAGAACAAATTCCCCGTTTAGTAAAATGTATTCGTCTTACGAATGAACATTTGGAAGAATACGAAGGGTTTTTCATTCCTCAACCAGAAGATGAACTAGTAGATGAAGAAGGGGAAGTTATCGGTGTAGTTGAAGCAGCAAATGATAGTGACGATGAAAGTTTACATTATTTACTTTCAATTATGAGTGATGCGCATAACAAAATGAACTACGAAGAATTAAAAGAGTATAACTTGGCTTTGAAAGATTACGCTGAGAATAATTAATTGAAACAAAATAAATCAAATCCCTTTTAGCTTTGCTTTAAGGGATTTTTTATGCCCATTTATTTCTCTTCACAATCCCAACTCAATCGCTGATCTTCTTTGACTAACCGTAACCAGATTTTATCCGTTTGATCTAACCCTCGGTTATACTTAACATATTTGAAATTATATTGCATTTTATAATTTCTCAAAACCTCCACAGCATCCTCACACTTACCGTAATAACCAGAATATAGCTTCGTAAATTCCAGAAGGATTTTGTACTTTAACTCTAGTCTTTGATATTCCGTAATATCAGAATATATGTCAGTTGATTGCGCATCAAATGAATCAATAGCTCGCAAATACCATTCTTTTACCAAAGAGGCTTCCTCCTTATTCCCTGAGAATTTTCTTGCCAGTGAAATCGAGTAATCAAATTGACCTTCCTTAGGCAAACAGATAAAAAACTGGGAAAACAACTCGTTTGCTAAAATCAATTTCGTGGTATCTCCTTTTGCTAACCAATATTCGTAGTTCACTATTCCAAGGGAATCATTAAACCCAATTGTGTCCATTCGAATTGAATGTTCATTGGTTTGTAAAAATCCTTCTTGGTTATTTAGATGTATTGCTTTACCCGAAATAGAACACAACAACAGAAGCGGCAAAAACCCTAGAACCAATAGTACTTTGATGACGTAATTTCTCATTTTTGTGTATGGATAAAACAAAAAAACCTACAAGAAGAATCTTGTAGGTTTTTTTCTAAATTCAAATATTAATAATACTTAATTGAGTTCTTAAGGAACTACTTTGAACATCATATCACATTCCACATGAACCATACTTCTTACACTTGATCCACAATACCAAGGATCACTTGAAGTTTGACCTGCCATGAATTGGAATGTCCCTGTAAAACTATGAATTGTTAAAGTTGGACTTAGAACTTGCGTTCCTAAAAAGTCAAGATATAAATCAACTGTTCCTGAAACACCTTTATAAGTAAAAGTTGCTTGAGCCATGTAACCATCACCGTAAGCAACGACATCACCAGCCGCTACTTCAATAGTAGCCCAATCACTAGCATCAATTGTACTGTCATAATATACAGTTATAATTGTATCTGCTGGAGGTCCTGGATCAATAACAGTGTCGGAATGTGTGTACCATTGAACTCCCATTGAAGAATTTACACAATGACCTGGATCATCTCTACCTGGCTCAAAAGTATTCGTTGTAGAAAGTCTAACAGAACCGTCAAATTTAATGTTGGCTGGATTAGCTTCATCAAAACGCATTTCTGCATGAATTTCATTAAAACCACCTGGTAAATTTGCGTTATTTCCTTTGTAACTAGCAGTCCAAGCCACTTTAGAGTGGTGTTCCATTACAACCTTAGGGTCCGTATAAGTATCAAACGTTAAAGAACCTGGAGTTGCGTAATCTGTGAATGTAATACTGTCAACACCCATTAAATTGGTTTTAACATCATTACCATTCGTTTTATGTAGAATTACATTTTTTTGTGAATAGCCAATATTAACAGTAAGTGCGAATATTAACAGAGCGAGTAACTTTTTCATTGATATCATTTTTTGTGTTATTTACTATTTTTGAATTATAATTTTTCTTGTGATAGAACTGTCATTGTTTCCTGAAATTCTCATGATGTAAACACCATTAGAAAATTTCTCAAAATCAATTCTTGCATTCAATTCTGAACCATTTGATGGTAATTTAATGGTTTCAACTAATGAACCAAGTGCATCATACACGTAAATCTCGTATTCACTAGCATTTCCATTTTTAATGTCAAGAGTTACCATACCAGTACTTGGATTTGGATATACTTCAACATCTGCAGTGTTTTCAACCTCCTTAACAGCATCAGAAATATCATCAAATGTTATTTTCACAACGTCATTCAACACATAAGGTGTTTGAACTCCGCTAATGTTTTCCACCAGCAAATCTGTGGAGGAGAAAGTGATGACTTTAACGTCATCAATTAAATAGGTACTCGTTCCTGCTACTGTTTCGAGGTGCATGTTCGTTTGGGCATACATTGCATTTCCAACTAACAACCCGACAAACATCAGAGTGAGTTTAATAGTTTTTTTCATAATTGATAATATTTAAATGAATTTATATTTACTCTACAATGTTATGGGATTTCTTACGGAGGGTCATTGATAGTAATCATAAGTATAAATGATTATTAGATTGGATTAAATGACCAATTTTTTATCTGTTTTATTTCTTCTGCTTCAAACAGTTTTTCACGGGAGATAATGCAAAATACCTTTAAATAATTGAAAATAAGAGCCTTATTACCCATATCATTTTTAATATATATTTTTTAATAAATTTTACATGACTTACGTCAGTATAAAAGTGACAATTTCATAAATTATTACACCCTTTTTTTTACCCAAAAAGAAATTAAAATTGCATTGTTAACATCTTTAACATTCTCACAAGTCCATATTTTAGTGATAAAATGAAAAAAAGTATAAAAAATAAAAATGAAAAAAAGGCATGAAGGCAATTTGGGAATAAGAGTGAATTAGCCTTTTATTATTTTTTGTAAAACAACATTACCAAAATAGGTAAAATAGTTAAGTCTATAATCACCGCAAAAACCAAACATAAACTAACTAATAGGCCAATATAAAAGGCACCACCAAAACTAGACAATAACAAAGGCATAAATCCGGTTAATAAAAGTAGTGTAGTAATTATGATTGCTTTTCCCGTGGACAAATAAGACCTTTTTAAGGCATATAATACAGACCTTCCTTTACCTAATTCAATCCTAAATTTACTCAAATAATGTATAGAATCATCCACTACAATACCCAGGGAAACGGCAAAAATTATGGACGTATCTGCTTTCAAGTAAATGCCTAGTAAACCCATTACGGCTCCCATTAAAATCAATGGAACAATATTGGAGACCAATACAATAAAAACCATTTTAATGGATTTAAACATCAGGCCAACAATTACTGAAATAATAGAGAACACAATCAACAAGCCCATAAGCAGGTTATACGGCAAAGAATATGTCGTTTTATCCAACATCATGGCTTGTCCAGTCATTTTATACTCCACATAAGGGTTTTCAATTTTTTTGTAAAAACCATCAAATTTATCCACTAATTCTTGAAATTGTATTGTGGTTAAATCGGGAAGTTTCCCTCCTACTCTACAATACTTTCGATCGATTGTCATGTAACGCAAAAATTCACCAGCCCATTCTGTTTGCATTATTTTATTACACAAAAAATAAATTTCTCTATCGGAATCCGGAACGCGATACCCGGAATCTCTACCCCCATCATAAGCTTGCCTTGCCGTTTTTATAAAAGACACATGCGAAAGCAACATACCAACTCCACAACTATCTTTTAAGAATTGGTTTATTTCGTCAATTTGATGCACTATTTCTACATCCAAAAAGGATGCATTTGAGTCCTTTAAAATCAAGGCCATTTCAAAAGAACGTGTACCAGAAAATTGGGTTTCAATAAACGCGTAATCTTCTAAAATAGGATTGTCTTTTGGGATTTCTTGTAGCAAGCTAGAATTAAGTTCTATTTTATTAATGAAATAAAAAGAACCTACAGTAACTCCAATGGAAACCCATAGGATGGAAATTCTATTGTTAATTATAAATCGGAACGATTCAGACAAAAACGCATTCCATTTCTCTCCATATTTCTTTATCTGAACAATTTTTGGCTCTTTAGAAAGCAAACTAAACCCCAGAATAAAAACAATGACAATCACAAACGATAATAAAACCCCTATACCGGCAAATATTCCAAAAAAGCGAATGGGAATAACGTTTGAAAAACTCAGAGAGAAAAAGCCAATAGCTGTTGTAAGGGAGGTGAAAAAAGTGGCCAATCCCACATCCTTAAAAGTCCTTTTTACAGCATCAATTTTATTTTGTCCCTTTCGAAGTTCTTCAATGAATTTTGTATACAAATGAATCACATCCGACATGCATATAACTGCTAGTACAGGAGGCAACAGACTGGAAATTATATCAATAGGATATTCAAAGTATGCCATTAACCCAAATGTCCACGAAATGGAAAACACAATCGTAACAAGGGGAATCCAAATCGATTTAAAGGATTGAAAAAGCATGTACAAAGTCAAGCTGATCAAGACCAGCGAAATACTCAAATACAAGGTTAAGTTCCTTTGAATTTCAACTAAATAGGTTTCCTCTACTAAAATTTTGGCCGTCAAATACGATTTATCGAATTCTAATTCATCGATTTTCGTCCTAATATCTACTAATAAAGCTGTTTTTTGTTGATCACTTAAGTTGGGTGAATGGAATGCTGAAATAGAAATGGATTTACCATCTTTAGAAATCAAAAAACCCTTAAATTCATTGGAAGCGGCTAATTTGGTACTATCCGAAGGCAGCAACTCCGGATGGTGGTAATGTAATATAGGTGTTTTTTTTAACTGTCCTCTATTCATTTCTTGGTAGAAAGAATTTGTAACAGAATACACGGAATAAATACTATCGAAAGAAAACAGGTAGGTTGTAAGTGAATCTACTTTAGTGAGGAATTCCGGTTTAAAAATTCCATTTTTATTCGTTATTCCGATGAAAATATATTCATCATCAATATTGGAATTGAAACGTTCAGAATATTCATGGAAAAATTCTAGGTCTGGGTCATTTACTGGAAAAAATTGCTCTAAATCAAAATCAAATTCCAAATTACTCAACTGAACAAAACTCAGTCCCGAAACCAAAATAACAATAAAAATGGCCAGGCGGCTAAACTTTTTAAGCATCAAGAAATTAATTTATATCCAGCTTTTTTTCATGAATACCTCACCCGTAATCATTGTTTCCTTTGTTTTTTTCAGGGCGTCACAATGCTCCAGATGTTTTTCTACGGGAACTAAATATTTAATCGCTTTAGATCCAATTTCTTCACAATAAGAACAGGAATCACAATCTCTCGTACACTTGCCTTTTGCGAAAAAATCCATATATCCATCCAATTTTTTATTGTCAATGTACATATCAAAACTTTCATTAAAAGCCTTTTCTTTTCTAAGATCTTTCAAATTATCCATCAAATTTTTCACTTGAAAAAGATTGATTTTTGAAGGTTGAAATAAGTATTTCATCCCTTTGGTATAAATGGAATTATCGTTGTAAATGATGTATTTAGAAACTCCATGAAGTAAGTCCATCATGTTTCCCTCGTATGATCTTTCCGAGTATGCCTTTATAATAAGAGCCAAGGCATCTGAAGTCATACTACGCTCAACAAGCTTTATATAATCCACTCCTGCATCTTCATAGTAATGAAGATCTTCGGGTCTAATAAAAGCTGATTTTAAAATATCTGTGGGTTTTCTTAACATGGCTTCCGCACATGTAAATAAGTAATAATCAAAACTAAAATTATTCATTACGTGTCCGCATTGAGAAGTATGGGCGTTATAATTCCCATGAAGAGTAACATGTGGACAACGATTACGGCATTTTAGATTTGCAATCGTTTGAATTTTTACATTCGTTTTTTTCTTAATAAGTCGAATTTCTTCGAAATTTTTGTTCAAATCAACATAGGATATATTGATTTTATCTGCGCCTAGTTCCTCCCAGTATTTAGCTTTCTCAAAGCAGTCAATTACAACTTGAACAGAAACAGATGTTTTAAAGTGCGGGTAATTCTTTTTTATGATTTCTAAAATCATAGGTAACGAAACTGTAATAGAATCTACCTTTATTTCGGTAAGCCAATCCAATAATTCACGAATTTGGCGGTACCCTTTTTTACTAATTTCTAGGTTATCGAAGCAGGTTCCATTCAGCAAATAATTAAACTCTAATCCTCTCTTATGTGCTTCCTCGACAAAACTTGCAACCTTCTTTTTACTTACATGAGGCATGGTAAGGGCTGGCCTTCCTCCTCCAATTAAATCTACACTTAATTTGCCATAGATTTCGGCTACTTCTGAAAAATCTATTTTTTCCCAATAATCATCTTCAAAATTACATGGTACGGTCAATTTCATTTTATGCGCCATAACCTCAACTTTTTAAAAGTAATGGATGTCTGTAATGACATCCATTACTCAATTTTGTTCGAGTACAACTCGATTAATTCACGATAAATCTATTCGTAAACGTTTGATTTTCGCTAGTGATATTAATAATATACATTCCTGTTTCTAAGTTAGAAACGTCAATAGAACTAGTCGATAAGCTATTTACCAAATAAGAGTCGTTGGTATATACTACCTGACCATTTGAAGAAAAAATAGTTACACCTACTTCATTTCCAGAAATCTCGGGCATCTCAATATTCAATTGATCAACTACAGGATTAGGATAAACCTTTAGTCCATTCTTAGCCGCTAAATCGTTAACACTTGACACTGTTTCCTCAGAATACATTTGAGAAGCATTAACAACTCCACCTCCATAACCGTCAAATAGCAATGAAGCATAAAAAGTTACATCACCAGATCCCGATGCTGGGGCGGTCCAATCAAATGACCAAGTAGTCAGCGTATTTCCTGCAGCTAAATGACTAACGTGATCATCAAAAGAAGAGGTGTTGGTAGCATCCGTAATCACAAAAGTACCCATGTGATTTGCAGACCCATCCTCGCATGTTACGCTAAATCCTTTCTTAGCAGAACCTCCACCACCAGTGGTTGTAAGTGTCATGGTATACGTTTGACCGGCTATATAACCTGTTGCAGGAATATCAGAGGTCATCCATGAATTATCAGTGTTTAAACCTCCGCCATGGCAAGCAGAACAATCTTCCCCATCACCTGGTGAACCTGAATTGCTCCAAATTCCCCCTGAGGTTCTAACGTTATCTCCGCTGTACGCAGTTAGTAATAAAAACATTGGAATTACAGCCGCGCTGCCCAAAAGAAGTAAAAATTTTTTCATGATTTAAAATTTAATTGTTATTAACATTTGATGATGCAAGATAGGAATTATTACCAAAAAACTTCATGACGTTAATCAGTTACGCATATGATTTATAAGCAATTTTAGGACTAACTTCTATCACATAGTGGTATTTCACGAAAGTAAGTGGACGATTTTCACAGGAAATAAACCAATACATTTTCTCCTTCCGCTGTATTTTCTTTATCCCAAGGAATATAAATTAAGGCATTTGAAATCGCATATGTATGCATCATTGCGGAGCTTTGACCATCTAGAATTTCGACACCGGTATCAGTTACAAACCCTTTTAAAAATTGCGCACGGGTACCTTTCTTAATATAGGGTTGGTTTAGTTTCAAAAAACCTGTTTTCAACCCTAAAAAGCCTTTGCCACACGATTTATTGGCTGCAGGCAAAACGTATTGATAAAAACCTGTTAAGGCAGAAGCCGGATTACCAGGAAGCGCAAAAATTAGCGTATCATCTTTCGTGGCAAAAAACAAAGGTTTACCTGGTTTTTGTTTCACTTTATAAAAAATTTCATCCACGCATAAATCTCCAAGGGCCGCGCCCACATAATCATAATCACCTACAGAAATGCCCCCTGATGCGATTACAATATCCGCTTTTTCAATAACTTTTCGAAGAGTTTCATTCGTATGTTCATAATTGTCTTTAACAAAGTGAACCTTAGCCACCTCAAACCCATAGTTAGAAAATGCGGAAACTAAGGCCACCGAATTACTTTCATAAATCTGGCCGAATTTTAAGTCGTGCCCAGGTTGAATTAATTCATTTCCAGTTACAACTAAATAAATCACTGGTTTTTTAATCACTTTTACTTGATCATAGCCCATCATAGCCAAAAAGCCAATACCTGCTGGCGTGATTTCAGTTCCGGATTGCAAGCCGGTATCTCCCGACATTATTTGTTCCCCACGGTCCCGCACATTTGCTTCTAAACTAACTTCTTTTTCAACAGTTATAAAGTCATCATTTACCGTGACTATTTCTTGAATAACAATGGTATTAGCTCCCTTTGGTAACGGAGCTCCAGTAAAAATACGCGTAGCCTCACCTGGTTTCACAGAATGGTTTTTTGTGTCCCCTGCTTGAACTTCACCAATAACTTTAAATAAGTCCCCTTTCTTAATATTTCCATCGGCATTTACCGCATAACCGTCCATCGCAGATTGTGGGAATCCAGGGATATCAATTTTTGAATATACATCCTGTGCCAATACACGTCCTAATGATTCGGATATTGGGATAATTTCAGATCCTAAAACGGTAACATTTTTTGATACGAGCTCTTTCGCTTCTTCTACAGTTATCATACTAATCTATTTATTAAACAAAGTAAACCTATATAGCACAATCTCAAAGTGATTATAGTCAATTTAAAAAGGCTTTTTTAATTACTAATTAGAAGGCAAAATTCAGGTTCTGAATTAGCATATCATTTCAGATTTATTAAATTCGCAAACGCTCACAAAACATAGCGTAAAAAACAAGATAAAATGGGAAAGGTAAAATCTGACTTAGAAATCGCGCAAGCGGCAGAGTTAAATCACATCAGCACGATAGCCAAAAAAATTGGTGTTACAGAAGATGAAATTGAGATGTATGGTAAATACAAAGCCAAACTACCTCTGAACTTAATAGATGACAAAAAGGTAGAAAAAAGTAATCTTATACTTGTAACCGCTTTAACTCCTACACCGGCTGGAGAAGGAAAAACAACCGTTACCATTGGTTTAACAGAGGGTTTAAATAAAATTGGCAAACAAGCTATGGCCGTTTTACGTGAACCGTCATTAGGTCCTGTTTTTGGAATAAAAGGTGGAGCCGCTGGAGGTGGATACTCCCAAGTAATTCCTATGGAAGATATAAATCTTCATTTTACGGGTGATTTTAACGCTATTGAAAAGGCCAATAATTTACTTTCTGCCGTTATTGATAATAATCTACAAAGTAAAACGCGTAACCTAGGTATTGATGGTAGAACCGTTACTTGGAAAAGGGTTATTGACATGAATGATAGAGCATTACGTGATATTACAATTGGATTAGGTGGAACTGCAAATGGCATACCTCGCCAAGATGGGTTTAATATTACTGCAGCCTCTGAAATTATGGCAATCCTTTGTATGAGTAAGGGTATTAAAGATTTAAAAGAAAAACTAGGAAATATTTATGTGGGTCAAACCTTTGACAAAAAACCGGTTTATGCCCGTGAATTAAATTGTGTAGGCGCGATGGCATTATTGCTAAAAGATGCTATTAAACCCAATTTGGTTCAAACATTAGAGCATAACCCCGTACTGATTCATGGAGGACCGTTTGCCAATATTGCGCAAGGAACCAATTCTATTATTGCTACCAAAATGGGAATGTCTTTATCAGAATACGTAGTTACCGAAGCAGGTTTTGGTGCCGATTTAGGTGCTGAAAAATTCTTTGATTTAAAATGTGCTCATGCAGGTTTAAAACCTAAAACGGTGGTTTTAGTTGCTACTATTAGAGCATTACGTCACCATGGTGGGGCTTTGAAAGAAGAATATAACACCCCAAGCGTAGAGCGTGTAACAACAGGTATGGCGAATGTTGAAAAGCATATCGAAAACTTGAAAAAATTCGGTTTGAATCCAGTTGTTGCTATTAACAATTTCATTTCCGATACAGACGAAGAAATCAAAATCGTTATTGATCGTTGTGCGGCTGTTGGTGTAAAAGCTGTTCTTTCAGAAGGATGGGCTAAAGGTGGTGATGGAACCCAAGATTTAGCGCGTGCTGTAGTAGCTGAAATAGAATCGGGTACTGGAAATTTCAAACCTTTATACGACTGGAACTCTACCACTATTGTGGAAAAAATGGATAAAGTTGCGAAAGAGATTTATGGAGCGGATAGCGTTGAATTATCTGGTCAAGCACAAGTTGATTTGCGTAAAATTCAAGCATTGGGGATGGATAATCTACCTATTTGTATGGCGAAAACGCAAAATTCATTTTCGGATAACCCAAAAGTATTTGGAAGACCAACTGGTTTCTCTGTAACGGTACGTGAATTTGAAATTGCCGCAGGTGCCGGTTTTATTGTGCCAATTTTGGGCCCAATGATGCGTATGCCTGGTTTACCAGCAATACCTGCTTCTGAAGGTATGGATATTGATGAAAACGGTGTTGTAACAGGTTTGAGTTAAACTATTCAGGTTACTTAATAAAATAGCAAGCTGCCATGAAAATTATTATGGCAGCTTTTTTTTATCTTCTTTGATTTTAAGTTAGAGAGTGATTTGATTAGTCTTCCATTATATTTGACGATTAGTTGAAATTAACTTTCCGAAAAATTCCATTGAAAAAATAAATGTCTATTTCCAAATATAAAGGAGTCAAAGTTGAACCGAATACCGTTAGCCAAGTAACGGATATGCTAACCGTTGAAGACGCTTTGTCTATTTCTATAAATGGCGAAAAATTTATGGTTACAATGCGCACGCCTGGAGATGAGTTGGAACTGGTTCGTGGATTATTATATTCAGAGGATATCTATCGAAGGATGCACCCTCCATTGCAAATCCAAACAGCCGAAATAGACAAGCAAGGGTATATTTCAAAATTAAATGTGACTATACCTGTGGAGTTTTTGGGTGACGGCTATAAAAATTCTCGTAGCCTACTCTCTGTTTCATCATGTGGTATTTGCGGGAAGCAAGATTTAATAGAAATTGTAAATCAAGAATCCATAATCCATGATGAGTTACACATTGGTTTACAGGAAATCAATGAAATGTATGCCACCATGGAAAAATCTCAACATCAATTTTCACAGTCTGGCGGAGTGCACGCGGCCGCCATATTTAATAAAGAACGAAAAATGCTATCCATAAAAGAAGATATTGGAAGACATAATGCCGTTGATAAAGTTATTGGGTCCCTACTGCTAGATTCTAAATTGAAGGAAGCTGAGTTTCTTCTGGTAAGCGGTCGTGTTTCTTATGAAATAGTAACCAAAGCATTTGCCGCACGAATTCCATTTCTTGCTGCTGTTTCCGCACCTTCTTCCCTAGCGGTTGATTATGCCCAAGAACTAGGAATTACCTTAATGGGTTTTTGTCGCACAGACAAGTTTACCGTATACGCAAACATTAACAGGGTTATAAATTAGCACAAAAAAAAGGCGAACTATTGTTCGCCTCCTAAATACTAATCTTTTGACTTTTAAATCAACCCTATTCCTTTTAAACGTAAACGCATCGTTTCATAGGTTCTTTCGATATCCATATCCAGTCCTACTGACATACGCACTAAACCTGGACTTAAACCCATATCTCCTTGTTCGTCTTCTGGAATTTCAGATGAAGTACTGCTTCCAGGAGCACTAAACAATGTTTTATAAAACCCTAGACTAACCGCTAAATAACCCACGTTATCTTCTTGCATGGCGTTCATGAGCTTATACGCATTTTCTTTCGTTTGACAATCTATCAGAACCATCCCACCATAACCATAGGCCTTATTTCTTTGAGATTCCATTAAATCTGCCGATGGATGATCAGGTAAACCGGCATACCGCACCCGCATTCCATCCTTTTGCAAATTTTCAGCTAAATACAATGCGTTTTTCCCGTGTTGCATCATTCGAATATGCAAAGTTCGTAGGTTTTTCAAAACACTCGCAGATCGAACACCATCCATTGTTGGACCTAAAAGCATGGTGCTTCCCGTATTTAAATCCATTAACGAATTAATAAATTCTTCTGTACCGCAAATGGCCCCTGCTACCGTATCGCTAGCACCATTAATAAACTTGGTTAATGAATGTATGACAACATCAGCACCTAATTTTATGGGTGAAAAAATCATTGGAGTAAACGTATTATCAATAACGAGTTGAATTCCATTTTTATGAGCTAATTCAGCCAAAGCTTTGATATTTGCAATCTCCAAAAGTGGATTACTCATCGCCTCACAAAAAATCATTTTTGTATTCGGTTTAATAGCCTTTTTTACCGCCTCCAAATCCGTTGTATCCAACATCGTTGTATGAATGTTGAATTTTGGTAAGTAAAAATGAAACAAGGAATATGTTCCACCATAAATGGTATGACTTGAAACAATATGATCTCCAGCTCCACAAATTTGCATGGTAACATTTGAAATTGCAGCCATCCCTGACCCAACAACCTGGGCAGCTTCTGCACCTTCCATTTTTGCCAAAGCAGTAGCTAAATATTTATTGGATGGGTTCCAATGACGAGAATATAAAAAACAACCTTCTGTTTCTCCTCCAAAAGTACCCTCCATACTTTCCGCTTTCAAAAAGGTATAGGTTGAACTGTCTGTAATTGATGGGTTTACACCTCCAAATTCTCCAAAGTTCTGTCTATCTTGCACCTCTGATGCGGGATCAAATTCTTTCTTAACCATTTGTTACTGTTTTAGGTTGCCAAATGTAACATTCAAAATCAAAAAAAATGGTGATATTCATTGGTGTTTTCTGATTAGTTTACTAAAGAGCCTTCTTTTCCATTTCAGGTTTTTTTTCTAGATGGATGCATTTTGACCCCTTAATATATTCGGCTGAACTATTCTATATACCTATATTTGACCCATGCAAAAATGGATTGCCACCGTATTTTTTTTAGCTTTTTATTCTATTGGATTTTCCCAAACCAATGCTGATTATATCCGCTGTGGGCAACAAAGCTTGAGTGATATCATTCATTCCCAAAACCCAAAATTAGATTCTATTTTACGGGAAAATGAATTTGAAATTCAACGTTGGATCTCCTCGAATAAAAAAAATGCGACTATTCAAAGTGTTATTACTATTCCAGTTGTTTTTCATGTTTTATATAACACGACTGAACAGAATTTACCTGACGAACAATTAGTAAACCAATTGGATGTTATGAATCGCGATTTTAGAAGGCAAAATCCTGATTCAGTGCTAACACCTACCCGATTTAAACCTATTTCAGCCGATACTGAAATTGAATTTTGTTTGGCTCAACAAACTCCAGATGGACAACCCACTAATGGAATTATTCGAAAAGATGTAAATCAATCCAATATTGGAAGCACCAAAAATTACTATCAACCTAACCTTGGAGGTACTCAAATTTGGGACCCTCGGTATTATTTGAATGTTTGGATTTGTGAGATTAATGATACCTTATTAGGTTTCACATACTTACCTGGCGAGGCACAGCCGAATTTTGATGGTGTAGTATTAAACTACAAAGTTTGTGGAGATGGTTTACCTACTAAGCCTCCCTACAACAAGGGTAGGACATTAGTTCATGAGGTAGGTCATTGGCTTGGATTACAACACCCCTGGGGGCCTAAGGAAGGGTGCAATTATGATGATGCTATTTCGGATACTCCGCTTCAAGAAAAACCAAATTCTGGCTGTCCCAATCAACCTGTAATTTCATGTAATAATGGTCCCAATGGCGATATGTATATGAATTATATGGATTATACCTATGATAATTGTCAAACCGCATTTACCTACGGACAAAGAGATAGAATGCAAGGAACTTTAAATACAACTAGAAAATTGTTACTAAACTCGAATGGATGTTCTTTGCCGGATACCACTGCTCCATTTGTTGAATTTGTAGAAGTTTTGAGCAACCCCATTACCACTCTTTTAACGCTGCGATTTAATTTGAGTAGTACACAAAATGCGGAAATATTAATTTATGATATTACTGGAAAGCTAATTTATGTTGAAAATAAAACCGTTGAAATTGAACGGATATATATAGATTTTTCAGTATTCCAAGCAGGATCTTACATTGTAAAAGCTTTAACGTCCACTGTTCAATCTACCTTTAAAATTGTTAAAATAGAATGAGCATTGATTTAAAAATAATCTTAAATACCTGCCTTCAAAAAAATTTAAATTTTGTAGCGTATTCTCTTCCCAAAACAGAGGAGTTTACCGTCATAATTGAACACCCGAAGTCAAAATCTAATGAGAAATCAGGTTTCATTTTTCATCCCTATGAAATCTCAAATGAAAACCCAATTGTTTTTATACCAAAAGATTTCGAGATTAAGTCCTCTACTATATCAGAAAAAATTATAGCACAGATTGATGCGTTACCAAGTAATCCTTTACCAGATTTCCAACCTTCGGTTGGTGAAATTAGTAAATCAAACTACTTAAAAGCACTAAACAAAGGAATTGAAACCTTGAATCGTGGGGAGTTAAATAAATTTATTTATTCTAGAATCTTCAGCTATCCAACTAATATAGATTTTGATGTGTCGAACTATTTAATTTCTTTGCGTAATTCACACGAAACTGCTTTCGTTTATTTCATAAATCATAGGGATTGCGGGCGTTGGGTTGGAGCTACACCCGAAACTTTGTTAGAATGGAATGGTTCTAGGATTACTACCATGTCGCTTGCTGGAACCCAACCAAATTCAGAAAAAGAAATTATTTGGGAACAAAAAGAAATAGAAGAACAACAGTATGTTACGCACTATATTGAATCCAAATTTTTTGACCGTAACATTGATTTCATTTCTGGAAATACAGAAACAATTTCAGCGGGTCCTGTTGTCCACCTTCAAACAAAAATTGAATCAAAATCACCTGTTAGTTTTTCAGAAAGTTTGGAAATGGCGCGTCTATTACATCCTACTCCTGCCATTTGTGGCGTACCCACCAGAAAAGCAAAAAAGATAATTCAAGATTTAGAAATCCATAACCGAAGGTATTACACTGGTTATTTGGGAATTATAGAGCCTGAGGAAAGTCTTCAATTATTTGTGAATCTAAGGTGTATGCAGGTTTTTCCAAACAGTTTAGCTTTGTATGTTGGTGGCGGGATTACAGCAGATTCAATTGCCGAAAAAGAATGGAAAGAAACCCAAATTAAAGCACAAACTTTATTGCAGGTACTTTCATAAATTACAAATTAAAAAAGTCATTTCCATATTGGAAACAACAGATAAAAAAAGCGCTCAGCAACTCACCGAAATTCTTTGGCAGAAAGGAGTTGAACATATTGTTATTTCTCCTGGATCTAGAAATGCACCATTAATTTTAGGTTTTACGGCTCATTCAAAATATACTTGTTATTCGGTGCCTGACGAACGTTCAGCCGCATTTATAGCATTAGGTGTTGCAGATGAAACAAAAAACCCTGTGGCACTCGTTTGCTCTTCTGGTTCTGCATTATTGAACTATTACCCTGCTATTGCAGAAGCATTTTATAGACATATTCCTTTAATTGTTTTATCGGCTGATAGACCCGAGTTTTTAATTGATCAAGGAGATGGTCAAACAATTAGACAACAAAATGTATTTGCAAATCATATCTTGTATTCTACCCAACTAGAGGAAAATCCAATTGAAAAGGAAGCAATTCTATTCAATGAACATAAAATAAATGAAGCGCTGAACATGGCCATTGAAACCGTTATTTCAAAACCTGGGCCAGTACATTTGAATCTTCCTTTCACAGAGCCATTATATAACAAGGTTACTATTGAAACCAATTCTTCACGGATAGTATTCACTAGCAAAGGAAGTTTTAAATTTCCGGATATTCAAATAGTTGAACTTACCCAATTAGTAAAATCGGCTACCCGAGTGATGATTTTGGTTGGACAACAAGATTTCAATGAAGAATTACAAAAACTGTTAAACCAAATTTCAAAGGATACTTTAATTTTAACAGAAACCACTTCCAATATTCCTATTGAAAACTCAATTTCCTGTATTGACCAACTAATAATGCCTTTAAGAGGGTCTAAAAAAGAAGACTTGCAACCAGATGTTTTAATCACTTTTGGGGGAAATGTGGTCTCGAAAAAAATTAAATCCTTTTTGCGTGAATTTTCGCCTAAACAACACTTTCATATTGAAAACACTACTACTCCACCAAATACCTATCAATGTTTAACTCATTCTATACAGGGTGCTCCTGAAGATTTTTTTCATCAAGTACCTATAAAGTCATCTGAGCCCAAAAGAAAATGGGTGAACAAGTGGATGGATAGAACGGAAAAAAGGAAAATTGCACATGCGAATTATTTGAATTCTATTTCGCATAGCGACATTAAAGTAATGGAATCTATTGTGAATCTGATCCCTGAAAATTGTATAGTCCATTTAGCAAATAGCACCCCTGTTCGGTATGCACAGTTATTTCACTGGCCCAACCAAATAGAGTTCAAATCAAATAGAGGAACAAGTGGTATTGATGGAATAGTATCCACTGCAATGGGGAACGCCATGGTTACAAATAAACCCGTTTATCTTATTGTTGGCGACATTTCATTTTTTTATGATACAAATGCCTGGTGGCATCGGCATATCCCCGAAAACCTTAAGGTTGTTGTAATTAACAATTCAGGTGGGGGGATTTTTAGATTTATTGATGGACCTGCAAACACGGGTCAATTAGAACAATTCTTTGAAACCACACAGAAAAACAGTGTTGAACATATTGCCAAGGGATTTGAAGTAGATTATTTTTGCGCCAATGACTTAAAGGAATTTGAAATTAAATTTTCAGAATTAAAAAATCACACTAAATCGAGCATCTTAGAGGTTTTTACACCGCGTGAATCAAACGCAATTATGCTCAAAGATTACTTTAAAAGTTTAAAAATAAAATAGAACACATAATTGTATTTGGTTAATTTCAAATACAATTTCAATTCAAAATTAGAATTATGGCAAATAGAAGTTGGACAACCATTAAGGAATACCAAGATATTTACTTCGATTTTTTTGAAGGAATAGCAAAGATTACAATTAATCGACCAGAAGTGTATAATGCATTTCGTCCGCAAACCAATATGGATATGATTGATGCAATGAACATTGCGCGCGAGGATCCTAAAATTGGTGTGGTTGTTTTGACTGGGATTGGAGATAAAGCATTTTGTTCGGGTGGTGATCAAAATGTAAAAGGCGTTGGGGGTTACGTGGGAGAAGATGGCGTGCCAAGATTAAACGTGTTGGATTTACACAAATTAATCAGATCTCTTCCAAAACCTGTAATTGCCATGGTAAATGGTTATGCAATTGGTGGTGGACACGTATTACATGTAGTTTGTGACCTTACCATTGCTTCTGATAATGCACGTTTCGGTCAAACCGGACCAAAAGTAGGAAGTTTTGATGGCGGTTTTGGTTCAAGTTATCTTGCGCGTCACGTTGGCCAAAAGAAAGCCAGAGAAATTTGGTTTCTATGTGAACAGTACACTGCCGAAGAAGCCGAAAAAATGGGGATGGTTAATAAAGTAGTTCCATTAGCTGATTTGGAAGACACTACAGTGGAGTGGTGTAGAACAATAATGAAAAGAAGCCCCATGGCTTTGCGCATGTTAAAACGTGCTTTAAACGCAGAACTAGATGGTCAACACGGATTAATGGAATTTGCAGGTGACGCTACTATGATGTATTATTTAATGGAAGAAGCGCAAGAAGGAAAGCATGCATTTTTAGAAAAACGTGATCCTGATTTTCAGAAATTCCCAAAATTCCCTTGATATAAAAAAGTAAATGATAACACTCATAATAATTGCGATTACTTCAATTCTATCTATTGCTGCATTTAACAATAGGGATTTATTTAATCGATATCTTTTTGATCCCTATTTAGTCGTTCATAAAAAGCAATACTATCGAGTTATCACCCATGCCTTTTTGCATGGTGGATGGGCGCATTTGCTTGTTAATATGTTCGTGCTTTACCAATTTGGTGGTGCTGTGGAAAGATCTTTCGATAGCATTTTTGGCGGGAATGGATTTATTTTTTATTTGGTTTTATACTTCGGGGGAATCATTGCCTCTTCCTTACCCACATTAAAAAAAGAAGCCGATAACCCCTATTACACTTCAATTGGCGCCTCCGGAGCTGTTTCAGCTGTTTTGTTTTCTTACATATTAATGTTCCCAACTAGTATGTTAGGGTTTATGTTAGTTATTCCTATTCCAGCAATCGTTTTTGGGGTCTTATACATTTGGTATGAAAAAACAATGGCAGATAAAGGAATGAATGATGGGGTTGGTCATGATGCGCATTACTTTGGGGCATTATTTGGAATTCTTGTCACCATTATTTTTAAACCAACCTTGGCTATCAATTTTGTAAATCAAATTCTTCAAGTTTTACAGTAATGGAAATGAGTAAAGCTGTTTTTCTAGATCGTGATGGAGTAATAAATCGTGAACGCGGTGATTACACGTTTAAGATCGATGATTTTGAGCTGCTACCATCCGTTATTGAAGCCTTGAAAAAAGCACAAAAAAAAGGGTTTAAACTTATTGTAATCACCAACCAAGGAGGCATTGCTAAAGGACTATATACCCCTACTGAAGTAGAACTTTTACATGCCTATTTACGTAAAGAATTAGAAAAAGAAAATGTTTTTTTAACAGATATTTTTTACTCACCACATCATCAAGATTACAGTAAGTCTTTAGACCGTAAACCGGATTCTTTACTTTTTGAAAAAGCAATGGCCATTCATAAAATTAATCCGTTACAAAGTATCATGATTGGAGACAGCGAAAGAGACATAATTGCTGCTAAAAAAGTGAACATCCACGGATTTCTAATTGAACCAAATTCTTCATTTGCCGAAATAATTGACAAATTATGAGTCTATATTTAAGTTTAAATGGAAAGTTACACCAATCGGATACCCCATTGTTTTCGGTAAACAATAGAGGATTTAAATATGGTGATGCCCTATTTGAAACCGTTAAATGCATTAATGGGACTCCCCTATTTCTTGAAGCTCATTTAAAGCGGTTATATGCTGGGATGGAATTGTTGGAGTTTGAATGGAATGACCTTCTGCATAAATCCGTATTAAATGAGGATGCTCAAAGACTTTTGTCTAGAAACAGGCTAAATGAAGGTGCTAGACTTAGAATTACCGTATACCGAAATGATGGGGGATTATATACTCCTAAAACAAATCAGGTTAGCGTTGTTTTAGAAACGTGGCCGAGTGCAAACAAATTTGAATTAAACACG
>JBFFMY010000038.1:0-26394 GCA_041563475.1 Salibacteraceae bacterium
CGGTAAATTTTACCAATTTAAGCTCTAATGGATTAAGCTTCTTCTGGGACTTTGGTGACGGTACTACCTCAAGTTTAAGAGAACCTTCACACACCTATACAAATTTAGGGTCGTATAACGTTACATTAACCACTACCGGTGGGTCTTGTGGAACCGCGGATACAACCAAAGCAAATTATGTGCAGTTGAGCGACACCTTACCATGTATAATTTCCATGCCCCAATTTGGTATAGCTCAAAACATTACGTCATGTACTGGATATTTATTTGATAGCGGTGGAGCAGATGAAAATTATGGAGCAAACGAATCTTCCCAAATAACCATTTCACCAACAGGAGCAAATAGTATTAATTTTATTGTTCACAGTTTTAATATTGAAGCAGGTGCAAATGGGACGTGTAACTATGATGACTTTAAAGTCTATGATGGGCCAAATACCTCCTCTCCTTTAATCGGAACATTTTGTAACAACAATCCGTTAACAGATTTTGTTTCTACTACTGGAAGCGTAACTTTTGTCTTTACAAGTGACCCCGGGTTAGAAATGAGTGGTTTTGAATTAGAATGGATTTGTAATTCACCTAATTCTGCACCTATTGCACGTTTCAAAAGTGATGTCATTTCAATTTGTTCTGGTGATGTTTCATTTATTGATCAATCCAATAATTCGCCTAATTCATGGTTGTGGAATTTCGGTGACGGGCAGACTTCTACCTCTCAAAATCCTGTTCATCATTACAATGCTTCTGGAACGTATACCGTATCCTTAACGGCATCAAATGCTTTTGGTTCCGGATTTAAATCTCAAATAAATGTGATTCAAATCAACCTAAAAACACCGCCCGTAACAATTGGGGATACCGCATGTATTGGGTATAGTGATACGCTAATTGCCATTTCTTCAGGAACACATAATTGGTATAACACCCCATATTCACCCAATATTATTTATACAGGTGATACCTTAGTTACGGCTCCTTTATCTGCAACAGAAACCTTTTATGTAGAACAAGTAACCAACTCTACAATGGATTCTGTAGGTCCAGCGGATAACAACTTTGGCACCGGAGGATATTTTTCAGGAGATCAATCATTAATTTTTGACGTATCCGATACAATCATATTAGAATCTGTTTATGTGTATTCAGATAATTCGTCTAACCGCGTAATTGAACTCAGGGATGCAGCTGGAACTATTTTGGAATCAGCCTCAATTTTCATTTCAAATGGTGAACAACGAATTAATTTAGGGTTTACTATTATACCAGGTTCAGGCTATCAATTGGGTGTTACTGCAGGAAGTTCACCGAGTTTATATAGAAATAATACCGGCCCATCATATCCGTACACCATAAATGGTTTGGCAAGTATTACTAGCAGTTCTGCAGGTTCTGGCTTCTATTATTTCTTCTATGATTGGTATGTGAGCACACCTGTTTGTAATAGCCAGCGTGTACCAGTAATGGCTGTTATTGATGAATGCACAGGTATTAATGAACCTTTGAGTGCTTTGGAAATCTCTATTTTCCCAAATCCAGCAGAAAATGAAATAACTATTACAGCAAAGGTGAATGGGAGTAAAACGAACTACCTAAAAATTTATAACTCGATTGGCCAATTAATGACATCAAAATGGATTGAAAGTGAACGTACCAAAGTAGACGTTTCATCATTTGCTTCTGGGATATATTACGTAACTATTTATTCTGACAACCAACAATTTACTGATAAAATTCTAATAAAGTAATGAATTAGAACATTTGGTTTTATTACGCGTTATTGGATTAAGGGCGTGTGAATTTTTGAGAAAATTGGATTATTTCAATTCGATTTCTTCCTGATTAACAGGCTGAATTGATCTATGGCAATAGCATTCTGGCTCGTTGTGCTTAGCATATTCAAATCCCATAGACCACCATTTTTTCATTGTTGATGGGTCAAAAACTAAAGGGTATTTAGTAAGTAATTCAGGGGTATAATACATATTTACATCAATCTTTCTTGATCTACTTTTAAGTTGACCCAGCATCAAATCTTTATTAAAACTATGGTTCATAGATATATCAAAAATCTTGGATAAAATTTGAAATGCGTTAGTAGATTTTGGTAAGTTAACTTCGTTTACTTTGGGAGTCAAAACAATTACATCTACCGCTTCAATATCTCCAAAATCAATTGCCGCCATGATGGGAAGCAATGTTGCAAAACCACCATCTGCATACTCATATCCATTCTTTTTTAAAATTGACATAAACGGAGCATAGTTTGATGAACCCCAAATCCAATCAATAAAATCTAAATACTTTTCTTTATTGGATGATTTATACTCTAATTTTTGCTTCGAAAGGTTACTAACAGTTATTATTATTTCTTTTCCTAAACTGTTTAATTTATCAAACTGAACTTCACTAATTTCTCTCCGTAATTTAAAGAGAAGTTTATGACTATCTCCAAAAGTGGGTTGCTGCCGAATAAAGGATTTTAAAATATTAAAGTGATTTAACTTCACTATAAAATCATCGTTTATTTTACTGATTTTAAACGGGTTTAGAGTAAAAATATCGTCTGTTGTGGTATGCGTATAGATATACTTGATTTGCTCTATTTCATTGAGTAACAAATGAGGTAATAAAATACTCCCAGTTGAGGACCCTACTCCAAAAGTATAATCGTATTTTTTCTCTCGAATTAAATACTCTGCAACCCCTCCTGCCCAAGCACCTTTTGCACCACCACCAGAAATAACTAATGCTCTTTTCATTTGGGTAAAGGTATTTTATTTTCGAGAGAAAAACAGAAAGAATTAAAACTGCACAGGAATAGAAATTTCTTCCCCATCTCGCAGAATTAATACATTTACTTTATCTCCCTTTTTAAATTCACTTAGAGCCTTCATATAGCCCATCATATCGGGCACATCAATATCACCCATTTTTATAACAATGTCACCGGCAATAATCCCTGCTTTTTCAGCCGTTTTACGCGGACTCGTGCCATCAATGCGCATTCCTTTTCCATCATATAAATAATCTGGAACAACCCCTAAGGTTACCGAATATTTAGGCGCCTTAAGTGATTCTTCATCAATGGTTTTTTGATAAGCCAATTTACCTTCTCCATTCAAACTGGAAATCACCTTTTCCGTATAGGTTAAAACCATTACCATTCCTTCGTAATTAATTTTATCGGCATCATCCGTTGGTTTATGGTAATCTTCATGTTGTCCAGTAAAAAAATGCAAGACTGGATACCCTTTTAAGTAAAATGAGGTGTGGTCAGATGGACCAACACCCGATTCTTTGGTAACCAAATGAAACATAACAGGATCATTTGCATTTTTCAAAACATCATCAAAAACAGGTGAAGTTCCCGTACCATATACAGCTAACTTATAGTCAGGTCCTAAACGACCTACCATATCAAAGTTCATCATGTAGGAAATTTTAGTGGTATCAATAGTTGGGTTTTTCATGTAATAATTTGAGCCCCATAATCCCTTTTCTTCTCCCGAAAAAGCCAAAATCAAATAATTGTGACCCGATTCATTCGTTTTCAAATATTTAGCCAATTCTAAAATTAATGCAACACCACTGGCATTGTCATCCGCTCCGTTATGTATCGCTGGTTCTCCAGTATATCTAGAGCCTTCAGCACCCATGCCCAAATGATCATAATGCGCACCAATTACAATAGTGAATTCTGCATTATTATCAATAAAGCCAATTACATTTCTACCTGTTATGGGATCAAAGCTTTTTGGTTGATCGCTTGGAGCAGCATGTGGATTTGCTTTCGGTGTGTACGTAAAGTCTTGATAAAAACCATTTTCTCCTTTGGGTAACAAACCTATTTCTGAGAACTGTTTTGCCAAATATTTAGCAGCCTTTTTTTCCTGTTTTGTTCCTGTTTCACGGCCTTTCAATTTATCACTAGATAAATATTCTACAACCTCCGTCATATCCGTTTTAGTATCTTGAGCTCTAACGCTAAAAGTTGAACAACCAATAAAAAGCACTACGATAAACTTGAATTTCATATGAATTATTTAGACTATTAAAAATTATTTCACGAAAGTAACCTAGAAGAAAAATTTAGTGGATGACCAATACAATTCAATTGTCAGAAGTTTGTCAGTAAATGAAATTACCAAATGGTTTGAGGCCATCCCAACCCCACGAAATACCTAAATTCGCAACTTCAAAAAAAAGCAAAATGAACAAGTATTTTTTTCCCATTATTATTATCTCCACAATTTTAATGTCTTGTGGTAATTCTTCAGAAAACAAGGAAACTGAAGACGGTTATTCAGGAGCCACTAAAAAAAGTGAGGTTCATTATGCGGAAGAAACACACTTGAAAAATATTCGTCAACTTACAAATGGAGGGGATAACGCTGAAGCGTATTGGAGTTTTGATGATAGCAAACTTGTTTTTCAAGCTAAAAATGAAAAATGGGGGGCTGAATGCGATCGAATATATGTGACGAACTGGGAAACAGATGATTTGATAGAGAACCAAGCCCAATTAGTAAGTACTGGATTTGGAAGAACAACATGTTCCTACTTTCTAAAAGGGGATTCTACCATTTTATATGCTTCCACTCACCTAGCAGATTCGGCTTGTCCGCCCATCCCTGAACACCGTGAAGATGGAAAATATGTATGGCCAATTTATTCAAGTTTCGACATTTTTGTAGCGGATTTAGAAGGCAATATTTTACAACAATTAACCGATTTTGAAGGCTACGATGCGGAAGCTACGGTTTCCCCTCAAGGAGACAAAATTGTTTTCACTTCCCTGCGTACAGGTGACTTAGAATTGTTTACCATGAATATAGATGGGAGTGATGTTAAACAAATTACGTTTGATTTAGGATATGATGGCGGTGCTTTCTTTTCTCCAGATGGAACAAAATTAATTTTCCGTTCTTCTAGACCAACCACAGAATCTGAAATTAAAGATTACAAAGAGCTGTTATTACAAGGTTTGGTTACCCCAACCGAAATGGAATTATATATCTGTAATGTTGATGGAAGCGATTTACGTAAAATAACAGATCTTGGAGGCGCAAACTGGGCCCCTTTCTTCCACCCTTCTGGAAACAAAGTTATTTTCTCGTCAAATCATGAAAATGAAAAAGGATATCCGTTTAACCTTTTTATGATTAACCTGGATGGAACGGGCTTAGAAAAAATTACCTATGATGGTGTCTTTGATGCATTTGCCGTTTTTTCAAATAATGGAAAACACCTTGTTTGGTCATCCAATAGGAATAATGGTGGCACACATGAAACAAATATGTTTGTTGCAGATTGGGTAGATTGATATAACTGATTGTACAATTTCTGTTCTAAAAATGATTAAATCTATACTTTTACGCCACGTAATTTCCATAGAGCAATTGAAAAGCACTCAAGAAAAAATTATATTGTGGGTTAAACGAATTGGATGGGTAGGATTTGCCTTTTTCCTTCTTAAGGGTTTGGTATGGATTGCCGTTTGGATGGGAGTTACCCATTTATTTGATTAATATTTTTTTCACAACATCCCGAAATAACTAAGATACTATGAATCAATTATCGATTAAGTTCATTTTTATTGCGACTATTCTTGCCATTGCAACTGCATGTTCCAATTCAAAAGTGGAAGAACCTCAGTATACCATTAATCTTGAATTAGCGAATTCGCAAATGGATTCTGTTTACCTTTTTATTTTAAATACGGATGGATGGGATTTAATTGATTCTGTGGGTAAAATAGATGATAAATTTACGTTCACAGGCGAATTTAAAAGTCCTGAATATATTTCGATTGGAGATAAAAAAAGAAATTACTCTGTACGATTATTGGCTGGAAATTCTTCCATAACCATTTTGAGTGATTTTGATAATCCGCAGAATGATTCAATTCAAGGAGCGACTTTCAACGATGATTATATAGCAATTCAAAAAAATATAATGAAATTTGATGAACAACTTGGTGAACTTGCGTCAAATTATCGCTCTATTGAATTCTCCGGTGATTCTATACAAATTAAAAATTTAGAATTGGAATATGATTCTCTTACTACCGTAAAAAACGATTGGGTTCTAAATTGGGTCAAAGAAAACCCAAACAATGTGGTATCCGAAATTCTAATTATAAACCCGCTTATGTATTCTCTTTCTTTTGAAGAATTGAAAGAGCTATTTGTAGCACTATCACCAGATATTTCAAAGAATGGAATGTACCATATGATTGAAGATAGAGTGACTACCCTTGAGAAAAGTGCGGTAGGAACACCCGCTCCAAATATCACTATGGTGGATACCAATAGTGTGGTAGATAATCTACATGCGCATTTTGGAACCTATCTTTTGATTGATTTTTGGGCTTCTTGGTGCGGGCCATGTAGAATGGATAATCCCCAAATGGTTGGAATATTCAATCGTTTTCATGAAAAAGGATACAACGTTTTTGGAGTCTCCTTAGATAGTAAAGAGGATCAATGGAAGAAAGCCATAAATGATGATAAATTGTTTTGGACACATGTATCAGATTTAAAGGGATGGCAAAGTGAAGGAGCTAAATCCTATGGAATAACTTCTATTCCGCATACCGTATTAATTGATCCTGAGGGAATAATAATCGCGCGAGGATTAAGCCCAGATGAACTCGAAGCAAAACTAGAATCCCTTCTTTTGGAGAATAATTAATGCATCTAAGTTCCTAAAAATTGTATTCCATCACGAATTGAATCCTTAAATTATCACCGTAACTTAAAAATTCATCGGTTCGATTACCGTAAATACCCTCAATAGCTAAATTTAAAGGTCCTACAACATGCCAATATAAATTGGCACTAGCATATGTTCCTGTCAGTAAAGTTTTTGCTGGTGCATTTAGTGGATTTCTTAAACTAACATAACCATATACAAAGGTGGAGCTAAAATGGTTATGCTCTCTATTAGAATAATTCTTCTTTCCCCAATAAAGTTGATATCCCAAATACCCGCCATATATAGGAACAGTTTCAAGTTCACCATTTGAATTCGGAACTGCATCCCAACCACCGCCACCAAATGAAACCAAATATCTTGCTATTCCAGTCCCAATGGCGGCTTGATAAATTAATTTATCCCTTCCAAAAACTTCTTGACTCCCAGAAGCACTAAATCCTCCACCAAATGTATAATTTGAGTTATTCAACGAATTTTTATATTCAATTGCCCTCGCCACACCAGCAATTTGAAAATGTCCTTTCGGCCAACGTATTTCATAGTGAGACACAAAATCGGGTATAGTTTGATTCGCTGGAATAACCGTAGTATCTAATGGTAAATATCTACTATAATCTGCTGTTGGTACTTCCAACCCTAGTGAAATATCAGAATTTTCATTGGGACGAATAAAATACGTTATTTGCGCACTTCGCACCCAGGCACCCGTAGAAGGTCCATCGAAATCTGTAATATTTGGCCAAGCCTCTTCATCTGTAAACCCCGACCACGTTTGACCAATTCTAAAATTTAAAAATCGAACATACGCTTGCCTTAATCGGAGGTTTCCTCCTGTTTGGCCACCATAAAAATCCGTTTCGATGTACGAAAATATTTCACCTATAAATTTTGTTTGGAAACGAGTGGCGAAAATTATTCTAGTTTGATTCAAATCAGCGTGGTATTGAGGATCATCTGGAACACTATCTACTTCCGTAGGGATGGATGGAATATGCATTGCCGATTCATTAGGTATTCCGCGCATATCATAAAACCCACTAAATTTAACCCAAGCGGTGGTATAAAACTCCTTTTTAGGCTTCCCGTTTAATGAATCAGCTGATTGTAATTTAAGTAATTGAGCATTTAGCGAACCCCATAGAGCACTCGCGAATAATAACAAGAAAAATTTCTTCATTTTAGTACATGTAAAACAACCTAACTAAAATAGTTTAAATTTAATTCTAGTGAATCGTACGCAGGAAAAACATTTTCGGGTAATTCTTGTAAAACATTTTTATGCAAACCCATTTGATGACTAAAATGGGTCAAATAGGCGGCCTTAGGGTTTATATGATTGATGATATCGATAGCTTCATCCAAACTAAAATGAGAAACATGTGGTGTTTTACGCAATGCATTTATGACCATATACTCTACTCCTTCTAATTTACGCAGTTCCGTTTCAGAAATATAGTTCGCGTCTGTTATGTACGCGAAATTTCCAATTCTATATCCAAAAACGGGCATTTTATAATGCATCAATGAAATAGGAATGATTTCAACCTTTCCTATTTTGAAGGGTTTGTTTTCTACCGTTTTTAAATTCAATTGCGGAACTCCTGGGTATTTATCCGCTTCAAAAGCATAATAAAATTCTCTTTTTAAAGCTACCTGAACTCTTTCTGAAGTAAAAATATCCATTGCTTTTTTCGTTAGGTAATTAAATCCTCTTACATCATCTAACCCTGCAATATGGTCCTTATGTTCATGGGTGAATACTACAGCATCCAATTTTCTCACCTTCGCACGAAGCATTTGATATCTAAAATCAGGTCCCGTATCAATCACAAATGTAATATCCTCCACCTCGACTAAAATAGACGACCGCAAGCGATTATCTCTATAGTCGGAAGAAGTACATACTTCGCATTCGCAACCAATCATTGGTACGCCCTGAGATGTTCCTGTACCTAAAAAAGTAATTTTCAAATCTCGATTATTTTATACACGCAATAATTGAACTTAAAAAGGCATCTTGATCAAAACCGCCTTTTTTATTTTGGCCTAAACGAACCACCACTAAATCTTTTGAGGGAACCATGAACACGCGCTGTCCCTCGTATCCATCCATCATATACATATCCGTTGGAACATTTGGTAATAATCTATTCGATTCATTACCGGGCTCACCTGCGTTTAACCAAAACTGTGCTCCGTATTGACCTTGATCTGCCTTTGGAGTTGGCTTTGTAGTGTATTCCACCCACCCATCCGGGAAGATTTGTTCCCCAAACCAATTTCCATTACTCAAATAAAACTGCCCTAACCTTGCCCAATCTCTACTAGTTGCCCACATATAAGAAGACCCTACAAAAGTTCCAGAAGCGTCCGGTTCAATTACTACAGATGTTACGCCAATTTTATTAAACCACTCTTCTTGGGCAAACGTATAATAATCTTCATCTCCCAATTTATCTCGTAATATTTTTGATAGAATGTTGGTCGTACCACTTGAGTAATACCATTTTTCTTCGCTTTCAAATTCTGCGCTTTGCGTTGCAGAAAACTTACCCATATCTGCGTATTTATATAACATTTCTGTGGCGGTACTCACATTTGAATACACTTCCTCCCAATGTAATCCTGAACTCATACGTAAAAGAGCATCGGTTGTAATCTTATGTCGCGGATCATTCCCATCGGCCCAAGCCTTAACAGGAGCTATAGAATTTACATCTAATAATCCCTTTTTAACCATTATTCCATATAACCCGTTTGTAATACTTTTAGTCATAGACCATCCCAACTGCACCGAATTTTGATCAAATCCTTCTGCATAACGTTCAGTAAGTAATTGACCCTTATAAATAACGACTACACTTCTCGTTTTACTCGGTATTTCTAGATTATTATTTGCAAACGAACTCTCTACTGCATTTATAAGTTGTTTGAAATCAATATTTTCAGGAACAGTATCTGCTATTTTTTTCCCTAATGGCCAATAAATAGTATCACTCAAAATGGGCTTATTTATTGCCAATTTTGGAAGAGCATTTTTAATTTCTTCTACGCTTTTTTCACGCACCAAGGTGCAACCCAAACCTGTGCGAAAAATGGCTTTTGATTTTGCAAATCCAAAAACGGACCCTGTAGCAGAAGAATCTTCATAGTTCACCTCAAAACTTCCTAAGGACAAAGGAAATGACGCCAGTTCATTTTCAATGGCACTCTGTGCAGTTCTATTACCCACAAAAACGCAAGAACAAACACCTTTCGAACCAAAACCAGAAATTATGGGTCCGAAATTAGAAATAAAATAAATGAACCCACCGATTAGGATGGCAATCATGGCAATGAGAATTCTAGATATTATTTTCATGAAAAGCTATTATTGGGATACCTACAAAGAAAGCAATTTGTAAAAAAGGAATTCGATTAAATTAAAAAAAGTATCAAACTCAATTCTTGCCCAAAATCAACTGCTGATGAATTTCGAGTACCTGTTCAATTAAGGAGGACTTACCTTCATTGTAAATTACAAAATTGGATTTTTTTAACCGTTCCTCATCCGTGATTTGATTATTCATTCTATTTCTAATTTCAGAAATAGTAGTCCCATCCCTTTCCAATACGCGCTTTATGCGTAATTCCTCATTGGCTACCACCACAATTATTTTGTCGCACAATTTATCTGCACCTGACTCTATTAAAATGGCGGCTTCTCGAATTACATAATCTGCATTTTGCTTAAGGTACCAATCTTCAAAATCTTTTTGTAATAAAGGGTGAACCAAGCTATTTAACAGTTCTAATTTAGACGTATCAGAAAATACAATTTGGGCTAACTCACTTCTATTTATCTCATTATTATGATAAATATTTGACCCAAAATGTAACTTCATTAACGCTTTAAGTTCTTGACTTTCTTTATACAAGTCTTTAGCCCTTTGATCAGAATTATACAAAGGAACACCTAACTTTTCAAAAAGTAAAGCCACTGTCGTTTTCCCACTACCAATACCTCCTGTTAGACCAACTACCATAATTTATAAATCTAAAATTAAGTAATCAACACGTTCCGGGAAAAAATGAATCACATTTACAAAACTAGGAACCGAAATCACGCGTACTGTAACTTTAGATGGCTTCATCACTATTTCATCATAACTTACTGTTACAGCGAATAATTCAGGTTTTATATTCTCAAATTGCGATAATCCAGAAGTATATCTCAATTTCACTGTATTGGGTATTAAACGGACTCTTTTACCTTCAGGAATTCCAGATATTTGGATTGGAATTTCAATTTCACCTTCTGTTAATGGTTCTATTTCAGCTACAATTTCCACGAACCTAGTATCCGATTCTAACACCTTTTTATCCATTACTAATGGGGCTTTAATTTTTTGAGTTGCAGAAATGTTTTCGAATATTACAAGATCCGTTTCAATCGGCCGTTTTGCAGAAAACGCAGTCACAGGACCTGTGACCACAATTTTATTTGGAATGGTATAAACAGGTTTAAGTAAAGTAAATCCTTTGGCAATTGTAATATCGAAATTTGGTTGTATTTCCTTTTCCTGAGTGGTGCCGTTCTCTATTTGAATGGTTATAGTATCTCTACTTATTTTACTAACCACCAATCCATTATTTACTTGATTTTTTAGGTTCTTTATTATACTGGAAGTAGCAAAAGAAGCACGCCTTTTTGAACCAACATTTGTAAATTTAATAGTCGATAAATCAATCACTACGGTGTCCTCTTCCGCCTGTTTGGAAAGTTGAAATAAACTATACCCATCTCCAGTAAGTTCAACCCGGATAGCGTTTGGTGGAATGGGAGAAAACGCTTTGTTTTTTGGAAGGTTAGTATACTTAATTGCTATGTCAAAAACTTCAACATAAGTCTTATTCAATGCATTAAGCAACCAAAAAGAAGCGGCTAATACTAGGCTAAATAAAAAAACATAAAATTGCCGACTCGGCCTAAACCGCGTATTACTACTACTGGTTTTTTCCGAGTCAGACGAATTCATTATTTACTTGCTGCAACAGCTAATTCACTTTCGCCAGAACCTGATGTAAATTCTGGAGATATTGCCGAACGCTCCACAACAAAACGTGTTTTACTTTCACATTCTAACAATACTGTGGTTTCTTTCATTTCTAGGATTTTACCATGAATTCCTCCAATAGTAACCACCTTATCGCCTTTATTCATCGCTTCTCTAAACTTCTTGGCATCCTTTGCTTTTTTCATTTGCGGACGAATCAAAAAGAAATAAAAAACGATTGCTATTAAAATTAGCGGTCCAAATTGTGATAATATACTTTCCATTTTTTTAAATTATTCAGGTGCAATTACCTCTCCTTTCAATACAATTATATTGCTTGGAGGTGAGGTGTTTGCGGTTATATATACTTTTTTTGTTTGTACTCCTTTTTTTCCTTGGCTGTTAAAAATTACCTCAATCTCACCCGTTTGCCCCGGTTTGATAGGCGTTCTTGGCCATTTTGGAATAGTGCATCCACAAGAACCGTTAGCCGATGAAATAATTAAATCGGCATCACCCTCGTTAGTAAATTTATAAAACTTAGTTATTGATGTTCCTTGCACAATGGTTCCAAAATCGTGCTCTGTATTGGAAAATACCATGTGAGCCATTTTAACGCTTCCTTGTGTATCCGATGCTGTTGCTGGATTTTTTACTAAATCTGAAGGTAAATGATCTTGATCTGATTCACCCGAGCAAGACACGCAAGTAATTGTAACGACCACCCCAAAAAGAAAATTGATTAATTTCATGTAACTCATATTTTAGGTTTCAAATTTAGTGTCAATTTTATCTATTAATCAAACCTAATCCTGATTTATTTAAACGGTCATCCGATTTAAGGTCAATTAAAACCTTATCTAGTATACCATTAATAAAAACTCTACTCTTTTCCGTACTATAATTTTTTGCAATTTCCAAGTATTCATTAATGGTAACCTTAACCGGAATGGAAGGAAAACTAATGAATTCGGTAATAGAAATTTTCATAATTACCGTATCTAATCGTGCAATTCTATCAACATCCCAATTCTTCGTGTATTTTTCAATTAACTTCATGGAACTTTCACTTTGTAAAATGGTTTTATGATACAGTTCTTTTACAAACTTTAAATCATCCTTTTGGTTTTTGAACAAAGCTGTTAAAACCAAATCATCTTCCCCATGTGTTGGACGGAGTGAACTAATGGTTTTAACCACATTAATAGCTACCATTTGCACATCATCATACCAATAAATGTTTCTTTCCTCAAACATATCAAGAATAGTATCATTTACGGCAATATAATTTTTGAAGATGTGAATTAAAATCTCTACATCATGTTGATAGTTATGGCGTGGATTAGACATGTAAGCCATAAATTTTTTGTCTTCTTTTAAAGACCTTCTGATTTTAATAACAGTGTCGGACTCGACATTCCAATTAATCTTCTCAGAATATAACCTGAATTTTTTATTGTTTTCAAGGGTTACAGCAGCTCCATTTTCAGCAAACCGCGTATTTGGGTTTAAATCATTTTCCGTAACCAAGCGTTTTTCCTTGTTGCGTTCTAGGCTTTTTCGCTCCGCCGCGACCACTTCTAAAAGTAAGCTTAGCATTTGAATGTACAAGTTATATACTTCATCCAAACTTTTCACAAGCATTTTCTCACCTGCTACAAGGTCTTGATTGGCAGAATCATATGCATAAACTGCTTGCATAACCTTTACCCTAAGATACCTTCTATTAAATAACCCTTCCATCAAAGATCTTTTTTTCTTGAATTATTTTCAATATCTGACTTCATAAAAAGCCATACTTTTGAACGCGATTCTAGATTTATTTTTCGAGTCGGCAAATTTAGTGCTTTTTCAACTTCACAAGTCAATTTATCTCATATAATGCGTTCGTTATTTTTTTTGAATTCTTATTTTTTAAAATATAAATGGCGACTATTACTCGGATTAATATTTGTTACCCTTTCTAACCTTTTTGCCATATTTCCTGCTCAAATTATTCGTGTAGCATTTGATGTGGTAAATGACACCGTAATCCGTTACCGATTGTTCCAAAATTTTGACATTCAAAAATCGTATTACGAATTTATGATGCTAACAATCTTAGTATTTGGTTTGGTAGTTTTCGTTTTAGCGCTATTAAAAGGATTCTTTTCTTTTTTAACTCGGCAAACCATTATTGTAATGTCGCGACTTATTGAATTCGATTTGAAAAACGACATTTTCGAACAGTACCAAAAACTAGACACGTCATTTTACAAAACCAATAGTACGGGAGATTTAATGAATCGAATTAGCGAGGATGTGAGTCGTGTACGAATGTATATAGGTCCGGCTATTATGTACACCGCAAATATGGTTGTACTTTTCATTTTGGCTATAGGCGCAATGCTTTCCGTTAGTGTGGAGCTCACCTTATATACGCTAGTACCCCTACCCTTTTTATCCCTTTCTATTTATTATGTGAGCAATTTAATAAATATAAAAAGTGAAAGAGTCCAACGACAACTTTCAGCTATTTCCTCGTTTGTTCAAGAAGCATTTTCCGGGATTCGAGTTTTTAAAGCCTATGACATTACAGATCAAAGGAATGAGTTGTTTAATTCCGAAACCGAAAAATACAAAAAGGTCAATTTAGAACTTGTTAAGGTAGATGCCTTGTTCATGCCTTTAATGGTTTTGCTCATTGGTTTTAGTACTATTATAACCATCTATATCGGTGGTAAATTAGCTATTGCAGGAGAAATTTCTACAGGGAATATTGCAGAGTTTGTTTTGTATGTGAACATGCTAACTTGGCCAGTGGCTGTTGTGGGCTGGGTAACTTCAATGGTGCAGCGAGCAGCCGCATCTCAAACAAGAATTAATGAGTTTTTGCAAATAAAACCGCTAATTTTTAGCCCAATTGAAACGCAGACTCCTATTCAAGGAAATATTGAGTTTAAAAATGTTTCTTTCCAATATCCAAATACCGAAACAAAAGCACTTAACAATGTGAGTTTTTCTGTTCGTAATGGAGAATCACTTGCCATTACAGGTCGCACAGGTTCAGGAAAAAGCACGATAGCCCAACTTCTAACCCGTTTATATGATATTACAAACGGGGAATTACTGATTGATGGTAAACCAATAAATACGCTCAATCTTTCCAGTTTACGGCAAAGTATAGGATATGTAAACCAAGATGTTTTTCTCTTTTCCGATACCATCGCCAATAATATTGCTTTTGGATCCACCTTAGAAAACCTAGAAAAGGCAGAAATTATTAATGCCGCAGTTATGTCGGATATTGATTCTAATATTCAAGAGCTTCCCTTAAGTTACGATACCAAAATTGGAGAACGTGGAGTTACTTTATCCGGGGGGCAAAAACAACGAATTTCTATAGCCAGAGCCCTAATTTCTAATCCAGAAATATTAATTCTTGACGATAGTTTATCGGCTGTGGATACCGAAACAGAGGATACTATTTTAAGTCATCTGAAAAAATTCATGCAAGGAAGAACAACTATTATTATTTCTCATAGAATTTCCTCTATTAAACATTGTGATAAAATTATTGTACTAGATGAAGGAACCATTGTCGAATCTGGTACGCATGAGCAAATTCTTCAAAATAATGGCATCTATAAAATGCTTTATGATCAGCAGTCTATCGGAAATGAGAGCTAAAGATTCAATAAATTATTTTAATCGGCCATTCACATTATAATATATTCCTGAAAATACCTTTTGCTGTAAATAAAATTTAAATAGTTTTGACCTAGAAACATAAAGGTATTTGTTCAAATGGGAGATTATAAAAAAGCGGGAGCCAAAGGAAATGATGAATTGTATTCAAATGCAGTAAGAGCAGGAAAACGAACATACTTTTTTGATATACGTGAAACGCGAAGCAACGATCAGTATCTAACCATTACCGAAAGTAAAAAAGTGTTTGATGACGAAGGAAATTTCCGTTACGAAAAACATAAACTTTTTTTATATAAAGAAGATTTTGAGAAATTTGGTGACGCTTTGAATGAAGCATTTGCGGTAGTTTCAAAGATTCAAGAAGATAACACTTCCTCAAATCAAACTCAATCTGAATCCGACTTTACCGATGTAGATTTTGATTCTTTAGGCAACTAATTATTCCTTACAAATAGCACTTACTACGTGTCCAAAAACCTGTACAAAATTCTTGTTGAGCACCCCCTATTTTGGTGATATAAATCGTATTCCCAGTATTGAAAATAACCTAAATTTGCGCCTAAATTTTCAAAAATGGGAGACCAAATAAATGAATTGAACACAGTTTCTTTCAGTAATACACAAAAGGCATTTTCTCATCTTTCAGATGACGATCTTAATTTTTCGATAAAAATGTTCCAAATGATGCAAAGCCCTGCGCTAGTTAAAGTGGGTACCGCTTTATCAAAAGTGGCTTTGGCGGCACATTTACCCATAACGGGAATCGTTCGTAGTACCGTATTTCGACAATTTTGTGGTGGAATAAACATGGATGAAAGTCTAAAAAAGGTGGCCGAATTGAATGAATTTAATGTTGGGGCCATTTTAGATTATGCAGTGGAAGGTGCCCAAGATGAAATTACTTTTGATAACACCCGTGACCAAATAATACAAGTTATTCGAAAAGCCGAAACAACAAATGGAATTCCTGTTGCCTGCATGAAAATGACAGGTGTTGCTCGATTTTCATTACTTGAAAAGGTAACGGAAGGAAAAGAATTGGATCAGCATGAAAAAGCAGAATACAAACGAGCGGTAGACAGGTTCGAAGCCATTTGTAAAGCTTCTTTTGAAACGGGTATTCCAATTTATGTGGATGCAGAAGAAACATGGATTCAACCTGCAATTGATAAACTAATTGAATCAAGGATGCGGGTGTATAACAAAGAAAAAGCGATTGTTTTTCATACCCTTCAAATGTACCGTAAAGACAAAATCGAACATCTTCAAAAATTAATTGCAGAATCAAAAAGTGAAGGTTGGGTTTTAGGAATTAAGTTCGTAAGAGGTGCTTATCTAGAAAAAGAAAATAAACGGGCAAAGGATATGGGCTACCCTACTTTAATGCAACCAAATAAGCCAGCAACAGATCATGATTTTGATTTAGCTATTCAATTAATGGTCGAAAACATTGACCATTGTGAAATTTGCAATGGTACCCATAACATGTTGAGTTCAATGAAATTGGTAAACTTAATGCGTGAGCATAATTTACCTAATAACGATAGAAGAATTTATTTTTCTCAACTCAAAGGAATGAGTGATACCATAAGTTTTAACCTTGCCGAAGCGGGTTATAACGTGTCTAAATACCTTCCTTATGGCCCAGTCAAAGCCACAATTCCATATTTAACGCGAAGAGCAGAAGAAAACACTGCAATTGCCGGACAAATGGGTAAAGAACTGGCAGATTTATTGGCAGAAAAAGAAAGACGTAAAAATCAAAATTAATACGTAATAAAATTATTCTAAGCGCATCATTTTCATCTAATGATGCGCTTTTTCATTTTTTTACCGCACTAAATTGGCATTTTTCATGGGTGCTTGTTTTGCGCTATTAATTGAATTAATTTGCGGGCAACATTTACCTACTATAATGCAAGTATTTTCGGTTTAAATCCTTGCCCAATTTAAAAAAAACATATACACAAAAGTTGAATATTTACACAGTTCTATCTTCTTGGGTTTTTAGGTCGTTTTTAGTAGTGATTTTTACAGTTACAGGAGTACACTCAAATCTCCAAGCAACCCACCTAATTGGAGGAAATATGGGTTATGTATACTTGGGTCCAGACACTTTAAATCCTGGGAATGAAATCTACGAAATCACGTTGGATTCCTATATGGATTGTAACTCAACATCATGGGGAACGTTCTTTCCAGAAAACAGTGTAAATGTGGGGATTTATGAAGGAGTTTTAAACCCTTCCTCGAGCCTTTTTAACACTATTGAATTAACATTGTTTTTAGCAGATTCGAATAAAGTGGACCCGAATTTACCCCCAATTTGTAATCCATTCAATTTGTTGGGAGGGGTTTGTGTGTATTTGGTTAGATATGAAGCCACTGTTTCATTACCAACAACTACAGAAGGTTACTGGATTGTATACGACCGTTGTTGCAGACCTGGAGGGATTATAAATTTGAACAACTCAGGAGCGCAGTCTTTTGCGTATACAACTTGGGTTCCCGCTGATTCTACAGGCTTTATCATAAATTCTTCTGCACAATTCACAGATACTTTGCTATCCTATATTTGTAGAACAGACACAGCTTATATTTCTAATTCCGCAACGGATGCGGATGGTGATTCTATAGTGTATACTTTGGTAACTCCTTTTAAAGGTCTAACGGGTAACGGAAATGGTGGCAATCCACCTCCTCAAGCTTCATATACTAGCACTTGGTTAAATCCCTACACTATACCACCACCCAATGTAAACTATGCTGCCAGTTATAATTTAGCCAATTTATTGGGAATTGGATCCTATTCATCAACGAACCCAAGTACGGGACTCACAAAATTTCTAACCAATAACTCCGGAATATTTGTGGCAGCTGTGGAAATCACAGAATACAGAAACGGGCAAATAATGAGTGTTTCAAGACGAAATATGCAGCTAATTTCCGATAACTGCCCGAATAATAACATGCCCAATCAAGATATTTCAGTTTTAGACCCATCCGCCATTTCTCCGCTGGTTTATCAAGTAAATGCAGGTGATTCGGTATGTTTTGATTTAAATTATGACGATTTAGATGGTGATCTATTAGAATTTACCGCAACAGGAGATGTTTTCGATATTTCAATAACCAATCCTCCTGCAACTTCTAATAGTCCAATTCAAGGTGTTGGTTCGGTTACGGGAACAATATGTTGGAATACTTCTTGTGCACAAGGAAGTTCAACTCCTTATCTTATTAACGTTGTTGTGGTGGATAGTAATTGCCCTCCTCTTCCACTTCCTCAAGATGTTTTAATTTATGTAACGCCTTTTCAAGGCTTACAAAACATTTTTGGTGATAGTGTTGTTTGTGTTACAAATACCCCAAGTTTTTTCTCTACCGATGTTTTAAGTAATGTTACGTATTCTTGGTCAGTCACTGGAGGCACAATTGTTTCAGGCGCAGGTACTACCACCATAGGAATAGTTTGGAATAATTCTCAGCAGTTTGGTACGGTTTCAGTTACCGCGACTAATTCTCTAGGTTGCGTTATTGGTCCTATAACTAAGTCGGTTTTCTTATCGGATGTTATTGCAGATGCCGGACCGGATGTTTCTTTTTGTGATGGGGATTCCATTCAAATTGGTGGGGCACCCACTACAACCAATCCAATTAACACTATTGCTTGGAGTCCTTCAAATACCTTAAGTTCAGATACTATTTCCAACCCGTTTGCACATCCAACAAATGATGAAACATACATTGTAACATTAACCAATTCTTTTAGTTGTGTTGGAACAGATACAGTAAATGTGGTAGTGAATTTTCTTCAATCTTCTGAACTTTTAGATGAGTATTACCTCTGTCCTGGAGATTCTGCCGACCCTTTCGCTGCAGGAAGTTCTTTTGCCTGGAGTCCAAACTTATTTATTAATGATAGTACCTTGTTTAATCCGTTAGTTTATCCGGATACAACTAGTCAATACTTCTTAAGTTATTTAGATTCAAATGGTTGCCCAGGTTTAGACTCAGCAATTTTCACTGTGAATTCTGTAGTGCCTACGAATGCAGGCATAGATACCCAAATTTGTATTGGGGATTCTGTTATTTTAGGTGGGAACCCAACTTCCCCTCCTAATACTACTTTTAGTTGGTCTCCAAATAGTAATATCAGTTCTTTAACTGATGCTAATCCTCAAGTTATTCCAACAAATACAACTACGTATATCGTTCAAACTTTTAATGATACGTGTACGGGAGCAGATACCGTAACAGTAATTGTAAATCCTTTACCCCCTTTATCTGTTTCCAATGATACCATACTATGTATCGGTGATTCTGCTCAATTAATGGCCATAGGTGACGGTGCATTTTTATGGAGTCCAAACGACTCCATCTCAAACGATAGTATTTCCAATCCATTAGCATTTCCAAATACCGCAACAATGTTCTTTGTTACATTAACAGATAGCATTGGTTGTGAATCAATAGATTCTGTTTATGTGGATATTCAACCACTTCCAATTATTAATGCGGGTGGTTTAATCAATGCATGTAAACTTCAACCTATTGCCATTGGTGGAAATCCAACAGGACCAACCAACGCCAGTTATATCTGGAGTCCAGCAAACGGAATTGATACTACAACTGGTCCAAATCCAATATTCAATTTAGATCAGGACATGACTTATCAGGTTACGGTAACGGATTCTTTGGGCTGCGTTAATACCGGTTCTGTACAGGTAAAGGTTTTTCAAATTAGCGGGTTACCAGATACTACCTTGTGTGAAAAACAGTTGTATACTTTGGTAACAACCTTAACAAATGGGGTTTCTCCTTTTACATTTTCTTGGACTGATCCTACCACTCTATCAAACCCAAATAGTGCTAGCCCATTCATTTATACTGGAAATATTTCCTCGTACAATGTCACTGTTACGGATGCAAATAATTGTATAGATTCCACAAGTTTCAATATTAGTTTACTGGCTTCAACTAATTCAGTTTTTTCGCATAGAACAGCCATTTCTTGTAATGGAATTTCTGTTCAAATAACCAATGAAAGTTCTGGTGCTGTGGAATATGAATGGAGTATTAATGGAGAAGTTGTTAGTAATGAAGAAGAACCTGATTTAGTTTTTCCGTATGGGCAAGATGCAACCCTTACTTTGCTTACTACCTCAGTAGACGGCTGCACAGACACTGCTGAAGTAATTATTCCTAGTCCTACATTTGAAGATGCTATAAATATTCAGGCTTCTAATGTCTTTACTCCAAATGGAGATGGAGAAAATGATTATTTCAGTATCAAAACTGCGGGTGATATATCTGATTGCGCTGAATTGAAAATTTACAACAGAAATGGGGCGCTGGTGTATGAATCCTCAGGGGGCATTTTCTCTTGGGATGGTTTCTCTGTAACGGGTCAAGAATTTCCAGAAGGGGTGTATTACTACGTGTATTCTGTAAACGGAATTGAGAAACACGGAAATATCACTTTACTGAAATAAAATCAAATTAGTTCCTAGATTTTGAATTTCAGTGACCCGAGCCTCTTCCTGACCATGCTGGTTTTGGAAAATCAGCGTCATACATGTAATTCGCTATTTCTTGGAGCTCCTCTTTCGAAAAATATAAATTAGGCATCACACCAAATTGTTCGATTGCTCCTTCCATGGCTGAATTTGTTGAATCGGGATGGCTAGCCCAATCAACCACTGCTTTTATAAACTCTTCCTTAGTAACAAATTTTTCCTTGTAATTTCTTTGAATCCCGCGCATTGGAGCAGCTAATAGCGAATCATGAGTTGGCGCCAATTTATGACAAATCATACATCGTGTATTCAATAACTGTTCACCACTTAAAATTTGACTTTGTGAATTGGAACTCACTAAAGCTAAATCTTGTTGTTGTATTTCTGATTCATTAGAATCACAACTAACAATTGCAATTACGATAATTAACGAAAAAATTATATTTATGGATTTCATATAGCTTATTTTTGGGCAAAGTAAAACTACCCCACTATCCTAGCACCTGATATTATTCAATTGATAATTAACTATTAATCATATTAAAACAGCTGAAATAATACTGATTTTAATGGTATAATTTTTGAATGTTTTGGTCGTTGTTTTCTTTTCCAGACATGAAGAGGTTTATTTCAATAGTATTAACAATTCTCCCGATTTTTATTTGGGCTCAACCTAATTATGAAACGTCTTCTGATTTGGTTACATTTTTACATCCATTCAAAAAGGGTGATTTTCAAAATACACCCAATAAACAAGAGCTTTTTGATAGTCTTCAAAATGTCTCATCCGGCATAACCATTGAAATCCCTTTACGAAAAGAAACCTATTACTGGCCAAATGGAAAAACCAAGTTTATTCGATATTACCAAGGAAACAAACCTTTTGGAATTTGGCATTTTTATTCGGAAACAAAACAGGAAAAATACTCCTTAACCATTAACAACAACAAGGCTGTTTTATTTGCCTATTCTACTAATGGAAATATAAAATCTGAACAAAAATTTAAAATAGATGATGCCCATATTTTTACTCAATGTAAAGAGAAAAGACTATTCCCCACTGGGGCTATACACGCTCTTGGCACACGGAACTTAGTTTTATTAGCCAATGGTAACAAGCTTTTAGAAAATGGAAAATGGGTGTATTATTACACCAATGGAATGATTCAATCGAAAGGAAAATACAAAACCGGAAAAAAGATTGGGAAATGGATTTATTATGATGAAACCGGAGATAAAGAAAGTCAATGCTTTTACGAATCGGGAGAACTTATTTCACAAAAAAAGTTTTGAAAATATCTTAAATAAGTTTTTTGGTCGTAATGATATAACCCTTTGAAAAAACTACTTTTGAACCCATTACTATAATTCGCCAAATCGTTTAGTTTTCACGTAATTGGCATTCAAAATACGCAATTTGGGATTCAAAAAATTCAATCTAAATCAGTCATTAAATGAAGGTATTGATGCCATGCAATACACTTCACCCACTCCGGTACAAGAGCAAGCTATTCCGATTATTCTAAATAATGAAGATTTAATGGGTTTTGCCCAAACTGGCACAGGAAAAACTGCAGCGTTTTTGATTCCGATATTACAAAAATTTGATGCGCGCCCAGATCATTCTATAAAATGTTTGATTTTGGTTCCAACAAGAGAGTTGGCGCAACAAATTGAAGTTAATCTTACAGGTTTAGGTTATTTCACCTCTGTTTCTTCTCAAGCTGTTTATGGCGGTAATCAAGGTGATTTATTTAGTGAACAAAAAAACTCTATTACAAATGGAGTGGATATAATTATTGCAACTCCTGGTAGGTTTCTTCAACACGTAAATCTAGGATATGTTGATTTAAGTAAAGTAGAAATGCTCGTTCTGGATGAAGCGGATAGAATGCTAGACATGGGTTTTGTGGGAGATATAATGAATATTAGCAAGCTACTACCCCCAACAAAGCAAACCCTTCTTTTTTCTGCCACTATGGATGGGAAAATCAAACAATTGGCCACCAAGTTATTACGAAACCCAAGAGAAATAAATTTAGCCATAGCCAAGCCTGCGGAGAACATAAACCAAATGGCCTTTTTGGTTTACGATGAATTTAAAATTCCGATGTTAGAGCACTACCTGATAAACCAGGAAGTAAAGAATATGATTGTTTTCGTTTCACGCAAAATTGAAGTGGATTCTGTTACGCGAAAACTGGAACGTTTAGGTTTTAAAGTTGCAGCCATACATAGTGACAAAACCCAAGAAGAACGTAATGAAGCTTTACGCTTATTTAAATCAGGTGATCATGAGATTTTGGTTGCCACGGATATTGTTTCTAGAGGAATTGACATTGACGATTTAAGTCATGTAGTGAATTTTGATGTTCCGAATGAACCTGCCGATTATGTGCACAGAATCGGAAGAACTGCCAGAGCAGGAAAAAACGGTGCAGGAATTACCTTTATTAGTCCTGACGACCAAGTTAAGTTTACCTACATTGAAAAACTGATTGAGAAGGAAGTTGACAAATATTTAACTCCTGAAGAAATTGGTAAAACCCCAGAATGGAACCCGGAAGCACAGAAAAGCGAAAGAGGCTACGGTGGTGGAAATCGAAGAAATAAATCCAATAATAGAAACAAAAAAAACTATTCTAATAAAAATAGAAACAGGAAAGGGCCGTCCAAAGGATCCTCTTCTAGCTCTAAATAGAGAATAGCATTACTGCAATGGAATTTGAGGTTTTTACATTATCCAATGGAATTCGTGTAATTCATCAACAAAGAAGTGGTGAAGCAGCTCATTTCGGACTCTTCGTGAATGTGGGTAGTCGAGATGAAAAAAGCAATGAAATTGGACTAGCCCACATGCTTGAGCACTGCATGTTTAAAGGCACAACTAAACGGAAAGCTTTTCATATTCTGAACAGACTAGATAATATTGGAGGAGAATTAAATGCGTACACTACAAAAGAAGAAACTACAATTCACTCCTCCTTTTTAAAAGAATATTATCAGCGCGCCATTGAACTCACGTTTGATATTGCCTTTAATCCAACTTTCCCAGAAAAGGAAATCACACGAGAAAAACTGATCATATTGGATGAGTTTTATGCGTACAAGGAAAATCCTTCCGATCAAATTTTTGAAGATTTCGATGCCATTATTTTCCCCAATCATCCATTAGGAAGAACGATAATTGGAGAACCAAAAGACATAAAAAAGGCCCGAAGGAAGACCCTTATGGAATTTCACAATGCCTATTATCATCCAAAAAATATGGTGCTAGCATCTGTTGGTGATGTTTCGGTTAAGCAACTGTCAAAGTGGTTGGAAAAGTACTTACCAGAAAATTTAGGTTCGGGAATGGAGGTTTCAAGAACCGCTCCTACAGAATACCATCCGGTCAAAGAGTTACGTAAAAAGCAAGTTCACCAAGCGCATATTATTATTGGAAATTCTGCCTATTCTTATAATCACCCAAAAAAGAGATCCCTTATTTTGTTAAACAATATTTTAGGCGGTCCATCCTTGAATAATCGTTTAAACTTAAATATTAGTGAAAAACATGGTTTTGCTTATCACCTAGAGTCAAACTATAATGGGTTTTCTGACAGTGGGGAATTTAGCATCTACATGGGTACAGATCACCAACAGCTGGATAAAAGTTTAGAACTCATTCACAAAGAACTAAAAAAATTACGTGATACAAAATTGGGTACAGTCCAACTAAACCAAGCCAAACAGCAAATTAAAGGACAAATTGCACTCGGTCATGAAAGTGGTTTAAATATCATGCTGGCTTTAGGGAAAAGCTTGCTCTCGTATGAAAAAGTGGATTACATTGAGGAAATTTATCGTCAAATCGATCAAATCTCTGCTGCTGATTTATTAGATGTTGCCAATGAAATATTAGATCCAAAACAATTGAGCTCTTTAATATACGCTCCAAAAAATTATACCATATAATATGAATTTTTTAGACGAAGAATTAGATGCATATATCGTTCAACATACGGAATCTGAACCCCCGTATTTAGAAGAGTTGAATAGAAAAACTTGGATTGAAATTTTGAATCCTCGAATGATTGCGGGTCATTTTCAGGGCCGTGTTTTAAGCATGCTAAGCCACATGATTAGACCAGAAAAGGTATTAGAAATTGGAACATTCACTGGCTACTCAGCCATTTGTTGGGGAGAAGGATTAGTGAATAATGGTGAAATTCACACCATTGATATCAATGAAGAATTGGAAACAATAGCCCGTTCTTTTGTGGAGAAAGCTGGACTCGAAAATCAGGTTAATTTCCATATCGGTAATGCCTTGGATATAATTCCTTCATTAGATTATGAATGGGATATCGTCTTTTTAGATGCTGATAAATCCAATTACACGAACTATTACAATTTAGTTTTTGACCGTCTGAAATCAGGTGGATATATTATAGCGGATAATGTGCTTTGGAATGGTAAAGTAATTGACATAAGTACTTGGGAAGAAGTGGATACAAAAGCAATTTTAGAATTTAATGATATGGTCCAAAAAGATAACCGCGTACAAAATGTGCTGTTTCCAATTCGAGATGGTTTAATGGTAATTCGAAAATTATAAAATACTCCTAATGCCAAAACGGATATCGGAAATACTTTTTGTTGTCATTCTACTTTCGGTAGCTGCATATTATAATTACCAGGAAATTTCATTTAAACGACCCCAAGCTACCCATAAATGGCGACAAAGTGATTGCGCCTCTTTGGCTTTAAATTATTACCAAGGAGGAATGAATTTCTCTCAACCAAAAACGCATAATTTAACCTCTGATAATGGCACAACTGGATTTAACGCCACGAGTGAAGTTCCTATCCTCTATTATTCTGCGGCCGTTTTGTACCATTTTTTTGGTTATCATGATGCAGTGTATAGAATTTTTAATACGCTACTCTTCTTTCTCGGCTTGTTCTATTTATTTAAAATATTTAACCTCTTCCTGAATAAACCCTTTTGGTCTATTGCCCTTACCCTTTTTATATTTTCTTCTCCCCTTTTGGTTTATTATGGAAATAACTTTCTATCCAACAGCTCAGCCTTAGCCTTTTCCATAATTGGATGGTATTACTTTTTTCTATTTTCTAAAAACAAAGCCAATAAATGGTTTTTAATTTCCATGGCCGCATTTTTAATTGCTTCATCACTTAAAATCACCGCCCTGTTTAGTGTTTTCGCAATTTTTGGAATTTATTTATTTGAATTTATTGGTATTTCATTAGCTTTCAATACGAAAATTTTTAATCGTAAATCCCTGTTTCTTTTACCTATCTTGGTTATTTTTATCCTAACTGGTTCTTGGATCTTCTACGCGAATCAATTTAATTCTCTCCATCAAACAACCTATTTTTCAACAACTATTTTTCCAATATGGGATTTAAATTCTAATGAAATA
>JBFFMY010000039.1:0-26360 GCA_041563475.1 Salibacteraceae bacterium
CCTTTTTGCGAGGCAACTCTTAGCGTTGGGCCGCTTGCAAAACCTCCGGTTCCAATTGCCACATCTGGCCGGAATGAATTGACAATCTTTCGTGCTTTCCACATACTGGAAATCAGTTTAAATGGAAACAATAAATTATTGGTATTAAAGCTTCGGCTAAATCCACTAATCCATAGCCCTTCAATTTCAAACCCGGCAGCAGGAACTTTTTCCATTTCCATTTTACCTTCCGCGCCCACAAACAAAAATTGTGCATCAGGATGCTGTTCCTTAATGGCATTTGCAATGGCAATTGCCGGAAAAATATGGCCTCCTGTGCCCCCTCCACTAACCAAGACTTTAAGCTGCGACATAACTTTTGGTTGTTTTTGGTTCGACAATAATCTCTGCTTCTTCTTCTACGGTGCGACTCACACTCAAAATAATTCCTATCGCAATAGAGGTAAACCACATAGAGGTTCCACCCATACTTACAAGAGGTAATGTTTGCCCCGTTACTGGAAGTAAATTCACATTTACCATCATATTTATAACGCCTTGGATTACCAGACTAAAACTGAGTCCCAGGACTAAATAGGCCGCAAAACTCCCTTCTGTTTTTTGTACAATCCGTATGGATCGGTAGAGTAAAACCATGTATAAAAAAATGACACCCAAGCCTCCAATAAATCCGTATTCTTCGATTACAATAGCGTATATAAAATCGGAAAATGAACTAGGCAAAAAATTTCTTTGGGTACTATTTCCAGGGCCTTTCCCAAATAAACCTCCCGTTGCAATAGCTATTTTGGCTTGGTCGGCTTGATAGTTTCCATTTGGATCTGCGGAACTTGGATCACTAGACACAAAACGCTCTACACGTTTTACCCAAGTATCCATACGCGGAAACGTTTCCGGACTAATTTTAGCTAATGACACAATTAACAGTATTCCGACCAACCCAACAGGGATAACACTCGCTAAATTTTTGAGGCTAACACCAGCCATAAACATGAGAATTAAACTGACCATTAAAAGCATGGCAGCCGTAGATAAATTGGCTGGTAAAATGAGTAGTATTACCAACCCAACTACACCCATCAACGGAACAAACGTTCCAGAAAAATCATTTAGTGTTTGATTTCTAACGGCTAAAAACCGCGCTATATACATAATCAAGGCTATTTTAGCCAAATCAGATGTTTGGAAGCTTTGGTTAATTATGGGTATTGTTAACCATCTACTCGCATTATTAATATTAGTACCCATCAACAACGTGAGCAACAATAAGGGGATCACAAACCAAATAAACACTTTGGCTATGCTTGAAAAATAACGGTAATTAATGCGATGTACTAAGAAAATTATGACAAAACCAGATAGCACAAACGACCCATGTTTAAGCACATAGTACAAAGTGTTTCCTCCTTGGTATTTATAGGCCAACGTTACAATAGAGCTGTATACCAAAAGCAATGATAATAACGCTTTCAGCATTACTACCACCCAAATTGCGCGGTCACCACCCAAATATTTAAACACCTTTTTTACCATTCTGGTTTTACACTTTATAGACTTCTTACAATACTTTTAAACACGTTTCCTCTTTCTTCGTAATTTTCAAAAAGGTCAAAACTTGCGCATGCAGGAGACAACAAAACGGTATCGCCCTTTTCAGTAAAACGATACGCAATTCCCACAGCCTCACCCATGTCAGCCGCATCATATACCTCTACCAAATGCCCAAAAGCCTCATGAATTTTAGCCACATCCTTACCTAAGGCAATAATGAATTTCACTTTCGCTTTAACCAACTCCACAAGTTGAGAATAATCATTCCCTTTATCTACACCACCTACAATCCATCCAGTTGGGTGCGACATTGATTCTAGAGCATACCACGTAGAGTTTACGTTCGTAGCTTTCGAGTCATTGATGTATTCCACTCCGTAAATTGTACTAAAATTCTCTAAACGATGTTCCACGTTTTGAAAATCCGACATGCTCTCACGAACTACATCTTTACGGATATTTAATACTTGTGAAATAATTGATGCCGCCATCGAATTATTAATGTTGTGCTTGCCTTGCAATGCTAGTTTTTGAATGCTCATGTTTAAATTCCCCTTTATGTTAATTGTTATTTCTTCGTTTTCTAACCACCCACCTGAAACTTGCGGTTCACGCAATGAAAACCCATGTTTTTGTGCTGGAGGCGCCATTTTTTCTAGTTCTTTTTGAATGACTTCGTCATCCGCAAAAAACACCAAATGGTCTTTTTCATTTTGATTCTGTATGATTCTGAATTTGGACTTCACATAGTTGTCGAACTTATATTGGTAGCGATCTAAATGATCGGGTGTGATATTGATAATTGCTGCGATATGAATGTGCGTTTTATACATTCTATCTAATTGAAAACTACTTAGTTCCAACACCCAATAATCAAAATCAGTATCCACCAATTGAGCCGCCATACTTTTGCCGATATTCCCGGCTAAACCCACATTCAACTTCGCTTTTTTAAGCGTTTCATATGTGAGTAAAGTGGTGGTCGTTTTACCATTGCTTCCAGTAATCCCGATAAGTTTGCCTTGCGTATATCTAGCCGCAAATTCAATCTCATCAATCACGGGAATTCCTCTTTCATCCAACTGCTTTATTAAAGCAACCGAATCTGGAATGCCCGGACTTTTTATTACCTCAGAAGCCGATAAAATCCGCTCTGTTGTGTGTCCGTTTTCTTCAAACGGAATCTGTTTATTTGAAAGAACTTTCGCGTATTCACTTTTTATCTTACCCAGGTCCGATACAAAAACCTGCAGCCCTTTTGCTTTGGCCAAGAGCGCTGCCCCTGTTCCGCTTTCGCCACCTCCAAGTATTACTACTTCGCCCATCAGTATTATCTGATTTTTAGAGTGACAATGCTTAATACCATTAGCATAATGCCCACAATCCAGAACCGTGATACAATTTTAGATTCATGCAATCCTTTTTTCTGAAAATGATGATGCAAGGGTGCCATGAGAAAAATTCTTCGGCCCTCGCCATATTTTTTTCTGGTATACTTGAAGTAGGACACTTGAAGCATTACCGATAAGTTTTCTGCTAGAAAGATTCCTGCCAGTAATGGAAGAATTAACTCCTTACGGATAGCCAATGACATAACCGCAATTATTCCGCCTAAGGCTAAAGATCCCGTATCGCCCATAAATACTTGAGCTGGATACGAGTTATACCATAAAAAGCCCACACATGCACCCACAAAAGCAGCCGAGAAAACAACTATTTCTCCACTATCGGGGATGTACATGACATTTAAATATTCTGCGAAAAAGTGGTTACCCGAAACGAAAGCAAATACCGCAACGGCCACCCCAATTATGGCGGAAGTACCTGCAGCTAAACCATCAATTCCATCGGTCATATTTGCCCCATTACTCATGGCTGTAATTACCAGAATTACGATTGGGATATAAATTAACCAAGTGTATTTCAACAGGTCTTTACTCAACCAGGCTAAAAACCATTTATAGTCGAATTCATTATTTTTTACAAAAGGAATAGTGGTTTTAGTAGATCGTGTTTCTTCCCAAGCAAATGATTTTGCCGCTTCGTCTTTAACGATATTTCCACTCTCCACTTCCGCAATACTGGTAGCACCCTTAATTACCTGATGACGCACAACAACATCACTACTAAAGAACAAAATCGAACCTACTATGATGCCGATTCCTACTTGTCCAAATACCTTAAACTTTCCGCTTAAACCTTCTTTATTTTTCTTAAATACTTTGATGTAATCATCAATAAAACCAATAGCACCTAACCATACCGTTGAAATAAGCAATAGGATTACATAGATATTATTAAGTTTAGCAAATAATAATGTAGGGATAAGAATTGACGCCAGAATAATAAGTCCACCCATGGTTGGGGTCCCCGATTTTTCCATTTGACCTTCTAAACCTAAATCTCGAACCGATTCTCCAACTTGTTGCTTGCGAATAAAATCAATGATTCTTTTTCCAAAAACCATCGAAATCAACAACGAGACCATGATTGCCATTGCCGCACGAAATGAAATGTACTGGAACACGCCTGCTCCTGGCATCCCTAATTCTTGAAGATATTCAAATAAATAGTACAACATTACTCCTGCGTTTGGTTGATTAAACTTTGTAGAATTTCTACATCATCAAAATGATGTTTCACTCCGTTAATTTCTTGATAATTCTCGTGTCCCTTGCCCGCTACCAATATGATATCTCCTTTTTTGGCTAAGGCGGAAGCCGTCTTTATCGCTTCTGCTCTATCTAAAATACTCAGCGTTTTACGCTTTTGGTTTGGATCTAATCCAGCCACCATTTCATTGATAATTTCTTGGGGGTCTTCGGTTCTTGGATTATCGGAAGTGATGATTACTTGATCACTTAATTTGGCGGCAATTTGAGCCATTTTAGGACGCTTCGTTTTGTCTCTATCTCCACCACATCCTACTACGGTATATACTTTTTCATTTCCAGTACGGATTTTAGAAATCGTATCCAATACATTACTCAATGCATCTGGGGTATGCGCATAGTCCACAATACCATTAATTCCTAAATCAGATTTAACTTGTTGGAAGCGACCCGGAGCAGGATTCATTCTTGAAATTTCCGTAAGAACTTCCAATTCATCTTGGCCACATGCTATTGCCACCCCGTAAATGGCTAATAGGTTGGAGGCGTTGAACTCTCCAATAAGTTTTGTCCATACCTCATGGCCATTAATATTTAGTTGAAGTCCGTCAAATTGGTTATCAATTATTTTACCTTTAAAATCGGCCATTGATTTTAGGGAATACGTTTTAACTTTTGTAGCCGAATTCTTCACCATATCCATCCAATGGCGATCGTCTTTATTGACTATGGCATGCGAATCAGCGCAAAGGCTATCAAACAATTTTTTCTTGGCTGCGATGTAATTATTGAACGTTTTATGGTAATCTAAATGGTCGTGCGTAATATTGGTATAGACCGCCTGACTAAAACAAACGCCTTCTACACGGTATTGTTCAAGCGCATGTGAACTCACTTCCATAAAGCAGTATTCACACCCATCATCCACCATTTGAGCAATTAACTCGTTCACTTTAACCGCATCTGAAGTCGTATGGGTAGATTTAATTTCTTTGGTCCCTATCCGGTTCACAACCGTAGATAACATTCCGCAGTGGTAACCTAGATTGGTAAACAAATCAAAAAGCATAGTAACAATGCTTGTTTTTCCATTTGTTCCGGTTACACCTATTACTTTAATTTTTTCAGAAGGAACATCATAAAAATTAGCGGCAATATGCCCGAGAGATTCTGCACTATTTTTAACCTTGATGTAACTAATTTCAGGAAGTAACTCCGTAGGTAAAGTTTCACAAACAACAGCAACGGCTCCGTTTTTAATGGCTACATCGATATACTTATGACCGTCCACTTTTGTTCCATTTACCGCAACAAAAACGGAGAATTTTGAAACATCACGAGAATCAAAACATACTTTTTCAATGGCGAGATTGGTGGATCCAATTACCTCAGTGATTCGCGAACGATACAATATGTCTTTTAGCAATTTCACGCGAGACTCAATTTTATTTTGAAACCTTGTTTTGGAATTACATTTCCAGGTAAAATGGATTGTGATTTCACAACTCCTCTGCCCTCAAGCTCTACTTTAACTCCTTTATTTTCAAGTAGGAATACCGCATCTTCCGCATCCATTCCTACCACATTTGGCACAAGATTTTCTGTAAACCTTCTTTTGGCAACATTGGCGGTATCCTTTCCGGTGCTTACCGCAACCCATTGCGCATTTTCTTGCTCAATGAACGGTACGTTTAACTCATTATACACATGAGCTAAGTCCTCATACGCTCCATTTTTGGAAATTGGAATTCTAGGTCTTTGTCCGTTAGATTTGGAAGCTACTAATTCCTCTTGCACATTAAGACTTGTAGAGTATACTTTATCCGCAATTTCTTTGAAAATAGGTCCGGCAACAAGGTTTCCGTAGTACACATTTTTGCTTGGGGCATTCACCACCACAATGCAACTGTACAACGGTTTGTCTGCAGGAAAATATCCGCAAAACGAAGCCTGATACGATTTTTTCCCACTATAACCAGCACTTCCTTTTGAAATTTGTGCCGTTCCTGTTTTACCTGCAATGGAAAAGCTTGCGTTTTTAAGGTTGATTGCGGTTCCTTCTGTAACAACAGCCTCTAGCATTATTTTGGCTTTTCGAATGGTTTCCTTGCTGGCAACAGCTTCTTTTAATATTACTGGGTGGAAAGTTTTAACGGGCTTACCATAGCTGGTAATGCTCCTCACAAACATGGGTTTCATCATTTTTCCATCGTTCGCAACAGAGTTATAAAAGGTGAGAATTTGCAAAGGCGTAAGTTGAAGCTCATACCCATGAGAAATCCATGGCAGCGATAAACCCGACCAAGTAGAATCATTAGCAGATTTAATATATGGCTTTCCTTCCCCCGCAATTTCTACTCCTAGGGGTTGGTTCAAACGCATTTGATACAAATGATTAATGAACTTTTGCGGATCTTTTTTATAGTATTTATCCACCGTTGTTGCTACCGCGATATTGGATGATAATGCAAAGGCCTGTTTTACTGTTATAGAACCAAAGCCACCTTCATGGGAGTCGTACATGGTAGTTTTATAAAAGGTATGTTTCCCATTTCCCGTTTCAATAACATCATCTAAATCAACATAGCCATCTTCTAACAATGCCATCCAAGAGGCCAACTTGATAGTAGACCCAGGCTCGGTTGCGTCACCAATAGCGAAATTGTAACGTTCGGTATATGTTCCTTGAGAATTTCTAGATAGATTCGCAATGGCTCTAATCTCTCCCGTTTTCACCTCCATTAAAACAACACATCCATACTCCGCTTGTTGAGCTATCAATTGGCGCATCAATGCTGCCTCTGCTACATCTTGAATATTAATGTCTATGGTGGTTACCAAATCATACCCATCCTGGGGTTCGATATCATCTGAATCACTTAATGGCATCCACGTTCCACCCGCGATTTTTTGCTCTAACCTTTTTCCACTTACCCCGCGCAACTCTTTCTTGTAAGCATCTTCTAAACCCACATGGCCACTCGCTCCTCTATCATATCCAATAGTTCTAGATGCCAATAACCTAAAGGGTTGTTGACGTTTGTTTTGTTGGATATAAATAAACCCGCCATTGTATCTGCCACGATTAAAAATTGGAAACTCACGCAAAGCTTTTAACTCGGTGAATTTTACATTTCTACGAATGAGGTAGTAGCGTTTGTTTTTATTTCGGGCTTCGGTTAATTCAACTTTGTATGATTTTGGAGATCTATCTTGAAAAAGATTTGACAATTCCCATGCTAGGCTATCAATATTATTTTTAAAAAATTCTTCTGTAATGGCATCCGCGTTTGGATCGAAACGAATTTCATATTTCGGTACGGAGGTCGCTAATAAAGATCCATCTACAGCATAAATATTTCCGCGAACGGCTTCAATGGTACGGTAATCAATGGTAAGGTTAGCTGATTTTTGACGCCATGCATCACCCTCAATAACTTGAATACGGAAAACCTGTACCAATATCGCGATCATACCGATTAAAACCAGCACGAACATGAAGAAGCTTCTTCTGATTATGATACTTTTATTCTCCAAGGATAGCCGCGTTTTTAAATTGTTTTAGTTCCTTTTCGGTAATCTCTATTTTTTTAGGTGGCTGAAAAGATTCTTCCAATACAAATCCTTTCTCTTGCAATACTTTTATCAGTTCGGATTGTTTGGTGGTGTACATCAAATCAGATTTAATAGTGATGTACTCCGAACGCATTTCTTTCAGCTCGTTTTTGTCTTTATTGATTTGACGAACTGAGCCTTCAGCCGAATATCCAATACCTATATATATAAGCGACAGCAATACCAAGAAGGATATAAATGGTAAATTCTGAATCAAAGCTTCACTACCTAGAATCTCACCGCTCATTACCCCTTTTATGGTGCGACCAATGCCATTCACTTTGAATTTATCACTGTTTATATTTTCGATATCCTGCACCATTACACTCTAATCGCTACTCTTAATTTGGCACTACGCGCCCGTTGATTTTCTTTTATCTCTGTATCCGATGGAATAATTACCTTTCTATTCACCGGCTCAAATGGGCGAATAATATTTCCATAGAAATCTTTTTCTTGTTTTCCTTCAAAATTCCCCGTACGCATAAAATTTTTCACGAGCCTATCTTCCAACGAGTGATAGGTTATTACCGAAAGGCGCCCATTCGATTTTAAAACCGTTTTAGTAGCCATCAACATATCTTTCAATGCGCCCATTTCATCGTTTACTTCTATGCGTAAAGCCTGAAACACTTGAGCCATATAGTTTTTGCCAATCTTCCCCACTTTTGCTTTGTCAGCTACTTCTAGTAAATCGGAAATTCTATTTAATGGTTTTGTGATCCGCGCACTTACAATCTCAGAAGCTAACCTTCTGGCATTTTTCAACTCCCCGTACTCTTTGAAAACACGCGTCAGCTGCGCTTCCTCATACGTGTTCAAAATTGTTTTCGCATCCAAAGGAGCCTCTTGATCCATTCGCATATCTAATTCGGCATCTCCTCGAAAAGAGAATCCACGATCCACCTCATCAAATTGATGAGAAGAAACTCCCAAATCAGCTAACAACCCATCCACATGAGCAGCCTTATGCATTTTTAAAAAATTAGATATGTATCGGAAATTTTGACGGATAAGCGTAAAGCGAGGGTCATCAATTATGTTCGATTGCGCATCCGCATCTTGATCGAAGCCAAATAATCTTCCTGTAGTAAGTTCTTCTAAAATTTTACGGGAATGTCCGCCACCACCAAAGGTCACGTCAACATAATCTCCGTTTGGCTTTATGGCTAGCCCCTGCACAGATTCGTTCAATAAAACGGGGTTGTGATACATCATTCTTCCGTATTATCAATTTCACCCATTACATCTTCGGCCAGATTCGCGAAGTCATCCAAGTCTTCATTCATTACTTGGTCGTACTTCTCTTTATCCCAAACTTCAATTCGGTTAGCGTAAGCGAAAAGCACAATTTCTTTTGAAATACCCACAGCACCCATTAATGGTTTCGGTAGTAAAACCCTACCAATTCCATCTAAACCTAACTGAGTTGCTCCATTGTTAAACTGACGAATGAATTTTCGGTTTTTGGTTACGAAAAGGTTCAGCTTAGCAAACTTGGAAGTTTCAACTTCCCATTCGTTCATCGGGTACAATACCAAACAACCCTCAAACCCTCGGTTGATCACAAATTGATCTTTGGCCGAGGGATCAAGCTGACGCTTCAACCCAGCAGGAAGCATAAACCTTCCTTTGGCATCCACTTTACATTGATATTCACCTAATAAGCTTGACATCAGTACATTTTGGTTTCAAACGGTAAAAATATTCAAATTATTACCACTTTCTACCACTTTCTACCACTTTGTTGAAAACTTTATAAATTTCAACGCGCCTATAGTGTCGTAAACATTGATTTTTAAAGGGTTTTTTAGCGTGGCACAAGAAATAGCTTTTGTGTATTACCCGTAAAGGAGAGTTATTGAATATTCTAACACCAATTTGTGGATAGCGGCCATTTTTTAGTCTGTTTATATCTATTATTAGGTTAATTTTGACCGTACGTAAATGATGTATTGGAATGGATAAATTAATCAAGAATGAAGGCGGTTTTGAGTATGTTGAAGTTGGGGAAGGACCGGTAGTTTTGGTTTTACATGGGCTTTTTGGGGCTTTAAGCAATTTCAAAGACGTTCTTGAGCACTTCCAAGCAGATTACCGTGTAGTGATTCCCATAATGCCTTTATACACTTTGCCTGTTTTGAATACCAATGTGAATCGTTTATCGGAATACATTTATGATTTCATTGCCTATAAAAAATTCGATAAGGTGAATCTTTTGGGCAATTCACTCGGTGGGCATGTGGCTTTGGTACTATCTTCCAAACACCCAGAAAAAGTTCAGACACTTACTTTAACCGGTAGTTCTGGTTTATATGAAAATACCATGGGGCAATCGTATCCACGAAAAGGCAATATTGATTATGTAAGAGAACGCGTTCAATACACTTTTTACGATCCGAAAACTGCCACCGATGAATTGGTAAACGAATGTTATGCTATTGTAAATGATCGGGTTAAAACTTTAAAAATTTTGTCCCTAGCCAAATCTGCAATACGTCATAACATGGCAGATGAACTACCCAATATAACTATACCTACATGTTTGATTTGGGGTAAACAAGACAACATTACTCCTCCTGAAGTTGGAGAAGAGTTCCATAAATTAATGCCAAATTCTGAATTGTTTTGGATGGATAAATGTGGGCATGCACCCATGATGGAAAAACCCCACGAATTCAACGATATTTACGGAAAGTGGTTATCTAAAACACTTTAAGTTGTTTGTAATCAATAATACCCATTCCTTATGATAGTGAAAGATGCCAAGTTTGTAATGAGCAATTCTGATTATACGAAATGCCCAAAACCAAACCTTCCTGAATATGCATTTATAGGTCGCTCCAACGTAGGGAAGTCATCTTTGATTAACGCCCTAACCAATCGTAAAAGTTTGGCTAAAACATCCGGCAAGCCTGGAAAAACCCAATTGATCAATCATTTTATTATTAATGATAACTGGTATTTAGTAGATTTACCGGGGTATGGATATGCTTCGGTATCGAAAACTAAAAGAGCCGAATTTCAAGAATTTTTACGCGAATACTTAATTGAACGAGAAAATTTACAATGTACGTTTGTGTTACTTGACTCTCGGTTAGAGCCCCAAAAAATCGACATGGAGTTTATGGAATGGTTGGGTGAAAATGGAATTCCATTTGTGATGGTTTTTACTAAAATTGATAAGCTGAATTCTACCAAATTGCGAAACAACATGAAGACTTACCACACCAAAATGCTAGAAATTTGGGAGGAACTTCCATTGATGTTTTATACCTCATCTGTAAATAAATCTGGGAAGGATGAAATCTTACAATTTGTAGAGGAAACGAACGGGTTGTTTACAGTGCAGTAAAAAACAGTTGTTTCTTTTCATTTTTCCTTACCTCAAAAACCCATGCGGACAGTTCGAGTGATTTGGCAGAAATAGTATCCGGAACAAAAGCCGCATAACAAGCTTCTCTATACAAATATGTAATTCACTGTGGCCAATCGGAGCAACAAATATTCACTCTACTAAAAACTCCATTTCAAACGCAAAAAAACCGCGTTTCCCTGATTGGTGAACTGTCGTTGCGTATTATCCCCCCAGAATAATTGACCTACCAAATCAATATCCCAATTGGTTTTGATACTATACGTAACGGTAGGAAAGAAAATCAACCAGTTTACTCCAAACCCATAAAACCCACCCAAATTGGCAGAAAAAACAGGGCTTATTGGTTTCATGAAATTCAAAAACACAGTGTGTGTATTTGGCATCATTGTTTTGGCATTTGGGGTAAAGGTATTTAAGGCTAATGCACTTTGAGGCTGATCTGTTCCTCCCGTATTTAAAAGATAAGAAACCATACCCGTCCACCCTCTTTTAAATCCATATTCTAAAGTGGTAGAAAAACTTAAAACCCCCGTTGCATTCGACAAACTATCATAGGGAATAAAATACGTTCCTTCTCCTTTAAAACCTGCTTGCTTAATATTTCCTGCCCAACCAAAACCTGCTGCCAAATCTTTTTGGTATTTACCTACTAAAAATTGAACATCATAGGTATGTGTATTGAATTTATATTTCAATGCCGCTACATTATTTTCTGGGTCTTCAGCCCATTTATAGGCCACATCAAATGAGCTCATTTCTCCAACATAATACTGGGCGCGAATTGCATCTGCCCCTGGTCGTTCTTCGTAATCAAAGTCTAAATAGTTTAGTGTATTGAACAAATCATTCGGGTTCCAAACCGTATTCACCCCCCAATTTATACGCTGTCTACCTACTCTAATTTCAAAATTACCCTTAGCATAATTCAACCACAGACGGTCCATTATGGAGTTAATAATCAAAGAATTTCCATCTACCCAAGTACGTTCTAGGTTCATTACGCCATCGTAAGCTTTGAGTTGATCAGAATAACTCACTCCTAAAGTATCGCCAACAACTATTCCCGTTTTAGTAACTTCACCAAAAAACGCACGCATTCTCAACCCTGCTCCGAACGTAAAACCTTTTGGTAAAACTACTTTTAAATTTAACCGATTATGAAACAGGTTATCCGTTAAAATAGTATCCACATTTTGAATCACATTGGTTTGCATGTATTTCAAATACCCACCAAACCGAATATTATCTTTTAACTTATATTTTTCTTGCGAAAAAGCCGTAAAAAACAAAAAATGAAGAATTAGAACGAATAAAATCCTTTTCATATTATGGATTATTTAACCAAAACGTCATTAACAATTTTTCCATCATCTAAACTTACAACTCTTCTAGCTCGATCAATCACACGCTGATCGTGCGTTGAAAACACAAAAGTGATTCCCTCTTCTTTATTCAATCTTGCCATTATATCCAATAAATCCTTAGTAGAACTTGAATCCAAATTTGCGGTAGGCTCATCGGCTAAAACAAATTTTGGTTTAGATGCCAATGCACGCGCCACTGCTACACGTTGTTGCTGCCCACCCGATAATTCGGAAGGACGCATATTGGCTTTATCTGAAATTCCCATTTCATTTAGTAATTCCATGGCTCTTTTATCCCGAATAGACTCATCTTGCTTTTGCAATAACATGATAAATTCCACATTTTCTTTAGTAGTCAATACTGGAATCAAGTTGTACGACTGAAATACAAATCCAATATTATTCAAACGGAAATCAATTAAATCTCCATCTTTCATGTTGGTGATATTCGTTCCAGCTATTTCAACGGTTCCTCTAGTCGCATCATCCAAACCTCCCAAAATATTGAGAAGCGTGGTCTTTCCACATCCTGAAGGACCAACAATTGCCGTAAATTCTCCTTCTTTAACATCTAAGTTAATCCCATTCAATGCATGTACAGGAATAGTGGTTTCGTTGTATGTTTTTGTGATATCTATTGCTTTAATTACACTCATTTCATTTCTGTTAATCGTTCTTTATAATTTATGAAGAGTTTCTACTGGTTTTAGTTTTATAGCTTTTCGCGCGGGATACAATGAACCCAAAAGAGCCGTAACAAATACACCAAAAGACACAATGAAATACACACTATTATCGAGGTACGGAAATAAATCCGATGAATAACCAAATGCCTCTAAACCCTCTGAATAGGCGGATAAGTCAACTCCCCTTTTTTGGTAATAATTAATATGTAAATAACCCAGAAGCAATCCAATAGGTGTTCCTACCAAACCTAGATACACCGTTTCCAAGACAATCATGCTAAAGACCTTCGTCTTGTTCATGCCAATGGCCATAAGCATTCCTATTTCCTTCATACGTTCTAAAACAGCCATCAACATAGTATTAATAATTCCAAAAACTAATGCTATAAGAATTACAGCCATAAGAATGTACAGCATATTCCCGTACATATCAGTCATCATAGCCATACTAGGAGACAACAATCTCCAGTCCTCTGATAAATCCTCTGGGTACATTAATTGATACTGACTCACAATCACCGAATCTTCAACAGTCCCATCAGTAACTGCTGCCATTTCATGATAATTATCTCCTACTCCAACAAGAGGCTGGATATCTGAGGATTTAACAAAAGCTGTAAGTTGATTTAACCTAATTGAAGATGTTTTTAAAATACCTACCACTCGAAAAGCACCAGATATCATTTCTCCTTCCGCATCCGAAAAGGTTATTACCACTTTCGATCTAATTTTAACCCCTAATTCCTCCGCCAATTTAGAACCAATAACTACGGGATTTCTTTTTACGCCTTCAAAATAAGCTCCTTCCGTGATCAAAGAATCTAAACGGGTCACATTTGCCTCTTCTACAGTATTAATACCGCAAACTTCGACCCCCGTGGCTTTTTTTGCAGATTGTATCATTCCATTCACCAACACCCTTTTTGTCACGGCTACAACCCCTGGAATTTGATTTAATTTCTCTGCCTTTTCATCGGAATTGGGTATAAAATAATTAACATCATTATCTTCACTATACTCTGGGTTATGCACTTGTAAATTAGAAATATCATGGTTAATGGCTTCAGTCATATAGCTTACCAAAAAACCATTCATAAATCCAGTTCCAGCCAGCAGCGCCCATACCCCAACAGCAATGGAGGAAATCACAATCAAGCTTCTTGTGCGACTTCTCCAAACATTTCTCCAAGCAATTTTCACTAGCATACTCATTGTTGTTTAACCCTAAGCGCGCATGGCTTTAACGGGTTTAAGTTTTTGAATAGAATATAATGGGTAAAAACCAAGAAAACCTGCCATGATAAAAATAGCCCATGCTTGATTTAAAAATATCTCTGGTTGCAATGAAAAGTAATAAGCCGCTTCCACCCCCATTTCCTCCGCTGTTATAGCCATATCACCTGTCAAAGGTATTGGATGAGCATGCATATAAATCAAAATTGGTGTCATCAACCCAATACCACCTATTAAAGCTAAAACCGTCATTAAAAACATTTCTAGCGCGATGGTTAGTTGCATTTTAATCCGACTCATGCCTATCGACATCATTACCCCAAATTCGTATTGACGTTCTGCGGTCATCATCATAAAAGTTCCTAAAATCCCAAAGCCAATAATGATATACAAAATGTACAACATCATTAAACTACTTAAGTTATCAATCTCAATTCCTTGGATCAGTTCCGGGGATAATTCCTCCCAATTCATGACTTCTAACATTTCCAAATTCACGTACTCCTTAATGGTCTTTTCAACTTCATCTACCCTTTGAGGTTTATCAAGCATGATCGAAACACTGGTTAAAAGACCATTTGCATCGTACAACGACTGAGCTTGAGGAATAGGCAGGAATATAGATTGATCATTTTGCTGTTTAATGGGAAATTTAACGATTCCCTTTATTGGATATAAAGCGGCCGCAGATGCTCCATGATATCCTTGACCCAATAACACTAAAGTGTCTCCGACACCCATTTTTAAATATTTCGCAAGACCTTCTGAAATTAGTGCGGCTTTATCGTTTATTGTGAGATACTCGCCTTCAACTACCTTATCTCTTAATCGGGTCATTCCTTGCTCCCGTTCAGGATCAATACCCATTAGAAAGGCCCCACGCGTTTTTGACCCATAAGCCGAAAGGATAAATGACTCTAATCGAGGAATAACTCCCTCTACTCCTTGAATCCCTGACAACATATATATCAGTTGAGTATCCTGAGGCATACTATTATCTAATATCTTCTCATCCCAGTACCCATTTTGATGAATTTGGATATGTCCCGTACTGAAGCGAACAGAATTTTCAATCATGCTTTCATAAGAACCTAACTGCAATGAACGCATCAATAAAGCTAAAATTACCGCAAACATGATGGAAGCAATCGTTAAATACGACCTGCGTTTATTTCTCCATATGTTTCGCCAAGCTAATTTGAAAATCATAACTATTGGTTTAATAAAATATATTAGTCGTTTGCCGTTACCGCTTTCATATTACGCGTAGTAAAGAAGCTTTCATCCACCCCAATGTTAAACTTCAAACTATTTGTTCTCATAATGGTTTTATTTCCAGGCTTATCCGCAGGAATCATTTCCATAACCGATGGGATTAATTTTCCATCAAACTCCATGGGCTCCTTACCTAACAATGTATTCACCAAATATCCATCCTCATCATAAAACTCTACTTTGAGTTGCATGTACTCCGTTTTATCAATCCACACAATCACTTTCCCCCAAACAACTGCCGCATCCTCTTTTGGTATCATTTCTATTTTATGGCAAGCGTATCCCTCCATAGTTTCAGAACCAATAAGGTTGTGTGTATAATCCGTAACCATAGAAGACTGTTTTACTAAATCATCATTCGTAAAATCGGTCCCCATCCAGTTTTGCGACATCATAGATGGAGGTAATTTTACGATGCGTTCAATGCTTGGAGTATACGACCAAACTTCTTTTTCTCTACTCAAAAAAGTTGCACCTGCGTCTCGCTTTGGTGAGATGATATAAGTAAGAGAATGATCTCTACCCATGGTCCATCCTACCATCGACATATCTCTAGTATAACTTGGTCGAACAATGGTGATTGTCAACTCACTTCTTGAACTTTTTCCTTTCATTTTATCATCCGCTTTGGTGACAATTTCCAACGCTGTTTGTGCGAATAGCATTTGAGGAAGGAATAAAAGTGCGATTAATATATTCTTCATGATTAACTTTTTTTTAGGTATTTATGGAGAATAACCTCCTTGTGTTTGGCTAAATCCGTATTCGGATAAACCGATAACTCCATTTTTAACCCACCAAAATAGTAGTATAATATTTCCGCTTCTGAAGCAGGGTCTTTTATTTTAATAGCCGAAAGCAGAAGTTTTAAGTACTCTTTAACCTTTTTTGCCTCGGGCTCCATTTCCTGAAATTTTGTTTTCATTACTGGATGTGCCATTAATGGCACCATCCATGGCAGAAGGTGTTTGATGTCTTCCAGCGATTGAAACCATCGGGATATTTCCGTTTTGAATTTTTCTTCTGGAGTTTCTACGAGATTTATTTGATTGGGGACAGCTTGGTTCTTTTTATGTTCGAAATCAATGATGGCTAAAATTAAGTCTTCCTTGGTTTTGAAGTGATGGTAAAACGCTCCTTTAGAGACTTTTGCGTTTAAAATAATAGTATTTACCGAAGTGCTTTCGAACCCCTGTTTTCCAAATAATGATTCTGCTGAAAGAATGATTTTTTCTTTGGCAACCGTCATTTTGTTTTTGGTATCCATACCCATGACAACTAAAATTATGGACCAAAAGTAAATTAAAATTCAACACCGACCGACCAGTCGGTTTGTTTTTTTATTTTGGCAATCCCGTTACAAAGGTACCGGTAGCTTTACCCTAATGGTTGAGCGCAATTTCTTTCGTCCAAGAATATTTATCAGATGAAAGCCCATCCAACAATTCATCCATATCATCCATACTATACATTCTAGGCATAGATGCTTGACCGTCCCAGGCGTACAAAAATGGAATGATTGGAATCAAGTAGGTAAATACGAATTGTTGCCAGGTTAGTGGTTTTACAAATGGGGTCATAAACACCACCATAATTACCATGAAAACCATTGATATGGGAAGCAAAATCACCCAAATAACAAAAGGCATTTTGTTTTCGGCCATCTCGTAAATTAAAAAGGGCTGTTTGTTTTCAAAGGCAGATTTCAGTATCGCTCTTGCCTGTTTCGGAGGCATATGATGAAAGCAGTTTACCATCGTTTTCAATCCATTGGGAGCGGTGGATAGATGCGTTGCATCCACCGAATTTTCCAAATACAACAATCCTGTTTTATTCACAGATTTTATTTGACTAATGCCTGATTGACTAGGAAACAAATCCGACAAAAACATTTGAACCTTCTGTGATTCCATTGAGGTTTGCAGATCTTCAAAAACCAATGGCATAACCCCTCCTGGGCCAGTACCCAAATCAACTATGTTTGAAATCTGACTATTTATGAGAATCGATTTTATTTTCGATGAAATCACATGTTGAATCCCCATCATTTTAAGCAACACAACTAATAAATTAGTCATTGAATTTCTTAGCCATGAAGGTAACCACGCAAAATCTTCAAATTCAAATAATTGAACGCGTTTCATATAAATAGCATCTTTGAATTTTCAACAAAGTAATGACCTATATTTAATGCAGCCAAGCAATCCGTCAAAAAATAATGCCTCAATAATTACAATATTTTACCTTTTAGTCAAACCCCATTTAGGGCTCTTTACATTAGTTTTAGACTTTTAATTAAATCACTAAAATTTTATTATGGCATTTAACGGAGATGAAGGAAAACAAGTAACATTAACAGAAGCATCCGCTTGGACTGAGAATTACAGAAACGCAAATCCAACCGAGATTAAAGCCCACTTTTTTGGAATTAATAAAATTAACTCTGTTTTACAACAAACTGGGGTAATGGGCATTCGGTTCTACTACGGTCAAGAGGACAATGGCACAAGAAATTTAATCCTTGTCGGCACTGACGCCAATGAAAACGATATGACTACGGGTATAATACTAGAAACTGGAATTCCTTGCCCCAGTAAATGTGGGGTAGTTAATGAACTTAATAGTTAATTAATGTTTCAAGGATTCTTTGGTATTATCCAGCTAATATCAATTTACATTCCATTAGCGCCCATTTTTATTATTTTATTTTTTTGGAATAAAATCGGTGAAAACGCATTAACCAAGGCATTGCTTTTATTGCTTTGCGTTGACTTTTTGACCGATTTTCTCACATTATTTTTAGCTGTATGGAACCATTGGGTTTTAGACAGTATTTATATTCACCAAACCTATTATTTCCTTTTTGTGTTTACGTCATATAATGTGATTCGTCTTGGCTTCACTAGCCCTAAAGCAAAAAAAATAATTGGTATATCCTTTTCTTTGATTGCACTATATTTACTTTTCATTCTACTAACCGACTTTGGTCTAAAAAGTACATTGGTAAACCCAAGCTCACTTGTTAAAGTCGTTATAATCTTGACTTCCATCTTTTATTTTTATCAAACCTTTGATGAGATGAAAATCAAATCACTGATTAACCATCCATTTTTTTGGGTAGTTAGCGCTTTATTCATTTATCAAGGAGGATCCTTTTTTTTGGCCCTTTTCCAAAATGTAATTGTAAAAATTGATCTCAATAGCCGAGATGTAATTTGGCCTATTTATAATATATCAACAATTCTTTTTAATCTTTTAATATTGAAAGCCGTATGGTTGATGAAAAAAGCATGGTAATTATTGTAGTCGCAGGCACGCTTTTAATGTTTGTTCTCATTTTAGCAATCATCATGTTTGTTGCATTATACAACAGGAAATTGGTAGTCAAAGAAACGGAGCATAAACTTCAAATAAAGGATAAAGAATTAGAAATGCTCCGTTCAATAATCGAAGCACAAGAAACCGAAAGAGAAAAAATTGCTCGAAACTTACATGACGAAGTTGGCCCTTTATTATCCACTTTGAAACTCAATATCTCAAGGTTCAAAAAATCGTTACAAAAGGAAAAGCTTTCCATTTCCGATTTAGACGCTGAACGCGCATTTATTGATAAAATAATTGAAAATGTAAGAACGGTCAGTCATGATTTATCCCCTCAATTTTTACTTAAATTTGGATTAGTTAAGGCGATTGAAAATTACGTAAAACCCTATTCAAATATCCACATAAAAATAACGAGCGACTTTGAAGAGTCTAAAATTGATAAACAAATCATTGTAAATACCTATAGAATTGTTTTAGAGTTACTCAATAATGCTTTCAAACATGATAATCCAACAACTCTACATATTTCCTTTTCAGTCCAGAATCAACACTTAATTTTGAAAATTGGACATAATGGGGTTGGTATTACGAATGAACAATTTTCAAATTTCGCAGAAAATAGTGCGGGGTTAGGCTTATCTTCGATGCAATCAAGAGTTTTAATTGTAAATGGTAAATTACATTTTGATACTACCCAAGACGCCAAAATTGAATTGAAAATACCTATATAGTGTACACATGAACAGCCTAATAAAAATTGGAATCGCGGAAGACCATCAACTGATGCGGCAAGGAATGATTTCTCTTTTGGAAGAAGAGGAAGATATTGAGGTTTCACTGGAGGCAAGTAATGGTTCTGAACTTCTTAATAAACTAAAAGAAACAAACGTCTCTGTTGTTCTATTGGATTTAGAGATGCCGATTATAAATGGGCATCAAGCGCTAGAAGTAATTTCAAAAAAGCACCCCAACGTAAAAGTAATTATTGTAAGTAGCCACTATTCAGACGAATTCATATGGGAAACCGTTAAAAATGGGGCACGTGGATTTCTAGCAAAAAACAGTGATATTGAAATTGTGATTGATGCCATACGTTCCGTTCACGAAACAGGATATTATTTTGATGAAAAACTAACCAAAAATGCCTTCGAATCGATAGTTAAAAAAGAAACAATCGATCCCAAAATCACGAATATGCATTTGACGCAAAGAGAAATTGATATTTTAAAATTGATTTGCGAGGGTAAAACAACCAAAGAAATTTCGGATTACCTATGTATTAGTTACAAAACCGTAGAAACCCATCGTACACATATTTTTGATAAAACCAAGGCAAAAAATATTGCTGGAGTTATCGTTTTTGGACTTAAACATGGGTTTTATCAAATTCAAAGCTAAATGGTAGTAAAACCACTTCCTGCAAACCCCCATGGATCAAAAAACCGTGTTTATAAACTTATTTTAAATGATTTTCAGCCGTAAAATCAAATAAATTTTTAAATTGTTAGCCCTTGAAACCCATATTTTTGCACGCAAATTAGCCCTATTAATAAATGTTTTAAATTCATTGTTAATAACCACTTGCAGGAAATGATTTAAAATCTATCTTTGCAGCCCGATTTTTCGGGGGATTGGATTAATGAATTGAATTAAAGCGTAACACATTGGATACTTTAAGTTACAAGACCAAATCGGTCAACAAAGAATCAGCTGACAAAAAGTGGCTGATTATTGATGTAGAGAACCAAATTTTGGGTCGTGCTGCATCAGAAGTTGCTAAATTGCTTCGAGGTAAGCATAAGCCAACTTTCACTCCTCATTCAGACACAGGAGACTATGTTATCATTTTAAATGCTGACAAAATTCGTTTAACTGGTACGAAAGCTACTACCAAAACTTATATCCGACATACGGGATATCCAGGTGGTCAAAGAACTTTGACTGCGGATCAAGTTATGGAGAAAAAACCTACTAAGGTTTTTGAAGCTGCAGTTAAAGGGATGCTTCCTAAAAATAAATTAGGAAGATCTGTATTTACTAATATGCATGTATATGCAGGGACTGAGCATGCTCACGAAGCGCAAAAACCGACAAAAGTAGAATTATAATATGGAAATTATTAACGCACTCGGAAGAAGAAAAAGTTCGGTAGCTCGTGTTTACCTCACTCCAGGAAACGGAGCAGTTGTAATTAACGGCCGTACACCTGAAAACTTTTTTCAATTAGCTACTCAAAGAGCTAAGTTATACAGACCATTTGAATTAACAGAAACTGTAGAGAAATATGATCTTAAGGTGAATGTTAAAGGTGGTGGAACAACAGGACAAGTTGAAGCAATTCGTTTGGCTGTTGCAAGAGCATTAGTGAAAATTGATGCAGAATATAAGCCGTTGCTTAAAGCAGAAAGCTTAATGACCAGAGATCCAAGAATGGTTGAACGTAAGAAATTCGGTCAACCAAAAGCGCGTAAAAAATTCCAATTCTCAAAACGTTAATCCGTTTCTGGGTTCAGAATCTAAACATTCAAGACTGTTTTTAACACTACTTGTTTGTTGCCGCTGGGTAAAAAGAAAGTGAACAAAATAAAAAAATAATAAATGTCTCAAGTATCTTATAAAGAACTTATGGAAGCAGGTGTACACTTTGGACACCTTTCGCGTAAGTGGAATCCAAGAATGGCTCCGTACATTTTCATGAAGAAAAACGGAATCCATATCATTGACTTAAATAAAACACAAGCTAAACTTGACGAAGCTGCTGCTGCCATGAAACAAATGGCAAAATCAGGTCGTAAAATCATGTTTGTGGCTACAAAAAAACAAGCAAAAGAAATTGTTGCTAAGCATGCAGAAAGAGCTAACATGCCTTACGTTACTGAGCGTTGGCCAGGGGGTATGTTAACCAATTTCGCTACTATTCGTAAAGCAATTAGAAAAATGGACCATATCGACAAATTGTTGGCTGATCCAAATTCTACAAACATTGCAAAGCGTGAGCGTTTGATGATGAGTCGTCAACGGGAGAAATTAGATCGAAATTTAGGTCCTATTAAAGACTTAACTCGTCTACCAGCTGCCGTTTTTATTGTGGACATAAACCGTGAAAACATTGCAACTTCAGAAGCCATTAAATTAGGTATTCCAACCTTTGCAATGGTTGACACAAATACAAACCCTAACTTAATTGATTTCCCTATTCCAGCTAACGATGATGCATCTTCATCTATTGATGTAATTGTTGGTCATTTAGCCGATGCAATTGTTGAAGGTTTGAACGAGCGTTCTAATTCAAAATCGGATAAAGACGCTGATGAAAAAGAATCTAAAAAAGCACCAGCTGATAAAGCTGTTGCTGAATAATAATATTATTAAATTTCTATAATGGTTAAAATAACTGCTACAGAAGTAAACAACTTGCGTAAACAAACTGGCGCAGGTATGATGGATTGTAAAAAAGCCTTAGTGGAAGCTGAGGGGAATGCAGAAAAAGCAATCGAAATCCTTAGAAAAAAAGGTCAAAAAGTTGCTGCAAAAAGAGGCGATAATGAAGCAAGCGAAGGTTTGGCAATTGCATTATCTAACGGAAATAAAGGTGTTGTTGTTCGTTTAAATTGCGAAACAGATTTCGTAGCTAAAAATGACAATTACTTTTCATTAGTTTCGAAAATTGCGGAAACTGCATTAAATACAGAATCTAAATCAGTTGAAGAATTGAAAGGTCAAGCCTTTGAAGGAACAACTATAGCGGATGAAATTACAAACCAAATCGGAAGAATTGGTGAGAAGTTAGATTTGACTTCTGTAAACTTTATTACTGCACCAGCTGTAATCGCATACAATCACCCAGGCAACCAAGTGGCAACACTAGTTGGTTTAAACCAAGATGGTGATGCGGTAACAGAAGCGGGAAAAAACGTTGCAATGCAAATTGCTGCAATGAATCCAGTTGCATTGAATAAAGATTCAATTCCACAAAGTGTAATTGATAAAGAAATTGAAATTGGAAGAGATTTAGCTATTCAAGAAGGTAAACCAGAGGCTATGGCAGATAAAATTGCTCAAGGTCGTTTAGGTAAATTTTTCAAAGAAGCTACTTTGTTAGACCAAGAGTATATTAAAGACAATAAACTTTCTGTTCAAAAATATTTGGACAGTGTAAGCAAAGGCCTAACGGCAACCGAGTTCACTCGCGTTTCGTTGTCCTAAGCTGAACAATATTAAAAAAGAGAGATTGATAACAATCTCTCTTTTTTTTTGTCCTAATTTTCCACCTTAAAATCTTCTTCAAAAATTACACATGAAATTTAATCGCATCCTTTTAAAACTTAGCGGAGAATCACTTTTGGGTGATAAACAATTTGGAATTGACCATACACGCCTCGCTAAATACTCAAAAGAAATAAAACAATTGACCGAAAATGGAGTTGAGGTTGCTATTGTAATTGGTGGAGGTAATATTTTTAGAGGAATTCAAGAAGAAGATGGTGCAATAGATCGTGTGCAAGGTGATTATATGGGTATGTTAGCCACCATGATTAATAGTATGGCACTTCAATCCTCCCTTGAGGCATGTGGGGTTCAAACAAGGTTGTTGTCTGCCATAAAAATGGAACAAATTGCTGAGCCATTTATCAAAAGACGGGCAACGAGACATTTAGAAAAAGGTCGAGTAGTTATTTTTGGAGCAGGTACAGGAAATCCATTTTTCACTACGGATACTGCTGCTGCATTACGCGCAAGTGAAATTAGTGCAGATGTTATGCTCAAAGGAACCCGAGTAGATGGAATTTATTCTGCAGACCCAGAAAAAGATCCTACAGCCAAAAAATACGATACCGTTTCTTACCAAGAATGTATTGATAAAGGATTAAATGTAATGGACTTAACCGCCTTTGCATTATGTAAGGAAAATGGATTGCCAATTATTGTTTTTGACATGGATTCTGGAGGAAATTTAATCAAATTATCCAAAGGTGAAAATGTTGGAACTCTCGTGAGATAATCACTTCCACTCTTCCTATAGCTCATTATTTCAGTTAAAAAACTTTAGCTAAGGTAGAATTCAACTTGTTTTTAATCCATTTTAAACCCTTTAAATACTTGTTAATAAACATTTTAACGGAATTTTACGAGTCTTTTTCTCAATGGAAACATTTTACACAAAAAATGTTTCCTAATCTCAAAGTCTTACTACTTTTGTCGCCCAAATGATGAAAGCAGATTATATTATTAATAAGGCATCGGAAATTTTCTTGAATTACGGGATCAAGAGTTTAACGATGAGTGATATGGCCAGTAGGCTTGGTATTTCTACCAAAACGCTTTACAATTATGTAAAGGATAAAAATGATTTGGTATTTCAGTGTATGGAATCCCAAATTATTAAAAATGAATGTGCCATTTCTGAGGCTTGTAGTTCATCTAACAATGCAATTGAAGAACTTATTGGTTTCAGTCGTGTGGCCAGTGACAAAATGAAAAGCATCCAGCCGTCTGTGTTTTACGACATGAAAAGGTATCATCCTGATGCTTGGGATCTTCTCCAAAAATTTGAAAACGAAACCATTTTAGATCTAACCAAAAAAAATTTAAAAAGAGGAATCGAAGAGGGTATTTACAGAAAATCAATGAATATTGACGTAATCGCCCACTTGTATTTATCTATCATTCAAGGCATTTTTCAAGATTCCATATCGCAACACGGTGAACTTTCAATAACCGACTATTATATGGAAATATTTAATTACCACATACGCGGAATTGCCAATGAAAAAGGCATTCAATTAATTAATACATATTTAAGCGAAAATTCATGAGAAAATTAATTCAACTCATCGTATTTATATCAGCTATTTCCAATGGGAACATATTTGGCCAATCCGAATCTTTGGAATTTAGCCTAGACCAAGCTAGGGCATACGCTGTAGAACATAGTTACTATACACGGAAAGCTGGGATAGACCAACAAATGGCCGATAAAAGGATGAAAGAAGTAACGGCCATAGGTTTACCACAAATTAATGCGGTGGGTGATTTCTCCAATTTCATCGAACTCCCAACCTCATTGATTCCAGATTTTACAGATCCATCTAGCGGAAAAGTATCCCCTGTTCAGTTTGGAACCGATTACAATATGGGAGGAGCCATAAATGCAAGTCAACTTATTTTCAATGGGTCCTATATTGTAGGATTACAAGCCGCAAAAGCATACCGTGCGATGAGTGAAAAAAGACTTGTCAAGTCTGAGCGAGAAATTAAAAACGATGTTACCACCGCCTACGGTAATGTGATAATTGCTGTTGAAAATTTTGAAACCATCAAAAGCAATAAAGAGTATTTAGAACAAACTTTGGACGAAACGAAAGCTTTGTATGAAAGTGGATTCGCACAAGAGCAAGATGTTGATCAGTTAACTATTTTAGTACAGTCAGCTGAAATTGAATACAATAGAGCGGATAGATTACGTCTGATTACCGAAAACTTTTTGAAATTTCAAATGGGTGTTGAGACACAAAAATCAATAGCACTCACCGATAGTTTAACTTACATAATCTCTTACGGAAATGATTCTACTATCGTGAATCAACCTTTTGATGTAAATCAGCATATTGACCTTCAAATTGCCGTAAATAATCAAGAACTACAACTCCTTAACCTAAAAAATGAGAAAGCGCAATTTATGCCTTCTTTAAATGCCTTTTATCAATACAAACAAACATATCAAAGTAATGATATGTCGCTTAATGGCGATTTATGGTTTCCTTCATCCGTTTGGGGTTTACAATTAAATGTACCCATTTTTAGTAGTTTTCAAAGAACCTATGTTAAGCAACAAGCGGAACTGAATTGGCAAAAGTCGCAAATTGACTCAAAAATGGCCGAGGAAGGATTAATGGTTGAATTCCTCACCAAAAAATCTGAATATCAATTTTCGGTGGATCAATATAAAAATGCGAAAAACAATATGGAATTGGTCCAACGAATCGTGTCTAAGGAAACTATAAAATATCAAGAGGGCATGTCCTCCTCTTTAAATCTTGCAAACGCTCAAATTCAATTTTTTCAAATCCAAGGAACATACGTACAAGCAATTATGCAAATGATAAATGCTCGTTCTGCAATGGATAAAATTTTAAGCAATTACTAAACCTCATCTTTCTAAAAAAAATATCATGAAAATATATATATACATAATTGCCGCATTTTCATTGGTGGCGTGTTCTCCTGGAAGTAATGAAGATTATCTGACTGAATTGACTACCAAACGTGATAGTATTAAAGAACAGTATCAGAAATTGGGTACGGAGTTATCCAAAATTGA
>JBFFMY010000040.1:0-25980 GCA_041563475.1 Salibacteraceae bacterium
GCAATACCGCTATAGAGGTTTCTACACCAAAATTATCATGAATTACATCTACAATATTTTGCGTTTGGTTAACAATGAATTTATGCATAGAATTAATTTGTTGTAATACTTCAATAGACCTGTGCGAAGCTACGGTTATTCTCAACCCTAGCTACACAATATTGAAATGGATTATTACAAATTAAATCAAGGAAATAAAATTTAAGGTTGCAGAAATAATAAACTCTATTCCGATGGCAATAACAATGAACCCTGTAATTCGAGATAAAGCGTTACCCCCCAAAATAGGTACAGTACCCTATGGGTTTATAATTAAGAAAAGGGTACTAAATAAGCCAAGATATAATTCCGTTTTTTAATGCAAATTGACCTCACTAAGGTCGGATGATTTGAGGTTTTTTAATATCAAATTGTACCTAGTCAAACACCAAAAACTGCGGGTTGACTCCAACCAAATATTTGGCTAATTCATTTCCGTTCACATCCAGAGCAATTACTTCTCCTTTTTGAACAAAATCTTTAGTGTTCGTCACATAAACGCTGTTATTTTCTGAATCCACTTCTAATCCATAAAAACTAAAAACCAGTGATTTAGATAAAAACACCTCAACTTTTGGTTGAAGTGAAGATGGATCAAAAACAAAAACGTCATTATCTATGAAATACACTAATTCCTGAACAGTATCCACCGCCATTCTCAATGCTGTTCTAGAGGAATCAAAACTGTAAACGGGAAGAAAGCTAACTAAATCCATATCCAATTTATACAATCCCTTTTTAGATAATACCATCAATTCAGACGAACTCCATTGCTTAAAATCTATTATCGAACCACCCACATTTAATGTGGTTTTCAAAGCTCCTGTGTTGGCATCCAAAACATGAATTACACTGTCTGATTTATTTAATATGAATACTTCAGAATTCGAATAAAAAATATTCTCGCTCCACCCCATCAAAGGAATTTCTCTTTGGATAATTCCAGCTTGTAAATCTATTTCCCAAATTTTATTCGCATACAAATCCGTTACCCATGCTAATAAAGGATTTTGATTTACAATAGTCATTTGTCGTGGCGATGTAAATCCCGAAATGGTTTTTACAGACGAGAAATCTTTTAAATCCACTACCTCAATTTTACCCGAATTGTTTACAACGATGTATCCTAATCCGTTATATTGGATCATGGATTGCGGAACATCCCCAAGAGGCACACCATTTTGAGATTGATACACATCATTGGTAACAGAACCCGTTTTTTTATCTATAACAGAAATCGACCCATTACCGAACATGAAATTCCCCTCATTCAGAATTATTACCCGATTCTCTCCTACCATAGGTTCCATCGGTTGTTCCGGTGTTGGGTGATTTACTTTACAACCATAAAACCCCAAAATGTATAAGCCCATCCATACCCTAAAAAACCAATTAATGGATAATGAAAATTTGAAAGTTTTAAAAATTGATTTCCCCATGAAAGTTGAATTAATTCAAAGTATAACGTACCGAAAGTAAATAATTAATCCCTAGCATTGGCAACCAAGCTACCGACATATATTCCGCGTTTAAAACATTATTTATATCGATTTGTACATTGATTCTGTGCTTATTGGCCCAATCAATGTGGTATTGAAATACTAAGTCCAAAACATTATACGAGGGCAAATACGATGAGTTATCGGTTGTTAAATAGCGAATACCCGTATAATTATACACCACATTCAAACCAATTTTTTTATAACCGATAGATACCCTTCCATTTCCGGAGTTTTTGGGTGTATAAATAAGTTGTTTACCTAAACTTGCGTCTGATACATTCTCATTTGTAGCTTCTACAAATTGATAGGAACCAGAAATTCCTAGTTTCCAATTTTGGATATTTTTAGCCAGTTCTATTTGGGTTTCAATTCCTTGATGTTTGACTGTTTTTACATTTTGTGCCTCCCAAAATGCCTGATTAGAAGGTTGCCATAAAATCCAATTATCTACGTTCCCATAAAACCCAGAAACATCCATATCAAACAAATAGTTCTTTTTGAATTTTTTATCGAGATGCACATTCAATTCACCATTTGTGGCCATTTCTGGTAACAAGTCAGGATTTCCCCCAGGTACCCAATACAAATCATTCAAAGTAGGAAAATGTGCATTCTGTGATACATTTAGGCCAATAACAAGATGTTTATTCGAAGTAGGTAAAAAGGCCAAACTTACCATGGGTAACCAAACGAACTGATCGCGACTTACGGTAGGCTGAATAAACGCTCCTAATTCCCATTTTGAGGTCAAATGTCCATTTACACCCGCCAAAAGAGAAGTTTGAAACATCTGGTTAGAACCCGTATAGTTCAAATTATCTGCCGATGCATATTCAATATTTAACCGGGTATTTAAAGCCCAATTGGCATTTAGGTTCAAATCGTAGTTTTCACGAAATTGAATTTTTTGATTTACCGTTGTTGAATAAATATTTGATGCGGAATCGGTGTAATTCAGACTCGACCAATTATATCCCATTACCATTTGGGATTTTGATTTTTCACCAAAATTCTTCCATCCTAATTGAGAGGTTACAATATCATCTTTTTGCGATTGTTGAGACTCTGCTAGACTTGTCATGTATTTTGGTAAATCGCGTTTAGAAAACGTACCTAAAACCATGGCCCATATTTGGTTTTTTGAATTTACATCATAGGTGAAGTTTTGAGAAAAACCATTTAGAGAATTCTCCGCATGGGTTTGTTTTTCTATTGGATAACCACGCTGAGCTTCATTCACATACTCGAAATCATTTTTCGCCTCCTGGTACACAAACCGTGATACGCTCCCCCATTTCCCCTTTTTAAATCCCAGTTCAAAATTTGCTATTTTTTTACCAAAACTCCCTAGAGAAAAACCCGTAACCAGATTAAATTTTTGCACGCTAGATGAATTTGTTTCCAATAAAATCCCACCTCCGATGGCTCCAATTCCTTCGGTGTAAGCCGAATTCCCATATTTAATAGCCACACCGCTAAATAAAAAGACAGGGAAAATACTCAAATCATTTTGACCTAAACTTCCAGGGCTCACATCCAGGCCGTTCACATATACTTTGGTATGCGATGAACTCATTCCTCTAAACGAGGGCGTTTGAATGCCCGTAGAGCCGTATGTTTTGATATTTATACTGCTTTGATTTTGTAAAAGAGTGCCGAGGTTTTGAATTTGGGTAAACGCAATTACGGATGAATCAATTTCCACCGATTTCAATCCAGGAATTCCGGATGTTCTTTCTGCTGAAACAATAACAGAATGTAGTTGGATTGAATCTTGAATTTGCGAAATTCCAATTACTGGAAAAATGCAGCACAATACTATTCCAATTACACCTTTCACAGTTTTAGAAATTTCGTTGAATAAACTCCCATTTTGGACTGAATATTCAAAATATAAACTCCGGGTAAAAGGGCAGAAACATCCAATTGGTTTTGAATTATGGGTTCTTGCAGTTCTAAAATACCCAAAACATTGTGAATAGATACCATAGAGAAATTCACATTTCCAGTAAAATTCAATGTGTTTTCTGCTGGGTTAGGGTACATTTTAACACGTAAAATGGGTAATGAAAAAACAGAATTTACTAACGAAGAATCAATTAAAGCTACCGCATCTAAATCAAACCCTCCAGGTCCAAAATCAGTTGGATACGGATCATTGATAATTCTGCCATAACTATCGTAAGAGGCATAAGCAGAATCAATAGTACCCACTACATCAATTATTTTAAGATGAGTAATGTTATTAATATCAATTCCGAGAACCGTATCCATAAATTGCAAATCAAATGGTGTTCCATAACTGGCTTTGAAATTGCCTGCAAATCCATTAATTTGTGTGGGATCAGTCGTTTCAAAAGTACTGGTTTGAATTTCTATGGGAGTTAAGGATTCATTAGGAAATCTAAAAAAATCAACCCCATTTGAGCTGATTTCAACGAAAGCTAATTCCAAAAAATATCCACTATTCACCACATCATAAAATCCGTTTTCAAATACAGCAAAATCATATCCATCATGATTGACTAAAGGGTTGTTTAAAGCAATTATGGCATAACCACCATCCCCTAGACTCACAACCGAACCATCAGCTTTTCCAGAAACAAATGTTTCGTCTCCAACATTTGCAAAAGGACCCGAAATATTTGTAATATTTTGGAGCCCGCGTGTTACAGAACAATTGCTAACCCAACTAAAAATTATGTTGGAATCTTTATGAATTGCATTCGAACCTATAGAATCTGCTGCAGGGGAAAATGGCCCTTGAGCGAATGCGCTAGAACTTAGAAAAAACATACATAAAACAGAAAATAAATTCTTCATTATAGCCAAAATCAACTAAAAATATATCTCATAACACCATTAATAAACAACTACTCGATGCATCTCAAAAACACCATTCACCTCCACTTTTACAAAATAAATTCCTGTCGAAAACGTAGATAAATCAACAGATACGGTACTATCATTAGATTCATCTAATAATATATTTTTACCGCTCAAATCTGCTACTCGAACACTGTTAATAACTCCAAATGGAGTTGAAATATTTAAATTGCGATGAGCTGGGTTTGGATATACGGAAGCCAGGGATTTTTCAATATTCTTTACAGAACCAATCAAAACAAAACTAATAAATGCGGTATCTGAATCTCCCCAAGGATCAGAAATAACGTAATACACCTTATCAATTAATTGAGATGCATTGGTTAACTTAATAGAATCGCCAACAATTTCAACAACTGCGCCTCCAATTGGTTGATTTAATAATGTGTCCAACGTAATTATATCTTCGTCCATATCAAAGTCATTTGCTACAACATCAAAATATGATATATCACTTGGTTGAAGAGCGCCACCATTAACAGTATCGTTTACAGCCGTAGGAATATAGTTTGTAACTACAGACATTGCAGAACCGGCAACGTCCGTTTCAATAGTGTCTATCGGATTTCCAGTATTATCATAATAGATAACTTCCCCAAAGCTGAAATAATCGGTCGTTTGCACAAGTAACGACCCAGAATTTGGATCAAATTTAGCCGCAGTCGGATACGCATTGAAAACCAAATTTCGGTTACCTGTAAGCGTATTGTATGTTTCTAACGGATTTCCAAAGTCACCTAAAATCAAACCATTTAAATAATCAAACCCTGCGGCATTTGATAATCCAATAGTATCCGTAGTGAAAGTTGAATCGGCTAAATTTAATCGGGTAACACCCGCATATTTAACCGTGTAATTCAAGTTGTATCGCAGACTGGTCATATAAATCATCCCATTTTCCATGAAAATATCTTTTGCTCCGCTAGACAAAGTATCTAATGTATACGCGCCTAAATTCGAAATAGTTGCTCCTAAATCAATCACATTAACCACTCCTGAATCTCCTAGATTTGTAGATGCAACAAATGCCTTGTTATCTGCAACTGCAATTCCATCACAAACGCCTTCAATGTTTGCATCTGAATATAAAACCGTTGATAAATCATTTTTATCAAGAACCTTTACGAATTCCGAAGTAGCAGGATAACCTCGGGTTATTAGCAGACGATCACCAATAATTTCAAATTTCTTAAACCCCATTAATTGCTCTGTGGAGTCAATAGCTTGGTACGTTTGATTCAATAAATCGTATTTAAAAATTCGATCACCACCTAAAGGATGGCTACCTCCTCTACCCACATGCATATAGGCATAATGACCATCAGATATTACATGATTCGAAAAATCACCTAAAACCGAGTCAACCACCGAATAATCCAACTGGTCAATGTCATACGCATATAATTTAACGAAATTACCTGGAGCATTGTAATTGCCACCTGTAGTAAAAATAGCTCCTTTGGTTACGTTTTGCGCATGTAACCCCAGCGAAAAGATAATCGCGAAAAATGAAATGTAAAATTTGTTCATCCTAAAAATTTTAAATAGTGTAAAATAATTAGGGATTCCAGAAGGACGCAAGAAAGAGGAAGATACCCCGTGAACCTTGAACCCTTGCTTTTATCCCGAAAGCAAAATTGTTTGGCTAAAGGCAGGTCTTCTGACTTGTTTCATCTTCTAAAACCTTCCCGAGCGTCAAGTGACGTTCAGTGGTACTATTTAGAAAAGTAGAGCGTATACAAATTGCTCTTTGAAACTTACAGCTGCGGGAACAGTCTTCGATTTTCACGAAATTCCCTTTTAATCTCCGAAGAGAACCAAAAGCGATGCGAAAGTACGCCAAGAAATAGAATTCTGATACGGGAATTTCACAATAAATTCACACTATTATTTAACAGGTTTCAACGCCAATGCAAGATCTTCAATAATATCCTCAACATCCTCAATTCCTACAGAAAAACGGACTAAACCATCCGCAATTCCAGCTTCTTCTCTACTTTCCTTGCTTATGCTAGAATGGGTCATAGATGCAGGATGTTGAATCAAAGTTTCCACTCCTCCGAGCGATACTGCAAGCAATGCAAGGTGCACATTATTCATCATGGTAACACCTGCGTTTAGGCCACCTTTAAGTTCAAAGCTTATCATCGCACCAAAGCCAGTCATTTGTTTTACAGCTAATTCCCTTTGAGGAAAGGATTCCAAACCTGGATATTTAACCCAGGCCACTTTCGGATGATTTTCTAAAAATCGTGCAATTTTCAACGCGCTTTCTTGGGCCCTTTCCATCCGTAATGATAAGGTTTTAACACCCCGAATAACCATATATGCTTGATGAGGATCCATATTCCCACCCATCATTATCATGGTTTTTCGAATTTTCGGATATAATTCTTTGTTTTTTACGATTACGGCACCTGCAACGATGTCGGCATGACCATTAATAAATTTGGTAAGGGAATGCAGCACCACATCGGCACCCAATTCTAAAGGTTTTTGCAAGTATGGACTACTAAAAGTATTGTCAACCACGACAACCATATTGTGCTTGTGCGCAAGGATACACGCTTCCTGAATATCGGTTAAGGTCATAGTTGGATTCGCAGGGGTTTCGATATATAACATTTTCGTATTCGGACGAATAGCTTTTCTAATATTATCGATATTGGAAGTATCCACATACGTTGATTCAACTCCAAAGCCTGCAAAAACAGATTCCATAACTCCCCTGCTCGGACCGTAAATAGCACTGGAACTCACCATATGGTCGCCACCTTTCAAAAAGGCTGCATAAACGGTGGTTACAGCTGCCATTCCGGAGGCAAAACCAATAGCTCCAAAACCATTTTCTAATTGGGCTAATTTGTTTTCTAAAGCTTCAATAGTAGGATTATTAAGTCGGGTATAAATATATCCTTTCTCCTTGCCTTTAAACAATGTAGCCCCATGCTCGGCACTTTTAAATGCAAACGTGGAAGTCTGATAAATAGGGGTAACTGCGCTACCAAATGCATCTTCAAAATCACCTCCGTGAATCAATTTCGTATCAAATGCTTTGTTTGTTGTATCCATGTCAACTTGATTTTTATGGTATCAAATGTAATGGGAGTTTTGAAATACGTACGTGAGAAATGTCGCATTTAGAAATAAAAAAAGCACCCGTATAAATACGGATGCTCTTCATAGATAGGAATCTACAAAAATTCCTTATAAAATATTTAGAAATTCCAACCCAATCTAAGATTTGCACCCGCTGATGGATTCAAATACCAATTGTTTCCAGTTTTAGTTGTTACTGCATCAGAACCAGCTACTTGAGATTCAACGTTAAATGGTTTGTTATACACAAAAGCATAATTTATCTCTAGTCCTAAATATAAATCTTTAGCTACGTAATAATCAAATCCAGCTAAACCGCCAATACCCACAGAAAAGCCATTAAGATACATCCATGGAAGACCACCTCCGTTAAAATCACTTGAACCATTTTTCACATAAGATTCTACAATGGCATCACTTATATCTAGAGACTCCGTAGTGTATTTATTAGATCCAAAGGCTAAAATCAACTCTCCACCAATGTATGGAGAAAGTCTTTTCGTACCTTCAAAATGAAACTCAGTACCCGGTCTAAATTGCACAGCCCATTCAAAATACGTATCCTTAGCGTCCACTATTTCACCTCCAGAATTAATTAATTGGGTAGCAACTGTAGTGTTTTGAAGACCTAATAAAAATGTTCCTCTAGCGGCTACTTTATCTCCTAACCACATTCTGTACTTAATCCCATTATTCATGTTATTAATGGATGGTAAAGCAAAAGTAGAGCCTGGACTACTTGCATTGAAAATAGCAGAAGGATCAAAAGTCACCTCAAGTGAACTCATTCCTGCAACTGGTTTAAAGGTTTCTTCTTGAGAAATACCAGTCATTGAAAGGGCGAATACACCCGCAAACAATAAAATAGATTTTTTCATAGTATATGTGTTAAATAGTTAATTAATCTAACAAAATAAGCTTATCTAGGCTTTTAAAATTAGAACAAAAGTCATGGGTTTTCCTACCGAAATTGTTGATAACCTTTATTTTTGTAGAATATTTGCTATTTAAATTGTCTTCATCGCAAAACAAAAATGTGCACACTAACTTTTGTCCCTCAATCTGATAATATCATCATTTCATCTAACCGGGATGAACACATTAGTCGAGGAAACAGTCTATTTCCGGTACATTCAAAAACTAAAAGTGGGAAGGTCTATTTCCCTCAGGACCCTATGGCTGGTGGTACTTGGATTGCGGTTAGTGCCTCTGGAAAAATTTCCGTTTTACTCAATGGAGCTTTCGAAAAGCACAAACATCGGCCTCCCTACAGACTAAGTAGAGGTATAATTTTACTAGATACGTTTGCGTTTGGAGACTTATTGGAATTTGAAAAAAACTACGACTTAAATCAAATCGAGCCATTTACATTGGTACAATTTCATACAGAAGCCAAAAAAATATATGAGTTAAGATGGGATGGGCAATCGAAATATATTAAGACATTAGACTTTACTACTCCGCATATTTGGTCATCTTCTACTCTCTATAGTAAAGAAATAAGATCGCAACGGGAACAATGGTTTGATGAATGTTTGAAACAAAATAATATTGATTTGCAAACCATGCTAAATTTTCATCAATTTGGCGGTAATGGTGAAATTGAAAACGCTATCTCAATGAACCGAGGAAATGGATTGCAAACTGTAAGCATTAGCCAGATAGAAGTTATTTCCAACCAACTAAATTTTTCTCATCACAATTTTATTGGAAAAAAGTTTAATACCGTATCTATTCCTTAAGATATTAAGCATTTTAAATGCGTAAATATTTATCATTCCTTTGGCTCTACCGAACTACTTTTGCCACACAAAAAATTAAATTAAATGACAACTCAATTAATAGAATGCGTTCCGAATATCAGTGAAGGCCGCGATTTAGATAAAATCAATGAAATTGCCCATATCGTTGAAACAGTTGAAGGGGTTAAACTTTTAGATATTGACCCAGGAGCAGCAACAAACAGAACGGTTATAACCTTTGTGGGCGAACCTGAACCCGTAATTGAAGCGGCTTTTAGACTTATTAAAAAAGCAGCGGAACTTATTGATATGAGTCAACATCATGGTGAGCATCCCCGGTTTGGAGCAACCGATGTGTGTCCACTAGTTCCAATTTCCAATATCTCATTAGAAGAAACCGCAAAATATGCCCATAAACTTGGGAAACGCGTTGGTGAGGAGTTGGAAATACCTGGTTACTTTTACGAAAATGCAGCTACCCAAGAAAAACGAAAAAACTTGGCTAATTGTAGATCTGGTGAGTACGAGGGATTAAAAGAAAAACTAGTGAATCCAGAATGGAAACCAGATTTTGGCCCTGCTGAATTTAATGCGCGTGTTAAGGGCTCTGGTGCAATTGCCATTTCATCACGTGATTTCTTGGTTGCATACAACATCAATCTGAATACGACCTCTACACGAAGAGCGAACGCCATTGCGTTTGATATGCGTGAAGCCGGTAGAATAAAACGAGAAGGAAATCCTGTTACCGGAAAAGTAGTTACCGATGCGAATGGTGAACCGGTAAAAATTCCTGGGCAATTGAAAGCTGTTAAAGGTATTGGATGGTACATTGAAGAATACGGTATTGCGCAAATTTCTTACAATCTAACAAATATCAGTATAACCTCTGTTCATGAGGCATTTGATAAAACAGTTATAGCTGCGCAAGAAAGAGGTATTCGTGTAACAGGCTCAGAATTAATTGGCTTAATTCCGCTACAAGCTATGTTAGATGCTGCCGATTACTTTTTACGTAAGCAAGAACGTTCATTGGGAATCTCTGAGGAGGAAAAAATTAAAATTGCAGTTAAATCGTTAGGATTAGATGATTTAAAACCGTTCAATCCGAACGAAAAAATTATTGAATACGTGTTACGTGACCCTACTGCTACTCCACTTTTGAACATGAATTTGAGAGAATTTGCCAATGAAACCGCTGGCGAATCACCTGCTCCTGGTGGTGGATCAATCTCTGCGTATGTTGGTGCGTTAGGCGTTTCTTTAGGAACTATGGTCGCCAACCTTTCAGCTCACAAAAGAGGATGGGATGCCCGTTGGGAAGAATTCTCTGAATGGGCTGTTGAAGGTGCCTATATCAAAGAAAAACTATTGGCTTTGGTAGATGAAGACACGAAAGCCTTCAATAAAATCATGGATGCTTTTGGACTCCCAAAAGGAACCGAAGAAGAAAATAAAATGCGTGTCCAGGCCATCGAAGACGCGACTAAATACGCAATTGAAGTCCCAATTCATGTAATGGAAAATGCACTTGCCTCTATGGAAGTAATGAATGCCATGGTTGACATAGGAATGCAATCCTCGTTATCAGATTCGGCTGTTGGCGCATTATGCGCACGTACTGCTGTAATGGGGGCGTATTTAAATGTTAAAATTAATGCTGCTGGACTAAAAGACGAGTTCTTCAAAGGTGAAATGCTTAAAAAAGGTGCTGAAATGGAAGATACAGCCCTAGCTCTGGAGGCCGAAATTTTAGGAAAAGTAACCGGAAAATTGTAAAAATTAATAGCTAATTTAGCACAAACAAAATTCAAGAAATGAGAAAGTTAGTATTTATAGCCGTGGCGCTTTTTTTAACTGTTGGCGCAGGTTGCGGAAGTTCAATAAGCATTACTACGGATTATGATAAGGAAATGGATTTTACAAAAATCAAAACTTTTGGATTCTTAAAATGGAATGAAGAAAGTGCTGCAATTGTAAATGAGCTGGATAGAAGAAGATTAGAAACTGCTGTTTCAAATGAACTTACTAAAAGAGGCATGAAAAGAGTAGATGGTATTGGTGATAGTATGATTGGGTTTCACGTTATTGTTGAAACTAAAACAGGAACCACTTCTTATACCAATTATTACGGTGGAATGGGATACTATGGATATGGTGGTTTTGGATATGGTTATGGTTATCCTTATGGTGGCGGTGGAACAACCACAACTTCCTCCTATAACTACCAAGTAGGAACCGTAATTATCGACCAATTCGAATCATCTTCAAAAAAACTTATGTGGGAAGGTGTTGCACAAGGAGAAATAACGGGTGACAGAGGAAATAGAGAGGACAACATCAATAAAGATGTAGCAAAAATGTACGTTAACTATCCCTTACCCCTAGTTACCACTACAGAAGTAAAGTAATTAATTCAGCAAAAGCCCAAGAATTTTTCTTGGGCTTTTGCATTTCAAATAAATAGCCATTTCAGCATATAGGAATGTAAATTTTAAAAGAATGTTTTTAGAGGTGAAAAAAGTTTATTTTTTTTACAATACTTATTTGCAAAGTAGAAATTAATATTACTTTTGTCGCACCAAAATCGGTAACGGATTTGGAAGAGTTGAAAAGCTCGATTTGAAATAATCTCGATAGCTATCGGGAGGTGTGGTGTTCTCCCGATAGCTATCGGGATGTTTAGAATACCTGAACCGCAAAATTGGTTTGGTAGTTCAGTTGGTTAGAATACCTGCCTGTCACGCAGGGGGTCGCGAGTTCGAGTCTCGTCCAGACCGCTAAAAAGCCAGTAAATCGTTGATTTACTGGCTTTTTGCATTTTATACGTTTTTTTTCTTGGCTTCCCCTTCATTCCCTCTTTTCTTTTGCGCCTCATATACTAGATTTTTATTTTGAGCAATGACCACCCGTTAAAGATCACCTGAGGTAAATTAGAATCATTCTAAACCAAAATAGTATTAAATTTAACCTTGGGAAACTCCATTTTGAATTTAAAACAAAATAAAAATGAAAACATCCATTCAAGTATTTCATTGGTTACCACGGGTTATCTGCATTTTAGCCATTCTTTTTGTTAGTTTATTTGCGGCTGATGCATTTTCATCTGAACTTTCTATCTGGCAGCAGATTGGTGATTTCATCATTCATCTCATTCCATCGTTTATACTCATCTTATTTCTTATTGTAGCATGGAAATGGGAACTCATTGGTGGCTTCATCTTTGTGCTAATTAGCCTGGGATTGAGTCCAATTGTGTTTTTGCATAATTATAAAATGAACGACTCTATTTGGATGAGTCTTGGAATTATTTTATCCATCACTATTCCATTCTTAATTGTAGGGATTCTTTTTATTATTAGTCATTTTCTTAAAAAAAATAATCCTCCTGAAACCGCAATAGATGACTAATTAGAAATTTAAGTTGTACTAAAAAGGAGCGTTTATACTCCTTCTGCATCTACTATTTGCCTTCTACTAAAGCAATGAAATCGGGCTCCTTTTGTAAGCCCAGAAGGTCTGGGTCGTGTTTGAGGTAATCAAAATTTCCAAACCCATTTTTTATCGCTTTTTTAAGGTTTTCAATAGCCGTTTTATTATCCTTAATTAACGTATAAAAACAAGCAGCATTATAAATTATAATGGGGTCATTGGGATTTTGCTCAATCCCTTTACGCATTTCTTTTTTGGCTTCTTCCAAACGCCCGAGTCGTTTCAATGTAAAGGCATAAAATTGATGTGCACGAGAGTCATCTGCGTGATGAAGCAAATAAGATGGGTAAAACAATGCAGCGCGTTCAATGGTATCCTGAAGATTTTTTTCATCATGTAAAGTTTCATAAGCCATTTGTAAATCACCATAAGGAGAATGGAAATCTCCATTAAGTTCTAAAACTTTATTGAAATCAATTACCGCTTCTGCATCTCTTTCCATCATTCTAAATAAACGACCCCTCACCCAATAAGCAAAAAAATTATTTGGGTCAAACGAAATGGCCTTCTCAGCGGCTAGCAATGCTTCTTTGGGTAAGTTTTTGTTATAGTAAACGAGTCCAAGAGCGCTATACGCTTCAGATGAGCTAGGGTCATAAATTAACGCTTTCAATGATGATTCTTCTGCCTTTTTAAGCCACATAGGGTTTCTATCATGCGTTTCATATAATAAGGCACAAGCCTCACTCATTCCTGCGTAGGCATTCGCGTATTTAGGGTCTAATTCTGTTGCGTTTTGAAAAAGATCCACTGCTAAAAGCAGATAGCTTTTGGTATATCTAAACAAAAATTCTCGCGCTCTTAAGTTTGCATCATAAGCATCACTATTCTTTGTTGCCTTTTTACCTAGAGCAACCTTTTCTTTTTTAGAAAGTTTTAGTTGTAAGGACTTTACAATCCTCTTCGATACCTTTTCCTGAATACCAAATACATCTGCAATCTTACCCCGATAAATCTCAGCCCACAGTTCTGAATCCTTTTCTACATCAATTAGATCCACAGATATTCTTACATCATCTAAATGTTTACGTACACTTCCTTGCAAAAGGTATCTTGCGTTCAATTCCTTACCCAGTGATACAATGTTCAGTTCAGAATCCTTATACCGCATGGAAGTGCTTCGCGAAGCAATATCCAATTCTTTGATAGCGGATAATCGAACAATAATTTCTTCGGTCAATCCATCACTAAAATAGTTATTATCATTATCCGAACTATTGTTTTGAAAAGGTAAGACCACCAGCTTTTTATGGTAATTGTTCAGTTGCGGTTCTTCTGCTGTTAATTTCTCCGCTTCAATATTCTCAATTTTTTTGATCCCTTTATTAGATAATTCATATACCCAAGCCAAAACCAAACTAATTGGAAAACCCAAAATCAAAATGAAAATCAAAGATTTCATAAAGTAATTGGGCACATTAAAAGCGGGAAAAACAACAGCGCATACCTGAGCAACTAACCATGCAACAACTAAATAGGTTATGCCAGACCTAAATACATTTCGCCTTTTAAGCTCCGATATGTACTTTTTAAATTTCACTTTAACTCCTATTTAGATTATATTCTATAGAGTTTAATGTTAACCGATATTTTATCGGTAAAATTCGATACTCGAGCCTACGTTAAAGAGTTGAAGCCAAAATACCCATGTCTGAACTCATTCATTTTATGAGTAATTAAAGGTAAGAAAAATTATCCATGGATTACTTAAAAAAAAATAGGGGAACATTACAGACTTCGACTACTCTATTACAGAATTCCACGGGTGTCTGAATAAGAAATAAATGAAGAAAATTGAAAGAACCAAAATCAGCAAAACAATCCCGCTTTATACCTTCCTTGCTTTCATTTTATTCAACTAACCGTTTTAATATCAATGAATAAACGGTATTTGGATAATTCTTCTTCATTTAATTACAGTAATTTTACCTTCTTAAGAGTGAACAAAATACAATGTCTTTGGTCCTTCTATAAATCAAATAATCTTCCATTATCACTTGATAAATATCATAATTCATTCTTTCCTAATGGATTAACTTGTTCGAGTGGTATTAAGGAAGTGTCATGAATACGATTCGGTTTAAGAGTGAAGCCACTAACGAAATTGAATTCGGAAAGGTTTTAGGAAAGAGAGTTCGAGCATATTTTAAAGAAAACAACATTTCAAAATATGGCGGATGGGTAATGTATTTCAAATCCTTTGTGATGTTGAGTTTGTACTTTGTTCCCTTCATACTCCTTCTAACATTAAACATACAACCTTGGGTCGCTTTTCTCTTTGTAGTAATTATGGGTTTTGGCGAGGCAGGCATAGGCATGTCGGTTATGCACGATGCAACACATGGCGCCTATTCTAAAAAAACTTGGGTCAATTCTCTCGCTGCCTCAAGCATGTTTTTGTTAGGAAGCAATACCATAAATTGGAGGATTCAACACAACCTCAACCATCATTCGTATACCAATATATATAATTATGACCCTGATATTTCTACCAAAGCAGTAATCCGGTTATGCGATCATGCACCCGTAAAAGGATACATGCGTTTTCAGCAGTTCTACGCATTTTTTCTTTACGGATTTATGACCTTTTTAAAACTTTTTTCAGAAATAAATATCATGATTGGGTATAACCGAGAAGGGGTAACCCAGCAAATGGGAGCAAATCCCAAAGCAGAACTTTGGAAATTGATTCTGACCAAAATTATTTACCTTACTTTCTTCATCTCTTTACCACTAATTTTTACCGAATATTCAATTTGGCAGATTCTCCTTGGCTTTTTTATTATGCACTTTGTAGCTGGAATGATAATGAGTACTGTTTTTCAAATGGCACACGTTGTTATGGGTGTGTATCAACCGCTTCCAAAAAATGGGGTGATCAATTGTGAACGTCTTGCTCATCAACTCAAATCTTCCTCTGACTTTGGGCAAAGAAGTGGACTTCTTAGTTGGTACATCGGTGGACTTGATTTTCAGGTTGAACATCACCTATTTCCTACAATTTGCCATATCCATTATGCCGCTCTTGCACCAATTGTTGAAAAAACAGCTACAGAATTTGGTTTAAAATATAATTCAAACCGAACATTTGCGCATGCTCTTGTTTCGCACTTCAATCGCTTAAAAGAATTAGGTAGGACAAACTACAATCCAATAATCTCCTAAGTCCATTCAAAAAAAAACTTATCCCAAAATATTCTATCCAATAATTTATTTTTAAAACTCCTTGGTGATTTTGCCTCTGCGAATTATAAAACCAAACAAAGTTTAATTGAATAACTATATTTGAATTAATATCTGGGTTGAAGCTAATTAAAAGCTGCGCTGCCATTGTGCAGACAAGAGAATATTAGCAAAATAATGGGTATTTTTAAAAAGAGCATTAAAAATCAAATTAAAAAATTCTCATGGCATTAATAGAGTCAAATATGATAGATTTGGGAACAAAGGCTCCTAATTTCGAATTAATGGATACGGTTTCAGGCAAAATAGTATCTCTTTCTGAATTAAAATCTGACCGAGGTACCGTTGTTGTTTTTATCTGCAACCATTGTCCTTTTGTTGTTCACATAAATCCGAAACTTGTCGAAGTAGCCAATAAATATCAGCGAGATGGAGTTCAATTTATAGCTATTAGCAGTAATGATGTGGATACACATCCGCAAGATTCGCCTGAAATGATGAAAAAAACAGCCCTAAAAGAGGGGTATTCTTTTCCGTATTTATACGATGAAACTCAGAACATAGCGAAAGCCTATAAAGCAGAGTGCACGCCAGATTTTTTTGTTTTTGATGGTGATTTAAAATGTGTGTACAGAGGTAGATTTGATGAAACGCGTCCAAATAAAGGTGAGCCAACGGGCAGTGACCTTTCTGCAGCCCTAGATGCAATTATTGAAGGTAAGGAATTAAAAATCAATCAAATGCCTAGTATTGGATGTAATATTAAATGGAAGTAACCAAAACAATGGATCTAGAAAGGAATAAAATGAATGCCGTTGAATTCTACAAAATGGCTTATGAAGGGGATCCTAGAAAGGCTGTTGAGTTGTATTTGGGTGATGAATACATTCAACACAACCCTTTGGTAGGAAATGGTCCGGAATCTTTTATTGCCTATTTTGAAAAAATGCAAAAAGAGTATCCGGAAAAATCTATTGAATTTGTTCGGTGTATTGCAGAAGGCGATTTGGTAGCTCTTCACACCCATCAAACTTGGCCAGGAAATGATCAATATGTAACCATGGATTTCTTTCGATTTGACAATCACGGAAAAATAGTAGAGCATTGGGATTCCATTCAACAAATTCCAAAAACGTCTTCAAATCCACATACGATGTACTGATTCGACTACGCTTAGTGCTCTTAGCTGAAAATCTTAATTATTGCATTAAATTTATGCACCCTAAACATCACACATCAATTATTGAAACCTAAAAACCAAATTATGAAAACTGGATTTGCCATTGCGATTACATCTTTACTTTTTCTATTTACTGGGTGTGAAGAAACTTGCCCAGATAGTTTAGTACATGAATGTCATGAAGTTCCAGATAATAATGGATGTGATGGCGAATACACACGTTGGTTTTACGATGAAGCTGCGGGCGAATGCAAGAAAATTTCCTATATTGGTTGCGAGGAGAAAGGTTTTGAATCCTTGCCTTCATGTATGGAGTGTGAGTGTGTTCCTGAAGACCACTGCATATAATTCACATACCAAGACTGCGAATTTCAAGGATTTGTAAGAGGAATCTTACTAGGGTAATTTTTTTCCCTACCAATAAGATTTTGTATAATCTAGGGAACTATATCCACTAAAAGAGATTCAACACTTCAAAACCCTATTTAATTTTTCCAAATGTATCATTTTCAGTATTTTATACTTATATACCCGAAATTACTCCATCTGATAATTATTATATTTGGTTGAATCAATATTTACTTTATTTCCAATGTTCAGGATTAATTTGACTAGCCTACTTACTAAATAGTTATTATCTAATCAATTAAATCCAAACCTAATGAAAACAAATTACATTACCATTGCATTGTTAAGTCTCATTTTTTGTCATTTAACAACTTTTTCCCAAACCCTTAATCAACCTGCTAATTGGCCAGATACAAATTGGACCGTGGCAGGGACATACACTGCTGCTGGTTTAATCAATAGACCCGATTCAAATTCAACATTTACTTTTGATGACGATGTTGCAGGAAGTTTAAGTAATTCTGATGATATAAATGTAGCTTCCCCGATTATTGATCTTACTGCCGCTCATACGGCTGGAGAAACATGGATAAACATTTCTGGCACATTCGTCTATACCCCTTTAGGAAATGATATTTTAACTATTGAGTATTGGGACGCAGATGCTTTGTCTTGGGTTAATATCAATACATTTATTGGAAACTCCACCTCTTTTACTGATTACAAATCATGTTTAGGGTTGATTAGCTATACGACAACTACCCTCAATATCTTAAATTTTACTACAACCCAATTATCAGGATTCAAATATCGATTTACCTACGATGATAATGGTAGTTGGCAATGGGGTTTCTGTTTTAGCTCACCAACAATAACTTCTTCTACACCTCCAACATGCCCCTTACCCTCCAATTTACTTAGTGGGCCAACCTCAAGTTCAACTGCGATTTTAAATTGGACAGAAAATGGTTCTGCAACCCTATGGCAAATTGAATGGGGTCTAGGTGGTTTTATTCCAGGAACTGGAACTACTGTTTTTGTTTCAAATAACCCAGATACTATTTTAGGATTACCTGCCAATTCAAATTTGGAGTATTATGTACGAAGTATTTGTTCTCCAGGTGATAGCAGTGGTTGGGTTGGACCCCAGGTTTTTGAAACACAAATTGACACTCTAACCGTTCCGTATTTTCAGAATTTTGAAACTGGAGGTCCTGGGTCTTATTTACGATTATCCGATACTATCGAATCATCTGCATCAATAAGTTCAATTGCAGCAAACTCAAGCTCATTCGGTGGATTATTAGCTGGAAACTCCTTTAACGATTGGACTGGAACCACAACAGGCACAACCGCTACTCAAGCATGGGTGACTAATGCCTCCCATATTTCATCCTTAGACATGATTGTGGATGCAACAGGTCTAACCAATGTGAAAATGGATTATGATTATCGTCAAACTTTTTCCTATGGAGATAAATATTCATGGGGCAGAATATTAGTAAATGGAGTTCAATTAGGAACTTCTACAAATCCCTTAACTACAAACTCAGATCCATTTCAAACCATTACGGTTGACCTATCTGCATATGCTGGAACGGTATTCACACTTTCTATTCAACAATCTGGAAAATATGATGCTGCCCAAGGTCTTGGTGGAAATGGAGATGAAGCGTACATAGATAACATTAGTTTATATGTACCAGCACCCAATGATCTAAAACTAGTTTCCGCCAGTGGTCCAACTAATGGTTGCGGGTTAGGGTTAGATAGCGTTCGCGCTGTTATTGTTAACCATGGTACGGCCCCTCAATATTCCTTTAGCATGGGATTTAGTCAAGATGGTGTTCCCATCTCACCAGAATTAGTTTCCGATACCTTAAATCCAGGGGATACTATATTTTACACCTTTAATACCCTTGGTAATTTCGCTTCCGTGGGTACGAGTCAAATTACGGCATACACTATTCTACCGTCCGACTCAAACAGCTCCAATGATTCTGCCAGTACACAAGTTTCTACTATCCTAACTATTTCCTCCTTTCCATATGACGAAGATTTTGAATCTGGTCCAGGTTCTTGGGTTATTGAAAACAACTTAAATGGAACTTGGGTTTTAGGCACACCTGCCAAATTAAATATTAATAGTGCGGCATCTGGTTCAAATTCCTTCGTCACCGGAGGACTAACAGGTAATTATAACAATTTAGATAATTCCTGGATTGAATCCCCCTGTTTCGATTTTAGTGGCCTCCAAAATCCGCAAGTTCAGCTCAATGTGTGGTGGGAATCAGAATTTAGCTGGGATGGTGCCAATCTTCAATATTCAATTGATGGCGGACTAACATGGAGTGTCATTGGGGCGTATAACGATCCGAATTATTGGTATACGGATAACTCAATAAACGGTTTGCCCGTTGGAACGCAATCAGGTTGGAGTGGCCGAAATGGAACGGGCACAACAGGAGGCTCAAACGGCTGGAAAACAGCAAGTCATAGTATTAAAAATTTAGCAGGACAATCAATTGTTAAGTTTAGAATAATGTTTGGTTCCGATGGTTCCGTGCAGGATGAAGGTTTTGCCTTTGATGACTTTAGAATTTTTGAAGGCCCAGTTTTAGCCGCAGATACCAGCATTTGTTCGTCCGACAACTTAATATTATTTGCCGGTATTTTTGATACGTATGCATGGACGGGCGGAACATCTGATTCTATTTTAAATTTATATGCGGATACCTTAATTAATGGTTCCAACTCTATTATTGTAAGTGTAACTGATTCAACTGGATACATAATGAAGGACACCATAAACATTACTGTTGATAAGCCTATTTTAGAATTAGGTATAGATAGTAATTTATGTATTGGTTCAACTTTCGCATTGCACGCTGACTCTTCCAATACTTCTTTCCTTTGGGATGATCTTTCCACGTCTGAAACTCGCGTAGTAAATACTACCGTTTTAGGTTCTTATACCTATTCTGTTCTTGTTGTAAATTCGAATGGATGTGCCAGACAAGATTCGGTCACGCACACCATAGTTTCCCCAATTCAACCTGTTCTCGGAAATGATACTGTTCTTTGTTATGAACAATCCATAATTTTAAATGCCGGAATTGGTTTTACGAGTTATGTATGGGAAAACGCTTCAACCATTCAATTAAGACCTATTATAGGAATTGCGAGCGGAGCTGGTGTGCATCAATACTATGTAACTACAGAAGATTTGAATGGCTGCATAGGAAGTGATACTATTATGATCACTATTGATTCAATCGCCTTAAGCTTAGGCCCTGATACTTCCGTTTGTTCTAGCGCAACCATAACTTTATCAGCTGGTACTGGATTCACTACCTACAATTGGTCTAATGGGTCTAATACTAATTCACTGAGTATAGATGCCACAACCTTAATTCCTGGTTCGCACGTGTATGGGGTAACTGTGGAAAACAGTTTTGGGTGTATGGCTACAGATTCTATTAATTTGAATGTTCTAAACCCTTTAAATATTGCCATTAGCGGGGTCAAAGACCTATGCTTTGAGGAGACGATAACTGTAGATGCTGGACCAGATTTTTCCAGTTACGATTGGAGTAATTTCGTAACTACCCAAACCCAAAATATTCTTGGTAGTTCATTGGGAATAGGAATTCATAACATCTCGGTTTCTGTAATGGATTCAAACATGTGCGTTGGATTTGGAAGTGACACATTTGAAGTATTCGCTCCAGTGCTAGTTGATCTGGGTGTGGATACCTTTATTACAGATTCGAATATCTCGGTTTTTGTTTTAGATGTAGGTTCAGGTTTTGTAAATTTTGAATGGAATATCGATGCCACAAATAATACCCGGTTTCAACTTGTGGATGCCACCAATGATGGCGAAATAACGGTAGTTGTAACGGACTCGAACGGATGTATTGGACGAGACACCATTATTGTTGATTTTATCTTAGGTGTTAAAAACATTGCATTTGAAAATTTGAAGATGTATCCAAATCCTGCTACAAATGAACTAAATATTGAGTTTTCAAATGTAGCTAATTCGAACAGCATTAAATTTTCACTTTATTCCATGTTGGGTGAAGAGTTGTATTCCGAATCTATCGTGGGCTCTGGTGCTACGCAAGTAAAAACGATTAATATCTCCCGTTTCGCTTCCGGAATGTATGTAGCTCGTTTCGAGGTTAATGGATTTATTGAAGTAATGAATTTTATTATTCAATAACCCACCTTACTAAAAATTCACAAGAATGGGGTTCAAGTTTACTTTGAATCCCATTCTTTCATTTTTAATAAAAAAATAGGGGATTCTTTATTGATCTTCAGACTCTTTTTGTTTGAGCAAATTAGAAATTTCTTTCAGCTTCCTTTTCCGTAACTCTTTGGCTTCTTGGAGCTTATTCTTTTTTCGCTTAATCAACTTAGAATGCAACTTTTTGTTTGCCCCGTTTTTTTCTGTCTTCCCTTTGGCCATACTTTCTACTCTTTCATTACTCTGAAAATTTGAGAACCAGAGGTAGAAACCAACTGGATAAAATAAATCCCCGTTTTAAAGGAAGATAAATCTACAGCTAAAGTCCCATCCATTATTTGAGCGTTTTGATTTTGTACAAACGTTCTACCTGCAATATCCGTAATGAACACTTCTCCCCTTTCAACAAAAGGCAAATACACATACCCAGTGGTTGGGTTTGGGTAGGCTTGAACACTAAACCCTTTGGATTTTACATCCTCAATTCCAGTAATTAAAAAGTAAGCGAATTTAAAATTTGGTATGCCAAAACCCATTGAGTCATTAGGATTAGAAGCAAAATGGGCACTTTGCTCAATAGCGTGAAAAACATCCATATTAGAACCCATAGATCGAGATTGCCAAAAACATGCGGCTGCTCCAGCCAATATTGGACCCGAAAATGAAGTCCCGTTTATCCAAATAGTTGAGTCTGGATTCCATGGCATCGGTACATCCTGACCCATTGCCATCACATTTGGTTTAACCCTTCCATCTACTGAAGGGCCACGTGAACTAAAATTGGCTACAGAACTATCGGATCTAACGGCACCAATAGCTAATACACTATCCCCATCAGCGGGTGCTCCAATATAATACCACTCACCAGCCCCAGAATTACCTGCGCTATTCACTACTAAAATCCCTTTGGAAGCCGCAATATCAGCACCTCTAGTAATGACCGTGGTATTCCCATCCATATCCGCATACGAATGGTCCATAGTAGAATCGGAAAAAGTAGTATACCCTAACGATGTATTAAACACATCTGCACCTGCACTATCGGCAAATTCTGCACCTGCTACCCAATTGTATTCTTCAATCACGTATTCTGTGGGAGCATCCTCGGTACGTAAAAGCCAGTATTGAGCATCGGGTGCTGTTCCCACATATTTCCCAGGTAAATTTGCGCCCATGCAATTCATAACGAAAGTGCCATGGCTTGAATGATTTGAGTAATCAACAGGTTGGTTTAATACAAAGTCCCAAGTACCTAGAATTTGATTATTGGTAAACAAATTTTGTAAAATAAAACTGGTGTCCAAACCTCTAAAACCTGCGTCTAGGACAGCAATAACCATCCCATCTCCAGTGTAGCCCAAATCATGAATATAATCGATAGAAAGCATTTTGTTTTGACCCGTAGCTAACCCATAATTGAGTCCCTCACCTACCTCATCAAAAGAACTTTCATTTTCATAAATTTTTCCAGAGACTTCCATTTTATCTGAAAATGATTCGCCAGTAAGCACTACTTTTTTTGAATTTGCAGAATCTACATATGGAAGGGCTAAAATTTGGGTTAACCCAAACGTATCAGTAGTTTGAATGGCTATTCCATTTAACCATTTCGAAGAAATTAAAACGGTTACATTGGCCGCTTGTTGAATACCCGTAATGTAATTTGGATTCACTGGCAAATCTTGAATTATAATTGGAATGTTTTGAGCCACTCTTCGATCAATAGCTCTTTGAGATAAATACGCCAAAGGTGTATCCACTGAGAATGGTGTATTTGCTTTATCAGTAAATTGTATCCAATACTTTTCTGGCGCTACTTGAGCGGATGCAGAGAATGCCCCAAAAAGCACAACAATGGCAACAAATAATTTAATCAATTTTAATTCCAAATTCATAATGCTCTGTTCTATACTGTTTTCCATCCGCATCATAATAAATCCATTCTCCTTCTGGAACTGCATGTTTATAAGCGCCTTTAATGTTTATAACTCCACTGCGATACCAAATTTGCATTCCATCCATTTGGCCATCTTTAATTTGACCTTCGGTTAATATTTTCCCCCGGTTATCATATGTTTTACGATACCCATTTTCTATATCATTCACATAGGTTGATTCTCTAGAAATTGAGCCATTTAAGTTATACACCAAATAGGTACCATTTTTGACTCCTTTCTGATACTCCACAACACTAGCTAAAACGCCATTTTTATCGTAAAATCGCCACTTTCCTTCCTTTAATTGGTTGACATAAAATCCATAAGCTGATTTTTGTCCGTTATCATAAAAATGGGTTCCAATGGCGGTATCAGCTGTTGAATACTCTAAAACTGTTGAAAGAACTCCGGCTTCATCGAAATATTTAAATTTTCCGTACGGCAGATCATCCTTGAATTGTCCTTTGTATTTAACCTTTCCGTTTTCACCCTTCTTTTCCCAATACCCTTGTTTTAAGCCGTTGGCATCCACCTCATTTTTGGTCTGCGCATTGGCACTAATTCCAGTGAATAGCAAGAAAGTCAGCCATAGGAAAGTTCTTATTAAAAAACGATTACCGAAAAAAATACGATTCATAAGTTTCTACCCTTTAAATATTTTTGTTTTCAACTCTCCAAAAAAACCAATTCCATAGGCATACAATTGAATAAACGAAGTTGGAATACTTAATAACCCAATTGAAATAGATTTATTTTGAATACTAGAATCAATAAATATAGCGGTGTAATATACCACCAAAAAGCCACTACCGATAAAAAATAACGTTTTACAAACAAAGAAGCTTAGAATCCATACCCACACAGCCACCACAAAAAAAGCGGGAAGTAAATGGACGGGTTTAAGTTCATTCGCGTAAAATCGCCAAATATTAATTCTAGCGCGACCGAAAAAATGTAATTGCTTATAGAACTGCCCCAAACTCGTTCTGCGTTTATGGTAAATAAACGCATCTGGTATTAATGCAGTGGTAAATCCATTCGTAATAATTCGGATAGAAAACTCAATGTCTTCTCCCATTCGAGTAATGATAAAGCCTCCCACTTTTTCATATACTTCGCGAGATAAACCCATATTAAAACTCCGAGGATGAAATTGACCAACATGCTTTTCTCTTCCACGTATTCCACCCGTAGTAAAAAAAGAAGTCATCGAATAACTAATTGCCTTTTGCATTGCAGTAAACGATTCATGCGCAGCATCGGGGCCGCCAAAAGCATCCACATAAGTGGTGTTTAAATACCTTTCAACCGCTTCAAAATAATGTGAAGGGATAATCGCATCGCTATCAAAAATCACAAAATAATCCCCTTTGGCTATCTCAAACCCAAGGTTTCTTGCAAATCCTTGCCCCCCATTTTCTTTATACTGATATTGAATTTGAAGCTGGGAGGAATACCTCTCTACAATTTCTCGTGCATCCTTGGTGGAGCCATCTTCAATGATTACCACCTCAAAATTTGTAAAGGTTTGTTTGGTTAAAGAATTTAATAATTCTTCAATCTCATCGGGTCGATTATATAATGGAATAATTGCAGAATAAAAGCGACTCATATTCTACTCAATATTGATGCGTTCTTCAATTTGATATTTATTTCTATCTGCCGATGATCGAGAAACCATTTCACCTAAAAATCCGGCTAGAAACATTTGTGTTCCCATAATCATCATGGCTAATGCAATATAAAATATTGGATTATCGGCAACTAAACGTAATTCTTCATTGTTATACACGTAGTACAACTTTTCCGCCCCTAAATAAAATGCGATTAAAAACCCAAAAAAGAACATCATTGTTCCGAAAAGCCCGAAAAAATGCATCGGTTTCTTTCCGTATTTGGTTACAAAAGTGATGGACAGTAAATCCAAAAACCCATTGATAAAACGTTCTAGTCCGAATTTAGTAACCCCATATTTTCGTGGATAATGCTTCACCACTTTTTCGCTAATCTTAGTGAAACCTGCGCGTTTAGCGATTACTGGAATGTAACGATGCATTTCACCATATACTTCAATTGATCTTACTACTTGGCCTTTATAGGCTTTTAAACCACAATTGAAATCATTCAATTCAATGCCCGAAAGTTTTCGCGTAGCCCAATTAAATAATTTGGTAGGAACCGTTTTTGAAATTGGATCATGACCAGCTCTTAAAATAATAAGAGGCATCTGGCGTCCAAGTTCCTGCGAGGCGATTGCGAGATACCATTCAAAAATTCGAAAACCAAGGTGATCTTGCATTCCCGCTGGCGTATGATA
>JBFFMY010000041.1:0-24745 GCA_041563475.1 Salibacteraceae bacterium
ATCATCGATAACGAAACCAGGGGTGTTCTTTTTATGGGACGAATAAAAAAACCTGTAACGCTATAATGGAGTTGGCTTTGTTTAACTTTTAAACCAACCGGCTATGCTCATGCGTTCTCGGGTAAAAGAAGGTTGGACTTCATGTACCATTTCATCGCTTCTAAAAAACACTAAGCGACCACCTAATGGAGCTATATTTTTCTTTCTACCCCCTTCCGGATAAAGAGACAATTTTCCACCATCTTGTTTTTTCCAATTCTCGTTGAGGTATAATATTACCGAATATTTACGGCCACGATCGTTTTGAAATTGGTCTAGATGTTTTTTATAAAAGCTCTTTTGTGCATAGCTGGAATAATGCGATTCAAACCTGTTAATAGAGGTGAAACAAGTGAGATTTAAATGATCAATAAAATGGTCCATTTTATTTAAGAAAATCGTTTCATGTTGATCTTCACTAATTTCGTCTAACCACTTTATTTTATCTCCACGAATAAGTTTATTCTGGTTAAAATCTAAATGTTTTCCGAACCCTGCAGAATGCATTTCACCCGTAGTTTTGAAACCTTCCATTTTGTTGCGAAGGCCTACAAGAGTATTTGGTTGTACAAATTTATCTGCACAACCATAATTATTTAGCATCAAACCGTTTATGAGGTTTTCAAATTGTTTTTCTTCTAATTGTTTTTCATCGACCATGTGTATCGCTTCAATATTCGCATATTTTCTATTTTACTAATTCGGATATCCAGCTCAAAAGGATGGGATTAAAATGAGCGAATGGCACGAACGCGAAATAACTCCTGCTTACCACCTACACTATAATACCCATTTCCAAAATTGTAATTCCATGCATTTTGATTATGGTTTTCGGACGAAGCCCAGTAATTATCATTGGCAAAATTGCCTTTGTTTGTGTTTGGAGCTGCGGCTCCAGGACCGATGTTCATATACATTAGATGTAATTCATACGTGGACGGTAAATACCATACAATTGGCCATTCCCCAAGTTGTAAATTAAAACAAACCGATGCTGCATAATTGCCCTTACCTTGCGAAACCACAATATTTTTGGTGTTTCCAAACCCACAACCCACACATGTGGCATAGGCTTTCGTATCACTATATGGCCCCCAATAAATGTTGGTATGTTGATCCGTTTTGGTACTAATAAGTCCATGACAGCCAGATTCATCCAAGTAAAAAATGATTCCACCACCTAATTCATCTCCAATTTGATAACATTTTTCACGAGGGGCATTTGCGGGATGCTGTTCCTTTGATTTTGTCACCGTGTTGTTTAGTGTTTTTGGATATTGTGCAAAAGCACTTGTAGAAAGGATAAACACGGCTAAAATGGAGTAAATAAATTTCATAGTTTGAATTATTTAGGTAATAAATTATACATTGAATTTCTATTATGCGTACTGATATGCTAATGGGTAATCGAGTAATATATTCTTAAACTTAGGGTAAGGTCAATCTGGTGAATAAGGTAGCTGATAAAAATTTTCTACCATCGGGATGGACAGTGTTTGACATTTACCTATCCCTATTTTAACTGAAGCTAATGTAGATTTAATTTCTTACAAACTCATTATGTATTTAGTTTGATAATTTAATTATTTAGAGCAGGGAATTAGCCTTACAGTAATTGAAGGTAGGCAGAATGCTTATGATGATTATTAGTGATTTATCTGTGTTTTGTCATCTTATTTTGGGTTTAAAAGCTTAAATTTACGGGCAACTAAACAATCGAATGTCATGATAAAAAAATTACTATCACTCACGCTTATGGGAGCGTTAACCATTTTCTCTACAATTGTAACTGCTCAAGAGCCCGCTCAACCTACCCATGAAAAGCGGGTATATGTGAACGATGGAAATACGTATGTGCAAAAATCTTTGCCATTGTATTTTATGTTTTCTACCTCGAAGGGCGGAACACAATACCCTTTAACAAGTAAAAAATCAGAGGGTTATGCGGATCCAATGTATTTGGATACGGAAGGGGTAAATTACATGAGAAGCAAATGGGCAGTTGACCCAGCAACGGGAAAGACTATTGTGCCGAATGAAGAAGTGATGTATGAATTGTATGCGGATGGCTTAGCGCCAATTACACGATTAACTTTTTCTGGTGCGAGTGTGTACCGAAGTGATAGAATGTATTACGGACCGGGTCTTCAACTTACCTTAGCATCAAAAGATGGTGTATCTGGAGTTGAAAATACTTTTTATTCTTTAGGAACGGGTGCATGGGCAAATTATTCTGGAACTGTGAATGCCAATACGGAAGGTGAAAACGCCTTTTATTATTATGCGAATGATAACGTTGGAAATGCGGAAAAAACAAAAAACTCCAAGTTTGTGGTTGATTTAACTGCACCTACATCTAATCATGCGATAGTGGGTATAGTTTACAATGCAAATATTATTGCTCCGAGCACCCAATTTGATTTATCTCAAAGTGATAATTTATCTGGTGTAAATCGTACCATGTATTCTTTTGATGGTGGTTCAGAAAAAAGAGAAGCAGGCAATATTGGTGTTTCTTATTTAAGTGATGGTGATCATACGTTGTATTATTATTCAGTAGACAACGTAAAAAATACAGAAACCAAGAAATCCTTTTCTTTTTATTTAGATAAAATTGCTCCGGTAGTAACCATAGCAATTAACGGTGATCAGCACCAAGGAAGTCAATACCTATTTGTTTCTAATCGCACAACGGTAAATCTTTCTGCTACGGATAATAAAGCAGGAGTAAATAAAATCTATTACCGAATGGATGGGGGAGAACGTTTCGATTTCGCTTCTGATTTTAAATACCCAGATGTAAAAGGGGTACATACCGTTAAATATGATGCCACGGATAATGTTCAAAATTTGGCATCTAATAAATACAAAACGGTATATGTGGATAATGCAGCTCCACAATCGTCAATTGCATATGGAAGCCCACAATTTTTTGATAGAGATACTTTGTTCATCAATAAAGACACGAAAGTTTCTTTAGCTTCTAGAGATTACGAATCTGGGGTAAAACAAATCCAATACAGTTTAGATGGTGGTGGTTTCCAAAATTACAATCAGTTTACTATTCCAGGAGAAGGGTATCATACCATTAAGTTTAAAACTACGGATAATGTAAATAATCTAGAATCTGAAAAGTCATCGAATGTGTATGTAGATAATACACCGCCAGTTATATACCATAATTTTAGTATCAATTCTATTGGAACTAAAAACGGAATGAAAATTTACCCGAATTATACCCGTTTGTATTTGGGTGCCACCGATGATCATGTAGGTACACAAACCATTAAGTATTCCATTAATGGTGGACCGATGACATTGTACTCTTCGGCTTCTACTTTAGATATTTCTGAACGAAATAGATTCCTGAAAAAGAAAGTTAAATACACGGTACGTGTTATAACGGAAGATAAATTAGGAAACGGAACAGAAAAAAACATTGAATTTTACGTTGGTTTAGAAAACGAATAAGCGTTTTAAACGCCATATAATTAAGCCTTTCTAGAGAAATTTAGGAAGGCTTTTTTTGTTTTGGTTTGCGGAAGAAGACAAAAAAAATGGAGTTAGCTGATGCAGACTCCATTTCGTATTGTAGTATTTTAGATTAAGAATTAATCCTCATCTTCAGCACCATCTTCTTCATCAAGCGGTTTGGTTGAACTACTCATATCACGTACACATTTATACTGGCCATCTTCCTTTTGGAAATACGACATATAATGTCCGTTTTCAAGTTCGTTACCCGCTGCATCAAAGCTCGTCCAAGAACCAATTTCCACCGCTGAATTTCCTTCGGCAAAAAGATCAACCACCTTGTACACATTGTAATTACCTGTGGTGTCGTTTGCAAGACGTTCGGCAATTTTAGCACGTAAGGATTCTTTTCCAACTACAGGTTCAGAATTGCTACCATAATTAATAATGTTGTCGCTATAATAGGCAACCACTGCATTCGCATCTTTTGCTTTTTCAGCTGCTGAGAATGCGTCCTCCATAGCTTGAATTTCAACGGTAAGGGCGGCCATGTCAATAGTTTCTGCTTCTTCAACAGCTTCGTGTTTTTCGGCTGGTTCGCAAGAAAATAAGCTCATGGTTATTAAGCCGAATAAGGCCAATAATTTGGTGTTTGATTTCATAAAATTTGGTTTTAATTGTGAGGGTGTAAGGTAAACATTAATTATCAATACGTTACAGTTTGATGTTTTAACAAATCAGAACAAGAAAAATTGAGGTAATCATTTTTCCATTTTTTATTCCTAACAGCATTTTTGGTTTTGCTGGATGGGAGGACATTTTACCGTTCCGTAACTACAAAAAACACAGCAATCTCCCGGCTTAGGTTTTAGTACCGTTTTACAATTTTCACATGCATAAAAATATTGACAGGCATCCGTAGGCATTGTTTCTGTTTTTTGGTGTCCGCAATTCGGACACGTAATAGTTGATTGTAGAATGATGTCCATTAGTCTTTTTTCGTTTTTCGTACTCGAAATAAACAAATTACAGTGTGATATTCGCTTTTTTACTAATTTTTATTCGAGTTCTCTTTATCCACTTCTCAATTTCTCCAGCCCAAAATACAATAGAAGATACGGCAAGTGTAATACCTAATTCATTCAGGTTTAAGGGTTGTGTTCTGAAAATAGCGTTAAAAAAAGGCGTGTAAATTATCGCCATTTGAAGGGCTCCGGTGAGTAATATTGCCCCCAGCAACGGCTTATTTGAAAACATCCCAATTTTAAAAATAGATTCTCTTTCCGACCGAATAGTCATTACATGTCCCATCTGGCTAAAACAAAGCACCGTAAATGCCATGGTTTGCCAATGTGAATTCTCACCATGTATTGCCCATGCCTGTATTCCTAGAGTTGATGCAGCCATGAGCAAGCCTACCCATAAAATATGAATGGCCATTCCTCCTGAAAAAATAGGCTGTTTAGAATTTCTGGGAGGACGATTCATAATGTTTAATTCTGCGGGTTCAGATGCAAGTGCCAAACCTGGTAAACCATCGGTTACCAAATTTACCCAAAGAATATGAACCGCTAAAAGCGGAATGGGGAGTCCGAAAAATGGCGCAAGAAATATCACCCAGATTTCACCACTATTACTAGTCATAGTGTATTTGATAAATTTGAGAATATTATCAAATATTCTACGGCCATGTTTTACGGCTATAACAATTGTGGCAAAATTTTCGTCCAACAATAACATGTGTGAAGCTTCTTTCGATACTTCCGTTCCGTTTATTCCCATAGCAATACCGATATCGGCATTTTTCAAGGCAGGAGCATCATTCACACCATCACCAGTCATAGCAACAAAGTGATTTTTAGTTTGCAACGCAGTAATGATTTTTAATTTTTGTTCTGGATTTACTCTTGCGTACACTTTAACATGTTCCACAATTTTTAAAAAGTCTTCATCGGGTAGTTTTGCTAATTCTGGTCCGGTCATTACAAAATCCTCTTCCGAGGTAATTATTCCTAGCTGTTTGGCAATGGCTTGGGCAGTAAGTTTATGGTCGCCTGTAATCATCACCGGTATTATACCCGCTTGCTTACATTCTTTCACGGCTTGTTTTGCTTCCTCTCGGGGTGGGTCCATCATTCCAGCGAACCCAATAAGGGTTAAAGAAGATTCTATTTCATCTGAATCTAAGTCTTTCGGCAGGGTAGAAAGTTTTTTAACCGCATATCCTAAAACACGGTAACCTTTATCGGCCATTTCTTTCACTTTGCTTTCGAATAATGAAATTTCTGCTTTTTGTTCTTGTTTTAGTTTTTCGAATAAAACATCTACGGCCCCCTTAGTAATTATGAGCACACCATTTTCTATTTGATGCACCGTGGTCATTACTTTTCGTGTGGCATCAAAGGGTAATTCTGCAATTCGCGGAAGGCTTTGTTCTAGCGCAGTTTTTTTAAAATTATTGGAAAGTGCATACTGAACTAAAGCGACTTCGGTAGAATCGCCAAGAAATTTTTCCTTCGCATCTACAGAAACGTTGTTGTTTAATGCCATGGTACTAAACAGCGCATTCTTATTTAAAAAAATGGAGTTGTAGCTGGGGTGGGAAGCTTCAAAAACTTCTTGAACGGTCATTTTGTTTAGGGTTAGCGTTCCCGTTTTATCCGAACAGATGTAGGTCACAGAACCTAAGGTTTCAACAGCTGGAAGTTTGCGAATTAGCGCATTACTTTTTACCAAGCGTTTTGCACCCAAAGCAAGCGCAATGGTAACGAGAGCAGGCAGTGCTTCGGGAATGGCAGCAACCGCCAGTGAAATGGAAATAAGCAGCATGGGCAGAATAGCTTCTCCTCGAAGCCATCCGATAAGAAAAATAACACTGCAAATAGCCAGAATGCCAACGGATAGCATTTTTCCGAATGCGGCCAATCTTTTTTGAAGTGGGGTAGCGGATTCATCGGTTTGGATCATTTTTGCAATATGACCCAATTCGGTATTCATACCTGTAGAAGTAACATATCCAAGTGCGTAACCATGGGTAACAAACGTTCCTTTATAGCCAATATTTATTCTATCGCCAATCATGAAATCTCCATCCGGAAGTTGGTCTGGATTTTTTTCAACATTATACGACTCGCCGGTAAGAGTAGATTCATCTACTTTTACTTGATGGGTTTCAAAGAATCGAATATCGGCAGGTATACTGTTTCCAGCTTCAAGCTGAATAACATCTCCAGGAACCAATTCAGAAGCTGGAATGTTGGAAGTTTGTCCACTACGTAAAACACGTACATCACTTGCGGCCATTTTCTTTAAGGCCTCAATAGCTTTATCGGCACGGTACTCTTGAATAAAGCCAACAATTGCATTTAGAATAACGATGGCAAGAATTACAAAGGTGTCAATCACATCTCCTAAAAAGCCAGAAATAAGGGCTGCAGCTAAGAGAATCAGAATCATGAAATCTGTCAATTGATGCAAAATCATCGTCCAAATTGTTTTCTTTTTTTTATCTACAATCTGGTTCTTGCCGTATTTAATTAACCGTTGAGCGGCATTAGCATTGTCAAGCCCTTTAGGAGAGGTTTTTAATTTCTCCTGTACCTTTGAAAGTGGAAGTAAATGCCAGTTCATCATAACACTTTTGTTTTCTGACTATTTCGCACAATTTTTCCTACACCTAAAGATGTGTGAAGTTCATCCAAATTATAACGAAAAACTTGACTGTCTTGATAAACTTAAAGGTAACAAAAAAAGATGGTTTTTGGGGCTGATTTTGAGGGGTGCTTTTATGGTGGTATTTATATATCGCATACTTTAAATTCCGGTTATTTTTTTGGATTATATTAGTTGTTTAATCCCTTTTTAAATTACCAATTAGTTGGTACAAATTCGCTCCCTTTTTTGGAATTTTAATTTGTTCGTGTTCTCGTTTTCCATTGCCGCGTCTTTCAAACGATTTTCTAATGGTCATTTTTTACCTAATCCAAATCATTCAAAAGTACTGATTAGGAAATTGGCATTCCTATTTATCAATAAATTACAAAAAGTAAAGGAGCCCAATTTGAAAAAATTGGGATCCTTAATCCTTAGTTAGCTATAGGCTTATAGTGCCAACGATTATTATTTCATTTGATCCATTACGGATTGAAGTTTTAATTTTAATGCATCAATTTCCGCTTGTTGTGCAGCAATTTGTGTTTGTTGTTCTTTAATGGCCTCCACTAAAATAGGAACCATACCAGCATAGTTCACGCCCATAAATGTAATTTCTTCACCAACTACTGCCATTCCTTTTTCGTTCACGGTGTAATTTCCTTCTCCATAAGAATCTGCGGCATCTTTTACAGGCATTGTTTGCGCAGGTTGTACAATCTCACTAGTAAGGTGAGGGTATAATTTCTCTACATCTTGAGCAATTAATCCAATTTGTGGACCCTCTGGTAAATTCATGAATTTATACTTTTCGTTGTTAAACTCATACGTGTACGTATTCAATTGTAACAGCTTCGTTAAACTATTTGTATACGGTTGAATATTACTTTTCAACTTACGATCGGAAGATGTAAATCCTTGCGTAGCATATACTTTGCCAGAAAAATAACCTGCCCAATTTTGAGTGGAAGATCCACCACTCGCGTAGCCATAAATCCCATAAGTATTCCCTGTGTTTCCGGATCTATAAGCAGACCCACGAACACCATAAGCAGAATACCCAGAACCCGAAGCATAATTGGACGTAGTTGCATACAAACCATATGAATAGCCTGCTGTGCCAGAAATATAGCTGGAAAAATGACCGCCATAGGCATAATTGTAACCAGTATAAGTTTGATTTACATTAATATGCAATCCATACGCGTCACCGTATGTGTTTTTATAATGATCCATATAAATACCTACCAAATTATTTGCTGGATACATACTTAATAGGCCGTATGTCGCTGGGGTATTTGAACCAATACCTATAGTAGTGGCAGAATCATGATATAAAGTAACAGAATCAAGCCATTTAAAAGAATTATTATAGTCAATTAAATCAATGTAACCTGTGTCATTACTCAAAAACAAGGTGTCGTTAAAGAAGCTCAATGATTGAAGCTCATTGGTTGGATCCGCATCCGCATCATTCACTGCGTCATTGATAACATTTTCAGCGATTTTTGAATGCATAGAATAAGGCACACTCATTATTTGACTAATACCAGTTATTGTATAGGAATTTCCTCCCTCAGGATCTATTTCTGTTTTAATAAAAAATGGTCCATCAGGCCAATCAAGGTCTGAAAATGTACCGAGTACAACTTCTCCATCCCCAATTTCTAAGGTCATTAATCCATATTTGTTTGTGGTTGGAGTTTGGGTTTCTATATATACAGATGCACCTGTTGATGCATATTGTAAAATGCTAACTCTAACGCCAACAGCTTGGTTTTCAACTGCAAAGTTATTTGAGTTTCGTACCACAGCCTGGTAGCTCATTTTATCTGGTGATTGAGCAAACATGCTAACAGCCATTAAAACCGTTGCTATAAATGTCAATATCCTTTTCATAATAATTAGTTTTTAATTATTCTAAATACTTTAATAGGTTGATTTTCATCAATACCCGTGTTAACCACTTGTAGGAAATAGGTTGCAGCTGGTAAAAACTGCATAGCTATTTGTGTGTTTACCTGCACAATTACATTGTTTTGTATCAAATTTCCTTTCGCGTCATATAATTGATAGGAAAGGTTTTGATTGGTATAATTTTCAATTTGTAATGTCAGGTAATTGGATGTTGGATTAGGATAAGCCATTAAATCTAAACTTATCCCATCTACCTCTTCTCCGATGGTGGTGGCAATGGCAAATGTTTGTTGCACTCCCTCCGTAACCGAATAGTTGGTTCCGGTAAGGGTAATGTACGCCACTTGTCCAATTGAATAACTGACGAATCCACCTGCGCCAGTGGCTTCACCACCAGCGGCTACTACCGCATCTTGTGCCTGCAACCCTGAAATACTCAAGGCTAATACAAGCAGAATGCTTAGTTTAAACTTCTTGTGTTTCATTACTCTTAAGATTTTTTGGTTTGTAATAATCAATTTAAGTATGGTATGGTGCATGTTTTAGGATTAAATGAATTAGAAATCCTCAATCATACATGTTATCACAAGATTTAATCTTGCGCGGGAAACTACCCGATACAGCTAGATGGCTAATAACTAGTTAAGCATGTACTCATTTGTTCCGCAAAAAAACCTCACACCCATTTTTAACGGATGAGTTTAAGTTGATTAAGTCCAAAGGTTAATATGACTAATATTTAAATCCCTATTCGGACACACAAATGTTAATCTAAATAGGATGTAACACTTTCTGAATGGGCTTTATAAAATAGCCTCATTATTAAACACGAATGTAGTTTTTTCATGATTTGGAAACAATGTTTCACATCATAATCAAATTTTAAATACTACCATAAGTTACATAAAATGGAAATTAATTTACGGTTGCAAGACTATCTCAAAGCCTTAGATTTAATCCATTTAACAAATACCAAACGGCAAATAAAATATGATTTACAACCTATCAAAAAGAACAGTTAAGCACTGACCACTAATGACTTTTTTACATCAAACGGAGCTAATTTAATTCCTCAACGAGTTGAAAAGTTGGTTTTAAAAAGTAATTTAAACCTACTCTTTTAAGGTAAATTTCACGTTATAGGAATTTAGAAATGCAATAATCGTTTTAGGATGAACTCCTAACCCCACATTTAGAAATTGATTTTCTTCGGTAACAATTCCGTTCCTTTCAATTTTTGGGGTAAATCCTAAATCTAAAAAGTTGGTTTTAGATTGTACTCCCCAAATGGTTCCATCTGGGTCGAATATTGGACCTCCACTTTGACCTTTTAGTCCTGGAGTGGAAGTTTCAATAAACAAAATATCATATTTCCCATCTTTTGATTTTCCTCCAGAAACATTCCGTGTATACATTCCTTCCATGGGAAACCGAGGTATAGGTAAAATTTTCTTTACATCCACAAATTCAAACCTTTGGGTAGAATAATTAAAATTGGCTTTTATGGGATGAAATGGGTGTCCTAATTTGCATAAACTTCTACCTGGACTCATTTTACTTGGGTCAATAATAGTTGGGTATTCCATTTCTGGTGCAGGCTTATAGTTTTCTATTTTTCCGATGGCAAAATCATTTTCACCCATTACATGAAACTGGTTGATGATGATGTTATCTGCGCCCCACCAAAGGCTGGTATGGGTGACCCATTTATTGTTCGGCATTATTTTAGAAAGGGCTACTTTTTTTTGATCTTCTGTGAGCTGTTGATTTTCTGTTATTTGTTTTTTACTGGCTTCATAGCGTTGAATTTCTAATTTATGCTGATTAGAAGCCACAATACCGTGAAGGATATGTCCCACCGTCATAATCCATCCTTCGTCATTTAAGTGAATAAAAGTGCCCAAACCAGCTTCTACTGTTCCATCATAATACCGAAACATAGAAATAACGGGTTGTGTAAATTTTGTGGCTTTCTTGTAGGCTTCAACAAACATATGGTTTGATTTTATTAATTTGTATTCTGCCTAAAACAAAATGAATAGACCTGAGTTTAATGTTTTTAAAATGGTCTTAAACCAAATAGCTAAGGTAAAAAAAAGGAACGTCAAAGATTACAGTATTTAAAAATTATCGACATCCATAAATGGTTTGGGAAGAGTTAGGGTTTTTTCTGTTGTTTACTTTATCCTTCAAGCATTTACCAATTTTTATACATTCGCACACCAAACCCTAAGTTTGGACCGGCATCAAGTTGTTTACCTAAAACATAGCCTTCTGTTTTGTAACCTAAGGTAAACTGAACTCCAATAAAATTTGAAAGTCTCAGATTGGATTGACTTTCAATAGACACGCCATTACCAAACAAATCTTGTTGCCATACCTCCAAAATCACATCAGATTGAAGTTTTTTATGGTTAACCACATTATTCATGGAAAGCCCTAAGCCCAGGTTTTTAAACGGTCTTCCGTATTTGGCATACATGCCAAATTGCAAACCTTTTATGTGGATGTAATTTTGAAGATATAGTTCATAACCCAGTGGAGAAGCGTTGAATAAAGTGCCATAAGTCCATCCATTTTCAAAATCACCAATCAAGAAAATCGGCCTTCTTATTTTTGATGCTTTACCGAAGGCAGCGCCTACTTCTCGATAAAAATTAGGGTCGAGAAGTTGAAAGAAAGCACCAAAAATGCTGGCTTGATTGTAAAGTGAAACCAAATCAGGATTAACCGTGCTATCGGGCATAAACACCTCACCATTCGAGTAATTCTCAAATACTGGTAAAATATAATGTACAGGATCACCTGCAGTTTCAATCCACACTTGTGGGTCAGAAGGATCAATGGGAACAATAAAAGTGGTGTAGAGTGGATACATTAACCTGTTGGCAAACGATAAACTCAAATCCACATTCCAAAGTCCATTTTGCCGAATAAACTGCGATTGTAAACTTCTAATATTTAAGTAGTTTACTTCAAACCCTGCCGCAGAAAAAATGGCTTCATCCACCAAAGTAACCGCGGAGGGTAATTCAACAGTAGTGTAGGGGACGGGCAATCCAAAATTGTGAATATTGAAATTACCTCCCAATTGTTTCGCACGTAGGGAATGTCCAAACTCGTGAGACCACAACATGGTTAGAAAAATGGTAGTAAAATTGAATACACCTGCGGTTACCTTTCCAATTTTAGGGTTCATTTTTGCAACTACTCCATCATTGAATCCATCATTGATCATGCGAAATGCACCGATCATATTGGTAGAAGAATTCCGTAAATCATAGTTGTTATAGATTCCGAAATCATAAGTCCTTTGCCATAGGGTATCCTGACCGAAAGAGAGATTTGTCAAGGTAATCACTACCATTAATAGGGTAGTTGATTTCCAAATACGGTTCATTTTAGTTTTTATGCGTATAGTACTTTCCAACCTTGGTATAAACTGTTCAATTCATCCTGAAATTCGATTTCTTTTCATCTGTAGGGAAAGTTACATTTTTATAAAGACATGATAATTAAATGATACCCAAGGATTTTATGATTTTGATAGGGGTTAAAATGCACTCTTTTGAATTAAAAAGTGAATTACTTCATCACAAATTAATCCGAAATGTCACTGTACTTTCCGTGGTTCGCGATTCATCTTTGTTTATTATTTGCGACAAAAGGAAAAAACGTAACCCCTTTGCAATTAATATTTCTAGTATGTTTTTTTTTACTTAAAGTAAAGTTTATTTGTCTTTTAGTTTAGTTTGTTTTACATTTGAAATGGATAAAAGCCATATAGCATTATGAAAATCAATTATTTGTTTCCCAGCACATACAAGAAAATCGGGTGGTTTATACTTATTCCATCTGCAATTTTGGGTTTAATTACTCTTTTATTGGAAATTGAACCAGACTTTCTAAATTTAAATATTCCAACCATTTACAGTTCAGAAATTTTCGAAGAAAACCAACTTTTTGGAATTATAAATGACAATGTTTTGAATGAAATACTGGGTATTTTGGTAATTATTAGCTCACTTTTAGTAGCTTTTTCTAAAGAAAAAATAGAGGATGAATACATTTCTAAAATCAGGATGGAATCTTTGGTTTGGGCTGTGTATGTTAATTATGGTATTCTATTAATTTCCATTTTGTTCATTTTTAATTTAGCTTTTTTATGGGTGATGTTATTTAATATGTTCACCGTTTTATTCTTTTTTATAATCCGGTTTAATTGGCAACTTTCTAAACTTAAAAAATCAGCTAATTATGAAGAATAGTATTAAAATAGAACGAGCTAAAAAAAATATCACCCAAGCTGATTTAGCCCAATTAGCCAAGGTTAGTAGGCAAACCATTAATGCAATGGAACTAGGTAAATACGTTCCATCAACCGTTTTGGCTTTACGATTAGCTCAAATTTTTGACGTAGAAGTTAGTCAGATTTTCACTTTAGAAGATTCCGATTGGCGTTAGTTAATATATCCAGCTTTTTGGGTTATTTAGGGCGAATAGGTATCGTAAACGAAAAAAGGCAGATTTCAATTTGATTTGAAATCTGCCTTTTAATTCTAATTCAAAAGTACACCCTTTCTTCTTAGTTTTGAATTAATATTTTAGAGGTTTTAATCACCTTAGATTTTGCAAAAAACTGAACCAGATACAAACCGCCATTCAACGCTTGGATGTCGAGTTGTTGCGCATCAGCTGCACTGGATAAAACCAATTGGCCCATAATATTGTATACTTTTAACTCGGTAATGCTTTTATCATATTCCCAATAAAGTACCTCGGTTGCCGGATTAGGGAACGCATAGGTATTTGATAAAACCTCTTCCTCTATTCCTACCGTAGCTGCAGCCATATCAAATTTCCATAAGTCGCTGGGGTATTCATTGGTAAAGCGGTTCCGCCCACCAAAAAAGTAGATGTTGTTGTTTATCACAAAGCTACCAGGAGCCCATCTGCTTTGTCCTGGGTGGGGAGGAAACTCCTTCCACGTATCTGTACTTGGTTGATATCGCCACATTTCTCCAGTGGCCATGTAATTATGGTCGTCTCCATCTCCGCTTAAAACAAAGCCATACTCACCCAAGTTAAATTGTGTTCCGGCTACGCGTGCTTCACCAGGAAATTGATTCATTGCCGACCAAGTGTTTAAAGCTGTATCTAACTTATACCAATCTTTATAAATTGTTCCTCCACTATGGCCAAGGCCCGCAAAAACTTCTCCGGCAGCATTAAACATAAAGGGGTGGTGGCGTGCCGGACCAGGGAGGTTCGCAATCTGCGACCACTAATTTGTGGTGATATCATACATCCACCAATCTTTACGATCTCCCGTGGCATCATCTCCTAATCCCACATAAATTCTATTGCCAATGGATATCATCGCAGGGTGTCTCCTTCCTGAGCAGCCACAGTTGGCTAATTGTGTCCATGTACCGGTGGAGGCATCAAAGCTCCATAAATCATTTAAATATTGTGTAGTTGACGCACCAAAACCTATGTAAGCAATGTTATTAGCTACGGTGCCAATACCGAAGCTACGTGCTGTTCCTGGAAAATTGGATAGCGTAGCCCAGGTATCCGTAACAGGATCATACGAAAATGCATCATCTGTAGGTTGTCCGTTCGCTAATGTGCCCGTAATGGCATATCCTTTTCCATCTAGCGAAAATGAAATAGGATGGTGTCTTCCGATTGGCGCATTGGCCTTCTGTTGCCACGTTTGTGCATTAACAGTGGTAGAAAATAAAACGAAAATTGCAAGTATAATTTTTTTCATAGTTATGTTATTTGGTCATATAAGCGGAGTACATCCATACAAGTTTCTCTTGTTCTCTAATGTAATCACTCATTTGAGCGTTAGTACCTTCATCATTAATCTCTCCCGATAAGTGGAGTATATGGCGCTGTTTGGTAAGTAAAATTTGAAATGCTGACAGGATATCCTCTATCGCTTTTTTTCCGTTTGTTACTTCGTTGCTTTCGGGTATGTTTGTTTTTTTTAGATAGTCTGAAAACTTGTGCATGGGTGTATGTCCAAGTGTCAGTATTCTTTCTGCTACTTCATCAATTTTAAGAAAAAGGTCATTGTATAGTTCTTCAAATTTAACGTGAAGCTCAAAAAAATTATCACCACTGATGTTCCAATGATATCCTCTTGTATTTTGGTAAAACGTAGAGTAGTTCGCCAGTAAGTCGTTAAGCAATTCCGCCAGTTCCTTACTTTTATCCTTATCTAATCCTATTCTATTTAATGTGTTCATTTTTAAAGTTTGTTTATGTGTAAAATTTAATCTGTGGCTGGCAAGTATGGCGTTCTATTAATTTCAATTTCAACCGTTGTTCATAATCAGCTGCAAGATGATAAATAGGCTTATAATATAGCCTTTAATTGAGATATAGAAGTGAGGTGGTGAAAGCTTTTACGCTTTCCTAACGCATCTATATTTCCTTGACTACCACTCACCAAAATCTCTGCGTTTTTTGAAAATGACACCAATTCATCTTCTATCTTTTTGAAATTCTTATCACTAATTTTGGCCGTGAATGTAGTCACGATCAGCTTGGGATTAATTTGAGATGCCGCAATTTCAACCTCATTAATTGGGATTTTCTGTCCCAGATAGTGACAAGTAAAACCGTTACTTTTCAAAATATAGTAATACAGTAAAATGCCAAATTCATGTTCTTCATGTTCATGAAGAAATAGAATTGCTTTTTTAGAGGAATCCGATGGGCTGTCTAATGTGCTTATATTCTCAATTAAGAACTCTTTAAAAATATTTGAAAAATAATGTTCGTGAACAATACTGATGGAGTTCACTTGCCATAATTGCCCTATTTTTTCAAAAACGGCTAGTATTACCCGTTCATAGACATCTTCAATACTCATTTTCCTCAATGCGGAATTCAAGTAGTCATTAATTTTTTTTCCGTTAAATTCTAATATCCATAAGGTTAAATTATCTATTTCTGATTGATTAACAGATTTTTTAGCGCGTATTAACTCCTTAGATGCATCAATTATTTCTCCCTCCGAAAGGGAAGCGATTTTTGAAATTTTACTCCCAGACCCATACAGTAAATTAATATTCAGAATTTTCTTTAAATCGTTTTCACTGTAATAACGAATATTAGTGTCGGTACGTTTTGGTGTGAGTAATCCATAACGTTGTTCCCATATTCTTATGGTGTGTGCTTTAATTTGCGTAAAATTTTCTAGATCTTTAATACTGTATCGCACTTCACTCATTGTTCACTTATTTTAATTTATAGGTTCTAATTGCAATAAATCATCCATTTAGTGCAATTAGAATTAGTGTAATTGGCTTGTTATTTTTTCGTCCATGGGTTTAACATTGGAAAGAAACATTTCTTCTAATTCCCCATTTTCACTTACTAAATACTTTTGAAAATTCCATTTTACCTTAGAGTCCATTACTCCGTTTTTAGATTTAGAAGTAAGCCAGGTATAAATTGGATGTTGGTTTTTTCCTTTAACATCTACTTTTTCTGTAAGTGGAAAAGAAACCCCGTATTTTTTTTGGCAAAAAGAAACGATTTCGTCATTTGAACCGGGTTCTTGATGCAAAAATTGATTGCATGGAATACCGATGATGACTACGTTTTCGCTATATGTTTCATGCAATTTTTGAAGTCCTTCGTATTGGGGAGTAAAACCACATTTTGAAGCCACATTAACGAAAAGTATTTTTTTCCCTTTGTAACTAGCTAAATCTATGCTTTCTCCGTCTATCGATTTAATGCTTAAATCATATATAGATTCTGGTTGATCTGGAGAAGATATGGTATTCATTTTTTGCACGAAAGACATAATTGTTAATGCTAGAACTGCGGCCACCGCCAATCCGATTTTTGTGACATTTTTTTTGGTAGTGTTTGACATGTTTTAGCTTCTTATTTTTATAATGACTTCATTACGTCTATTGGCCACTTGGTAGGGTGGATTGTATCCTAAATAAGTATAACTGTCTTCAAATTCAATCTTTTCTTTCTCTAAAAGAGACTTCAATTCTTCAAATTTCTGTTCTAATATACTGTCAGATGCCCAACCAGAAAACTGGATTACAGCAACTGTTTTAGCTGGTTCAGTCTTGATTTGAACGTCATTTCTATTTGGTTCTGGTAGTTGCTCGCGTGTCATTTCTTCGGGCATGAAAAAGCTCATTGAAGAACTGCTATCGCTCATATCCATTTGCACAGGTGAGGTCATGGCTATTTGCATATTGGCACTGTTACCACCAAAAATATAGGAAGCAATGCGTCTAAATCCCGTACCTGATTGGTTGGAGTAGGAGTCTTTATTTAAAGTGGTGGATGCCACAAGGTATTCTGGATATTCTCGAATTTCAAAGCCATCAAATTCAGCAATTGTTTTGTATTTAATCGAATCGGTATCCTCTGTATTTTTTGTAATAATCATTTGTGCTACTACCACGGAAGCTCCGAGAATTAATGCGATTAGAATAAAATATTTCATAATGGATTTTTTTATGTTAAAAAGAAAAAGGGGAGGAATAAATTCTTGTGCAATGAATTCTACCTCCCCCCTTCTCCAAACTAAACTATGTTTTATAGTATTTGAAGCTTTTGCATTGAAACTCCATTCTCAGATCTTAATCCTAAGATGTATGCACCTCTTTCAATTTCACTAACGTCAATCATATTGTTGTTCGTTATTGCTGTTTGCAAAATGATACGGCCACTCATATCGTAAATAATTGCTTCCTCGATTGTGTTGTTTCCTTCTGATTCGATGTTTATCATATCAGTAGCTGGATTCGGGTAAATTTTGAATGCAACTTGTTGTACTTCTTTAACTGAAGTAGCTGTTGGAGTTAGTACACCATCAATTACATGAACAACACCGTTATCCGATGCAACATCTGCAGTGGTTACATTGGCTGAATTTATCGTTACACCATCAGTAGAAACCCCTGCTGTTATGGATGGCCCATAAAGCGTAGGAATTATCATTCCATCGGTTAAACTTGTAGATAAGTTTTCGCCACTTACAACATGGTATAGTAAGATGTTGGCTAAATCTGGGCTTGCTAAAACACCTGCAAGATCAGTACCAAAAGCTGCTGCTAAATCATCAAAAGCTTGATTCGTAGGAGCGAAAACAGTATATTTTGCTAATGGATCAGTTAATGCTGGTAAAAGTTCGGCTGTTACAACAGCTGTCGCTAAAGTAGAAAACCCGTTATCAATTGCTACGTCAACTACCGTTTCTGAAGGTAATACAACCGCATCTAAAATATGAACAATACCGTTATCTGCACCTACATCAGCAGTAGTAACTTGCGCTTGATTTACATATACCATACCCATACTCGTTAATGTTACTTTTAAAGTATTGGTTGGGCTTAATGGTTGCACAATAGCACCATTGGTTATTGCACTTGAAGGAACTTCAGTACCTAAAACATGGTAAGTAAGAACGTCTGCTAAATTTGGTAATGCTAGTAATCCGTTGATGTCTGTGTTCAAGGCTGCTGCCAAATCATCAAAAGCTTGATTGGTTGGAGCAAATACAGTTAACTCAGCTAATGGATTCGTTAATGCAGGTAAAAGTTCAGCAGTAACAACGGCTGTTGCTAAAGAAGTAAATCCGTTATCAATTGCAACGTCAACAACTGTTTCTACAGGTAAAACAACCGCATCCAATACATGAACTACACCGTTATCTGAGCTGATATCAGCTGTAGTAACTTGTGCTTGATTTACATATACCATACCCATACTTGTTAAAGTAACTTTTAAAGTATTTGTTGCGCTTAATGGTTGCACGATAGCACCATTGGTTATTGCACTTGAAGGAACTTCAGTACCTAAAACATGGTAAGTAAGAACGTCTGCTAAATTTGGTAATGCAAGTAATCCGCTAATGGTGGAGTTTAGGGCCGATGCTAAATCATCGAAAGCTTGATTTGTTGGAGCGAAAACAGTAAATGTAGCTAATGGATCTGTTAATGCTGGTAAAAGTTCAGCTGTTACCACCGCTGTAGTTAACGTAGTAAAACCGTTATCAATAGCCACATCTGCCACTGTTTCAACGGGTAATACAATTTTATTTAATACGTGAACCACACCGTTATCTGTTGTAATATCAGCAGCAGTAACTTGTGCTTGGTTTACAAACACATCTCCCGTACTTGTTAAGGTAAGCTTTAATGTGTTCGTTGTACTTAATGGTTGTACAATAGAACCATTTGTTATTGCACTAGATGGAACTTGTGTTCCTAATACATGGTAGGTTAAGATATCTGTTAAATTAGGTAGTGCTAATAATCCAGCAATTGTAGTGTTTAAAGCGGCAGCTAATGAATCAAATGCAGCATCTGTTGGTGCGAACACGGTAAGATCGGCAGATGCGTTTTGAAGTGCACTTTCCAATCCTTCTTGAATAATGGCGGCTTCTAAATACGTGTGATTTGGACTAGGTACAATAACGTCATCAAAGACGTTTGTTTGAGCTGTAACACCCAAGCTTAGAACTAAAAATGCGGCTATCAAACCAAGAGTAAAACGTTTCATAATGATAATTTTAAATATTAATGTTTAATTGTTTTTGTAAAATATTAAACAAATGTAGTATTATTTTGTTTAATTAAACAAAGAAAATATTAAACAAGTTAAAAAAAATAATCAACAAAAATTATAAAACATTGTTTTACAGAGTTTTATAAAGAAAATAAAAGTATTAAAATTCCTTAAAAAAATACACAAAACCTGTAATCCAGGTTTTGTACTACGACCTACCGATCAATTTACCAATAAATAAATTTTGTTTTACAGGGTTTAGAAGGGGAGTTGTTCCGCTATTTTTGTAGGTGACGGTAATTGGTTTGGATACTATTTCTTCTACCTAGCCGTGCTTTTTACACTCATTCTAACTAGAGGCACGCATCAACCATCTGAATAGACCTGGGAATAGTCTGTTAAACCAAACGGATACTTTCATCATGAACGGTACAATTTCTATGGCTTTTTTAGAATCCACTGTACGTGCCACAACTTTTCCAGCTGCTTCTTCCGACATAGTGGGAATAAGCCAGTCCACAATTTTGGGTATTTTATCTTCGCTGATAGGGTTATTCTTGAAATATGGAGAGTTAACCTTGCCGAGGGCTATCATTGTCACTTTAAATTGTGTATCGTATAAATCGGCTTGAAGTGAGTTTGAAAATCCTAAAAGCGCCCATCTTGCAGGAATATATCCTGTAGCACCGGGGAAGGAAAAATAACACGCGGCAGAATTGACAATGATAAAATGGCCTGTCCCGCGTTCTTGCATTTTGTCATAGAAAACCTTACATGTAAATGCAGTAGCCAAATAGGGAGAATCCATCGTTTCCTTATAATGGATAACAGACGATTCTTTAAAGGACAACCATTCACCTGCTCCGGCACTATTAATAACGATATCAGGAATGCCGTGTTTTTTTATAATCAATTCGGCAGATTTCTCTACTTCATTTTGATTCATTAAATCTGTGGAATAGACATAGACCCTTTTCCCAGAAGGATCTAGTTCTTGTGCGGCAGATTCTAACTTTTGAATGTTTCTCGCTTGAAGAATCAAAGTAGCACCTGTTTTTAAAAGTTCGAATGCGGTAGCTTTACCTATACCACTAGACCCTCCGGTAATTAAAATTAACGTATTTTTCATTGACTCTTCTTTTTCAATAGTGTCTTCCCGATAGTATAAAAGGAGTTTCTACTTGCCAGAATATTTGGCTATTAAGTTTTTCAGAAACTCTTCGTGCTCTTCACTAAGACCTTCAGGAATGGTTACCGATAAAGAAGACTCCGACAACTTGATGTAATCTAATTCTCCTTTCATTTTCAACTTTATTTTTTTGAGTTCCTTATGAAACCCTATAGAATCAAAATTTTTGACTGTATTTCTTCTAAATCTTCCCATGTATTGCTTGCGGTTTTCTTTTTTGATCGTGCGTTCAAAGGTAATTATTGAGCCTCAGGTTTCAAATAAGCAATTTTGAAAAGCTATTAGGTTTACGAATTTCATTATTACTAATGGCTTATGGTAAGAAACATGGATAGGGAAGAATGGGGTGAAGCAGTAAATCGCAATAATCAACAAATTATTCCTTATATACCATTTTATTAATTGTCTATAAATACATTTTAATTAACCCAAGTTCATTGTGGGCGGTTGGATAAATCGTGTTATTTGCCGCAATAATAATCAAGGGAGGTCTCCGAAAATCCATTAGAGTTGGAAAAAAAATAATCAATCATGAAAAATTTGACTGTAAACTAAAAATCATTTTTATCCATTTTTGCCATCGCACTAATGCTAGGAATAGCATCTTGCAAAAAAGATGATGTAGTTGATTCTACACCGGTTAGTCCTTGTGGTAAATTTACAACAACAGTTGATGGAGTCCCTTTTAATAGTACAACTGCTTTGGGTATATTGGTAAAAAACACCGCATTCAATTTTCAGGAATTAGCCATTTGGGGGTCTAAAGATGAAACAGAAATGAGTACACCAGAAACTTTTTCAGTTGGTGTGCATTCAACGGTAGGATTTTTTAGAGTTGCTGGCCCAAGCGAAAATTTGTATTTACCAATTTCTGATTTTATTAATCTAACTGCCAGTGATGCAGTGAATCAGACCATTACAGGGACTTTTAATTTTACGGGGATACATATAATAACCGGTGATACTATCCATGTTACTGATGGTGTTTTTAAGAATGTGAAATACCAAGTTGCATATGAGTAATAAGTATTTTTAATAGGCTGATTTTTGGGAATGAAGCATCATTTTTTTATTAGTACATGCGGTGCTTAAACATGGTGCTAGTCAAAAGAAACCACGCTTGTGCTATTTTCAATTGGAGCACTAGCGCATTTGAGGAGTACCATTTGCAAACGGAAAGACTAAAAAAATATAGTTATGGATGCAGGAATGGAAAAATAGCTTGATTTTCGATTTTATGTTTTTGGATTATTATCTAAACAAAATCTATATACTATCATTTTTAAGTAAGGAAACAAACCTCAGTTTACTAATGTATGTAATATTTTAGGGAGTGTTTTAGAAAAAAAATCAAATTACCATTTGAGGTAGTTGAATGGGAAAGATTATTCGTTTTTAAGAACTAATCATTTTTTTTTCACTATTGTTTTCGGAGGTTATTATCCATAGGATTACTAAACTGGAAATAGCGGCTAAAAAACACCATACAGAAGTGAGATGATCATGGTAATAAATTTTTGAAACAAAATAGGTGATAAGATTAAGAATTCCTAAAACCCACACTTTATTAATACTTGAAAATAAAGGTGAAAATGTGGTAGAAGTAAGATACATGATGATAACGATCCAAGAATACTCATATTCAAATGCAATGTTGTAAAGTATACTACAATCTTTAATCTCTGCACTTACACCATAGTTTAGAGCAACGTACATAAATGCACTGACGACAAAAAAACCTATCGGGAGAAACGCAAAAATTATTTTTTTACGTAAAAAATTTTTTTCAATTTTCCATAAGGTGAATGGAATGTAAATAGGCCAAATTATCCATGCAAAAAAAATAAAACCGTAGGTGCTAAATTTTAAAAGGAAAGACCAATCATCATACATTGATGAAAGCCACACAATACCCTCAAAAAACTGTTGTATACCAAAAAAAACCGGAATAAGTGCCAATAAACGCAATGGTTTTTTATCAGCTTTCTTGTATGCAACTACTCCAACAGTGGTAATTACTGTCGCGGCTCCAAAACTTGCTATTGCAGAAAAACACATAGGTTTATGGTTGAAATTTATTCAACTATTTGATTTGAATTATTTATAATTTCAAAATAATTAGTAATCAAAATTAAGATAACAATTGAACTTCATTTGATTTAATGGAACATTATTAATTTATTGATCTTGGCCTACATGTAATAGGTAACGCAATTAAAGGTAAAGTAGTTTTTCTTTTACACACTTTATTATTTTAAATATTGAAAATCAAGTTTTGACCGAATTATTGTACCAAAATACCGTTTTTTCAGTACGCTAAAAATCTGAATTGGTTACTCTATCACTATATATATCTAAGACAAAAACATGAATTCCGTGAGAGGAAGACCTCTGCATCCACCAACACAAAGGAAAATGGAGCGTGATCATCGTTCAATGAAAAATTTTGTTAAGTTGGACAACTGCTATAGTTCAGGGCAATCTGAACAAAAACTTCAAGAGTTTGTACACTATTATAATTACCAAAGGAATCATAAGGTATTATTAAACCTAACTCCTTCTGCAGGTTATTTTGGACAAGCTCACAGGAAAATAAAATAACGAATTAAAACAAAAAGAAGAACTTTAAGTGCTAGAAAAAAACAGTTTCAACATTTATTGGTAAATAAGTAAACTCTATCTTATTTTTTAAGCTAAAAAGTTCAAATATCGTTGAAGACGTACACATATTCTATTTTTGAGTAAGGTTGTTCGAATAATAATGTAATTAATTTCATATCAGCACTTTCTGCCCAATGCTTTTTACACAGTGTTGTGCTTAGTACTTATTTGATTTTTTAGTATCCTTGAAGTGTTTAATCATTTTCCCGAAATCTTTGTCTTTTTTGCGTTTTTCAGCAACAGTCGATTCAAAATGCTCTTTTTCACGTTCCATTTTTAGAAAGTTGTCATAAAAACTTTCTTCAATTTCTCCTCTGTCAACTGCGGCTAAAACAGCACAATCAATTTCTGAAGTATGTGTACAATCCTTGAATTTACAGCCTCTGGATAGTTCAATTATTGTTTCAAATGTCATCTCCAATCCTTCTGTTGCATCCACAATCCCAACTTCTCTCATTCCTGGATTGTCAATTAGAATTCCGCCATCCTCAAGAACTATCAATTCCCTATGGCTTGTAATATGTCGCCCTTTGTTTGTACTTGTACTAATTGTATTAGTTTTTAATAATTGTTTACCTGAAAGATTGTTCAAAAGAGTTGATTTTCCTACTCCAGATGAACCTAATAAGCAGTAAGTTTTTCCTTTTTTGATACTCTCTTTGAGTTTTTCAATACCAATTAGGGTTTCATTACTTATTGTAATTATAGGTACTTGCTTTATTCGTTCTTGAACTCTAGAAACCAACTTTGTTAATTCTTTATCATCTACTAAGTCTATTTTATTGAGAAGGATAATCGGTACCACATTTGATGAATAGCATATGGTCAGGTACCTTTCTATTCGGTTAATATTAAAATCCCTGTCAACTGCTTGCACAATAAAGGCATAATCAATATTTGTTGCTATAATTTGTTTCTCGCCCAGTTTTCCAACTGCTTGTCTTTCAATAATTGTTTTTCTTGGGAATACAGAATGAATAAGAACTTTATCGTCATCATATTCAGAAACAGCAACCCAGTCTCCAACGGCAGGAAAATCAGACCTATTATGTGCCGAAAATCGTAAGTTCCCGATTATCTCTGCCTCATATTCTTTTTCGGTAGTTTTTACAACATACCTTTCCTTGTGTTCGGATATAACTCGTCCTACTCCAAATGAATCAAGATTTTGGTCTTTTCGGTATTTTTCCAATTCTAAATTATATCCTAAATCTTCAAGTATCATTTCTATTTCCTGTATTAAGCACAACG
>JBFFMY010000042.1:0-23835 GCA_041563475.1 Salibacteraceae bacterium
AGTTTCACAAATATGTGGTTCAAACCCTTTTTCCTTTAGGAATCTTACTGCAATTTCGGAAAAAGTTATGAGGTGAAGGTTTTCACTCAGTTTCGGAAAGAAAATATCCCGGTTTTCACCAAAAACACATGACATTAAACAAAGCTCACCTGATTCTTCTTGAACAACGAAATATCTTTTTATATCATTGGGAGCAACAATGGGTTGTTTTTTTTCCAATCGTTTATTAAACCCATGAAGGAGAGATCCATCTGAAAAAGCTACATTGGCAAATCGAGCCATTGAAACGGGTATTTGTTCACTTTTTCGGTTAACGTACATTTCCATAATCCGTTTAGAGGCACCCATCATGTTTGCTGGGTTTGCGGCCTTATCAGTAGAAACGCAAAAATATTTTTTAGAATGATTGTCTATCGATTGTTGAATGGTCTTATCCGTATTAAAAATATTCACATCAATCATGCGCATCAAAGTAAATGGGTCTTTTTCACTACGAACATGTTTTAGGGCTGAAAGATTTAAGACATAATCATATTTTCCATCCGCTTCAATAAATGCATCATATTCGATGGAACCAATATCGAGAGCAAAGGTTTGAAAATCACCACTTAAGTATCCAAATGAACTTCGAATGTCTCTAACGAGCTCTACCATGTTGTTTTCGCTAATATCAACAACGTGTAATTTTTTTGGGTTGCGTTTAAAAATCTCTTTAGTAACCGCTTGACCAATAGATCCTGCACCCCCTAATACCAAAAATGAAGAGGACGAAACAATTTGAGATAATTCTATTGAATTGTTTTGGATATCCGTATCAAAAAGTCTTTTTTTTCGACCTATTAAACTTAATGTATTCATTTATTTTCGTTAGAATATATAATATATTCACCTTTGTCTAGACAAAAATGAATAGACATTTATTTGTCTATGCAAAGGTATACTTTTGCGAGTTGGAAAAGGGAATGTTAGTTAATCGGATTTTCCCTCCTAATTGAAAATTAACTGTATTTCAGTTTGACAAATCTGCATTGATGATAGGACTTCTTACATATTTACCAACCACTGCATATTTTCCGCAGTACTTTTTTTTGTTGGCATTTTTGTATGCTTTAGTTAGAGATAGAGAAAAACTGCTGAAGGATTTTTATGGTTTTCGAAATGACTCCAAACATTCCATAAATTGGAATTTTTTAATTATTGCTTTAATCATTTTTTTTAGCAGTTTGAATAGAATAATCCACTGGGATTCTGCTCGAGAACTCACGGACTTCTTTCCCTATTTTGTTTTGCTGGTTCCGACTTATGTTCTAGCCATAACCTTCAAAAGGTCGGATGCGAAAGTTTTAATTGGATTAATTGTTTTGGAAGCACTTGTAGTCATTGCTGAATGGACCACAGGTGTGTCTACTTTTGATAGGTCTTTAGAAGGTTTTTCAGCTTTTGCAGCCGATGAATTGGCCTATTTCCAACGACCCCTTGGATTAAGTGAAAGTTCAAGTCACATTGCGTCTAAATTATTTTTAGCGTGGTTACTCCTAGATTTTTTCAAACTGAAAGAAAAAATTTGGCTTGTGGCAAAGGTGATTATTTTTTTAGGGGTATTTATGACTTTTAATCGCTCCGTAATTCTTGCGTTGGGGATTTACTTGGTGATATCTCAAGGGATGTCGTTTTTGACCCTTCGTTACAAATTAGAGAATGCATGGATTGCATTTGTTTCTTTTGGTATTGGATTAATTGGTTTTGTGGGAGTTGTTTTGTTTAAGGGACAAGAGTTAATAAATCAATTTACAAGAAATAAGGGAACAATTGAGCTTACAGGAAGAGAATATATTTGGGCAGATTTCATCAAATTTATCCAAGAGAATTTAATTTATGGAAATCATTCCATTAAGTTGTGGTTGGATGGGTATCATGCGCACAATGCATATATTGAACTAATAGCCACCAATGGTATATTTATAGCAGCTCTTTATTTTTTGCTTATTTATAGAAATATGAAAAGTAGCAATTGGATGTTTGTGTTGCCGATTTTAATTTTCGGACTTACCCAATATGCATTTTTTTGGGGAATATCCCTTTTTGATATTGTGTTTTGGGTAATCCTATTTCAGGTACCCGCTATCTTTTCTGAGAAGAAAGAACAGCTAGTTCCTTAACAAAAACAAACAAAAAGCCTAAAATTAGAAAGGATACTGTTATTCCAGTAACAACTATTAAATTTTTGTTGGCAGGTTTATTTAAATTATAAAAGCTAGAAACAACGGTAAAGGGTTCTAGTAAATCGACATGATTTTTTAAGTCCTGTACAAAAGTTAATGCTTCGTTATAATTTACGGGGTTTAATTGACCTTTAATAGTCAATGTGCTCTTATAGCTATTTGGATTAGTGTCAAAATTTAAAGAATCAAGAACTCTAATATTATCCGTAACCTCACTTATTAACGTATTAGACTTTCGTAATTCTAATTTTAAAGTTTTTGAAACATACGGGTTTGAGCTCATGAATTTCAAAATCCCAGTTTCTAATTTTGGTAAAACAACTCGGTCATAAACTTCCGTTTTTACAAGAATTAACGCTCCTAATTTTTGGTCCGTTGCTGGTGTGTTGGAAGTTTTTGTGTGTTTTGATTGTGCAAACTCCAATAAGCGAATATTTTTAGCTTCTGCTACATTAATCCCTAGCATTTTTGAAATCTCATCGTAATTTTTTTCCTCCACCAAGGCAGTTAACGGATTCAAAATTTCCAAAAGGGTTGTTTTATCCACAACATTAGAATACCCAATTAATTCTGAATAATAATAGTTTGGTTTTAGATAACTATACGCAGTTCCGATACCTGCGCCAACAATAAGGAATGCGAAAAGCAAAATGAAATTACGCTTTAAAAACGCGTAAACAATAATTAAAAAATCAGTAAGCCCTACGTTGTCTGATGAATTCATAATTCCAGTTTTGAAGACACAAATTAAAAGAATAAAACCTTTCGTTGATAAATATCTTTTCGTCTAGCACAAATATTGATTGTTATTGTAATCTTTGTTTTCATTACTGAAAAAATGGCCAAGTTAGTTTCAATCATAATTCCAACAAGAAATGAGGAACGATTCATATTGAATACGCTAGAATCCATAATGGCTCAAGATTATCCCTCCGAGCTGATTGAGGTGATTATTGCAGATGGAGAAAGTGATGATTCAACGGGAAAACTAATTGAAAAGTTTATAACGAATCATCCAAATGTCACTTTGATAAACAACCCAGAAAGAGTTGTTCCATTCGCATTGAATTATGCGATAGAAAAATCAAAAGGCGAAATAATTATTCGGTTGGATGCCCATTCAAAATATCCCAGAAACTATGTTTCTCGATTAGTTTTTGAATTGGACCGACTAAAAGCAGATAATGTGGGCGGGGTATGGATCACTACTCCGGCAAACTCAGGATTCGTTGCCACTGGAATTGCCTTAGCAACTTCTCATCCCTTAGGAATAGGAAATGCTAGTTACAGATTGGAGAATCAAGAAATAAAAAAAGTAGATACTGTTCCATTTGGATGTTTCCCAAAATCAGTATTTGACCGCATTGGCCTTTTTGATACGGATTTAATTCGGAATCAAGATGATGAATTTAATGGTCGTATCATTAAAAATGGCGGAGAAATTTATTTAATACCAGATGTTCAGATTGAGTACTATGCACGAGAAACATTATCCACAATGCAAAAGATGTTTTATCAATATGGCTTATTTAAGCCATTGGTAAATAAAAAACTTGGTGAGTCGGCAACAATTAGACAGTTCGTTCCGCCTACTTTCGTTTTGTTTTTGGTGCTGGGTATTTTTATGCCATTTTCTCCAAGTTTATTGAATTATTTTTGGCTAGCTGGTCTTTCCTTATATCTGATACTTACTATTGTAGTGAGTTTCCAGATAGCTGCGAAGGAATCTCGCTATGCTCTTTTATTCTTTCTTCCAATCGTATTCCCATTCATACACATAAGTTATGGTTGGGGATATTTAAAGGGTTGGTTTTTGGTTAATATTTTAAACAAAATGCCTGGAGGAAAGCATTTTTCAACCTCACGATAAATTTATTTTGAAAAACTTTGCGTCAGAAATAACACTAAATAGATGGAACTTATATATTCTTCATTTTTTGGTGTTCTTGATTTCGTTTGAGGAAAGATTAATCCCTATTACCCTGGTTGGCTTCCTTGTTCTGAATTTATTTTCAGTAAGTTGGAAAGACCGAGTGCATTACTTTCAAAAGAGAAAAAAATTCATCGGTGCTTTTGTTTCATTTTACCTCGCAGCTATAATTGGAATGATCTATACCGTCAATATATCGGATGGATTATTTAATTTGGAGGTTAAATTATCTCTATTAATTGTCCCTGTTTTTTTTCTAACATCAAATATTATTAATAAGTATTCGGTTTTTGGGTTGTTAAAAACCTACATTTTTGGTGTTTCATTGTCTCTTTTAGTTCAGTTTTTCTTTGCGGCAATTAACTTCCAAGAAACGGGAAATACGGATGTGTTTTTTTATCGACTATTATCCTATTTTCATCATCCAACCTACTTTGCTATTTATACCAATTTTGCGATAGCTAGTTTATTGGTTTTAATTTTTCATTATAGAGATAGGCCACAGTTCAGGCATTTTGCTTTATTAGGTTTTTTGGTCATAGGTATATATCAGTTGTCTTCACGAACAGGCATGTTAACTCTAGTTTTGTTGTTGTTATACGCATTTGTATACATCATATTTCCGCAATTAAAATGGCGAAAAATGTTATATGCATTGTTTACAACAGTTTTGCTTTCAGCAGCAATTTTATTTCCAATAGCAAAATATACCCAATCCATGCGTCAGGTGGATTTGTCCTCAAGTAAATCAAGTTCTGGTGTCCGTTTAGCTATGTGGAAATCAGCGTTACCGCTGATTATTGAACATCCATTTTTTGGAGTGGGAACCGGTGATGTAAATCGCGAACTGCAGAAAAGATTTTCAGAGGACAAAATATTGAGGGCGGTTCGAGATAATTTAAACGCACATAACCAATTTATGCAAGCGCAGGTAGGACTTGGTTTAATGGGGACATTTGCTTTATTAATTGGGATTTTATTTCCACTGTGGATTTCGATTAGAAAAGGAAAGCTGTTTTATCCTTTATTTGCAGTAATCTTGCTTATAAGTTTTATAACGGAATCTGTTTTAAATACACAGGCGGGCGTTATTTATTACGCTGTGATGAACTCTATTGTGTTCTTCACGTACGAACAATAATCCGATATCAATTTTAGTTATTTTTGCAGCTTAATTTTAAAATATTTTATGATTCCATTCTCTCCCCCAAGAATTGACGAAAAAATTATTCTTGAAGTGGTTGATGCACTTCGATCTGGTTGGATTACTACTGGGCCGAAAACAAAATTATTTGAAAAGAAAATTACCGAATTCACTGGAGCCCATGCTACGGTTTGTCTGAATAGCGGAACTGCCGCTATGGAGCTAATGTTGAGTTGGTTTGGAGTTGGTCCAGGTGATGAGGTAATCATACCGGCTTACACGTATACAGCCACTGCTAATGCTGTTGTCCATAGTGGCGCAACCCCAGTGATGTGTGATGTGCGAAAAGACGATTTTAATATTGATGTAGCCAAGATAGGGAAACTCATTACCGAAAAAACGAAAGTTATCATCCCAGTGGATATAGGAGGATGGCCCTGTGATTATGATGAATTAAACGAATTAATCAGAACTCCAGAAATTAACTCAAAATTTACCCCTAATACTGAGGTTCAAGAGCTTTTGGGAAGGATTATGATTTTGGCTGATGGAGCACATTCTATTGGGGCAATGTATAAAGGAAAGAAATCAGGTACTTTAGCTGACGCAACGGCATTTTCATTCCACGCTGTTAAAAATCTTACCACTGCTGAAGGAGGAGCCATTTCATTGATGCTACCTAAACGTTTTGATGCTCAACGTATGTATAATGATTTAAATATTAAATCACTCCACGGGCAAACAAAAGACGCGTTTGCAAAAGTTCAAAAAGGCGGATGGAGATATGATGTTGTTGAGGCTGGGTACAAGTATAATATGACGGATATTCTTGCCTCTATTGGTTTGGTAGAACTGGAGCGTTATAAAGATGATACTTTGGTAAAAAGAAAGCACATTTTCGATCGATATAATGAGTTGCTTTCAAAATATAAGTGGGCATGGACGCCTGTAAATGAATCGGACGAAAAGATTTCAAATAATCATCTGTATTTATTACGAATTAAGGATATTACAGAGCATCAACGAAACCTTATTATTTTTGAGATTTCAAACTTAGACGTATCCGTAAATGTGCATTATCAGCCTCTACCCATGCTTTCTTTTTATAAGCACAGAGGGTATAAAATGATTGATTATCCTGTTTCGTTTGATAATTACAAGCAAGAAATTAGTTTACCTATTTATTACGATTTAACAGATGATCAGATTGAAACAGTGGTAAATGCTGTTGCTTCTGCAGTAAAAAAGGTGCTTAAAAAGTAGATTCTTGAAGCGAATATTTGATATTTTATCCTCCTTAGTTGTTTTGTTTTTGTTGTCGCCTATTTTTATTGTAGTGGCTATTTGGATAGTATTGGATTCAAAAGGCGGTATTTTTTACAAGCAGAGTCGTGTAGGGTTGAATCAACACGAATTTGGGTTGTATAAATTCCGAACAATGCGTCCCGACTCCGATGCAGTAAAAATAACAATTGGTGACCGTGATCCTAGGGTAACCAAAGTGGGTTATTTTTTACGTAAGTATAAATTAGACGAGTTACCTCAACTTATTAATATTCTGAAAGGTGAAATGAGTGTTGTAGGGCCTCGGCCGGAAGTGAAACAGTATGTTGACTTGTATACTCCTGCGCAATTACGTGTGCTAACCGTGAAACCAGGGCTTTCGGATTTAGCTACTTTGGAATATGTTAATGAAAGCGAGATTTTAGCAAAAAGTGATAATCCAGAGAAAACATACATTGAAGAAATAATGCCGGATAAGCTGAAGTTGAACTTACAATATATTGACAATCAAAGCTTTTCGATGGATTTAAAAATTATTTTTAAAACCTTTGCTCGAATTATTCGATAAGTAAATTGGATAATTTCTTGATCTCTTCCGCCTTACCTAGTTCTCCAATTTTTGAATACGCGTAAATTAGATTATTCATTAAGCGCTTTAAAATTGTTTTAGTATCACAGGGTTGAAAGTATTCAGGTTTTTCTGGGACGTTTATTTTCTCCAGAAACTCACTTAATTCTGCCGCGCCAAAAACTTCGCCTTTTGAAAACGGATTAATATAAAATAATACAGGAGAGTCTTCAATTGGTGTAGTAAGTTGATAGGGGTCTAGGTAGGCTACTACAAAATGTCGAGGTAAATTCACTCCATAAATGGGGAGGTCCAATTGTCTGCCAATCAAGATATAAAGAATGGAAAGAGATAAAGGATTTCCCTTTTTAGTATCTAAAACATCGCTTAATATGGAGTTTTGATTATCATGATACCCATCTACATTACCAGAGAACTTATGTACTTTAAAAATAAAATGATTAATCATTTGTATTTTTTCGTAAGCCGTAAGATAATCGTTTATTTCTAGCCAGATTTCATGCGTGTACTTTGAAATTTTGGCATTTATGTTGTCTACGGATAGGTTAGGGTATTTGTAATTTGAAACGTAGGTAACACCCTCTAGTAAATCTGGCTTTTCGGTTTTCCACCAATCTAGCAATTGTTCCTCTAAGGATCCGAATTGAATTTCATGAATTAAATCTTCAATACGTGTCTGAAACAAATGCCCATGTTTATTGCGCTCCCAATGATTTTCAAGCTTAGGAATTATATCCTCTCCAAATGATTTAAGCTCTTTTTTGATTTGACCGTAGATATCCTCATCTGGATCATCTAACAATCGTATCAACGCCTTTATTTCTTCAGTAGTTCGCACCCAGTATTACAGAATTTGCTGTAGCCAAATCTATTCTGAATTAAACTCCCTCAAATCGGACCTAGAAATTAGTTTTAACAATCAAATTGTTAAATTGTTTAACACTTTTTCAATAAGTTGATGAATCGTAGCTTCATGATCGGCACTAAACTCCTTGGTAATTCGATTGGCAATAATGGCGCAAATGGTACATGAATTATGACCTAAGGCAGCGCTAAGCCCATACAAGGCAGAGGTTTCCATTTCAAAGTTCGTAATCTTTAAATCTTCATAGGTAAAGGAGGAAAGAGAATCATGAAAGTTTGGTATGGCAGGTTCTAATCGTAATATGCGTCCTTGAGGCGCGTAAAAGCCCGAAGCGGTAGCCGTGATTCCTTTGAGGGCGTTATTTTCCAATTTTTTAATAAGGCTTGCGTTTCCACTAACTACATATGGTTTTGCTAAATCTGGGTTCCACTTTGCATGTCTACAGAAATCATCTGCTATTTGATTTTCACACACTTGGTCTTTATCGGCATAAAAGTGCATGAGTCCGTCAAAACCCATTGCTTTTTCACTTATCAGAAATGAATCAATGGGTATTTCTTTTTGAAGAGCACCGGAGGTTCCAATACGAACAATATTCAAAACTCTTTTTTTCTCCTTAATTTCCTTCGTTTGTAAATCGATATTTACAGCTGCGTCAATTTCGTTTAGAACAATATCAATATTGTCGGTTCCTATTCCTGTAGATAATACAGTGAATCTCGTTCCTTTATAAAAACCTGTGTGGGTAAGAAATTCACGGTTTGACACTTCAAATTCGATAGAGTCAAAAAAAGAAGAGACCGTAGCTACACGTCCTGGATCCCCCACAACAATAATATTGTCGGCAATGTTTTCAGGTTTCAGACAAAGGTGATACACACTTCCATCCGCATTAAGTATTAACTCTGAATCGGCTATTCTTTTCATTAAATTATTTTTTTCAAACTTAGTCTTTTTGGAAAGTAAAGGAAATGGACTAGCATTCGTTTTTTTTGATTCTTTGCAAGTTAGGAAAGGTAGGTTTTTTGTTTTTGAAAAAGTACTTTTGGCTGCCTTCGAAATAATGTATAAAATCTACGTTATGTCGGTACCTAAAGAAGTGTATGATAAAAAATTTCGCAATAATTGGTTGTGGACATATTGGTCAAAGACATGTGCAACGCATCAATGAAAATCCGTTGGGTAGAATAATTGGTGTTTATGATAACGATTTGGAGATACTTGCAAACTTCTCGAAGTTAAATAACCTGCATGCGTATTCTTCACTTCAGGATTTATTAGCAGATTCTAATATTGATGTGGTAAATATTTGCACCCCTAACGGAACACATGCCGATTTGGCAATAAAGGTTTTAGAGTCGGGTAAAAATGTAGTAGTAGAAAAGCCTATGGCCATCTCCGTTGAATCCGCTAAGGAAATGCAAGAGATCGCCACCAAAACAGGGTTAAAGCTCTTTGTTGTGAAGCAAAACAGGTATAACCCGCCTGTGCGTGCAGTAAGGGATTTAATTAAAACGGGAAAACTGGGGAAGGTTTTTATGGTATCTGTAAACTGTTACTGGAACAGAAATGACGATTATTACTTACAGTCGCCTTGGCGTGGTACAAAAGACCTTGATGGGGGAGTTTTGTATACCCAATTTAGCCATTTCATCGATATTTTGTATTACCTGTTTGGAGAGATTCAAAATGTTAACGGAAAAGTGCAAAATGCAACCCACAAAGAATTAATTGAGTTTGAAGATTCTGGTGTTTTTTCCTTTGAATTTAAAAATGAAGGAATAGGAAATTTAGCCTTTACTACGTCTGCATTTAAACAAAACATGGAAGGGTCTATATCTATTTTCGCAGAAAATGCAACTATTAAAATAGGCGGAAAATATCTAAACACTATTGACTATCAGGTCACTGATGGATTTGATATTCAAAACATTCCAAACTCCTCTCCTGCAAACAATTACGGATTTTATGAAGGGTCCATGTCAAATCACGATATGGTGATTCACAATGTGATTGAAACCTTGAATGAACGGGAAGAAATTATGACGAATGGATATGAAGGTTTGAAAGTTGTTGAAATGATTTCGCAGTTTTACGCAGCTTCTAATAAATCATAATGGTCACTATGAAATTGATTTTTGCTACAAATAATGCGCATAAGCTTTCCGAGATACAACAAGCGGTTTCAAATTTTGAAATCAGTGGACTTAAAGAAAGTAATATTATCGAAGATATTCCGGAAACTGGAGATACCCTTCAAGAAAATGCGAGGCTAAAGGCTAAATTTATTTTCGATAAATACGGAGAGAATTGTTTTGCAGATGATACAGGATTGGAGGTTGAAGAATTGAATGGTGAACCAGGTGTTTATTCTGCACGGTATGCGGGCGAGGATTGTAGTTTCGGAGATAATAACGAAAAATTATTGCGTAATCTTAAGGGTAAATCTAATCGAGCTGCGCGGTTTAGAACAGTAATTTGTTTGATTATAGACGGTGAGGAAACCTACTTTGAAGGCGTTTGTGAAGGAAAAATATTAGAAAGCTATCACGGTAATCAAGGTTTTGGTTATGATCCAATATTTCAACCCATGGGTTTTAAAGAATCCTTTGCGCAAATGACGACTACTCAAAAAAATAAAATCAGTCACCGAGGTCTGGCGGTGCAGAAATTAATTAAATTTCTAAATCAAGAGTAGATTTACTTCAGGGAATGATTCACCCATCTGGTAAAGAAATCAGGTAAATCATACCCCATGGCAGTTGCTTGTTGTGGAATTATACTTTGTGCCGACAATCCTGGAACCGTATTTGGTTCAATGACAAAAGGAATTCCATTTTGAACAATGAAATCCACGCGGGCAACACCATTAAAACCCAAAAGCTGAAATACCTTTTTAGCGGTCTCTTGTACTTTGAGCGCAACATCTGGAGATAAATCGGCAGGGGTAATTTCACGAGACTTGCCTTCATACTTGGCTGCAAAATCAAAAAAATCATTTTCAGAAATAATCTCAGTAATGGGCATAGTAGTCAATGTTCCGTCAAAATTATGGACTCCGCAAGTAACTTCTCTCCCGTCTAAAAATGATTCAATTAACACTTGTTTATCATGTTTAAATGCTTCTAAAATTGCCGGTTTAAGTTCTGTAGGACTAGTTACTTTACTCACACCATAACTTGAACCACTTTGGTTTGGCTTCACAAAACAAGGTAGACCAAGTTTTTTCAAAATTTCTTCCTCACTATATGCAATACCCATAAACAACTGAACGGAATTTGCTACTTGTATTCCGTGTGATTTGAGGTAATCGTTACACACCCCTTTATTGAAACTAATTGCTGAAGGTAATAAACTGGAAGAAGTATATTTGATTCCAATCATATCAAAATATCCTTGCAGTTTCCCATCCTCTCCAGGTGTGCCATGAATGGCAATAAACACACTATCAAATGCTATTTTATTTCCGTTGATAGACAAGGAAAAATCATTTTTATCGACATAATACTTTCTATCACCCACTTCATAAACCCATTCATTGTCTTTTATTACAATGAAGTAGGTATCAAAAGAGGATTTTAAATTTTCTTCAACGATTCTTCCACTTTTAATTGAAATAGAATATTCTGAAGAAAATCCACCAGCTACAATAGCTATCTTTTTTACTGTCTTCATACGCGGAAATTTCCTTTGCCAAAGTATATAAGTTCTGAAACTCAAAGAGAAATTCTTGCTAATTTTTACCAAGATGTCGTTGTTTGAAAGTAAACATTTTTTATGCGCGTTATTTTTTGTGAATAACACCCAGCATTTGTGTAAACACACGTTTTGCTATTGTTATATTTGCGCTTCATATTATGCATGTGGAATTCAGATTATTGGGTTCTCTTTGTTAGTAAATACAAAATTTTGAAGCATTTTTTTTCATTCCTAATTTCAAAACATTTTTGGCTGAACATTGCCATTATGGTTGTGGTTATTGTAGTTGGTATTTTCGGATTGTCAATGTTTTTTGATTCTTATACAAAACATGATGAATTTGTTGAAGTGCCTAATTTTGAAGGGTTTCATTACACAGAAATTGAATCTTATTTAAACGACAAGAACTTAGGGTATTTTATTTCAGATTCGGTTTTTAATTCTGAAATGCCTCGGGGTGTAGTTATAGACCAACAACCAGAAGCTGGAGCATTAGTTAAACCAGGTAGAAAAATATACTTAACAATTAACTCTGTTATCCCGCCTAGCGTTTTATTACCCGAATTGAAGGATTTCACTGTTCGTCAAGTAGTAAATAAAATTCCAACGTATGGATTAAAAATTGATTCTATAATTTATAAACCTGCAGAATGTGATAATTGTGTTATCGGAGTTTTATATAAAGGCAAAGAAATACAAACAGGAACCCGAATTGAAAAGGGTAAATCCATTACAATAATCGTTGGTCAAGGAATTGGAAATGAGAGATTGAATATTCCATATCTGTATGAGCTTTCACTTGGGGCTGCAAGAAACAAATTAAATTCTTTGGGATTAAACCTAGGTTATGTTGAATTTGATACCACCGTAAATAATGCGGATGATTCAATTCAAGCATTTGTTTTCGCACAATATCCTAAATACGATACCGTAAATATGTTGCGCCAAGGGCAAGCTATAGATTTAATTTTAACTCTAGACAGTAATAAATTAGAGGGGATTGAGTTATTGATTCCTGATTCATTGAGTACTATAATCGACTCAAGCGAATTTGTAAATGGAGAGAATGAATAAATTACTTTTACTTTTCTTGGTACTCGGCACAGGACTTCTTTCTTACGGGCAAGAAGGTGTTGCCCCGTTGTGGGGAAATGAATGGCTGCAATTATCCAATCAAGAAGCCTCAACGGCTAAAGCTTTAGACAATAAAACCTATAATTATTTATTAGACACGAATCATCTACCCATTGTGGATGACTTTTCCACGAATTTGTTTAAGAAATATAGTTTTGATTCTACGCGTACGGATTTAGATACGTTAGTGTGGATTCGTTTTTTGGCAGATGGCACGTATATTTTTGAATTGCCTGCTATGACGGACACTTCATACACTTATCCTTTTAATGGAACTACGTATGATTCTGTTGCTAACCCTCCAATTACGGTAATTTTTTATTCCAATACCCAATATCAGGTACCTATTGACACTCAAATTGTATGGATTAGACCAGATACTATTTTTGTAGGAGGAACAGTGGTGACGTTCCATGACCCGGATATTACGTATTATAATTACCGTGATTCTGTTATTGTAATTCCAGACACTAAATATTCAGTTTGGAGAGGTAATAGTGCACTACATAATTATACGTATGGTGTGGATCCAATAACACTAGGAGTTGCCACGTTTGACGGTTTAGATTCTATCGGAATGCCTTACGATCCTACATTGAACCCAAACGCATACCAAATTGCTGATATTTTAGAGTCTAAACCCATATATTTAAAAACAAAACCTGGGGGTTTAGGGAGTTATGAATTTTTGACCGATACGGCTATTTGGCTTAGTTTTTATTACCAACCTCAGGGCTTAGGCGATGCTCCAGAACCAGGCGATTCTTTGATTTTACAATTTTATTCTCCATTTACGGATAAGTGGTATTCTCAATGGAAAGCTGAAGGCTCAGCAGTTAAGCCATTTAAAAGTGTTTCTGTAAATATTCGAAATCCAATTTTCTTTTTGGATGGATTCAAATTTCGTTTTTTAAATTATGCCTCTGTTTCTGGTAATTTTGACCATTGGAATATTGATTATGTGCGTTTAGACAATTTAAGAACCAAAGATGATACTACTGCAATCGATGATGTTGCATTGCTCGATCCAGGAAAATCTTTGCTAAAAGATTATTCGCAAATGCCATGGAGTCATTACAAAGCGAGTACGGGTAATTTGATGAATGATAGTGTCTCTATTCGGTACAGAAATTTATATAACGCAAATACCTTGGTTTCTTCCAGTTTTGATGCGTATGAAAGTGGCTCACCTATTTTTAGTGGGTCTTTGAATACTTCCCCAATTGTCCCATCCTTTTCGATTGTTACAAAACCAAGCACGTTTTTAAATTCTTATCCAATAACGGCAAGTGATTCTGTACAATCATTTCATGTGAAATATTGGATTGAGCCAGGATCGGATACGAATTCATTTAACGATACTACCGATTTTCATCAACAATTCGGAACGCAATATGCCTACGATGACGGTTCTGCAGAAAGCGCTTACTTTGTTACATCAGCGGGGGCATCCATTGCCGTTGAGTATAATTTAGCAGTTGCCGATACTTTACGTGCAATCAATATTTATTTCCCTAAATCGTACGAGAATATTTTAGATAGATCTTACCGTTTGACGGTGTGGGAAAGTTTAGAACCTGAAAAGATTTTATATGAAAGTTATTTAAATTTTCCTGTTTACGCAACGAGCAGAGATATGGTGCAAGGTATTGTATTGGAAGAGCCTTTAGCCGTTTCGGGAACTATTTACGTTGGTATTAAACAAACGGATCAACGGGTATACATTGGATTAGATAAAAACAACAATAATCAAAATAAGAACTACTATAAAGTAAATGGGATTTGGGCTAATTCTAGTTATTCTGGTTCGTTATTTATTCGTCCGGAGTTCGGCTCTTTTACGAATCCTTGGCCTGTTTCGGTAGATGAATTTGAACTGGAAAAAATCGATTTTAAGGTATATCCAAACCCAAGTAACTCGGTCGTAAATGTGGTGATGAATGGGGAGAATAATACTGTGGTTTTACGATCTATATTGGGAGTTACTTTAAAAACCTTTTCTTCGTCAAACAATTTAGTATTTGACGTTTGGGATTTACCCTCTGGTATCTATCTCGTTGAGGTAACCAATAATGAAACAGGGAAGACGAATAGTAAAAAACTTTTAATTCAGCATTAATTGGAAAATAACGAAATTGATAATTCCGACTCAGATTTTTTTGAAGAGTATTCTATTGAAGTAGATCCTGGGCAATCTCTTGTCCGAATAGATAAATTTTTGGGGGATCGAATTCCAAATATTTCACGTACTAAAATTCAAGCGGGTCTAAAAAACGGAAATATTCAAGTGAATGGCAATCCGGTAAAATCCAATTATAAAGTTCATCCGTTAGACAAAATAGATCTTGTTTTTCAGAGGGATCGTGAACCAACTGAATTAGTTGGGGAGGATATTCCTATTGATATTGTTTATGAGGATGACGCTATTATGATTATTAATAAACCACCTGGAATGGTGGTGCACCCTGGGGTAGGTAATTATACGGGCACATTGGTAAATGCACTTTTATTTCATGTGCAAGGATTATCGGATTCCGTAAATGGATCTGATCGCCCAGGAATTGTACATAGAATTGATAAGTTGACATCTGGTTTAATGATTGTTGGAAAAACGGAACAAGCGTTGGCTCATTTGTCGTTGCAATTTTTTAATCGTGAAATTGAAAGGAAATACATTGCCTTAGTATGGGGCGATCCTGGAGATGAAGGTCGAATTGAAGGAAATATTGGCCGTAGCTTAAAAAACAGAAAGTTGATGTCTGTTTTTCCAGAAGGAGATTTTGGTAAAACGGCAGCTACAAATTTTGTGAAGTTAAAAGACTTGGGCTACGTATCTTTAGTAGAATGTAAACTTGAAACGGGTCGTACACATCAAATTAGAGCGCATATGCGTCATATTGGACATCCACTTTTTGGGGATCTAGAATATGATGGCACACGTATTTGGAAAGGAACTGTTTTTACAAAATATAAGCAATTCGTAAATAATTGTTTAAACATTTTACCACGTCAAGCGCTTCATGCGAAGAGCTTAGGGTTTATACATCCTACAACAGGTAAGAAAATGTTTTTTGAATCTGATTTACCTGATGATATGGTGGAAGTGATTTCTCGATGGGAGAACTACATCGAACAAAGAGCTCTCGAAAATTAATTTAATCTGTTAGTAGGCTGGTGGTCTTCATTCGGTTTATTTTTCCGTTTTCCGTACGTTCAAATTGATCCAATAGAAAAATGGCTTTGGGCTGTTTTTTCGCGGGTAGAATACTCCTTATGGTATTCCATAGCATATCTAAATCAATAGATTTTGATTCAATGCAAAGCACTATTTTTTGCCCCCATTTTGAATCCGGTATGGAGGTAATAATAAATGGTGAAAAAATGAAATTAGCTAACTGACCTTCAATTTCTTCAGGAGATATTTTCAGACCACCTGAGTTAATCACATGATCTAATCTCCCTATCCATCGGAAAGAAAGGTCTTTTCGCAATTCAACAATATCATTTGTAACCAATGTATTTGAATTAAGAAGTGGAGCCTTAATAACTAAACAAGTGTGTTGATTTGTTGAAAATGAAATATTCGGTAATGGTAAATAATAGTCTTCTGGAATCCTTCGAAGAGCAACGTGACTTACAGTCTCTGTCATTCCGTAGGTAGCGAAGAAATTACCTTCTTTTTGCGCCAGTTTTGACTCTAACAATGCACTTAAAGGTGCCCCACCAATAATTAGATTTTGAATATTTGAAATCTTATTGAAATTAGCCTCCACTTGCGGTGGGGTCATGGCGGAGAAAAAATATGAATTTCGAGGAATGTCTAATTCAATTTTGGGTTCAATATAATCCACATCCAGATGCCATTCAATAGCTCTAACCAACATCATTTTACCTGCAATAAAATTGGCCGGTAAACACAATAGGGCATTTTGTTTTGGCTTGAACCCAAAAAAATCACCTGTCATTATTGCACTATTTACCAAAGCAGATTTCGGAAGTGTAATTTTTTTTGCGGTCCCTGTTGAGCCTGACGTTTTAACGGTAATTGTTTCATTATCTGAAAACCATTCTTCTAAAAACAAGAAAATATCATCTTCCCAAACCGGAATTTTTTCTTGCCTTTTTTGCATTGATTTATGCAAATCAAATGTTTCTCCGTTTAATACTATCGATTGATTTCCCATTTATTCAAAAATAGATTTATCCCACATTTTTGAGGCATCATGAGTAAGTGTTCCATTTGAAATAGTCAGCGGTGATTCTATATTATTCGTAAAAAGTTTTCCCGTTCCTAAACCTTGCGGCATGTTTGTTTTTTTATTGGAAACCCATTGGGCGATGGCATTCAAACCAACGTTAGATTCTAATGCAGAAGTTGCCCACCAACCGATATTATTTTTTTCAGCGATTGATATCCATTGTTCAGACGCTGCAATTCCACCTAATAAACTTGGTTTTAGAATAATGTATTGGGGTTGAATAAAGTTGAGCATTTGAATTTGATATCCTTTATCTGAAATGCCAATCAACTCCTCATCTAAAGCAATAGGAATAGGGGAGTTGGCGGTTAAAATGGCCATATCTTTCCATTGGTCCTGTTTAATGGGTTGCTCAATAGAATGAATGTGGAATTTTGCCAATTCCTCAAGTTTTTGAGGGGCGTCTTCCACTGAAAAAGCACCATTTGCATCCACGCGAATTTCAATTTCTTCAGGGCTAAATTTTTCTCGAATAGAAGCCAGTAAACTTAACTCGGTATTGAAATCAATAGCGCCAATTTTGAGTTTTATACAGGAAAAGCCTTCCTTAATTTTTTGTTGAATTTGTTCCTGCATGAACTCTTTATTACCCATCCAAACCAAACCGTTAATAGGGATGCTTTTTTTACCCTTTTCAAAATTGCTTGGGTAGGGAGAAAAATCATCTTGAAAGGCTAAGTCTTCTAAAGCAGTTTCTAAGGCAAATTGAATTGCTGGCCAATCCGTTAGTTCCTCTAGTTTAGGAATGTCATTTGAATTAATTCTAGAAGTTACTATTTTAAGTTGCCGTTCAATTTCTTGAGGATCGTCAAGGCTTAACCCTGGAATTATACTGCATTCACCAATGCCAGTGCTTTGTGTAAGCCCATGGGTTAATATCAAATACCAAGTTGGTTTGGATTGTAAAATGCCACGAGAAGTTCCCGCAGGTTGTTTAAATTGTAAATGATTGGTAACTATTTTGGCTTTTATCATTTTGTGAGTTGGGATTCAAAGGTAAAAACAAGAGGTCATTCTTTCTCCTTTTGAAACAGTATATTTGACGCCTATCTGAAGGATTTTAATGGAAGCAAAGCAGGATGCTTATTTTAAGCAATTAGACGGTTTACGATTTATAGCCATTTTCATGGTGTTAATAGCCCATTACTTGCAATGGCAAATGAGTAATATCGTGGTTCAAAAATTTCCATTTACGTATGGTGTTACTCTGTTTTTTGTTTTAAGTGGGTTTCTAATTACAAGAATCCTATTAACCCAGAGAGATAAAAATAGCAAGCATGTTCTTAAAACATTTTATGTAAGGCGTTTTTTTAGAATATTTCCATTGTATTACGTCACCATATTCATTCTTCTCTTTATGGGTTATGAAAACACCAATGAAATTGTGGTCTGGTTACTCACGTATACCATAAATATTTATGAAAGCATAAATAATACTGTTGCGGTAGGAAACTTTAATCACTTTTGGTCACTTGCTGTCGAGGAGCAATTTTATTTAATCTGGCCATTTTTTGTGTTATTTATTCCTAAAAGGTTGTTTTTACCTATTACAGCAGCATTGGTATTTTTATCTGTTGGTTTCAAAATTTACTTGTTTTTGTTTACTTCAAATTGGGTATTGAGTGATAATGGTTTGATGGGAAATTTCAATAGTCTTGGAACAGGCGGGATTCTAGCATATTTATATTTATATAAACCTTTTTGGTTTAAAAAAATAGCATCGAATAAAGTTCTTGTTTCGTTAAGTTTTGTTGCTTTACTTACCCTGGCGGGTCGTATTTTATTTGATTTAGAAATGTTTAAGGTAACCCTAATGCAATTTGTTTGGGTTTTGTTTTTTGCCGCAGTAATTGCACGATCTATTTTTGGTTTTACTGGGTTAATTGGTTTTTTCTTAGCCAATCCAGTTATAGTTTACTTGGGGAGAATATCCTATGGAATCTATATTCTACATCAATTTGTTCCTTCTTTGGTATACGCTTCTGAACCCAGTTGGGGGTATTTAATTCAAAACAAATATGTTGCTTTTATGGTGTTTTTCGCCATTACGATTGGAGCATCATCTATTTCGTGGTTTGTATTAGAAAGACCAATTAATAGGTTGAAAAACAAGGTAAAGTTCTAGTGGAATTAATTTTAGCCTAGTAGAAGTTTTTGGTAATTAGATTCTGATACGCCACCCAATCCCAATCTCCATTTCCAAAAAAGCAATCATCAAATACGTAGATTAAATGTAAGTTCAATGCAATAAATAGGAGGCTAGTAATAACGAAAAGGAGTTTTATTGGGTTGTTCCAGTTTTTGAAATTAGAAAGTAAAAATCCTAATGGTATGCTAAAAAACACTAGGTATTCTACATAATTTCTACCACCATATGAGCAACCAAAGTTCCATGCCCACCATGAAGAAGTTACGTAGGTAATCACTAAAAATAAAATAGGGTATACAATTAACATTTTGTTTTTAAGGGTCGAATAAATAAAAGAGATTATAATCAGCACCCAAACTGATCCATAAAGAAATAGCCCGTTATTTGGTGAAAACCATGATTTAATTATTTGAGGCTGAAACCAATTAAACCCCTCTTGACCGTAGGTATATTTAATAAAAGAGCCATCCAAATAGTACCAATACACCATTTGTGGAATGAAGGCTAAAATGACTCCAGATAAAATCGTAATGAGGTTTTTTATTTGAAGAATGCTTTTAATTCGGAGTGTTACTTCAGACGAATTAGAGATTTGAACAAAAAGTAAAAAGGCTAATCCAAAAACGTTTGTTGGTCTAATAATAATAAGTTCACCTGCGATACTGCCAATGATAACTAGGGAAAGCAGAGATGATTTTTTTGCAAAAAAGTCAACTTTCAGCAATAAAAACAGAAGTAGAGAAAAAAGAAAAAACGAATAGACGTGAGACATTCCAGTATCTGCTATTACGTAGTAATAGAGATTAGTGCCAAGGAATAGTAGGAGAGTAGTCCAAACTGCAATTCTTTGGTTATAAATGGAGGTAAGAATAGAGGACAAAAGGATTAATCCAAGCACAAAATAAAATATTGCAGAAATGTTAACGGCTAAATGGTAAATTGGCGAAAACCCATCTCTGGTTTGATTAAAGTGAGGAGCTAAAAAATCCGCTAGTAAATAAAATGGAGATTGGAATAAGGCAACTCCATAAGTATATTTGGTAATCACCTTATTTGTGGGTAAATCTAGCTTGAATCCATCTCCGGTTTTTACATCAATGGAATCTGGAAATAATTGAGACTTAAAATGATGATTGAATAAGCCTGGTAAGTAAACATAATATCCGGCCTTGTCCGCCCATATCTCGCTATGATAATTAAGCGTACCTGATCTACTGTGTTTATTAAGAGTTAGAAACGTTAATAGTCCGAAAACTAAAAACCAAACTAACCAATATACCTTTTGCTTAACCAATAGATGGTGATTGTAAATTAGGGAATGAAAATCAATAATTGTATTTGCTGTAAACCGTTCATGGAGATGGCAGAAATCACATAATATCCAGAGGATAAATTTTTAGAAGTAAGGCTAAATGGGTTTTCTATGGAAAGATTGCCAGAAATTATTTTTTTTCCCATTAAATCAAACAATTCAAAATGAAAATTTTCATAACTGTTTTGGATGCAAATTTCATTCAAAGCTGAAATATATTTAACTTCCACAAGTTTCTTCGACAATGCATTTGTGTTTAAAATAGTGCTTGAATCTTTATTGATTTTAAAATCATTGTTATCTGTAAAACACAACTTATTTGTTTTGAATAACAAAATTTCAGAAAAACTGTTTTCATATCCATTGGTTGTTCCTGAAAAAATAAATCCATCTGCGCCTAAAAATTGAAAAGCTATTCCTTGATCTTCATCAAGGGACCCTAAGGTTGCGGATATTTGAGGATAATAATTTCCTGGATAGGTATACCCAGCAAAAATATCAGTGTTTCCAGGGTAAATTTCCACGGTACCGGTTATAGCAATCCTTAAACTGTCTATTTCCATAATTGCCATTCCTTCTGATGATTGGAATGATGACCAAAGTGTGTCAAATACTATTCCTCCCAAAGTATCAACCTTTAGGACTGCAATTCCTGGATTCACTCCGGAAACTTCATGAACTCCAGTAATTGCTATATTACTATCATTCAGTTGAATCAAATCATTCCCGTAATCAAGTAGTGTATCACCATAAAAATATGAGTTTAATGAATCACCGTTTGCGCTAAAGCGAATAAGCATGATATCATCATCGATTCGATTTGTGGAATGTCCAAGTCCTACAGCAAAAAAGTCGCTATTGTTTCCTTTGGTTACGGATTTCAAATTCTCTGTCGCTTCTGTTCCAATCGTTGTTTCCCAATCAATGGTTCGCGTTGCATCATCAAATTGCAGTAACCAACCATCCGAATTTCCATTTCCAAAACTCTGTGTTTCAGCTGCAATGACGTATTTTCCAGGAGTTGGTTCAATTACATCCCAAGCAAAGTCCCAATCAACTCCACCGTGCACAGCCTCGTATTCTAGGTTGCCATTTACATCTAATTTTACTATAAATACATCAAATCCACCAGCACCCCAACTACTAGTATATCCAACTCCAAGGTATCCATTATCACTCGTTTTAATAACGGAGGTACCCCACTCCTGGCCATCACCTCCATGGCTTTTAGACCACATGATATTGCCAGCAGAATCGAGTTTCAAAAAGTACATTTGTGAATTATCGAAACCAAAACTGCTCGTAGAACCAATAATTAAAAAGCCATTGTCGTCAGTTACAACCATATCCATGGCGTTATCATCCCGGTTCCCACCATAAGTTTGAATCCAAGTTGTATCCCATTGGGCAAATGAATTTTCAGCATTGAAAAGAAGACCTATTGAAAACAGTACGATATACATTATATTCTTTTTCATATTTTAAATCCTACTAACACATAAATACTTTCTCCAGCCCATTTTGAAGGATTAATAAACCCTTCCACATTGGTTGCTCCCAAGCGTAAATTCACATTTTTTGAATCGTATTTCACTTCTAGTCCGCCACCAAAGTTCCCATAACCACCATAATTTAATTGGGCAATTAAATCTAATTTAGAGTTTAATGAATACCCATATTTACCATAAAAGAATGGAGCGTAATAGGCATTTTGACGTAATGAGAAACCGCCTGTGAAGGTTGATTTACCCAAGGCCTGATTTAATTGTAAATACACCGTAAATGGTAAAACGGTGGTGTATCCCACTTTGGTTTTCGTTGAAAGACTATCCAAATAATCACTTGGATTTGAATTTATTAGGTTGGAATTCGGGTCAAAAACGTTTTCTACTTCCACACCTTGATACACAAACGTAGTATCAATTCTAATTTCATCGGCAGAGGCATTCCAATTAATCATACCCAGATCAGAAATGGATGCCATAAATTTTGCAGGGTTTGAGCTATCTGAACTAAAATGAATCGGGAATTCCGTAAATACATCCACACTAGCTCCAGCACCATTGTACGCCAAATATTGAGTGTTATTTGGGTCGGATTGATGGATTAAAATTTTAGCGGTGCCTGAGAATTGGTCCCCTGTTTCTGAAGTGAATATGGATAGTTCAGGAGAAGTCCCTCTTCTGTTGGTTTGTCCATATAAAAAGCTAACGCCAATGCCCAATTTCACATTGTTGGAATACATTTTATTAAAACCAAATTGAAATTGATTGTAGTGATACTGGTAAAAATCAAGGGGGGAATATTCTACATTTTCACCTGCAAATTGTTTATTCCCATACAAGGCAAGCTTTAGTAAATTTTCACTAAACAAAGCATACGCTTCTTGGCGATCGGAAATATTCAAGAAAAACGAAAGATTAGATTTAGGGCTTCCCTGGATAGAGTCTATTCTTTTTGCAAAATATACTGAAGTGTTAAAGAAGTTACCCGTATTATTTTCATAGGTAGCCCGGTCTAACATAAACTGTTTTTCTTCTGGTGTAATATACCCTCCAAAAAGACCTGCGTTTGTTGCTCTGGCAGTTAGAGCGGAGGAGTTTGAATACGCTTCACTCCGAACACCAAACTTTATTTTATTGGAGGTGTCCACCGCCATATCGGTTAATTTAAATACCATCTGACTCGAACCTATTAAAGGCAGAAACAGTAATCCAATACTAAAAATGTAAATTTTATTTTTCATGTTAGTTAATGGAAATGAGGTATTGGAAATCACCAACAACAGAAATGTCGATAAAATAATTACCGTAAACTTGAATCTTGTCTTGGCTGTATGAATTAATTCGCAATTTCGATTCAATGTATTTTGTTCGATACAAATTATCAATTTTACTACCTGATATGGGCGCATGTAAAATAGAGGTGGTTGGTTCTAAAACTTCTCCGCCAATCGGAATACCAGAGGAAATTAATTGTGGCTTGGTAAAGAGAGAATCAATAACAACAAAGTTTTCGTCTAGAAGATAAAATTGAGAACCAAAACTAAACGGATACCAATTTTCAGCATAAGCAATTAAAAAGCCTCCAGTAATTTTCCTCACTTCATCTTGTGAAGTAGAGTCGATTAATATTTCTGAAGAATCAATAAGAATCAAATTATTAGCGCTCAATTTTAACGGAATTTCTGCATCCAAAGAAATTTCAATTCCCGTACTATCATACACAAAATCATTGGAGTTACTTAC
>JBFFMY010000043.1:0-23144 GCA_041563475.1 Salibacteraceae bacterium
AAAAATGTTTTAGTATTTGAAGCTACAAGTCAGGCCTGTAGTTATTGTGGGAGTTGGGGAGTTGAATATTCTAATAATCTAACTTCGCAATACCCACAGGTTGAGTTAATCTCGCTTCACGGAAATGATGGTTTTCAAAGTACTCTTGCGAGAAATTTAATTTTGAACCTTGGTAATTATGGAACACCTCATTTTTATGTGGGCTCTGAAAGTATGGACAATAATTACACAGTAATTTCTTCTAAAGTCAACACGTTGATCAACGAGCCTAGTGACGTGGCTTTATTGATGCAGTATGCAATCCGCGGACTAGATATGAATATTGACGTTCAAATTTGAACAAAAGCCGCAAATTACGAAGAGTATTATGTAGCAGTGTACGTTTTAGAGGATAAGCAAAAGGGATATCAATTTGTGAATGGAGGGCCAACTATTCAAAATTTTACACATAACCATATTTTGAGAAATGAGGTATCAAATTCTCTATATGGAATACCCGTAGAAGTGTCGGACGTGATTACAACCAAGCGGTTTTCGGTAAAATTGGAAAATGAAAATCAATCAACAAATTATCCGATTAACACTGGGAACTGTTATCCATTGGTTGTAATTTGGAAAAAAACACGGTCAGGTTTTCAATTTGAAAATTGTTAAAGGTAATCCTCTTTATTTTCGAATAACATGTAAATCCATTTGAGGAAAAGGAATTTTTATTCCGTTTTCAATAAACTTTTGATTAATCGTTTTTCGAATTTCACTTTTTACTCGCTCAATTCTAAAAACATCATCGCTAAAAAAAAGTAATCTGAAATCTAAGGATGAATTATTAAATTCGGTAAACTGAACAGAAACTGGTTTTTTCTTGGAAACATCTTGATGTTCTTCGGCTGCTTCTTTTAAAACTTTTAAAACTAAATCTACATCGCTTCCATAGGCAACACCCACCTTTATTTCAAATCGGGTAGAACGAGATTGATGACTCCAGTTGATTACCTTATTTGTTGTTATAAGAGAGTTGGGTAAAATAATTGAAATGTCATCTCTATTTAATCCCATTGAAGTTCGTAAACCAATAGATTGTATTCTAACTACATCGTCATCAATTTCTAAAACATCATCTACTTTTATAGACCGCTCGGAAAGGAGAATTAATCCGGATACTATATCATTAAATGTATGTTGAAGTCCAAGTCCAATCCCAACCAGTAATGCAGCAGAACCAGCAATTAAAACGGTTAATTTAATGCCAAGCGATTCAAGCATTAGAGCTATGGAAATAGTCCAAATTATATATTTAATGATTTTGTATACCGCGTAGGTGTTCCCACGGTCTAGTTGATATGTCTCTTGTCGTCTATGTAATCCTTTGTTTATTGCCCAAAGCAGAAGCTTGGTGATAAACATGATTAATAGGATAAAAGCTACCAAATTCACATTTACAACATACTCTCCAACATGAAAGATTTCAATTTCTAAGAACTTAGATATTTTGTCCATAGTAAACATTTAATTTTTTTAAACGAGGTGTATAGGTTTCAAAATTATGAAATTCATCCATCGCTTTACAATTGAACGAAAATAAAAAACGACCAACTTTTGGTTGGCCGTTTTACTTATAGGAGTGATAACTCGTTAAACTAAAACCTCTTTATCCATATTTGTTATCACATTAAAGGTAGGTGGGTTTAATAAATGTTGTTTAACCGGACATTGATCTACCACACGTTTAATAGCTTCATTATATTTTGCGGGAAATCCTTCTGGTAGATCTACATGAATATTTATGTCCTTTACCTGATTCGTATGGTAATCATAATTCATGTCTTGAACTATTTTTACATCATCAGTAGATAATCCTCGTTGATTCATAAATGCCTGAACAAAAACGGCCGAACACATTCCAGCGGTCGCAAGGAAGATCAAAAAGGGAGAAACTTCCATCGTTATTTCTTGGCCATTCATAAAGGGGATTATTCTTCCAGATGCGTCAAATTTGATTTCTATTTTCATATTATTTTTTTACGTTATTAATTTATAAATGCAAAGATGATCACACTATTAGCAAATAGTCTGTGATAATTATCGCATTAGATTAATGCTATATTTAAATGGGTTTCTCTTATGAATACCAATTTATTTTTAAGACCTTTGAAATCAAAAAATCAAAAATCAAAAATCATGACCAACTTTGAGTTTTATAATCCCGTGAAAATTTTATTCGGTAAAGGACAAATTGCTTCTATTTCAAATCAAATCCCAAAAGGCAATAAGGTTTTAATGCTTTATGGAGGAGGAAGTATAAAATCAAATGGAATTTATACGCAAGTACTAAATTCTTTATCCGAATTTGAAGTTTTTGAATTCGGTGGTATACAAGCGAATCCTGAATATGAAACGCTTATCAAGGCATTGAAAATTATTAAAGAAGAGAAGATTGATTTTCTTCTAGCTGTTGGTGGGGGCTCCGTAATTGATGGGACAAAGTTTTTAAGTTCTGCAGCCTTATACTCTGGGGAGGATCCGTGGCAAATTTTAGAGCAAGGTATCCCAACTTTGATAGGAATGCCGTTTGGAACCGTTCTAACCATTCCTGCAACGGGATCAGAAATGAATTCAGGAGCTGTTGTAACTAAAGCAGAAACCAAACAAAAACGTGTGATGGGAGGATCTGGCTTATTTCCTAAATTTTCTGTTCTAGACCCTTCTGTTGTTGCTTCTTTACCTGAAAGACAACTTCAAAACGGTGTGATCGATGCCTATGTACATGTAATGGAACAATATTTAACGTATCCGTCTTCGGGTTATTTACAAGATAGATTTGCCGAAGGGATACTACAGACTTTAATAGAAATAGGGCCTCAAATTGTTAAAACCCCAAGTAATTATGAATTAGCCTCTTCATTTATGTGGAGTTGCACTATGGCATTAAATGGTTTGCTTCAAAAAGGTGTGCCAACCGATTGGGCTACGCATATGATAGGGCATGAATTAACCGCTTTGTATGGAATTGACCATGCAAGAACATTAGCTATTATAGGTCCTGTTTTGTATCAGCACCAATTTGAAAATAAAAAAGCTAAACTTGCGCAATATGGAAAACGTGTTTGGAAATTAACTGGGGAGAATGAAACTCTAGTAGCGGAAAAGGCAATTGAAAAAACAATTGAGTTTTACCATAAAATGGGAATGAAAACTAGATTATCAGAAAATGCGGTTGATTATGGCAATACCGGTGACATTGTTTTTGATAGGTTTACCGAAAGAGGTTGGAACGAGTTAGGAGAGAATAAATCTATTGGTCCGGAAGAAGCTCGAGAGATTGTTGAATTAAGCTTTTAATTTTTCGTAGGTGGTTTTTAATTTGCCAAGTAGTACAGATTAGTTATATGTTTATAACAACTTCCTGAGTATTACGCCTATAACTTATGTCAATACGCTCATTTTAAATGTAAAATATAGAAATAAAAAGTTTTTGTTCACATTTTAGAACTTCATTATATCTTGGCCTGCTAGATTTGGCAGGCCATTATTATTTAAAAAAACTCCCATGAAAAGCATTATTACATTGTTCTTTGTTTTCGTATTATCTTCATTAATAATTGGGTGTTCATCCTTGAAGAGAAATAAATCCTCTAAAGATGAATCTAGTATGACCAAACCAAAAGTGTATAAAGATGGTTACGAATTGCTTTTTAAAGGCTCTGGTCACGATCCTAAATGGACGGTTTCGGTAGGCGACTCCGAAATCATATATACCAATTCAGACATACCAGATACCATGCATTTTTCAATTATTAAAACCACGCATATCATGGATATTGTGGGCATCGGTTATTTGGGCAAAAACAGTAGAGGAGAGCAAGTTACAGTTCAGGTATTAAAAGAAAAATGCACTACTGAAAACGAAGGGGAAACATATCCTTTTAGTGTAGATGTTTCTATCGCAAAATTCAAAAACATGGGTAAAAGAGGCTGCGGATTATTTATTGAAGATGAAAGACTTAAGAAGGAGTGGTTCTTAGAATCTTTTAAGGGACAGGAAATTCCTGATAATGAAACGGGTTCACGCCCAATCATGAAGTTTGACACAAAAAAACATAGGCTAAATGCAAACATGGGATGTAACGGTATAGGAGGAGGGTATGATCTTATGGAAAATACAATTTACTTCAACGCTGGATTCATGAGTACTCAAATGTATTGCGAAGGGATAATGGAACTTGAGCGGAATTTTACGGAGGCAATGGCAGGCAAGACGTTAAAGTATAATTTTAAAGGAAATAGATTAATTATAACCAATTTGAATGGGGTTGAAATCATGACGTTTTCAGGGAATTAAAATCAATAAATAGTAGAAAATGAAATTAATTTCTTGGAACGTAAACGGAATTAGAGCAGTCGCAAAAAAAGGACTGGTAGATATATTAACAGAGTTAAATGCAGATATTTTTTGTTTTCAAGAAACAAAAGCGCAAATCCATCAAGTGGAAGAAGTTCTCGAATCATTTGGGTATTATGTTGCTGCCAATGAGGCAGATAGAAAAGGGTATTCGGGTACGGCAATAGTTTCAAAGCAAAAACCTATAAGCGTGAACACAGGGATGGGAAAGGCAGAATTTGATTCGGAGGGTCGTGTTATTACGGCTGAATTCAATGACTTTTATGTTGTCAATGCCTATGTGCCTAATTCAGGCCAGGGATTGGTGCGATTAGATTATCGAAAACAATGGGATGTAGAAATGCTAGAGTATTTGAAATCCTTGGAAATAAAAAAACCAGTAGTTTTTTGTGGGGATTTAAACGTCTGTCATAAAGAAATTGATATAGCACGACCTAAGGCGAATTACAACAAAACAGCCGGTTATACGCAAGTAGAAATTGATGGAATGGACAATTTTATAAATACCGGATTGGTTGATTCATTTAGAGCATTACATCCAGATGAAGTGAAATACTCTTGGTGGAGTTACAGAGGAGGTGCAAGGCAAAAAAATATTGGCTGGCGTTTAGATTACTTTTTAGTTTCTGAATCTATTTCTTCAAATATTAAACAGGCGTTTATTTTAAATGAAGTGGAAGGATCGGATCATTGTCCGGTTGGCCTTATCTTGAAATAGAATTATGCTTTTTACCTTTATGCTGTTCTTTTTCTTCTTTTTTCGCATTCCGTTGGTCTTTTTTATGGGAGCCCAAAATGGAATCCTCAAGTCCATGTAAGGTGGTTAACCATAGCATTTTGAAAAAGGCATCTTCATTGGCTTTAATAAACTTAATATTACCAGTTCTATAGTGTGGGAAACCAGGAATGTTATCGTTTTTTAAAATGAATCCATTGGCAACACTTGATGCGGCTTTTAGGAAAAAACCTGATTCTTTTTTCAAGTCTTTTTCCACAATGAGTAGATTTAAATTTGTGTAATGGGCATCCATAAATCCAGAGCCTCCATCCTTATTTAATGTACTGGAAATATCTAAAGTTACCATTTTCCCAGACGTAATTTCTACCCGTACAATGGGCTTTAGAATTGAGCTAAATTTTCTTAAATCCAAATTTTTAGCGTGAATATTAAAAACAGTTTCACTTTTTTGACTTAACATATCAATTTCCAAATGCGTTTCAACAACTCCTGTTTTGTTGACTTGCAAAGTAGCATCAATAGGTATGAATCTATTCTGCGCCAGAATTACCAGGTCATTAGTGACATTTCTAGCTAAAACATCCATTTTATTAAAAGATAATTTTCCATGCGTTGTTGTCTTGGTGCCAATGAAATCCAAGTCAATTAACCCATGGGTAACAACCAAGGAATCTATAAAAAATGGAATAGGAATTGAAGCTAACATCTCACCTAACATAGGCTTATTAACGTTAGTGTCAATGGGGATTTTAAGGTTTAATCGAATGTCCGTTTCAGGTTTATCTAATTCCAATTTACCAATGGAAAGCACATTGGAATCAATCCATTTATCAATATCCAAATCAGAAATTGCAACCTTTTTTGCATCGAATTTAATCCAAGGCTTTCTGTATCTGAGTTTGCTGAAATATTGGTTAGCAGTAGGAATGGGTAAATATTCAATTTTATGTAAAACAATTTCCATTTTTTCACTATCGAATTCAACGGCACCTAATTTCACGATTGCCTTATCTGAAATATTGACATTAACGTTTTCAGATTTCAAATAATCTTTTTTAAACTCCACAAAGGGTGCCTTTAGCAATGAGTTCTTATGTGCCATCACCTTGTTTATTTCATAATACAGGTTCGTAATGGAAAAAACTTCATTGGTGTCCCCAGATAAATTCACTTTAAAATAATTGATTTGGGCGTTATTAATGTCAACTAAAGTTACAAGGAGAGAATCAAAATTGGTCAAAAATATACTACGTAAATCCACAGTATCCTGCGATTTTGGTTCAGGGTCGGGGATATCTGTGTATTGAAAAATGTGAATTTCAGGGTTTGAAATCTCAAATTTCTCGATGGATATTTTTCTGTTAGCTAATGCGGGAGCATAATCAAAATTGGATAGGCTAATTTTATCAATATGAATCTCTAAATACACATTAGGAGTGTTTGTCTGTTCGAGATTACTTTTAAAAGTGACTAGACTATCTTTAGGTACAATTGAAACGTTAACCAGGTTAACGGAACCATCCAGTACATCCACCTTTAGTTTTTTAAAATGTATTAAATAATCAGTGGTAGGGTTTTTATTATATTCCTTAATAAACTTATCGCGAAGAATTTCCTCCGCCATATTTCCTGCATTGTCGTATAGATATAATGTAATGGCTAATCCGGCTATTAGGAGTACGATTAAAAAACCAATAACAAATTTCCAGATTGCTTTCATAACTGTTAGAAAATTAACAATTAGTGTAAAAATAATAAAATGGAAGGAATAAGTTTAGAAATTGAGCTTGTAACCGATTGAAAACTCTGACCAATCGGCTTGCCCAAAATTTACTGCCCGCAAAGAAGCCCCGGCATATAAACCATCAATTAAATTATATCGGACTCCAATTCTTTGATAAAAAAATGGTCTAGGGTCATGTGTGGTTCTGTAAAAATAAAATCCAGGTTGCAGGATAAGTGATAATTTATCTAAACATAATTCATACGATAAAACAATGGCAAACTTAGTTTGTTGGTTATAAGGAGCAGGATAAAGGGCATTTGAATCACCTTGAACAAATCCATTAGCGTTATCAGACTCATCAACTGTAAAATCAACTCCGCCACCTACTCTTGATAATGGCGAAACTTGGCGCTGGTATAGCAAAATGAAATTATAGACAAAAAAATTCTGTCCTTCAAACTCTTCTTGAATTTCCTCAGAAGAGGCGGTGACATCTAATTGTTTTGATCCGAAAGAAGAGGTTAATGAAATTTCATTATGAGGAACAAAGGGTTCCAGAATATGTGATTCCAAAATGGGTTTAACTTTATACAAATTATACGTAATTCCAATTCGTGGGTCAAAAATGTTAATTCCATAATTTGGCATTTTAATATTACCATTACTTGCATGGGTTACTCCAATACTGGCTTTAAGCCCAAAACGGCTTCCTAAATCTTGATGGTAAATCAAAGCCAAATGGGCATGAATAGTTGCCCAAGATCCAATTATAACATTGTTTGGATTGGTTTTTTTATTGTAAGGGTTCCAGTTAAGATTTATACCAAAATGAAACCCCCAATCAATTTGCCCATTTTTCCATCGATGAATCGGAGACTCTATCAGGGAATAGATTGCTATGGGGCTTCCAATTTCAGCAGTTTGTGGATACCATGATTTTTGAATTCCAATACCAACTTTTGGAAAACGAAATTTTTGATGCCAATCTTTTTTTCCGGTTGTTTGCAACAAAAATTCACCCGTTAAATTTCTTTGTTGGGTAATGGGAGCCTGATTTTCGTTTAGTGTAGTTAAAAAATCATTGGTTGGAAAAACGTATCCATGCCCATAAGAAAATCGGATAGAAGAGTAGGTTGATTTTAAATTTGAAGCATTATCACTAGATGAGTCTTGAGAAAACCCAAAAAATGAAATCATAGAAAGAAATAAAAAAACAATTTTTATTTTCTGGCACATGCGTTTTTAAAAGTGACAAAAGTATTGGTATGAAGCGAGTGACAAAACTTTACCCATTAAAATGTCAAGGTTTGGCGTTAAAAAAAAATAATTACCATAAATATTTTTTTTGGGTCAATATTTGGAGTGTTTCTTCGTTTTTTAATGCTCTATTATCCACATATCCTGACACAGAATTTAAAAAAACATCAAAAAAGTTGATTATAATCATGCTTATTTTAACTAGAAGTTCAATCTGTTTAGCTATGGTTAATATTTTCAAAAGGCTGACTTTAATCAATAAATTTGTACTGTCGAACAATCAAATAATTACGATTATGGCTAAGAAATACCAACACTTTGCAATTACGTTGATGATGAGTTTAGTAACCATCACTCAATCAATTGCCGCGCAAGAAGAGTCCCCAACAAAAACTTCTGGCGGTAAAGAAACAGAAACTATAAACTTAATTGTTAGCGGAAATTTTTACGCTGACAATCGAAAGCTTTCTGCAGTTACCTTAATAGTAAAAGATGGAAGCAACGTTGTACGAGAAGTACAAAGTGATGAATACGGAAAGTTTGAGGTAGAAATGGAATTAGATAAAATTCTAACCCTTCATTTCGAAAAGGATGATTTTGTGGAAAAAATTGTAAAAATTGATACCCGAAATGTGCCTTCAGAAATCCGTAAATATGACTTCTATTATAAAGGTTGGAAAGTAGATATGATTCCTATTGACTTAGGTGTTGATGCTTCTATTTTGAAGAACCCGGTTGCTGTTGTGGTATTTGACCCAACCGAAGATGGGTTTTCAACCGATAAAAAATATGAGAGAACCGTGAGTTCTGGACTTAAAAAATTAAACGCGGATGTAGCCCAAGCTTATGAGGATAAATTCATGAAAAATGAAAATGCCTTTGAAGATTACCAATTAGCCATGAGAGATGGTAATCTGTTTTTAAAAGAAGAAGATTATGAAAATGCGATTGCTCAATATGAGGCAGCAAAGTACATTATGCCAAATGAGTCATATCCAGATAAGCAAATAGCGAAAGCTAAAGAATTAATGGAGGCTAACAAATCTGTAGATGAACGTTACAACTCTTACATTGCTTTAGCTGATGAGTCGTTCTCTAAAAAGGATTGGGAGGAATCGAAATTAAATTACACGAATGCAAAAGATGTTAAGCCTAAGATGGAGTATCCAATTACTCAATTAGCTTTAATAGATAAAAACATTGCTGCAGAGAAAGAGTACCTAGAGAAAATGGCTCTCGAACAACGTCAAATGGCGTATAACGCTGCTGTAAAAAGTGCAGATTCACTATTGGCGTTAACCAGTTACTCTGATTCTAAATCAAAATATAATGAAGCCTTGGCTATTGATTCAAAAGCGGCTTATCCGCAAACGAAGATCAAAGAGATTGATAATATCTTGGCCAATCAAAGTAAAACAGAACAAGCATATATGGATTTGATGGCTAACGCACAATCCTTTATGAGTTCGAAAAAATACAATGAAGCGAAGAACTCGTATACACAAGCGTTGGGGTTAAAACCAAATGAGGAATTACCTAAGTCGAAATTGAATGAAATTGATGGTTTACTTGCTGGATTAGCTGCGTTAGAAGCTAAAAATGCAGAATTAGCCAAACGAAGAGAAGAAGCATTACAAGCAGAGTATGATAAGTTGATATTATCTGCAGATGCTTTAATGGTAGACAACGAATTGGAAAAAGCGAGGGCTGAATACGAAAAAGCCTTGGTGGTGAAGAGTAAGGAAGAGTATCCAATTGCTCAAATTAAAACAATTAACGACAAATTATTAGCACTTGAAGGTATCGATAAACAGTACAGCTCATTCATGTCCAATGGAGCTAAGTACAAAGGTTCTGCAGACTATGATAGAGCGATTAGAGAATACGAAGGTGCATTAGGATTAAAGCCAAATGAACAAGCACCTAAAGATGCTATTGCTGATATTAATTCCATCCTTGCTGGAATGGAGGCTGATGCGGCTGCGAAACAAAAAGCGATTGATGATAAATACAACGGGTTAGTTTCAAAAGGCGATCAATTATTCGCTTCAGAAGATTATTCCAGTTCTGAATCTGCTTATAAAGAAGCATTAACAGTGAAATCAAGCGAGGAGTATCCGAAGGAACAATTATCTAAAATTAAAGATAAATTGGCCGCTATTGCTGCGGCAAATGCTGCTACAGCTCAGCAGGCAAAAGAACTAGCGGAAAAAGAAGCCAGATACAATGCTATTGTAGGGAAAGCCGATCAGATGTTTAAATCGGGTAATTATACGAGCGCACGAATAGAATATAACAGCGCGTTACAAATTTTCTCGGATAAGGCGTATCCAATAAATCAAATCGCTGAGATTGATTCTAAACTTGCTGCAATTGAAGCCGATGCTTTAGCAAAACAAAAAGCACTTGAGGCAGCCGCTCTTGCAGAGCAAAAAGTGATTGATGATAAGTATAATGGTTTGGTTTCAAAAGGAGATGAACTTTTCGCATCAGAGGATTATTCAGGTTCTGAATCCGCTTATAGAGAAGCATTAACCGTAAAATCTAAAGAAGAGTATCCAAAGCAACAGTTATCTAAAATTAAAGACAAATTGGCCGCCATTGCTGCTGCCAATGCAGCTTCAGCACAACAAGCTAAAGAATTAGCGGAAAAGGAAGCCAGGTACAATGCTATTGTAGGGAAAGCAGACCAAATGTTTAATGATGATAATTTTGCCGGTGCAAAGGCAGGGTATAATGAGGCATTAACTGTATTTCCTGACAAATCATATCCAGCAAATCAAATTGCTGAAATTGATTCTAAGTTAGCTGCGTTTGCTGCCGCTGCCGCTGCTAAGGCGAAAAGCGAAGCAGAAGCTGCTGCAAAAGAAAATGAATACAATGCTGCGGTTCAAAAAGGAGATGCTGCTTTAGAGGGTAAAGATTATCCAAAGGCTAAATTGGCATACCAAGAAGCGTTAGGTGTATTTAGTGATCGTCCGTACCCAACTCGACAATTAGAAAAAATTGCTGATCTTGAATTAGAGGCTAAAAAAGCGGAAGAAGAAAAAGCAAGATTGGCTCAAATGGCCATTGAAAACAAAGTGGAGTTCGATAAAGAAGTCGCTGCAGGTGATGCACTGTTTAATAAAGGAGATTGGGAAAAAGCTAAATACAAATACCAGTCAGCTTTAAAATTAATTCCTGGTGAAATGATGGCTACTCAAAAAGTACGTGATACGGAAGCAAAAATTGAAGAAGCACGTAAATTGGCTGAGTTTCACGCTCAAACAGATACAGAATTCAATCGTCAATTGGCTGTGGATTATCCAAATGGGTTGAAGGAAACGAATACCAAAGGTGGTAAAACGGAAACAAGAATTGTAATTGTTGCGAATAATAGAGGTGACGAATACAAAAAAGAAGAATATTCATACGGAGCAATTTTCTACTTCAAAAACGGAAAGAAAATTGATGCTTCGACTTATGAACGCGAAACTAAGGGGAAATAAGATTCACCCTAGTGCTCAAAATCGAAAAGGCTCGCAATTGCGGGCCTTTTTTTATGCGGTTAGTTTTTTGAAGTAGATTACTTTTTCATCGCGCGGTCAATATCTCGTTTACTATCCGTTTGTTTTAAAGATTCTCGTTTATCAAACAGTTTCTTTCCTTTTGCCAGTGCAATATTCAGTTTCGCATAACCAGATGGAGAAATATATAGTCGGGTAGGGACAATGGTTAATCCTTGATCTTTCAACTTTTTTTCGAGTCGTTTAATTTCAGATTTGCCCAACAATAATTTCCGAATTCTATTGGGTTCATGGTTTACAAATCCACCTTTATCGTATTCTGTAATGTGCATGTTATATACAAAAAGTTCCCCGTTGGCTATTCTGCAATAAGCCTCCATGATACTCGCTTTTCCCTGCCGAATAGATTTTATTTCGGTGCCAAGTAGAACCATTCCAGCAGTAAACTTTTCAAGGAACTCATATTCATGAGATGCCTTCTTATTTTTAATTTGGATGTTATCGCTCATTTTTTAGCGAGATAATTTTTTAATGTAAATATTCTCCGCAACCACGCTTGAAATGGAAACGGGATTTGTGGACCCAACCAAAATATCAATAGAATTATCAAATTCGTTAATGTCTTTTACACCTACCGATTGTCCCAATGTTAATCCCGATTTCATTAGAAAATTTAAAAAATCTGGTGAGGTATCTTTAAGTCCAACAACTAAACCAAATTGATTTAACCCTAAATTGGCTATGGTCACATCTAGATGGTAATCCAACCTACCGAACCTATCCGGTATTGGGTCACCATGCGGGTCATTTTTCGGAAACCCCAAAAATTCTTCAAGCTTATTTGTTAGTTGGATACTCTTAACGTGTTCCAATTCTTCCGCTATATCATGAACTTCACCCCAACCAAATCCCAATTTCTTGACCAAAAAGGTTTCCCATAATCGGTGTTTACGAACTAACATAATGGATTGCTCCAAACCTTCATCCGTAAATTGAACTCCTTGGTAAGGCTTATACTCAATTAGATTTTTTGAAGATAATCTCTTCAACATGTCAGTAACGGTAGGAGCCTTAGTGTTTATTTTTTCTGCGATTTCGTTGGTGGATGCCGTACGTTTATTATTTTCTATAATTAGAAAAATTGTTTTCAGGTAATTTTCTTCGGTAAATGAAAGCATACTCGTAAATTTAAGGAGCAAATGTATCTAATTCTGAGTTTAGAGCTATCTAAAAATTAATTAAAATTAAGAATTGAATTGGTTGACAAAGCTGGTCAGATTGTTTTAAATTTGTTAGGGAATAAAAACTTATGCCATGAATAATATAGGAAAATTAATGATGACCTTAACTGCTGGATTTGCGGCAGGTGTTGTAACTGGAATTTTATTTGCTCCTGAAGTTGGTGAAACTACCAGAGAAAATATCAAAAGCAAAGCAGCGGAATTAGGCGATGAGTTAGACAAACAATATCAGTTGGAAATTGAGAAATTAAAGACGAAAGTTTCCGAGCTAACTGACGAATTAAGAAAAAATGTTGCGAACTCTGGACTGGATAAAAAAGCAGAGGAGTTGAAAAACAAAGTGGTTGATGCAACAAACGACTTAAAGGAAAAAGTGGCTTCTTCCACTAAATAAACTGAAGTTTGTTTTATGTCTTTTTTAAAAATAACTGAATCCATAAGGGAAGCGGCCAATTCTATTATTGACCTATTAAACGCGCATTTAGATTATTATCGAATTGTTGCATTTGATAAAATTGTAATGCTGTTATCCAAATCGGTATCATCTGCCATCTTGGGTATAACTGGTTTTATGGTGCTGTTTTTTGGATCTTTTGCATTTGCCAGTTTTTTGGGTGAAATTTTGCTTCACCCTTACCTTGGATATCTCATTATTTCCTTTTTATATGGAATATTTGGTTTCATTGTATTTAAAAACCGTGTAAATTGGATTGTAAACCCAATGATTGCAGCCTTATCCGAATTGGTTGAAGAAACATCAGATGATTTGGGGCTTGACGACTCTATGGATGAAGAAGACGAAGAACTGGAAGAAGAGATTTAAAATTGAAGAGGTATGGGAGGTAAAAAAATAAATCGCATTTCGGATATTAAAACACTGGAGCAACTAAAGGAATTGAAAATGCGTAAAAAATTCGAGGTGGAATTAAAAAGGCTTGAACTTCAATCAAGCTTTATTCGGGTTCAAATGAACTTTGATCCGGATCGCTTAAAGGAAACCTTTTTGACAGAAACGAAAGGATATTTTCAGAATCTAGCTGTACAGTATTTACCAGATTTTTTATTGAATTATTTAAGGAAATAAATTTTCTTCCTTTACTCAATTCTGTTTGGATTGTGTATAAAAACTACAGGTTTTATTGGAGGAGTATTCTTCAACATTTAATCTTTACCAAAACAATATATTGTCGCTTTTTCCAAATGTATTTATAGATGTGATTTTACCATTGGGGGTTCCCAATGTATACACCTATTCTGTGCCAATTGAATTTCAAAATCAAATTGATGTAGGGTATAGAGTTGTTGTTCAGTTTGGTAAATCAAAGTTATACACTGCAATTGTAGTTAGAGTACATAGTGATTTACCCGAAAATTATAAGCCAAAAGAAATTCAACTTGTTTTAGATGAACAACCCATTGTTTTGGATTACCAATTAACGTTTTGGGATTGGATAAAGTCTTATTATTTGTGTAACCCAGGTGATGTTATGGTTGCCGCGTTACCAGGCGGACTTAAACTTAGCAGTGAAACCCAGATTGTTAGAAATTTAGGTATAGAATTTAACCCAGAGGATTTAACAGATGATGAATTTTTGGTTATTGAGGCACTAGAAATAAATCAGGTTTTATCATTAGATGAAATTTCTAAAATTCTAAATCGTAAAACAACTTATCCAGTAATAAAATCCCTCTTGCAGCGACAGGTAATAAATGTCCTTGAAGAATTAAAAGAAAAATTTAAACCCAAAATTGAAAAATATGTTCTGTTGGAAGACAAACATAAAACGGAAGAATCGTTACAAGATCTTTTCAGCGTTTTAGATAAAGCTCCGAAACAATTGGCCATTTTAATGAAATATGTGGAACTGAGTCGCTATTTCAGTGCAGAGGAAACACCTGTGAAAATGAAGGTGTTGTTGGAAGCGAGTCAATCTACGAGTACCCAACTTAAACAATTGGTTAAAAAGGAAATTTTTAAAATTGATGAAATCGTCATTGGTAGATTGGGAGACTTTAGTCTTACTGGGGATAAAAGTATTGAATTGAATACCCACCAACTCCATGCATTTGGTAAAATCAAAGAAAATTTCGAATCCAAGGATGTGGTTCTTTTGCATGGTGTAACATCTTCGGGTAAAACGGAAGTATATGTAAAGCTTATCGAAGAGGTAATCGCTGAGGGTAAGCAAGTATTATATCTCCTACCTGAGATTGCATTGACAACCCAAATAATTAATCGTTTACGTAAATATTTCGGAGATAGAATAGGTGTATACCATTCAAGGTTTGATCAGAATGAACGTGTTGAAATTTGGAACAAACAATTATCAACTAAAGGTTACGATATAATTCTCGGAGCTCGATCATCCATGTTTTTGCCTTTTACAAATTTGGGTCTTGTAATAATTGATGAGGAGCATGATTCTAGCTTTAAGCAGTTCGAGCCGGCACCTCGTTATCACGCCCGTGATTCGGCTGTTGTATTAGCCAAAATGTTTGGAGCTAAAGTTTTAATGGGATCTGCAACTCCAGCCATTGAAACAATGTATAATGCAAAATCGGGCAAGTATGCGTTAGTTGAATTAACCCAACGGCATGGTGGGGTTAAAATGCCTTTAATTGAAGTTGCCGATTTAAAATTAGCGCATAAAAAGAAACAAATGCAAGGGCATTTCTCCTCTTCACTAATAGAAGGGATTAAAACTGCATTGGACAGCAAAGAACAAATAATATTATTTCAAAACCGCAGAGGTTTTTCTCCTTACATAATATGTAAAACATGTGGTTGGTCTCCCCAATGCACGCGATGTGATGTGGGATTGACGTACCATAAATATCTACATCGATTAAAATGTCATTACTGTGGATTTGAAACACACATGCCAAAAAAATGTGAAGCTTGCGGATCGCATGAAGTGGAGTTGAGTGGTTTTGGGACGGAGAAGATTGAAGAAGATATGGGGTTACTTTTTCCAAATGCCAAAATTAGTCGAATGGATTTGGAAACAACCCGTACAAAAAATGCCTATCAACGCATAATTTCTGAATTCGAAGAAAAGAGAATTGATATATTGGTAGGAACCCAAATGGTCACGAAAGGACTTGACTTTGAAAATGTGAGTTTGGTTGGTGTATTAAATGCGGATCAGTCGTTAAACTTTCAAGATTTTAGAGCGCATGAACGTAGTTTCCAGTTATTGTCTCAAGTTTCGGGTAGGGCAGGAAGGAGTTCAAAACAAGGAAGAGTGATTATTCAAACCTTTCAACCCGATCACCCAATCATAAAGCAGGTAATTGCGGGAGATTACTCTTCTATGTATAATAGAGAAGTTGAATTGCGGGAAGAATATCATTATCCACCCTATTATCGTTTGATAAAGGTAGTGCTCAAGCATCTAAATATGGAGCGCTTGGTCGAAGGAGCCGATTTTTTTGCTTCTATCCTTGCTCAATCTTTCGGAAGTAGAGTTTTAGGACCAGAGTTTCCTGCGATTCCTCGAATCCGAAATAGGTATCTCAATCAATTCTTTATTAAGGTAGAAAATAAGGCATCCAGTAAAAAAGCTAAATTAATGCTCACAGAAGGTATTGATTTGTTCCGGACCCGAAAGGAATTCAATAGTATTCAGGTAATAGTGGATATTGACCCTTCGTAAACCTATTTTTATTCATTTTTACTTCCAAAATGTCCCTTTGAGGTTAGTTAGCCATAATTAGGCTTTAAATAAAAATTCATAGGTTTTAGATATTTGGTTAATGATTTCTACTTGACCATTTTATTTGGTAAAATACGTATAAAATTGCCAATCACTTTAATTAAAACGTCAATTTATGTTTTTATAAAGAATAAATGATTTTCGAGTTGTTTTGTTGACATATATTTGTTCCGTACTAATTAAAACAATAAGCACTATGAAAATTAAACACTTACTAACAGCAGTAATTCTCCCCCTTTCGATTACTCTATCTGCGGGAGACAATTTAAACACTATGACCAATTCGTATAACGATGGCACAGAAAATTCAACCTTTGATGAAAGTGTTGGAGAAACCGTAACATTTGAAATTCCAAATGAACACCCAGGATCCGCATTTTTAATTAAATCGGCCACACCATCAAACAATTGGTTATTTATATATCACGATCGTTATGGATTAAGTATGGAAGTAAAAGAAGAAGCGTATACTTTATGGAAAGATCTTGAAAACGTAAATGTGTTAGCCATTGATTTATACGATGGTAAAGTTGCTCAAAGTAGCAGTCAAGCCATGCGTTTCTTAATGTCAAGTAAATACAATAGAAATATTTCTATCATTAAAGGAGCTCTGACGTATGTTGGAGATGATGCACATATTGGTTCTCTTGGATGGAGTGCTGGTGGAGCGTGGTCTTTACAAACAGCAATTTATGCTGGTGATCGTGACGTAGCATGTGTAGTATACTATGGTATGCCAGAAAACGACATCAATAAATTAAAAGAAATCAAAACTGACGTACTTGCAATTTTTGCGAACAAAGACACTTGGATTACACCAAATCTTGCAAATAGATTCGAGTCAAACATGGAAGAAGCAGGTAAACAACTGAAAACAGTTGATTTTGAAGGAAATGGTGGTTTTGCAGATAAAAAATCTCCAAACTACGACAAGGCAAAAGCGGATGAAGCATACTCTCAAGTATTAACGTACTTGAAACCAAAATACGAATAACAATATACTTTTAGTTTAGGTAATCCCAGTACTGGTAGTTCAGTACTGGGATTTGGTTTTTTAGTATTATCCTAACTAAATGCTTTAAAATTGCGTTACTGTTTTAGTAACGCTTTTTTTATGCGCATTTTTTTTGTTGTAGTCGTCCTATTTATTTCACCTTCAGTATTTGCTCAATACAAATCTGAAACGTATCCTGTTGCCTATAATCACATTCGAGTATTAAAGAAATCTGCCGTTTTTGTTCGTTTACATACGGATGATATGGTTTTGGATAAACTAAAAAGGATGAAGCAGTATAAGACTCTTGAGGCTAGAAAAAAGGATATTTATGCTAATAATAAAGAAACGTATGCTGCCTTTACCAGCGCATTTTCTTTTGCTCCCGTTTATTTTTTCTATGGAAGGGATAGTGATAAATTGAGAAATAAGGATTTCTTTAATATTTTTTTAAACGAAGAATTAGTTCTGGATTCAACCATTAAATTTTCGAGCGATAGTACCTTTTTTATAATTGATGTTGGTGATATCTATTTTGATGCATTTGGAGGGCATTTTGAGGGTATGGCAGTTATGGATAGTAGTTTCGAACCCTTGAAAAAACCTTTCCCATATTATGTGCGTAAAAGAAGTGGAATTAGTATCATAACACGAACAGATTTAGAAATGGTTTTAATTCTTCAAAAGGAATTGGAAGAATTTTTTGAAGAAAGTAAATCTCCAAAATTTTAGTCAAAAAAAAGTCTCTATCCAAAAGAGGAATAGAGACTTTAAAACGCTTAAAATATATTACATTGTAAAGTTGCTACTATCAACTTCTCCACCTAATTGAATTTTTTCAATTTTCATTTCCATTACCTGGCCCGCATTATCTTCTACAGTTGTAAATGGAACTTTGATTCCGTTCGCATCTTTATAATCACTAAACAAAGAAGTGTTAACCATTGCTCCTTGAGGAGTGTCTTGAGAATCTACAGTCGCAACCTTAAATCCGGAAGCCACATCGTAATAATGAAATTCTGAGCCATTCTCGTCAGAAACTTCCATTTTATAGGCTCTGGTACCATTTATTTCCTCAATTTGAATCAGCTTTAAGGTTTTGTTTGTAAAGTCCATTTCATCTACTACAGATGTAGAAGAAAGATAATCAGAGATTTGATCCTCCGTTAAATCCTTAGCGCCCATCATTCCAGACATTTTCCCTTTCGTACCGTTCACTGTAATTTGTTGAATTAACATTTCACCACTTTTGATTGTCATGGATAATTTGTCTTTTCCGCTACTAACCAAACGAATAGTAATTGGCATTCCTTGCATAGAAGTAGCCATTGTAATATCCTGAGAATTGATTTTTGCAATTGTTTCTTTCGAACCAACGGCTTTGAAGAAATTATCTAGAACAATTTCTGGAGTAACTCCAGAAGGAATTGGTTCTGCATCTGAAACTGGGTTTCCGTATGCATCATAGTAATCAATGTTACCATCAGCAGAAAAACCTTTCAGTTTATTTGCTACTTCATCTTTATTTCCAACAACAAGGATATACGCATTATCCGCAGTTAGATACTTTTTTGCCATGGCCATTACATCATCCGCTGTAACTGCTTGTAGTTTTTCAAGGTATGTTGCATAATAATCTGCAGGCAAGCCATAGCGTGCCGTATTTAAGGCAAATCTAGCAACGGTTTGAGGTCTTTCTAGTGAACGTGCAAAACCACCATTTAAATAGTTCTTTGTGTTCTGAAGATCTTCATCTGAAACTTTTTCCGTTGTTAAACGTTTCATTTCATATAAAAACTCCACAATAGCGCTATCAGTTACTTCGTTACGCACTTCAGCACCCGCATAAAAACTACCTACTAAAGGATCTGAAGAAAGGCTTGAATACGCTCCATAGGTATAGGCTTTGTCTTCACGAATGTTTTGAATTAATCGCGCCATAAACCCACTATTTCCTAAAATAGCATTCATAACACTTGCTTTAATTGCTTCATCACTTCCCGGAGTTAAATTCACGGGATACACTATGCTAATGGTTGATTGAACTGCCCCTGGTTTATCCACAAATGCCACTTTCGTTTGAATTGGGGCAACTGGAGTTGGATAGATATGTTTTGGAGCCTCTCCTTTAACCCAAGAGCCAAAGTATTTCTCTACCAATGGTTGGGCTTCAGATTTTGAAATGTCACCAACAATAATCAAATAAGAAATATTTGGTTTAAAGTAACTCGTGTAAAATTCTTTACACATATCAATAGTTATACTTTCAACTGTTTCTTTTGTTTCAACTTCTCCATATGGAAATTGCTTTCCATATTTTAATACGGAACTAACATTGCTTGAAATTGCCCCTGGGTCAGATGCATTTGCCAACAAGCCATTGATGGTTTGCTTTTTAAATTTTTCCAATTCTTCTTGAGGAAAGGTTGGATTTAAAATCACATCACTCATCAAAGAAAGAATCGTTTCTTTATGCTTCGAAATAGCGGAGGCATAAGCCCCTGTGGAAGACGTATTAAGTGAAGCGCCTATAAAATCTACGGTTTCATCAATTTCCGATTTGTTCTTTGAGGTTGTTCCAGTCATTAATAAAGAACCCATCATACTTTGCATACCTGCATTTTCGACTTCAGCTACAACATCATGATTTACAAATAATTGATACGAAACTTTTGCAGTTTTGTGGTTTTCCACCAAAAATACTTGTAGTCCGTTATCCAGTGTGAAGGATTCGTATTCGCCTAATTGAATCTTAGGTGCTGGTCCTGCAGCCGGTGCTTTAGATCTGTCAATTTGAGCCACTGACATTGTTGCGAATAGCAACGTAAACGATAATAATATTATTTTTTTCATCTGTTTAATTTCAAATTTCATAAATATCTATTGCTCTTTTGGTAAATAGTAAAGAACAACACTGTTATTTACCGTTAAATATTTTTTGGCTGCGGCCATAATATCTTCACGGGTAACATTTTGGTATTTTTTAATTTCAGTGTTGATTAATTTGGTATCACCGTAATACATGTAGTACTGTGCTAAACTTTCTGCAATTCCAGCTTGAGAAGAATTCCCACCAATCACATCATTTTCGATTTGATTTTTAAGTTTTTCAAATTCCTTTTCTGTAATTAACTCATCTTGAAGTTTAGTTACTTCTTCCATAATTGTATTTTCAACTACTGCAGGTTTTACATCTGCATTAATAATAGAAAATGCGATGAAGATTCCTGGATCTTCTAACGGAAAAGGAAATGCTCCAACGTACACAGCCTGTTGATCTTGCTCTACAATTCTTTTTTGCAAACGAGAACTTGAACCTTGAGATAATATCATACTTACCATATCCATTGCATAGGCATCATCCGTACCCAAAGCAGGTGAGTGGTAGGCAATCATCACAGCGGGTAATTGTATGTTGTCGTAAATGGTATCTCTAACCTGTGCAGTTTTTGCAGGTTCAACAATACTTGGTCTAACAATTTTTTCTCCTCTTGGAATATCACCAAAATAAGCTTTAATCATTTTTTTTGTTTCTTTTATATCCAAATCACCAGCAATTGACAAACAAGCATTATTTGGAACGTAAAATTTCTTGTAAAAATTTACGTAATCCGATTCTTGTGCGGCATCCAAATCAGCCATGGAACCAATTGGAGTCCATTGGTAAGGATGCTCCGTAAACGCATGGCTCATAATTTCGGCCTGAAAAGAACCATAAGGTTGGTTATCTACACGTTGACGTTTTTCTTCTTTAACCACTTCTCTTTGCGTTGCAATACCCATGGAATCAACTTTTGCATGCATTAGTCTTTCACTTTCTAGCCAAAGACCTAATTCAAGTTGGTTGGAAGGTAACAGGTCGTAATAAAAGGTACGGTCTTGAGAAGTATTTGCGTTTAAAGCTCCTCCTGCTTTTTCAACATAATTTGAATATTCACCGCGTGGAATATTTTCAGAACCTTCAAACATCAAGTGCTCAAAAAAGTGAGCAAACCCAGTTCTTGAAGGATCTTCGTTTTTTGAACCTACGTGATACATTACCGAAACGGCAACAATAGGAGTGGAGTGATCTTCATGTAAAATTACATGTAAGCCATTCGGCAAATCATACTCCACGTATTTGATTTTTCCTTGAGCTTGGGTAGCGCTCATCCCGGCAATTAGGAGGGTTAACCCAACAAATAGTTTTTTCATCTGTTAATGCGTTTAAATTTCGGCCAAATGTAATGTTTTAGGCTGTATTTTATGGAATAAATACATTAGTGGTTGTATGACTAATTGAAGGTGGAAGATTATTATGTAAATAAATGTAACTTTCGACAAACTAAAAATTCTCGAATTATGAATAGTCCCAAAATAGCCCAAAAAAAACCTTTCATTACGGAAGAAACTAAAGGTAAACGAGCTTGGTGTGCCTGTGGTCATTCCAGTAATCAACCGTATTGTGATGGATCGCATAAAGGCACTGGAATGTCACCCATTATTGTGGATATTGAACAAGATAGAAAAGTGGCTTGGTGCGGATGTAAACAATCCAAAAACGGTGCATTTTGTGATGGGTCGCACTCTAAGTTGTAGAATCAGGAGTCTAGGGTTTACACTAAGGAGTTTCCCGTAAAAAACTTTCAAACCAGATAATTTCTAAGTCATCAAAATACGCAGGATCCTTTTCAGGATTAAAAAAGTAAATCTTTAATTCTTGATTATCAATTACATAAGGAATAAAGAAATTCATTTCATGTATTGACCATTGGGCAGAATCTGTTTCAATAACCGTAGATTCAGTAAGGTAAAATGAATTAGGAGCACTGGAAATAACCAATCCTGAGGATTTTGGGTTGGAAGATTTAGCCCAATAATTAATTTGAAAACTTTCACCTTGCGACACTTTTGATAGTTGCAATGTCATTCCATATGGATTGTTCGAATCCAATTTAATACTATGTTTACCAGACTGAGCATAATCGGTAGATTGCGTGTTTCCATTTCCAAATTCCATATTCGAACCAGTAAATAATACACCATCTAAGGTCAAACTATCTGCAGCGCAGAAAAAATGATTCTTCATAGCACGTTGACTCAACGCAAAATTTGTGTCCGCCTTTGTTAAATCAAAAATTAGTGCATCTTGATGATTCCCTAAAAGGTTAAAACTGAAATTTTGGAGATATGGCTTTTGGTACAATTGATCAATTCCATTAATAATTAGGTATTTAGCACCATTTATTATGGACTTTTCAATTCCTTTTTTATCCTGATTGTAATATGTTTTTTTGCCACTATTAAAATGTTCATCAGTGTATTCTGTCCATCCTGGTTGATTCATTAGATATAAAGAAGCATGACTCATGTCTGGTATAGATATCACTTTATCCGAAGGTTCTAATCCTAAATCACGTAGTGTTGGCGTTATGGAATATATGCTCGAATTTAGAGCGTAATCGTTCATCCAACCATCATATCTTTCTAGGAGTTTTTGTTTCGCATTAAAAACGTTAAATCCGACAAAAATGGCAAAAAGCAGTAGTATAAATTTCGAAGTCAACCATTCTGGGTGGGTTCT
>JBFFMY010000044.1:0-22712 GCA_041563475.1 Salibacteraceae bacterium
ATTTTTTATTGTTCTATTTTTTGAATTTAGTCGACTAGACCAGAAATCAAATCCTCGAAAGTTTCTCGTTTGCGAATTAAACGAGCCTTTCCATTTTCAATCAATACTTCTGCGGGTCGATACCTAGAATTGTAATTTGATGCCATACTGAAGCAATACGCTCCCGCATTTTTAAATCCTAAAATATCGCCTTCTTTTATCTCTGTAATTTTTCTGTTGTAACCAAAAGTATCCGACTCACAGATATATCCAACAACGGTGTAAATACGCGGTTTTCCATTGGGGTTTGAGACGTTATATATTTCGTGATGCGCATTGTAAAACATCGGGCGAATTAAATGGTTGAATCCAGAATCGACAGATGCGAAAATGGTGCTGGTAGTTTGTTTGGTTAAATTGGTTTTTACAAAAAAGTAACCCGATTCACTTACCATAAATTTACCAGGCTCAAACATTAGCGTTAACGGTTTTCCATAAGCCTTTTCAAATGAATTGAAGCGCTCACTCATAACTCTTCCAAATTCTACCACATCCGTTTCGTGATCACCAATTTTATAGGGAACTTTAAACCCTGATCCAAAATCAATGTATTTCAAATCTGCAAATTTGGAAGCCGAATCAAATAAAATATCGGCTGCTTGCAAGAAAACATCTACATCTAAAATATCCGACCCTGTATGCATGTGTACGCCTTCCACATTAATATTTAGGGTTTCTACAATGCGCAAAACCAATGGGATTTGATGAATAGAAATTCCGAATTTTGAATCGATATGCCCAACTGAAATATTGGCGTTTCCACCAGCCATAACATGTGGATTAATTCGGATACAAATCGGAACACCTGGATGTTCATGGCCAATATATTCTAGGGTATGAATATTGTCAATATTGATTTTTACTCCTGCTTTAATGGCTTTATCTAATTCCTCGTGCGAAACGCCACTTGGCGTATAAACAATTTCTTGAGGAGCAAAACCCGCATACAAACCGAGTTGCATTTCTTGTATAGAAACGGTATCTAAACTAGCTCCTAATCCTTTAAATATTTTTAGAATAGCGGGGTTGGAAAGCGCTTTCACTGCGTAATTAATAGTTAACGAATTTACCGAAAAACTACTTTTAAATAAAGTGTATTTATCCGTGATTGTTTGTGCATCATACACATAAATAGGTGTACCAAACTCTTGGCAAAGTGATTCTACCGAAATACCTTGAATTTCAGTTGCATTTGATTGTAACATCCCTAAAATGTTTAAAATTTAAAATTGAGTAGGGGATAAGTAGCGGTAGAATGGACAAAATCTTAGATTTTCCCCATTTGTTGCTTTAGCATCTTAATTTGATCAGTCAGCATTTTTTTGGTGTCATCCTTTTTTGCTTGAGCTAGCCAGTTAAGAGCTTCCCGTTTTCGTCTTTTTGCACCAGCAATAGCTGCTAAATTTAATTTGGCCATTGCTTTGTCGTGATCCATGAATAAACCCGTGTTAATGGCTTTCTTAAAGAATGCCTCTGATTTACTCATTTGATTTTTTTGAATCAAAACCATTCCGCGCATTAAATAATAATAGGCTTCTTGGCCATTCACCATTAACTCTGGTTTTTTAATTAGGTCTAATCTTTTTTCTGCCGTATCAAAATTTCCTTTTCGAACAGAAAGGAAAACCATTAACATCACTTCATTGAACCAAATGGTAATAATGACGATAAGCATTAACAGTAAAATAAAGATGCCATTACCAATTTCACCATCCCAAAATTCATATACTGAAAATGCAAGTAGTAAAGTTGCTAAAACAATTCTTGTTATATAAGAAAACCACATAATTCTGCCTTTTTAACGGGGGGCAAATTTACAATTAAGTTCAAACTGTAAACTATGTTAACCGTGAATATTTTTTTAATGGTTTTGAGGAGATTGCAACTTATATTTGAAATTCATGCGCGTAAGGATTTATTTATTTTTTGTTGGTGTTTTTCTTCTTTTAGGGAGTGATGTTTTCGCTCAAAACCAGAAGGTTACCGTAAAAGGTCAGGTGTATGGCGTAAATGAAATTAAGGATTTACTTACCCTTTTTGTCGTTAATCAATCCAATAGTGTGGGTAACTTTGGTAGCCCTAATGGAACCTTTGAAATTACGGTTAACCGAAAAGACACTATATTGATTGGTTCAATCGGATATTTTACGTCAAAGATTTGTGTGGCAGATAGTGCTGTTAAGGATACCATTTATGTGGATGTTTACCTGAAACAGTTGAGTTATTACCTTCAGGAAGTTACTGTTTTAGCTCCACGAGAAATGCGCAGAATTTATGAGGATATTGAAGATTTAGGATACGATCCGAATGACGATAAGTTAAGTGGTTTTGTGGATCCAATTTCAAGTCCAATTACGGCCTTGTATGAAATGTATAGTCGTCATGCCCAACAAGAACGATTAGCCAAACAATTAATTAATGATGCCAGAAGACGTGATTTACTCAAAGAGCTTTTAGCGAAATATGTGGATTATAATATCATTGAATTAGATAACGATCAATTTGAGGACTTTATAGAATATTTGCACGTTACGGATGAGTTTTTGAAAAATTCCTCTCAATATGATTTTATCATTTTTGTAAAAATGAAATATGCCACGTACATCAAACAACACAAGTATGATGGGTGGGAGGAGTATTAAAGTTTCTTTTTACTTGTTTCTGGAACCACAGGTATTTCCATTACCCCACGAATAAACAACTTTTTCTCATTTGTTGAGGCATTACTGTTTACCACAATTGCATGAAACTGTAGGCCCTTGCGTCCATAAGAATCAAATTTCACACTAATCTCACTACTTTCTCCAGGCAATATTGGCTCTGTAGGGAAATCAGCTGTAATGCACGGACAATTACCCACTACCGATTCAATGACTAACGGAATTTCACCTGAATTGGTGAATTTAAACGTATGTTCTACAACCGCTTCTTGTTTAATTAATTGGAAATTGTGGGTTGTTTTTTCAAATAAAATGGTTGCGTTTGAATCGCCTGGTAAAGATTGTTCCACCCAAATTATTTCTACTTTCCGCGCTTCTGAGGCATCGGCACTATACACCGATTGCTTTTGGCTATTGTAATCGTCATTTACCTTACCTAGAGAAAAGAATTCACCAAATGGTATTTGCGTAAACTGGAGTAACCCCTGATCAATTGAATTTTGGAGCGCTCCATAATTACAAGTGTACAAATAGTTTTCAATAGAATTAATTCTACGAAGAGCCAAACTATCGTTATAGGCCGTGTTTCCCAGCGGACTTGTAAACCCTTTTATGCCTAATTGAAGTTTGTAACCCATATCCAAATATTTAATCAATGAATCGGTTAGCATTTGTAATTTAATAAATCCAATTTCTACGTTATTTACAAAGAACGAATCGATGGCTTCAACATCCGGTGCATTTGATCGGAATTTACCTTTCCTCAATAAATAAGAATCAAAAGTTTCTTCGTAGGTTTTTTCGGTGGTTATTTTTTGGGTTCGTGGATTGGGCTGGTCGTTGTCAAAATACAATGAGAGAGGAAGAAATTGAACTGCTTCCAGTTTTACGGTTAAATCTTCTTCTACCGGAATTTCGTTAGTAGGAACAATTTGGTTCGAGGTATCGCGCTTCGAGAAAAAGTAAATATCGTTACAACATGTTTCACCTTTTAGAGCATATCCATCACTTCTATTGGAAATAAAAGCCCCTTTTTGAATGGAATTAGAATACATATAATACATATCGTTTACCGAGGAATTTATTGGTTTCCCTAAATTTTTTGGATCTTCAAATCTTCCTGGGATCCCAGCTGATTTGAAAACATCGAATCCACCAAACCCCGGATGCCATACACTACTGAAATAAAGTTCTTCAGTTTCCGAATTGTAAAAGGGTGTTATTTCATCGTCCTTGGAGTTTACATTTCGTCCTGCATTTTTTGGTCGCCCGAATTTGGTTCCATTATTTTTAATTTCAACTGACCAAATATCCATATTCCCCCGAGTCCTTGGTCTGTCGGAAGCAAAAAACAAGTACGTTTTTCCATTGGCTAATTGTGTGACATAGGGATGCGTACTTCGGGATTGTTCGTCATTGATGTTTGGACCTAATTTCTCTGGGTTTGCCCAATGATCCTTGTCCCAATTGGCTACCCAAATAGCGCATCCTTTGTCGTTACACCGGGTAAAATACAGCTGACTGCTATCTGGACTTATCGCAGGATTGGCATTATCCGTAAGAGAGTCATTAATGATTTTATCGATAGCTGTACTTTTCCAATTATCGTTTGTTTTTTGGGCTAAGAAGATTTTCGATTTATATACATCTGTTTGCGAATTAATTTGCTTCGTTTCCATGGTGTCAAAGCGCAAAGCAGAAAACAAAAGTTGATTTTCATTTAGAATAAATGGGCCAAATTCTGCGTCAAAACTATTTACGCCAAAAGGGGCATGTTCAATTTCCCACAAGGGTTTCATTTCTCGCCAGGCATTTGCTAAAATACACGCTTTGACTTCTTCCTTGGCCCTTCGGTAAAGTGTGGAAGATCTATCGGTAGCTACCTCCTGATAAAAATCGAAATATTGAGCCGCTTCCTCATATTTTTCTTGCACTTTAAGCATTTCGGCTAAGTAAAAAGTAGCCTCAGGGTAATTTATTTTCTCATCGTTTTCAATTAAAGATTGGTAGGCTTCTTGGGCTTTTTCATAATGAAACGATAACCTTTGAGATTCAGCATAATGCCACCAAATATCTACATCCAAAGAATCTTCTTGAAGGGCTAATTTGAAATAATATGCGGAACCGTAATAGTCTTTTTCCTCAAACGATTTATACGCATATTTCAACCAGTTTTCTTCTTTTTCACTACTAGAAGTGGCAATGGTTTGACTCCTAATTCCAGTACTAGAAAGAAGCATAACCAAAAGAACAAATTGAACTTTTAAAAATGTGCGTATTTTGTTTTTCAAAACTTACTACAAATAAGCGGGGCAGGTTTTAAACCTTTGCCGCGTAGGTAATGGATCACTGAACGTATATACTAAACTAATTTCAAAGCCTCCACGCGCATTTGATGCTACGTTTAGTGAGGAATAATTTATGTCGTAGGATAGTCCAACATTCAGCTTATTATAATCCATAGCTGCAACAATGTAGGCTGCATCATTGGCACGAGTCCAAATCCCCAGATACACTGCGCGGTATGATTTTTTACGCTCATTAATCGTGTATTTTACGTTTGCCCCTACATCAAATTGGTTGTGCGGACCTTGATTCATAAACATAAAACCGGGTATTAAATCTAAATTAGATACGATCATAAATTTGTACAATCCATGAACTGTAAAACGTAAGTCTAATTTGTTTTCATCTGTTTGAAAAAACTTGTATGTAGGTTGTGTAAGGTTGTGTACTGCAAGTCCTAATTGCAATTTATTTCTGCGTGTAAACTGGGTTTCCCATACCATTCCCGCATTTATGTTGAAATACGAGAAACCTGTTTCAAAGTCAGCGGTGGATGTATTTCCAGAATTATCAAAAACGAGTTGACTTGGGTCTAATTGTTTTTTTACCCAACCTACTTGTGTACCAAAAGTGATATGATGCATTCCGTTTTCCAGTAAACCAAAAGTGTATGAAGCGGATAGGTTAAGACTAAACGTTCCTAAATTTGCATCACCCGCTTTGTCGTAAAATAAATCTGCCCCAGCACCTAATCCGCCTACATTCGCAAAATCACGGGCATCCCCAGAAATGTTAATGGTTTGATAGGGAACAGTAACAGATGCCCACTGCGAGCGAAATATTCCTGCAAGTCGATAGCCACCATGAAATTTTCCAGTCAGAGCTGGATTTAAGCGGGCAGGGGCTTGATAAAATTGTGAAAAATGAATGTCTTGTGCTTCTGCGGAAACAGAAAATAGCAAAGCAAAAAACACACCAATAAAGAATGTTAAATACGTGAAGCTATAATTGTTGGTATATTTCATTTATCGAATTACCGTAATATTTCCTTTTTTCAAAAACTGTTGCCCGTCAATACACGTTACATCTAAGTGGTATACAAATACCGCAGGATCCACCAGGTCTCCTTTGAATTTACCATCCCAACCCTGTTCCTTATCGTTTGTTTCAAAAACTAATTGTCCCCAACGATTATAAATTTTTAATTCTAACGATTCGACTACTTGACCTTGAATACGGTATTCATCATGTTCGCCATCATAATTAGGAGTAAATGCATTAGGAATAAATATATCAGGTTCGCCACAATTAATTTCATAAATCCGAATAGTCACATCATTTTTATACGCGCAATTTGTATTTCTTGGGTCCGAAACCGTACACGTAAAGGTGGTGGTTTTTTCGGGGTAAACCAAGGTGCTCGATGCATTCGGACTTTGAACGAACTGACTCGGCTCCCAACTGTAATTAAACCCTGAAGCTGGAGTTGCATAAACCATGGTAGATGTACCTTCAATCAGGCTATCCAAATCGGCAGAAACCGTAACCATTTGTTCGCTAAGTATTGAAACTTCAACTAGCACGGTGTCTTTAAAAACACAACCACTATCATTAATGGCAGAAACGTAATAAGAAGTATTTATTAATGGCGCAACGGTAATGGTTTCGGTATTTGTTGGGCCAATAATTTCAGCCGCTGGCGACCAGAAAAAATCGATAACATTATCTGGGAAATTATTGGTTGCGATAAGCTGAATCGTATCACCCTGGCAAATGTACCTGTCTGGACTCACATCAATGGTTAAATCACTAACCACCACCTGGGTAGTATCTTCCTCGATGCAACCTGAAGGACTCACCACTCTAAAATAATAGGTTTCATTTGGGATAGTTTGATTGACAACTAATGTGCTGTCCCATAAAGCGGTATTTAAAGTATCGCTGAAGTTACTTTGACTTGACCACACAAAGGTGATTCCAGAGCCATTTGAACTTCCCATTAACGTAGCGTTGGTATTATCTGAACAAAGAATTAATAAATCTTGTGCCATTGCTGAAATAGGTTCTGCCGTAACCACATCTGTTACAGAGTCTACACATACATGTTGCACAATAAGTAAATAGGTTTGGTTAGTGGATGTGTTGATAATAGGATTATGGATGGTTGGATCGCTTAAACCAAGCGTTGGAATCCACGTATATGTCGTTCCAGCAATAGTATCTGCAGGAATTCCAATTTCGGTATCTTGGTTTGCACATGCTAAATGGGTTACGGTGTAGGCACTGTCTTCACGCGCTTCAACATAAATGGTAAGCGTATCCGTTTGAGGACAAATTGAACTATCATATATGATTAAAGTAACCGGGTAGTTTCCTTTTCCAGTAAAAGTAGTGGAAGCATTATATGCATTGGAACTATAGCCATTCCCGAAGTACCATTGATAAATTGTTTGGGAGCTACCAACGGTGGTATTCGCAAAGTTTACTGTATAAGGAGCACATCCAGGTCCAGGGTTGGTAAAAGAAGGGATAATAGGATTTTGAACATCTACTACCTCAATTTTAAAAGAGTCGGTCACCACACATCCAAACCCAGTAATCATGGATAAATAGTACCAATTTATGGAGTCAGGGGCCTGTACATTCACAAAATTATCGAGGGGGGAATTATTGATCGTGTCACTAAAATCCGAAAAATTAGACCACACGTAAAAAATTCCAGTTCCATTCGTAATTGAATTAATCAAAAAAGGTGCATCCACAGAACATACAGATGAATCACCAAACATGGTCACGGTTGTGGTATCCAACATAACGGTTTGGGAAATAGTATCGCTACAAATCCCATTACTAATAATCAATAAATAGGTAGTTGTTTGTGGAGGAGTTGCAATAGGGTTCGTTACCGAAGTATCGCTTAAATAGGTGTCGGGAAACCAAGTATACGTCAAGTTAGGATCGTTGTTTTGCGGAATCCCGATTTGAACCCCACTAGCATCACACATAATGGCAGTGGGTAATACAGTGTTCGTATTACCAAGCACGGTAACCGTTTTGGATAGCGTATCATCTAAATTACATGTGGCCGTATCGCTAACGATGAGTGTTACAGTATATACCCCAGCACTGGTGTAAATGTGAGATGGCTCAAATTGAGTGGACGTATTTCCATCTCCAAAATCCCATATAAAAGTTGTAGCAGATTGTGTGATGCTCAGATTATCGTAGGTGAGACCAAAAGGTGCGCACCCAATGGTTGGCATGGTGAAATCTGCAACTACAATAGGTAATAGAAAATCCATTTTAAAAACGGCAAGATTGCAACCTGTTTGTGTACCGTTGTTTGCTGAGTATGCTCCGGATGTTGTTGGGAAATCATTTGACCCTCCGCAGCCTGCGCATACCGCCTGATAAATCTTTCCTTTTCGGTCAAACCTACTCGTGCCTCCATCTACATGTTCGAAAGCTGAACCTCCAAAATAAGTGGCGTAGACTAAACTGCTGGCATCATCACTCAAAACCATCACGTAAAAATCATTTCCATCTGTTGTTCCTTGGATTGGGCCTCCTGCTGTATCTAATCCTGTTGTAGAAAGAGAACCTCCTAGGATTGGACTTCCCCAACCGCTTATGTATACGGCATTACAAAGATCTACAAGAAATGCGGTGGGTGAAATATCCGGTGTTCCATCTCCACTACCGAATCTAGTGGCCCAAATAATAGAAGAAATGGAAGGGTTAAATTTGACAATAAATTGACCACCTAAGGGATCGTTATAAGCCGCATTTGAAATTAATGAACCAGTAGAACCAGAGGTTTGGCCCAAAAGAAACACATCCCCGTTATTGTCTAACTCAACAAAATAACTTTGGTCATAGGCAGTGGTACCATAAAAGGAACTGTGCAAAATGGAAGTTCCATCGCCTGTTATATGTGTTACAAAACCATCATTCCCTCCGTTATACGATAAATCATAAGCACCTACAGTTACTGGGAATGTAGAAGATTGGGTTCCTCCCGTTACAAATATGTTATTGGATTCATCAATGGCAATCGAGTAGGCGGCATCGGCACCTGAACCTCCCAAATAATTTGTCCATTCTAATCCTGTAAGATTATGATTCATCTTAAATACGATTCCATCAATATTATTGGTGCTGGTAAATGGTTTAGTCGTTTGAAAGCCAACAGAGTCAACAGGGTTATCCGAAGATCGTGTACAGGTTGCTATATATACTTTTCCATCTTGGTCTAAGTCAATTTCCCCACGAATTTCATCCGCATAATTGAATTTATTGGCCCCGTCATTTAAACCATCTGTATGCGTTCCACCCAAAAATGTAGAAGCATCTAGATTCATACCAGAACTATCGAATTTTGAAATAACAAGATCTGCCCCAGAGAGATAATAAACGGCTAAACCTCCAAGTAAATTCACGGGAATTGCCCCAGTTGGATTGATATTAAAACTGGTATCAAATGCATTCGAAGTAACCGGGTAATTTATGGAGCCGGAAGTCCCCATTACATATAGTTCGTTAAAATCAGTAACAACCAAACTATGCGGTAATTCATCCGAGGAACCCCCTAAATAGGTCGAGAAAATCAAAAAAGACCCCGTTGTATCCCATTTAGTAATGGCCATATCCACTCCCGTTAAGGTCGGGTTACCAGTGGTTGTTCCGCCAGTACCTCCTGCCCAAGTGGATTGATACGCACCTAGAGTAGTTGGGTAACCTGGATTAAAGGAGGAACTTCCAGAATATAAAAACCCGTATTTATCGTATGTTGCCGTGTACCCAAAATTATTGGATGTAGCGCCAGTATAGGATGAAAAAACGAGAGTTGGATCGATAACCAAATCATAGGCAGAATCATATCCATTTGGAAATTCAAAAGAAAGCGTCTGGCCTTGTAGAACATATTTACAGTTTACCTTTTTTTGATTTCCATTAATCATTTGGAAAGCAACGGGTTTTTCTTCCCATGTTTCGTTTAATGAGGTAACTACCACCAATTTTCCGTTACGTAGAAAAATTGAATCCACACCTTCGTATTCTATTTCAATTACGGATGGGTTCGAACCCGCTTTGGCTACAAGGTCATATTTTAGTCCTAAGTGTTCGTAGGAATACATTATAAAGTCAATCCCCGGATACATTTCTGAATAGTGAAGTTTTCCAAACGCAGGAACATTTCCCGCCCATTTAGATTTGTCATTTCCTAAAAAGAAATTGTAATAATTACGGAATTGATTTTCAGTTGAAACTTGTGGGTTAGGATTTGCACCTTTGAAAGTCGCCTTGTAGGCATGCATATTCAGATGCACATTATTTAAATCACCGGTATACGTTCCGTCATGCAACTCTTGCCGTAAATTGGCATCATAAAAATGGTACGTTAAGGCGTTTTTTTCAATATATAACTGACCGCTAGGAATATCGGCTCGAAACAAACTATTCGAATGAAACTGGCCATTATTTTGGATAAACTGATAGGTAGTAGAATGTGATTCATGGTCTTTTGAAAATCCATAAATGGATAATAAAAATAAAAGGAAAAAACCAAAACAATTCTTCATAAGCGAGCAAGATAATTCACTGCAGCCAAAGTTTAAAATTTTATTGGGATTGCATAGACTTTATTTGTTTTTAGACGAACAATAGGGTGTTAAAGTTGTTTGTTAAAGGAAGGAAATGTTTTTTAATTTTTTCACTAAACTTTAGCTATCAAACCATCGATTGTTTTTGGACAATTTTAAGTCCTGTAAAAACCCTTGTTTTACTTTGATATTCACTCGAAAACTTTTTCTACTTCCAAAAGGAATAACGTTTAAGTCGATTTGCCAACAATGTAAATCTCTCACAATGTCCAAAGAAGTGTATCCTAATTGTTTCAAATCAAAATCATAAACCGATCGCATTCTGATTTTCCACCCTGGTGTTAGGTTGATGCTGCCATTGAAGGTTAAGCTATTAATTATTTGCCCCTCATCTAGTGGTTTGGCATACGTAAAAATGTAGTTCACGTTTAAATTCCAAGGGATATTAAAATCTAAATATTCTTGATCCAAATAGGGCGAGTTTGGGTCATTATCTGGGTTAATTTCTTGAACCTTAGCTTTATCTTTTTCATTTGCTTTGGATTTACCCGAAAGCTTCAATCCTATACTGGTTTGAAAACGCGTCAGTCTTAACGGGTTACCGGTAAGGTTGTAGTTAAATTCACTGCTTTTTTGCGCGACTAAACTTGTGGTTCCTTCAGAATCACCTACTTCTTTGTAATAGATACCGTAAAAATCAGAAGTAGTATTGGTATTCCAGATAATATTTTTACCAATGTTGGCATTTATTCTCATGGTTAAAGGAGCCCAATTTTGGGAGTCAGCCAAAATGTTATATGAAGTGTTGAAATTCCAAGCGTCAATTAGTTTGGTGTTGGAAAATTTATCCGTGGTATCATTTCTTTTTTTGTGTTTCATCTCCAAGATATTCTGCAAACCGAAAACTACATTTCCTTGTTCCGATCCATTAGGGACACCATATACAGACCCATCAAATACAGTATAGCGACTCGTATTTCCAAGAGTGTCAGTTGCTACTTCTCCGAAATATTCTGGGTTAATTTCGCTTAAATTTGGTTTGTAGGAAAATGAAACGGTTGGAGTCATAGTATGTCGAATAGCCTTTAACTTAGCTCCATTAAAGGCAAACATCCCATATAATCTTGTGCTAATAGAAACGTTCATATTTAAATCCCCAAATCGATAGAAGCCATTCGTTGTATCTTTTTCTATGGATTGGTAGTAACGTTTAACACCCTCTTCGTCATACCAGTAACCCGTTTCTAAGTTTTGATCAAACTTTTTAAAATACCATGTTTCAGAATAATTCACACCGGGAGAAACATTGAAATAACCTAATTTAAGAGACGTACTGGTGGATAAATTATGTTTTACCCCGTTTTTCATGTCCTTCAGATTTTGTTCCGTTCCCAATTCCTGAAAGGTGGTTTTTAACTCATTTTTAAAATTTCCAGTATAACTTAATCCAATTTTCTCATACCATTTGTCTCGACCAATTTTTACTTGACGTTTAAAAGGGAAAATACGCGCCATGTTTAAAGTCAGTTCAGGTAATTTAACGAAGAAGGTAGAATCATTGTTGTTTTGATTATGACTCGCATTTAATTTGAATGTAAAGGGACTAGAACCTAATCTCTGTGAATACGTAATTTGGGAACTAAACTCATTTCGTAGGTAGTTGTTATCACTTGTATTTAAATCATTTTGATAGTAATTTCCACTACCTAAATGCACAATGGCAGAAAAATCACTGTTTGGTTTAGCCTTGGAGTCTTGCACATGACTCCAATCTAAGAAGTACGATTCGCTTTTTGAATAGGAGGAGGTTTCCTTGATACCTTCTTTGCTATTTGTGTATTTGAAAGCTAGTGACCCTTGCCTTTTATAACGTTGCTTGTATGAGGCTACGGCTCGCGCAGACCAACTCCCATTGGTATAGACATCCCCCAATAATTTTAAATCAAACCGATCGCTAAATCCAAAATAATACCCGCCATCCATTAAATTAAACCCTTTGGTTTGGGAAGATCCAATAGCTGGAATAATTACTCCGGAAGTTCGTGTATCTTGATTTGGAAAAAAACCAAAGGGTACGGCCAAAAACGTAGGTACGTCCTGTACCGCTAAATAAGCAGGTCCAGTAACAATTTTATCGTTATTAATAATCTTTAATTTTTTCGACTGCACATAATAGTGTGGATGATCAAGGTTACAGGTGGTGTATTTTCCATTTTTGATATAAAAAACATCACCAGAAGCCATTTTAACTTTTTCTCCATGAATATACCCACTCGATTCTTGGGTAGTTATTTTTGAAATTAAGCCCTTTTTCGTTTGAAAATTATAGGTCATTTCAGCCGATTTATATTCCTGGCCTTTCTCCATAAAAACCGGCATATTTTGAATTACCCCGTTAGAGTCGGGTAAGCCTTTTGCGGTCACCACATTTTTTGCGAAATCTATTTCCAAATAATCTGCATTAAGCTCAATACCTTCATATTTCACCCATGCTTGTCCCCACATGTACGCTTTGTTGTTTCTATTATCTATTTGAATAGAGTCATTTCCATGGTAGGTGACCTTTGCTCTAAAAGACGATTCTGATTCAATTTGGGGTAAGGAGTCGATTTTGGAAGTGTCTGAAATGGATTGATTAATGGGTTCTTCTTTTAAACTTGCGGAATCAATGATGCTATCCGTAACATTCAAAAAATTGTTATAATCCGTTAAATTGGCACTCAATCCCAATGTAGGCATTATATTTACCGCAATCGCAATTAACACGACAACGTGAATTATTTTATGCTTGTAAAAAGTGCCTAACAACTTATCGTGATATTTTTGTTACCTTGAGTGTATTGGCTACAAATTTAAGTATTCAATGAAGCTAGCAACTACTCTTAACATTTTGAAACAAGAATTAATTAATGACATATAAATCAATATTTTTAGTTTTTGCCGGATTATTTTTCACAAATCTCCTTTATTCGCAAACGCCTACAGGTTACACTATTAAGAGTGTAATTATTGATGCCGGCCATGGGGGTAAGGACCCAGGGGCAATTGGAACCGGAAGGCATAGGGATACAGAATCGGATGTTGCTTTAGCCGTGAGCTTAAAAGTACGAGAGTATATTTTACAGTATTACGATAGTGTATCCGTAATTATGACCCGAGATAAAGACAATTTTGTGGAATTACGTCAACGTACTAAAATTGCCAATGATGCGAATGCTGATTTGTTTATTTCTATTCACTGTAATACGAACGGCAACACTGCCGCTTATGGCGCAGAGACGTATGTGATTGGATTAGATAAAACAAAGTCCAACCTTGAAGTGGCAAAAAGGGAGAATCAGGTAATATTCTTAGAGGATGATTACCAGGAGCATTATGAAGGTTTTGACCCTAATTCACCCGAAAGTATGGTTGGTTTGTCTATGATGCAAAACAGGTATTTAGACCAGAGCATTTTATTTGCGGATATGGTTCAAAAACAATTTACAAATAGGGTAGGTAGAAAGGATAGAGGAGTAAAACAAGCAGGGTACTGGGTTATTTCTTACACGATGATGCCGAGTGTATTGATTGAATTGGGCTTTATTAGTAATACAGAGGAAGAGGATTACCTCAATTCTGAAAAGGGTCAGGTATATATGGCTTCCGCTATCTACAGGGCTTTTAAAGAGTATAAAATTGCTATGGAGGGTGTGGATGTCTCTAAATCCAGCCCAACAAATAATGTTACAAATACAGTAGTGAAAAACACAAATCCTGAAGAATCGGTTCCTGTGATTGATCCGAAAATCTTGAATGAGGGACTAAAAAGTGCACAAAATGTAATAGACTATAGGGTGCAAGTAAGTGCATCGAATAAAAAATTAGAACTCAAGTCGTATAATTTCAATGGACATGATGAGGTAAGTATGGTTTCAAAGAAGGGGATGTACCTATATTTCTTAGGCCATTTTTCAATTTTCGAGGATGCCCTGGCGTATCAAAGAGAATTACGTAAAGAAGATTATAAAGATTGCTACATTGTTGCTTTCTATCAAGACAAGCAAATATCCTTAAAAGAGGCCGAGGAAATTATCGCCCAAAATAAATAAGGGTTTAAATTCGGTAGTTTTGCCGAAATATGTCAACTTTGAAAATTATTATTCTGGATGAAATCAAAAGAGTTAAAAGTAGGTCTGTTGGCCTTATCGGGTATTGTATTAGCGTATTTTGGATTTAATTATCTTAAAGGTAATGGTTTATTCAATAAAGGGAACGTTTTTTATTCTGTTTATCAGGATGTTGAGGGTTTGCATATAGGAAGTAAAGTAATTATCAATGGATTTCCTGTTGGGCGAGTTAAGGATTTAACCATCGTGAGCGAATTGAACAACAAATTACTCGTGAAATATGTGGTGATGGATGAAGAAATGAGCATTCCAGAGAATACGGTGGCTGAAATTTTAGCTGTTGATTTATTTGGTTCCAAAGCTATAAACCTTCAAATAGGTAATTCTGTAGGGCTTGCTGCAAGTGGAGATACCCTAACTGCAAAAGAAGCCAGTGGTATGCTTGATTCTGTGCAAGAAAAAATTACTCCGTATGAAAATAGGTTCAATAATATTCTTGCGGACGTTGACACCGTGTTGAGTAGCGTGAAAATAACCATTACCTCTCTGAATACGCTCATTGAAAACGAGACAGGGAATATTGGTAAACTATCTGAAAATGCTGTTTCCATTACGCAAAACTTGAAGGAAAATAATGATAAGATTACCCATACCATCAATAATTTATCTAATATGAGTGATACCTTAAGCCAATTGGATATCAAACAAATTTTGGATAATGCGAACAAAGCTGTAAAAGACATGTCGGAGGCGATGGAAAAGATCAACAACGGCACGGGAACAATGGGTAAATTAATGAACGATAGTTCTTTATATGTTAACTTGAACCAATCGGCAATTGACTTGGATATATTATTGAAAGACTTGAAAGAAAACCCAAAAAAATATGTTCACTTTTCTGTTTGGGGAGGGAAGGATAAAGAAAAGGATAAATCCAATAAATAATAGATATGATTAGCTCCATAATTTTTGTTGTAATTCTGGCCGTTGGAGGCTATGTATTTGCGAAAAAAGTAGGTTTTGTTAAGCGCAATATCCAGTTAGGAAAAGACCTTGATCGCACCGATAGAAAAGGGGAGCGATGGATGACAATGGCTCGCGTGGCCATGGGGCAATCAAAAATGAGTGCTAGGCCGGTAGCAGGACTGTTACATCTTTTTGTTTACGTAGGGTTTATATTAATAAATATTGAAGTATTAGAAATTATTTTAGATGGAATTTTCGGAACGCATAGAATGTTTCATGCCATTTTAGGGGATTTTTATTTTATTATAATTAATTTCTTTGAGGTACTTGCGGTGTTCGTTATTGTAGCTGTAATCATTTTCTGGATTAGAAGAATGGTTTTACGTATTCCACGTTTTTGGAGTACAGAAATGAAAGGATGGGCAAAAAACGATGCGTTGTATATTCTGTATATCGAGTTTATTTTAATGTCGGCCTTATTAATTATGAATGCTGCTGATCAGGTTTTGATGGCAACACCAATGGCCGATTTAGAAGTAGCAGGCTTAACCAAATATGCTTTGGGTTTAGATGGTCACTTTGCTGTTAGTCAGTTTTTAGTGGGTTTTATGCCCTCAAATTTAGAAACTCTTCATATGATCGAAAGAGGAGCTTGGTGGTTTCATATTTTGGGCATTTTGGCTTTTATGAACTATTTACCTTATTCAAAACACTTTCATATTATTTTGGCATTTCCAAATACCTTCTACTCAAAATTGCAACCCAAGACCGAATTAAACAATTTAGCCTCCGTAACTAAAGAGGTTGAAATGATGTTTGATCCCAGTATTGATCCATATGCAGCTCCTCCTGAAGGTACTGAGGAAGTCGTTCCAGAACGCTTTGGAGCTAAGGATGTCCAAGACCTTAATTGGAAACAATTAATGGATTCTTATACCTGTACCGAATGTGGAAGATGTACTTCTGTTTGTCCAGCGAATTTGACAGGTAAGCTTTTGTCACCGAGAAAAATTATGATGGATACCCGTGATAGATTGGAAGAAGTTGGGAAAAACATAGATGCAAACGGGCCAGATTATGATGATGGTAAATCATTATTAAATGATTACATAAAATCAGAAGAATTATGGGCCTGTACAACGTGTAATGCGTGTACGGAAGCTTGTCCGGTACTCATTGATCCAGTATCTATAATTGTTGATTTACGTAGATATCTCGTTATGGAAGAATCTCAGGGCCCTTCAGAATTGGCGGGTATGTATACCAATATGGAGAATAATGGCGCGCCTTGGCAATTTGCCCAAGCAGATAGACTCAATTGGAAAGACGAATAAAATTGGAAAAGGATAACACTGCAAAAATGGAAAATAAAATTACTGTTCCAACCATGGCTGAAATGACTTCAAGAGGAGAGTCTCCCGAAGTTTTATTTTGGGTAGGATGTGCTGGAAGTTTTGACGATAGAGCCAAAAAAATCACAAAGGCATTTGTTAAAATTCTGAATAAAGCTAACGTGAAATTCGCTGTTTTAGGTACAGAGGAAGCATGTTCTGGAGATCCTGCAAAAAGAGCTGGAAATGAGTTTCTGTTTCAAATGCAAGCCATGATGAATATTCAAGTCATGAATGGATACAACGTAACTAAAGTGGTAACTACCTGTCCACATTGCTTTAATACGCTTAAAAATGAATATCCACAATTGGGTGGAAAATACGAAGTGGTACACCATACCGAATTAATAAATGATTTGCTTCAAACGGGTAGAATAACCGCTGAAGGAGGCATGTTTAAAGGAAAGAAAATTACGTTTCATGATCCATGTTATTTAGGAAGAGGCAATGATGTGTATGAAGCTCCTCGTGAGGTATTAGGCAAAATTGACACAGCCTTAGTGGAAATGGCGCGATCAAAACGAAACTCACTGTGCTGCGGTGCAGGTGGAGCTCAAATGTTTAAGGAAGCAGAAAAGGGTGACAAAGAAGTTTTTGTTGAAAGAACGGAAGATGCGCTTAAATTACAACCCCATGTAATTGCGACTGGATGTGCTTTTTGTAACACCATGTTAACGGACGGGGTAAAACATTTTAATAAAGAAAGTGAGATTCAAGTATTGGATATTGCTGAATTAATTGCAACCGCTGCAGATTTATAGAAATGAATAACGAATTATTACTATCTACATTACCAAGTCATTCTAGAGTTTGGCTTTATACTTCAAGCAGGCCTTTAACCGCCTTTGAAGTGAGTGAAATTGAAACTATTGGAAATGAATTTGTGAATTCTTGGAAAGCTCATGGTTCTGCCTTAGATGCAGCTATTAAAGTACTTTATGGTCAATTTATCCTAGTGGCCGTTGATGAACAGGTAGCTGCTGTAACCGGTTGCAGTATTGACAGCTCAGTGAATTTTATTAAGGAAACAGAAAAACGATTTAAAATAACCCTATTGGATAAATTAAATCTAGGTTTCCGTAATTCTAGTCAAGAAGTGGAGGTAGCTTCCATGTTTGAATTTCAGCAAAAAATGGATTCTAACGAAATTAATGAGACTACCATTGTGTTTAACAATATGGTTGAAACCCTTGGAGAATTAAGAACAAATTGGGAAATTCCTTTAAATCAAAGTTGGCATAAACAATTGCTATAAATTTTTTACAATGCGAAAATTAATATTGGTTTTTTTAGTCCTTGGTTCGTTCGGTTATTCTGCATGCAATGATCCGGTGGATAACTCATGTTATGATGCTGCCCTTGCTGCTTCCATGGCTGATTCAACATGTATTAGTACATGCGATGGAGTGTGTGCGTGCAATCAAGTTACGTATTGTAATGAATGTGAAGCTATGAAGGCGGGTTATATGGTCGCTTTTGGAGATACATTGCCTTGTAGTCAGAAATAGGAATCTAATTTATTTTAGGGCCACAATAATATCTCGTTTTATTGAACTGTCTACCAGATGTTCAAATTCATCATATGGGGAATCGGAAAGTACTTTAAATCCATTATTTTGTACAAGTTTCACCATTTTTTCTCGAGATAAAACAAAAGTATTCCAAGCGAGAACCATTGTTCCTCCAGGTTTTAAAACATCTAACCAATGCGCTAAACTGGTATCCAGAAAATCGTACGGATTCCTTCTTTTTTCTAATTGTATACCCTTGCTGAAATTCCCATGGGCAACTCCATAGGGTAAATCACCCACAATAAAGTGAAAGGTGTTTTTCTTGTAATATTGACTAGCCAAAGAAGAATTGCCTTCAATAATTTTAATCTTTCTTGTGGATTCTATACTCTTGAATTGAATCTTGTCTTTGGCATAATGAAATTCGCATAGGGTAGCGGGATTGGTATTGTTTTTTCCATAAATTTTTCTTTTGTCAAAGCGATGTTTGTAGCGTTCTTTTTCGAAAAATTTTTTAATAAATAAACACGATTCTTGAACGGATTTGGATTGTAATTCCATACCCGCCACATCAAAGCCGTAGATCATACCTTCGTACAGTGTTGTGCCTCTTCCGGCAACAGGATCAAAAAGTTTTACGTTAGTCTCGGAAAAATGTGTGCTAGATAAGCGGGCAACGTTAATCATCATCCGGGTAAAAAGCTCGTTTGTTTTTCCGGGATATTTTAAAACGGAAGAAATTTTATGATCAACTTTCGGAATAAAGTTTTTTTCGATAGGAACTAAACTTAGTTTACCGTTGTGGGTGATTTTTTGAAATAGTGCAAACGAAAAAGACAATTGGGAAAGTGTGCTTTTTTCTGTTGCTGAAATAGGGTTCTTTTTTTCAAAACATAAATAGCGGATACCTGCAACTTCTTCAATGTTTAAATTTCCGCACTGGTCATAAAACGTAGAACATGCCAATTGCAATTCCGCTAATGCCATTTTCTGGGATTGGTCGTAATACACCCGGTTGTGGCCAGGGTCTTGAAGTACAAGATAGGAGAACATATGTAAATTATTAAGGCTTCGAAAATAGAAAAAAATAGAAATTCAATTAATAAAACTTAAGGTGCTATTAAATTATACGATGAACGCAATTCAAAACCAAGTGTACCTTTGTAAGTAATTACTCACTTTTATGACAGAGAAGCAAGAAAAAATTATTTCTTCGGCCTTGGAGCTATTCGCAGAGCACGGCTATAATGGTACTTCCACTAGTAAAGTGGCAAAAATGGCGGGTGTTTCGGAAGGCTTGATTTTTAGACATTTCACTAATAAGGAAGGGCTTCTAAAGGCCATAATGGAAATTGGAAATAGTAGAGTGGAACAATTTTATTCGAAAATATTATTACTCGAAAATCCTACGGATATTATCAAAGGAGTGATCAATTTACCTTTTGAAATAGACGAAAGTCACTATCCTTTCTGGAAATTAATTTATGCGTTAAAGTGGAAATCCGATTTTTATGATCAAAGTGTTTCAAATCCTTTGAGAGAAATATTAATAAAAGCTTTTACTGCGCTTAAATACTCCAACCCTGAAGCAGAATCGGATTTAGTATTGGTATTAATTGATAGCTTTGCTACTTCCGTTTTATTGAAGAAATCAAAAAATTTGGTTGAGGTTAAAGAGGTTTTATTAAATAAGTACAGGCTTTAATTACGGGTAGAAACAAATAGCGATATTGGTTATATTTAGATGTCGGTTAGGAATTATTAAAGAGAAAATGAAGTTGAGTTTTTGGAAATATTTGTTTGTTTTTGGGGTATTTGTAACCAATATTCAATTGGGTTTTTCGCAAGAAACACCTTGGAAAATTGAAATTACGGAGGATGGAGTTGAAGTATCTAGTCGTTTTAGTCGGGTTACAGATAATCAAGGAGTTTCACTCAGGTAATTGAATATAGGGCCAAAAAGATAGCGAATGTAAACGTAGAAAATTGCGTTGAAATTCTACAAAATCCAGAACGACACAAAGAGTTCATGGAGAATGTGGAGGTAAGTAAAAAGATTAAGGATATTTCCGAAGTAGAATACAGCATGTACTATTTGTTTAGTCCTCCTTGGCCAATGCCAGATGCAGATTGTGTCATGCAACTAAAGAAAGAAGTGAGTGGAGGAATGGTTATGTTCAGAGGTTTTTCCATTCCAGACCAATACCCCAAACAAGGGGTAAACAGAATGATATACAATAATGTGGAATACCAATTTACACGATTAATAAACGGTGTGGTATCTATTGAGATTTATGCAAAAATGACTCCTGCGAATCAAGCACCGGATTGGTTAGTGGGTATGTGGTTCCCGGAAGGACCTCAAAAAATGATAAATGGATTAATTAATAATGCAAAAAAATAAAGTGTGGAATTTTACGAATTAACGGCAAATAAGCCAAATGGGGAGCTGATTAAAATGAGTGAATTTAAAGATAAAACGGTCTTAGTTGTAAATACGGCTACCAAATGCGGGCTTACACCGCAATTTGATGGATTGGAGGAGTTACACCAAAAGTATAAAGATCAAGGACTGGTTATTCTTGGGTTTCCGTGTAATCAATTCATGAATCAGGAACCAGAAACAAATGAAACTATAGAGGAGGCATGTAGAATTAATCACGGGGTAACTTTTCAACTTACGCAAAAAGTAGATGTGAATGGATCAAACACGCATCCTGTTTTTAAGTACTTAAAAGATGATTTAGGAGGAATTTTGGGTAAAAGGATCAAATGGAATTTCACTAAATTTTTGATTACACCTCAAGGTAAACCATATAAACGATACGCCCCTACAACCACTCCGGATAAAATTGAATCGGATATTGTAAAATTCATTAAGAATTAAGTTAAAAATTTAACTTCGATGAAAACAGCTATTGTTATTGGTGCTTCGGGTTTAGTAGGCTCGAATTTAGTGCTCGATTTACTCCGAGATTCTTCTGTGTCAAAGGTTAAAATATTTGTTCGCAGGCCTTATTCAATTGAGGATGAAAAACTGGAGGTTAACATTGTAGATTTTGACACACCAGAATCGTTTCGTGATGTATTGGTTGGTGATGTTTTGTTTTCGTGTATGGGAACAACACGTAAAACCGCAGGGAGCAAACAGGAGCAATTTAAGGTAGATTATACCTATCAATATAACGTAGCACAAATGGCCCGTGAGAATAAGGTGCCTGTCTATGTTTTAGTATCCTCTACATCTGCGAGTCCAAAATCTCATTTTTTTTATTCTAGAATAAAGGGGGAATTAGAAGAAGCGATCAGAAAACTAAATTTTCAACGCACTGTTTTTATTCGTCCAAGTGTTTTGATGGGACCGAGACCAGAAAATCGATTTGGAGAAAAATTGTCGGCAAAGGTTATAAATGGGTTATCTGCCCTAATTCCTGGACTTAGAAAATACAAAGGAATTTTGGGCTCGGATGTGGCGAAAGCCATGTTGAATATTTATAAATCTGAAACCCATTCACCCGTTGAAGTCTATGAATTGGATGAACTTTTTCCTTTTGCAAAATCAACAAAATAAGTTTGTATATAAGCAAAACTAGAAACCTCAATATGTAGTGTGGGGGTTACTAAGTATTGATATAATTTTTTTAAAAAAACATGGTCATTAAATCACTAAAAATGTTGGGAATAATATTCGGAACTATACTAATTCTCTTTCTTGTTTTTGTAACCCTTTTTGTGAATTTCAGTCCAGAATTTGGAGGCAAACCATCCGCCCAACAAAAAGAGGTATTTATGCAAACAGGACACTATGAAAAGGGTGTTTTTGTAAATCAAATACAGACCTCCATAGATATGAGTTTCAAAAAAATGTTGGGAGTATTAGGCGATTTTATAAAGGGAAACCCAAACGGTTCACCAAAGTTTGAAATCCCCGTTCAACATATTGATTCGTTAGAATTAGTGCATTCCATACCCAAAACCGAATTGGTTTGGTTTGGGCATTCTGCATTTTTACTCCAAATAGATGGAAAGAATATTCTAATTGACCCCATGTTTGGAGACACACCAGCCCCACATCCATTTTTAGGTAAGGGAAGATATAGTAGTTCATTGCCCATTTCCATTGAAAAACTACCCCAAATTGATGCCA
>JBFFMY010000045.1:0-22366 GCA_041563475.1 Salibacteraceae bacterium
CATGCATTGGGAATGGTAATTCCACGCGGAAGTGAGTTTCATGACAAATGGATCTTTTTAATGGGTCACCTTAGTGAAACTAATTTATATGTACTTGCCGTTTCTGGAAGCACTTTGATTTCTGCAATTTTATTTAAAAAGCTTTTACCCAAGTTACCCCATATGCTTTTGGCTATGGTTGTGGGTAGTTTAGTTAGTCTTGGAATAGATGGAAGTAACCATGGAGTTACTTTAATTGGAGAACTTTCCGCTTCACTTCCGCAGTTTGGATTTCCTAATTTAACACTTAAAAATGTAGAATTACTTACACCCAATGCTTTTGCTATTGCCTTATTAGGACTAATTGAAGCAGTAGCTATTGCTAGAAGTATTGCAACAAAAAGTCATCAAAATTTAGATGGAAACCAAGAATTTATTGGTCAAGGACTTTCAAATATTGTGGGAAGTATGTTCTCTAGTTACGCAGGATCGGGGTCCTTTACGCGATCAGGAATAAATTATCAATCAGGCGCTAAAACTCCAATGTCGGCTATTTTCGCGGCTATTTCTTTGGCCCTAATTTTACTTTTGGTTGCTCCTTTAACGGCCTATTTACCAATTCCAGCTATGGGTGGAATAATTTTATTAGTCGCCTATAACTTGATTGATTTTCATCATATTAAACAAATATCTTCTACCAGCAAACCGGAATTAATTGTTTTATTAGTTACGTTTCTTTCTACGCTATTCCTTCATTTAGAGTTTGCTATTTACATTGGGGTAATTATATCCTTAATATTTTACCTTCAACGTACCTCTAAACCAAGAATTGTTGAACTTGCACCGAATCCAGATACTTCTGGTAGCCATTTTCAAAACATCGACTTATACAAAAACAAAGCGTGTCCACAATTTAAAATCCTACGAATTGATGGTTCCTTGTTTTTTGGTGCTGTAGAGCATGTTGCCCAATATATTGACAAAATAAGAGATGGAGACACCAAAAGAGTGTTGATCGTTATGGATGGGATAAATTTCTTAGATCTTGCGGGAGCCGAACTATTAATTTCTCAAGCAAATAAATTTAAAGCTAAAGGGGGAAACCTATATATATGTGGCTTAAAGAAAAATGTGCGTGAGATTTTAGATAAAGGGAACTACACCTCCCAATTTGGTACAGAAAATATTTTTGAATTTAAAGAAGCAGCCATCCGAGGAATTTATACCAAGCTGGATAAAGACATTTGTGCAACTTGTGAAAAAAGAGTGTTTATTGAATGTAAAAAAGAATTTGAAAGCTAAACTTTCTACAACCATTTTCTTTTTTGACGAATGCAATTGTTTTCATATAAACCTTGAATCATCCTTTTATGCTTAGGCATCTAGTTGTAAATTTGCAGCCTAAAGCATTAAAATGCGCGTAACATTATTCAGATTAAATAAACCAAAAAGATTTTCGATTAAACCGCGGCACTATGACCCAGTTATGGAGGATTTACATTCTCGGGTTGAAATGATTAAATCTGAATTAAACAAGGAAGCACCTCAAGAAAATTCTGGAAATACCCGAGCGAGAATCAGATCTGCATGGAAAACTCCGGAGACTAGAAAAGCATCCAATAAAACTTCCACAATCAGGATTGCGCTTATTGCAACGTTTCTTATTGCTTTCTTTTATTTATATTTATTTACCGATTTCATTTCCTAATTTTTTCTTTACATGGCCGACATCATAAAGCTTTTGCCGGATACAATTGCCAATCAAATTGCTGCTGGTGAAGTTATTCAACGCCCTGCCTCGGTTATTAAAGAATTAGTTGAAAATGCTGTGGATGCAGGTGCTTCAGAAATTTCTGTTACTATTAAAGATTCAGGTAAAACGCTTATTCTTGTTTCAGACAATGGCTATGGTATGAATGATACGGATGCACGGATGAGCTTAGAACGTCATGCGACATCAAAAATCTCTACGGCAGACGACTTATTTGCATTGCATACGAAAGGATTTAGAGGAGAAGCTCTGGCATCTATCTCAGCTATTTCCCACATGGAATTGAAAACAAAGCAAAAGGAAACAAATTTAGGTTCAGCAATTACGATTATTGGTGGTAAAATTGAAATCCAAGAAGCGACTAACTGCCCTACTGGAACGCAGATTTCTGTAAAAAACTTATTCTTCAATGTACCTGCAAGACGGAAATTTTTAAAATCTGATGGTGTTGAAATGCGCCATATCATAGACCAATTTGAACGCGTTGCTTTAGCCCATCCCGATATCAAATTTTCATTGAGTCACAACGGTAGTGATATATTTCAACTTCACGAAGGCAATTTACGTCAAAGATTAGTAGCTGTATTTGGAAGAAAATACAATGAGAAACTAGTTCCAGTAAATCAAGACACTCCCTTAGTTAACATAAATGGGTTTGTATTAAAACCAGAAGCCGCAAAAAGAACACGAGGAGAACAATTTTTCTTTGTAAATAATAGATTTATTAAATCTCCCTATTTACATCAAATGGTTTTGCAAGCCTATGAAGAACTTCTTCCGAAGGGGTTTCATCCAGGTTACTTTATTTTTTTGGATGTTGAACCATCGTTTATTGATATCAACATTCATCCTACCAAAACTGAAATTAAATTTGAAGACGAACGTTCTATTGGCATGCTAATGCGTTCTGCAATTAAACAATCCATAGGGATGTTTAATGTATCCCCAACAATTGATTTCAATCCTGAAAATAGTTTTGCAACTACTCCGCTTCCTAAGGGTAAAATTTTTACGGAACCAAAAATTTCCGTAAACCAAAACTTTAACCCATTTGATTCTAGTAATAGTTTTTCTAAAACTCCCTCTAAAGATCAAATTCAAGGGTTGCAATCCATGTATGAAGGATTAACCGAAAATCATTCTCAAGGAGATTCGACATCTAGTCAATTAGAAACGCCTATTGATTCCAGCCAATCTGATTACTCGAATAAAAAGTCATTTCAAATAAAAAACAAATTTATCCTTACCAGTATTAAATCAGGCGTGCTAATCATAAACCAAACACGTGCGCATCAACGTATTTTATACGATCAGTTTATACACCAAATTGAAAATGGAAAGGGAATTTCGCAGCAATTGTTGTTTCCTGAAAATGTGACTTTTACAAGTGGACTAGCGGATTTGCTAAAAGAACTTTTGCCTAATCTAAATCAAATTGGTTTTGATATTGAAGTATTCGGGAAAAACAGTTTCATTGTGCGTGGTTTACCGTCTGTTTCAGCGAATGAAGACCCAAAAGCGTTAATTGAGGGCACTTTATTTGGTTACGAAAGCAATATTGAAGATTCACATGTATTACGCAACGAAGCATTGGCAAGTGCTTTGGCTTTTAAATCGGCCATAAAAACAGGACAAACTTTAAGTCAAGAGGAAATCAATGCGCTGATAGATGAATTATTTGCATCTGAAAACCCAATGACCCTTCCAAATGGAAAAAACATTTTCCATAAATTACCAATTGACGATATAGAAAATTATTTCAACTAATTATGAATGGATTTCAATCAGGTGGAGTTTCTATGCTGCCTCCAGTAGTAAAAAATTTATTAATAATCAATGTTTTGATGTTCATTGCCATGATTGCGCTTCGCAATAGTATTGGCATTGATTTAAATGATTTATTGGGCTTACATTGGTTTGGCTCGGAGAAATTTCATTATTATCAAATAATCACTTACATGTTTATGCACGCCAATTTTGAGCATATTTTATTTAACATGTTTGCGGTATGGATGTTCGGAAATGCGATAGAAAATGTATGGGGTTCTAAGCGATTTTTAATTTATTATTTAATAACCGGAATAGGTGCTGCTGCTCTTCATTACGGAATTATTTATTTCGAAACTATTCGTGAATTCACGGGAGTTATTGATATCTTTTTAAATAACCCTTCTCCAGAAACCTTGCAAGCCTTTTATACTACGTACGGATTTGAAATTAATAACGGGTCCCGAATGTTTAGCGTTTTTAATGAAGCAGTTCCTTACCTAGAAAATGTATTGAATGGTTCTTCCGATTCTACAAGTATTGAGAAATCTTACGATTTTATGGTAACCTACAAGCAGTTTTACCTAAACGCTCCAACTGTAGTTGGCGCTTCCGGTTCTTTGTTTGGTATACTTTTAGCTTTTGGAATGATGTTTCCCAATGCGGAATTATTCCTGATGTTTATTCCAATTCCCATAAAAGCTAAATACTTTGTTGCAGGATATGGTGCTATTGAATTATTTTCTGGAATTGCCAATAATCCATTAGATAATGTGGCTCATTTCGCGCATCTTGGCGGTTTAATTACGGGATTTATCCTTATCAAATTTTGGCAGAAGACAGATTCCTCTTTTAGATTACGTTAGACAATGACAAATTCTATTTTTCACGATATAAAACAGGCATTTAAAAATGGTAATTATTTGTTTCAAATAATTATAGTTAATGCTGTGGTGTTTGTAGGATTGAATTTAGTGATCGCCTTGACTCCTAAAAACGTAAGCATTGAAATCATTCGTTTCTTCGCCCTTTCGGCTGACGTAAGCACCTATTATTGGATGGTATGGACCTACTTCACCTATATGTTTACCCATTTAGGTTTGTCTCATTTTATTTTTAACATGCTGTGGCTGTACTGGATGGGTATAATTTTAAGCGACCTATACGGTCATAAACGCGTATTGGAATTATATGTATATGGCGGATTAGCTGGTGGATTTATTTATGTGATTTCGGCACTTATTTTACCTGTTGTTTCGATAAACTCGTATCTAATTGGAGCTTCCGCAGGAGTTATGGCTGTAATGATAGCCATTGGGGTGTTGCAACCAAATTATAAATTACACCTTCCTTTTTTAGGTCCCATTGCGATAAAATATATCGTTCTAATTGGGTTCTTAACTTCCACTGTAGTTGATTTAAATTTCAATACAGGAGGTAAATTAGCGCATTTTGGCGGTGCCGCTTATGGCGTACTTTTCGCTTATTATTTGCCCCGTGGCCTAGATATTAACGAACCAATTACAAAATGGTTTTTAAAGATTTTTGAATTATTTAAATCTCAGCCAAAAATTAAAGTTGTCCATTCAAATAAGAACTTTAAAAAATCGAATGAAAAACCTAAAGTAAATCAATCAACGATTGATGCTATTTTAGACAAAATATCTAAGTATGGATACGATAGCTTATCAAAAAAGGAAAAGGATGATCTATTTAAATTCGGCAAACAATGAGGAATTTAAATTGGTGGAATAAATTTATTTTTTGGGTTAATGTATTTCTCGCGATTATACTTTTTTTGAGCAGTTTATCCTCTAAGCTTGAACCATCATCTGCAAGATATATATTCCTTTTAGGCCTAGCTTACCCCTTATTCCTTTCCGTAAACGTCTTGTTTTTTTTGTATTGGATTTATAAAAGAAAAATCCATTTTGTTTTATCTCTTGTCGTAATACTATTTGGAATAAGTAATTTGACCACCTTATTAGCGACTAACTTAGGAGATAAAACAAGCACTGCGAGTGACTTTACGCTCATGTCGTTTAATGTTCGATTATTTAACAAATACAAGTGGATTGAAGTGGATGATTTAAACGATAGTATTTTTAAATATATAGAGTCTAAATCACCGGATGTCATTGCTTTTCAAGAGTTTACAAATCGAGATAAACCAGGTTTTCAAAATATAAAAAGAATGGAAGACCTCGGATATAAATATCACGAAGTTGAACCAGGTGGAATAGAAAGACCAAACGATAGGTTTTTTGGTTTAGCTACATTTTCGAAATATAAAATTATTAATAATGGGGCCGCTTTTCAATATGATTTAGTGAAAGGATCATCGTATAAAACTGCCTGTTTTTATACGGATATTGAAATAAACGGATCTGTTGTTCGCGTGTACAACACCCATTTATACTCCTTGAAATTTGTCAAAGAGGATTATGAATTTGTGGAAAATGTTTCTGAAAATAATGAAAAACAAGCCGTTGAAAAATCAAAGGGTATTGCGTCTAAAGTTTTGACTGCCGCGTATAAACGGGCTGAAGAAATTAAATCAATAAAATCGCATATTGATCAGTGCCCCTATCCTTCTATTCTCGTTGGAGACTTTAACGAACCACCCTATACGTATTCCTATCATCAATTAACGACAAATTTATCGGATGCGTTCTTGGTTCATGGTTTTGGAATCGGAACCACTTTTGATGGAATTTCAACCATTCCAGGTTTACGTTTGGACTTTATGCTGTATTCCGAAAATATCGTTTCGACCCATTTTAACGTAGGAAAATCAGGTCTTTCGGATCATCGACCATTATTGGGTGGATTTTCTATCTCCAAATGATACTCTGCGTTCTACAGTAAATCATCCTATTAATTTTGTCTTGGTAGCTTTTTATACAATTTACAACCGCATAAAACATTCAACGTATGGTTAATATTTTGTACATTTGCAAATCTAATTTTTGGACTTATGAGTATAAATATTTCAGTTACGCGCAACCAAAACTCCAACCTAGCAAACTACGATCAAGATAACATTACGTTTGGTAAAAATTTTACTGATCACATGTTTATTGCGGATTTTGATGGAGAAAAATGGGGCGATTTTAGAATAATTCCAACAGGTGAGTTAAGTGTTCATCCTGCAAATTCTATGTGGCATTATGGGCAATCCATTTTTGAAGGAATGAAAGCCTATAAAAATGAAAAGGATGAAGCCTTCTTATTTCGTCCTTTGGAAAATGCTAATCGTTTGAATCATTCTGCAGTTAGAATGTGTATGCCTGAAATTCCTACAGAAATTTTCATGGAAGGTTTACAACAGTTAATGTCCATTGATAAAGAGTGGATTCCTAATAGAGCTGGATCATCCTTATATATTCGTCCCTTCATGATGGCATGGGATACTTTTTTAGGAGTTAGGCCTTCTACTACCTATCGATTTATGATTATTTGTTCACCAGCGGGTAAATATTATGCCGAACCAGTTCGCGTAAAAATAGAGACCGAATATTCAAGAGCAGCTCCTGGTGGAACTGGTCATGCAAAAGCCGCAGGTAATTACGCAGGTTCTATGTACCCTACTCGATTAGCCATGGAAGCAGGTTATCAACAAATTATTTGGACGGATTCGAAGGAACATAAATATGTGGAAGAAGCTGGAACCATGAATTTGATGTTTATGTATAGAGGTAAACTAACAACTTCTCCTGTTTCAGATACGATTCTTAATGGAATAACTAGAAAATCAGTTATTGGAATTGCAAAAGATTGGGGTGTGGAAGTTGACGAGCGTCAAGTAGATGTATATGAATTGACCGAAGGAATTAAGAATGGAGAAGTAACGGAAGCCTTTGGTGTGGGTACAGCTGCAACAATTGCCCAGATTCGTTCCATTGGTTTAGATGGTGTAGATTACGATTTACCTGCAATTACCAAGGATATGTTCCAAGTAAAAATCAATACGTACTTAGAGGATTTCCGAAAAGGAAATGTAGAAGACAAATTTAATTGGAGACTACCGATTAAATAACAAAAAATAAAATGTTCGAAAAGTGGCGTTAGCCACTTTTTTTGTGTCCATAAAATAGGAAACATAATTGATTTTAACGTTTTGAATTTCACATTCAATTACCATCTTTGCCGACCTAATAAATTCAAGCCATGTTAAAACATATTGATAAAGAGCTAAAAAAGTCAATCTCATCCAAACTAACGGTATTCAAGAAACCTGTTGCGGGTATAGATTATATTCCTGTAACTGGAAAAGTAATTGAAGAGGATGACCTTCTATTTGGTATTGATGCAGTGATGGACGGCTGGCTAACCACTGGCCGATTTGGTGCAATGTTAGAAAAAGAACTTGCAGATTACTTTGGGGCGAAATTAGCCCTATTGGTGAATTCAGGTTCTTCTGCCAATTTATTGGCACTATATACGCTTTCCTCACCAAAACTTAAGGAACGTCAATTACGCCCAGGTGATGAAGTGATTACTGTTGCTGCTGGTTTTCCAACAACTGTAAACCCAATTGTGCAATTAGGTTGTGTTCCTGTATTTGTTGATATCGACTTAGCTACCTATAACATTAATGTGGACCAGCTAAAAAAAGCCATTTCCCATAAAACAAAAGCAATAATGATAGCCCATACTTTGGGAAATCCATTCAATTTGGAAGTCATTTCTGAAATTGCGAAAAAATATGATTTATGGTTAATTGAAGATGATTGCGATTCTTTAGGTTCAACGTATAACGGAAAGAAAACTGGGTCATTTGGAGATTTAGCTACTTTGAGTTTCTATCCTGCCCATCACATTACCATGGGAGAAGGTGGCGCAGTTATAATCAACAATTCCAAATTACGAAAAATTGCGACCTCTTTTCGAGATTGGGGAAGAGATTGTTGGTGTGATCCAGGAATAGATAACACTTGCGGAACCCGATACGGTTGGAAAATGGGTAATTTACCGGAAGGATACGATCATAAATACATCTATTCTCATGTTGGTTTCAATCTTAAAGTAACCGATATGCAAGCAGCTATTGGACTAAGTCAATTACGTAAAGTTGATCGTTTTATTGAAGCCCGTAGAGAAAATCATAAATTACTAAAAGAAACTTTGGCACCCTTCTCTTCGGATTTTCTTTTACCGGAAGCCACGCCAAATTCTGATCCTTCTTGGTTTGGTTTTTTAATTACAATTAAGCCCAATAGTATAATTAAAAGAAACCATTTGGTTAAATACCTAGAAGAAAACAAGGTAGGTACACGGTTGCTTTTTGCTGGCAACTTGTTAAAACAACCTGCATATGTTAATGTTACGCATCGCGTAGTTGGGGATTTATCAAATACAGATATAATTATGAATAATGCATTTTGGTTGGGTGTTTGGCCCGGATTAGACCAATCACATTATGATTATATAGCAAAGGTTCTACATTCCTATTTTGAACAATATGCCAAATAATATAGAATGCAAAAAGGGCTAGAGTTTAGCCCTTTTTTTATGCGGTTTAGCATCCAAGTTTTCCAGCGATAAATCCAGTAGTCCAGGCAGACTGAAAATTAAACCCTCCAGTTACCCCATCGATATCTAAAATTTCACCCGCATAATATAGCCCTGGCGTTATTTTACTTTCCATTGATTTTGAATTTACTTCTGCCAATGAAATCCCACCGCAAATCACAAATTCTTCTTTAAAAGTAGTCGTTTTATAGATCTGGTATTCATCATTCAACACCTTATTTATAATTCGGTTTTTACTCTTTTTATCGAATGAGTTCCATGAAATACTTGTGTCAATTTGGAGGGTTTTAAGAAAATGAATCCACAATCTATTTGGCAAATCAAACGGACATTTATTCACTAATTTATTCCCGCTTTCTGCAATGAATTTGGATAATTCTTCGCGTAATTTTTCCTCCTTAATCTCACCTAACCAATTTAGCTGAATTTTAAATTCATAGTTTTTATTTGCTAAATATCGAGCGGCTAAAGCCGATAACTTCAATATTGCTGGACCACTAAATCCCCAATGGGTAATCAACAAAGGGCCAGTATTTTGAAACTTGGATCCTTGAATTTTCACATTAACCAATGTAGCCGCTAAGCCCATTAATTCTACAATATTATTTTGATACACATTAAAGGTAAACAAGGAAGGTACAGGTTCAATAATATGATGACCCAAACTTTCGAATATTTGAAAACGATCTCTTCGCTTTTGCCCGCCAATTGCCACAATGATTTTATCAAAAATTTGAACCGAATCATCTGAAAATGTAACCGACCATTTTGAATCGTTAAAAACAAGATTTTTCATTCCCAGATCTTTGACCACTTCAATTTTTTGTTTTTGAATTTCTGTAAGGAAAGCATCTATTATTGTTTGAGAACTATTCGATATTGGGAACATCCGATTATCTGATTCCACCTTCAGCTCTACTCCTCTGTTGTTAAACCAAGATATAGTATCTTCTACTGAAAATTGGGAAAATGCTTTCTTTAAAAAGTTTTCTCCCCTAGGGTAATTCTTCGCAAGATGTTTAATGTTTAATTGATTATGTGTGACATTGCATCTGCCGCCTCCGGAAACTTTCACTTTTGAAAGAAGCTTGGTTGACTTCTCAAAAACGGTCACGTTAGCATTTGGAAAATGTTTTTTGACTGAAATAGCAGAAAAAATACCTGCTGCTCCTCCACCTATAACTGCAACTCTAAGAACTTCCATTCTACTATATTATCTCCTTAATTTGAATTTGTTTTCCATTAAAAGCAACCAAATCATCCGTGGATTTACCAATGAGTAATTTTCCAATTGGAGCGGTTGGGGAAATAATATAACATACTGGAGTTACCCCTTTTGCAAGCCCAATTCCCAATGCAATGTAATACGCCCCGTTATCTGTAACTACCAAACTCCCCAAAGTAACTTTTCCAGATAAACGATAAGAAGAAAGTATTGAAACAACCCGTTTTTGATCTAGCATATTCGCTAAATGTTGGGCATTATTTTCTTGTTCCAATTGCATCAAAGATTTACCCGTTTCATGCTTATCACCCGCACTACTTTTACTTTCATTTTTAGCAGATTCTTGAGCCGAATTTATTGCGTTTTGAACATGTTCAATTTGCGACTCAATGTAGTTCACGCAATAATCAAATAATTCTTGTTTTAAGCTGGAATAATCTGCCATTCAACAAATGTAAATTAATCTACCTTTGGCGGTATGGAAAACCTGTTTTCTTCACTGGTCATTAGTGTTATCGGAATTCATTTACTCGCGGTAATGAGTCCGGGACCTGATTTTTTTATGCTGGTTAGAAATGCACTGACTTATTCCCGAAAAACGGGTATTTATACGGCTATTGGTTTCGGATTGGGTATTGGCATACACGTACTTTATTCGGTAATTGGTTTAGGCGTTATTATTGCCAAATCGGTGGTAATTTATAGTGTTATTAAGTACGTAGGTGCGGCCTATTTGGTCTATATAGGAATTCAATCATTTAGAAGTCATAACGACAAACTTGAGTTGGAAGAAACAGTTGCCAAGGTGGATATTTCTCCCTTAAAAGCCATTCGAATAGGGTTTTTAACCAATGTTTTAAACCCCAAAGCCACGTTGTTTTTTTTAAGCCTTTTCACCATTGTTATTGGTCCAAACACCTCGATTCAAATGGTTTCTTTTCTAGGTATAATAATGATGGTAAACACCACGCTTTGGTTTAGTCTTCTCGCTTTTTTAATTACCCATTCTAAAATATTGCCTCTATTCGAGAAATATCAAAATGTCTTTAATAAAGTCTTTGGGGGGATATTAATTGCCGTTGGAATTAAAGTGGCATTTTTTACGGATTAATTTGATTTTTCTTTGATAAAACTCATTGCCCGTTCCGACATTGCTGTTATGGTTAAACTAGGATTCACTCCTGGATTTGCAGACACCGCGCTACCGTCACAAACCCACATGTTTTTGTAACCAAAAACTTCATGCTTATGGTTAATAACACCCTCTTGTACGGATTTTCCAATTACCGCACCACCTAAAATATGAGCGGTAGTAGGAATTCCAAAAAGCGTTTCTGTTACTACCACCATCGGCTTCCCCCCTACTTCTTTTGAATACTTAGTAGAGAAATCAACCGCTTCTGGAATAAAGGCTGCAGGTTTCTCCCCATTTCGAACCGTTGAGTTTAACCCAAACCTGGTCTTTTTTAAGGTTAATGTACTATTCAAAGTTTGCATAAAAAGCAAAACTGCTGAACGCTGTGCAAACTTTCCTTTAAGAAGAATTTTAGAATAAACAATCGGGTTGGAAATCAATTCAATCATCGTATTAATGATGCGAACAAAACCGTTCGAACCTTTAACCATGGGTAACATCATAATTCGCCAAAAACCAGAGCCTTTACCGTAGCGAACAGGTTCTAAATGACTGTTTTTATCGGTGTGATACACAGAACCAATGGCGATACCATCGGTCATATCCAGTTGGGAATGCGGAGTAACAATGCCGATTAAACTTTCATTGTTTGTTCGAACCATTTCACCTACTTTATTAGATAAATGGGGTAATGTGGTTTTTTTTAAACTTAATAGAAGCTCTATAGTACCCATAACTCCGCCTGAAAAAACGACATTTTTTGCTCTAAGAGTTTTCTTTCTACCAAAGATTTTAATAGAAGGCTTCATTTCTATTTCAAACCCTTTTGAACCATCTTCATCTAGTGGAGTTACATTAGTAACCAGAGTTTCAGGCATAATAGTTACACCGTTTTTCTCTGCTAGGTATAGGTAATTTTTATCCAAAGTGTTTTTAGAATTGTACCTACAACCTGTCATACAAGCGCCACAAAAAGTACATCCACTTCTAGCGGGTCCATCTCCATTAAAATAAGGGTCTTTTGATTCTTTCCCCGATTCGCCAAAATAAATGGCTACATCAGCTGCCGAAAATTCCTTTTCATTTCCTTCTGATTTCGCAATATTTTGCACAATGGTATCTGAAATTCCCAAATATGGATTTTTTGAAGCCCCTAACATTCTTTTGGCTTCCGTATAATGTGGCTCTAATTCTGACTCCCAATTAGTTATACCCGACCAACTTCCTGAATTAAAAAATGCTGATTTCGGCACCGGAAGTGTATTTGCATACACTAAAGAACCCCCTCCTACACCAACTCCAGAGAGAATTCCTACATGTCTAAAAAAGGTAATTTTAAAAATTCCAAAAAACCGAAGTGTGGGAAGCCAAAGCCATTTGGGTAAATTCCAATTCGTTTTTGGAAAATCCTTTGCGTGAAATCGCTTACCTTTTTCTACGACTAGTACTTTATACCCTTTTTGAGATAACCGGTAGGCAGATACTGATCCGCCAAATCCACTACCAATTACAATATAATCGTAATCGTATTCCATTTAAATGTAGGATAATTTATCGGTCTTACTACGTAATAAGAAATCTAATGTAACTAACGCAGCCATAGCCTCTACAATAGGAACTGCGCGTGGAACAATACAAGGGTCATGTCTTCCCTTCGCTTCCATTTTAACTTCCTTTAAGTCCATAGAAACGGTTTCTTGTTTTTGAGCAATAGTAGCAACGGGTTTAAAGGCCACATTAAAGGTTACGTCCTGACCATTAGTTAATCCACCTTGAATACCACCAGAATTATTTGTATCCGTTGAAACCTGATCATTCACAAGCGTAAAAGAATCATTTTGCTCACTTCCGAACATTTCTGCTCCAGAAAAACCTGACCCAATCTCAAACCCTTTAACCGCATTTATTCCCATCAACGCATGGGCTAAAGCAGCATTGAATTTTTCAAATACGGGCTCGCCTAAACCTGGCATTACCCCATGAATAACCCCATGAATTACTCCACCTAATGAATCTCCTGCATCCTTAGCAGCAACTATTAGTTCTTCCATTTTTGAAGAAGTTTCTTTATCTGGACAACGAACTATTGAATTCTCAGATTGAGAAATATCCGAAAAAAGAATGGGATTTTTAATGGTTATTTTCCCAACACTTTTAACATATGCGCCTACAAAAACCCCTTTTGTTTTTAGTATTTGTTTTGCTAATGCTCCGGCTACAACACGACAGGCGGTTTCTCTTGCAGAAGAACGACCTCCTCCGCGGTAATCACGTACACCATATTTCTCTTGGTAAGTATAATCGGCATGGGAAGGTCTATAAAGATCCTTTAAAGAATTATAATCTTCCGACTTATGATCTTTATTTTTAATCAAGAATCCAATAGGTGTTCCAGTGGTTAGTCCTTCAAATATTCCGGATAAAAACTCCACTATATCCGATTCTTTTCTTTGCGTAGATATATTTGATTGGCCTGGTTTTCTCCTATCTAATTCAGCTTGAATAAAATTAAAATCCACTTTTAATCCAGCTGGGCAACCATCGATAACACCACCAATAGCAACACCGTGACTCTCACCAAAAGTGGTGAGCTTGAATATTTTACCGAATGAATTCCCCATCCAGAATTAGTGCTCAGGGTAATTATCAGTATTTGACTTTGCGCTTTTGGTAAGAACTACATCCGTAGCCAAATATTTAGTTTCTCCTAACCAAGGAAAAACGAAGTATTTCTCTTTGTATGAAAGCTTCACTGTTTCTCCCATTAATCCATCTATTTTATCCAATAAAATAGGGTCATTTGGTACAGAAAATTCAAACGACTCATTTAAGGTTCCCTTTCCTTTGACAGCCCCAAAAGCATTCACATTTAATTGACCTTCATAGGTTTTAAATACCACCCCTTTTTTACTCACCTTAATTATGGTTCCAACTCGGTCTCCTTCACTATAGGTTCCAAAATATAAAAAGGCCATTATACCAAGTAAAATAGCTATTACAATTGCTAAAATCTTTTTCATATCATTCTTTTTTGGTTCGTTTTAAATTTATTCATTTAGGATTCCTCTTCCCAAATCATAGCTAAATTAATAATCGTTTCGACAGCCTTATGCATATCTTGAACACTTATCCATTCTTCTTTAGAATGAAAGGCATGCTCTCCTGCAAATATGTTTGGGCAAGGTAATCCCATATAAGATAATTTTGAACCATCTGTACCTCCTCGAATAGCACCTTTTTTAACTTCTATTCCGGTACGTGCAATGGCTTTGACCGCAAATTCGGCTATTTTAGGATTTTGATCTAAAATATTTTTCATGTTTCGATATTGCTCCGTAACCGTCATTTTATACGATGATTGAGGATAAAAACGCATCACATTTCGAACAATATTTTCCAATTCTGTTTCGAACATTTTAAGTTCAAAATCCTTAAAGGAGCGTATGATAAAAGTAATTTTCGCTCCCTCAGAAGTTGCCCTACATTCTAATGGATGAATAAAGCCATCACGCCCATCTGTTGATTCGGGGGAAAGTCTGTCTTTAGGTAATTTAGCCAAAATATCGGCTGCAATTTTCACGGCATTTTCCATTTTACCCTTAGCAAACCCGGGATGCGCACTAACTCCTATCAATTCAATAACTACACCGTCAGCAGAAAAGGTTTCATCCTCCATAGAACCTAAAGTCTCTCCATCAATAGTATATCCAAAGTCGGCTCCTAAACGTTTAATATCCACCTTATCTGCCCCTTTACCCACTTCTTCATCAGGAGTAAATAAAATACGGATTTCAGCATGTTTAACATCTGGATTTTCAGTAAAATATTGAATCGCGTCCATTATTTCAGCCAATCCAGCCTTATTATCCGCACCGAGTAAGGTAAGCCCGGAAGCGGTAATGATATCATTTCCAATTTGGGCTTTTAAATCCGTATGTTCAGAAGCTTTAATAATAACATTCGTGTCATCTGGTAAAACCAAATCTGAACCAGTATAATCCTTATGAATAATAGGTTTCACATCTTTCCCAGGTGCATCTGGAGAAGTATCCATGTGGGAGCAGAAGCAAATCACAGGAACGTTCGTTTTATCCGTATTTGCCGGAAGTGTAGCATATACATACCCAAACTTATCCATTTCCGCATCCTTTATTCCGAGAGCCTTTAACTCTGCAACCAAGACCTTTGCCAAGTCCTTTTGCTTCATTGTTGTAGGGATGGTATCTGAATGCGGATCGCTTTGTGTATCAATTTTTGCGTACTTAATAAATCGATCGACAACGGTGTGATTAATTTTCATAGTCTGTTTTAATATATTAGGTAATTCTATAAAGAAACTAGTCCTTCAATTTTTTCAGCACTCCTGTACACCGAAATAACTTCTGAACTTTGTAAAATTATTTCTTTTCCTGTTATGCTTATGTATTTTCCCGTTTTAGATTCTCTCGTAGTGACCACCGCCTTATTACTAAACAAGGCTTCCACTTCCGCTAAACTTCGATTATTGTTTGGAACAATAAATTTAAACAAATAAGTACTTGGAAATTGATGATGTTCTTCCAGTTTTATTTCCAAATTTTTGTAAAATTCTTCTTTATCTCCCATTATTTGGTTTTTCACAAAGGTAATTTATGAGAGTAGAACTAAGTATTTCCATACTCGAAAATCTACAGTTTTTATACCAATTCAGTTATACTGCCCATGATTATAAGAAGCTTACCTTTGCGCCAAATTTTAAATACGTGGATTTTACCGAATTAAACTTAAATAACTCCATTCTTCGTGCCATTGAAGAAGTAGGATACGTTTCCGCAACGCCCATTCAAGAGAAGGCTATTCCTGTGGTTATGTCTGGTAAAGACATGATTGGAATTGCGCAAACAGGTACGGGAAAGACCTGGGCCTATTTACTTCCCCTAATTAGACTTTGGAGTTTTACCAAAAGTATGCATCCAACGATGCTAATTTTGGTACCCACAAGAGAATTGGTTTTACAAGTTGTGGAGGAGGCAGAGAAACTATCCCAATTTACCAATTTAAGGGTGGGCGGTTTTTATGGCGGAACCAATATAAATACCCAAAAAGAAAAAGCATTTCATGGATTGGATTTGGCAGTTTCAACTCCGGGCAGATTATACGACTTAGGACGCACGGGGGCATTGCGTTTAAAAAACATCAACAAATTGGTAATTGATGAGGTAGATGAAATGATGAACTTGGGTTTTAGAACCCAGATTAATGCCATTTTTGAATTACTTCCAGATAAACGTCAAAACATCATGTTTTCGGCAACCATGAACTCTGAGGTTGAAAAATTGATTAATGGAACTTTTATTAATCCTGTAAAAGTTACAATTACCCCTACGGGTACACCGGTAGAAAAAATAACACAACTCGCTTACCATATTCCAAATTTTAATTCAAAAGTGAACCTTTTGAATTACCTGATTAAAAATGATGAAACCTTTACAAAGGTTTTAGTTTTTGTGAAAAACAAAAAATTTGCGGATAGACTATTTGAAAGAATTGAAAATGAATTCCCTGAATTAAGTCGTGTAATCCACTCCAACAAAATGCAAAACTACCGGATTAGATCGGTAAGTGCATTTCAAGAAGGAAGATGTAAAATGTTGATTGCCACAGATATTATCTCACGTGGAATTGATGTGGAGGGAGTTACCCACGTGGTTAATTTTGACATTCCCGAACATCCTGAAAATTACATTCATCGTATTGGACGAACAGGTAGAGCTGAAGAACTCGGAACCGCACTTTCTTTTATTTCCATAGAAGAACTTGGGATGTTTAAAAATATTGAAGGAATGATGAAGCGAAAAGTGGCTATTGTTTCCTTACCTGAAGAAGTAGAAATTCGTACGGATTTAATAAAAGAAGAAATTCCCGATTCTCATGATCGATCTTATTTAACCGGGTCAAAAAAATCAGAATTAGCCCCAGGTTTTCACGAGAAAAAAGCAAAAAACAAAAAACAAAACCTGGGAGGCGCCTACCGTGAAAAAGTAAAAGCTAAATACAAAAAACCAAAAACTAGAGGTCAAAAAAGAAAATAACCATTTATCAATTCCTTGGCTTTCTTCCTATTAACCGAAAATTTACATTTGTTTCTTATAAAAACTACATATGCTTAAAAGAATTCTACTTTCAATTTCAATTATCACCCTTTTCTCTATTGATTTTTATGCGCAAAACGCATTAGATTTTGATGGAACCAACGACTATGTGCAAACCACCTATTCGGGAATAACGGGATCGAGCGCTAGAACCATTGAGGCATGGATAAAAACAACAGCCAATGCCTTACCTGTAGGCTCAGGAGGAACAGGTCAAAAGGTAATCGTGGATTATGGTACTTTTGTCACGGGTGGTCGCTTCACACTTAACTTATTATGGAGTAATTCCATTCGTATTGAAGTCGGTGGAAACGGTTTAAGCGGTACTTTGGCAGTGAATGATGGTGTTTGGCACCATGTAGCTGTAGTTTATAACCCTTTGGCAACGAATGATTATAGTTTGTATATCGATGGAGTTTTAAACGTTTCAGGGAACCTAACTGTTACTACTAGTACTTCTACTGGAAATGTTGTAATTGGACAAAGAATAGATGGAAACGGCAAATTTGACGGTGCCATTGATGAAGTAAGGATCTGGAATGTGGCACGTACAGCCTCTGAAATAGCGAATAATATGAATTCTGAATTTTGTGTTATCCCAACCACTTTGAAAGCCTATTATAAATTCAATCAGGGTATTGCCTCTGGAACCAATTCAGGATTAACAACTCTAAATGATAATTCCGGAAATAATAACAATGGTACACTTACAAACTTTTCTCTTTCTGGCTCTTCTTCCAATTGGGTTTCTGGAGCTTCTTTAACTCAAGGAAGTCTTACAGGAGGAACAACCAATATTTCCGGGTGTATTCCTTATACTACCTCAGGAAATCAAATTTTAAATGCATCAGGAACCTATCCTGATACCTTAGTAGCAGCTTCTGGTTGCGATAGTAGTTATACCATTAATTTCACTGCTTTGGCATCTAGTTCAAGTAGCATTACCACTACTGAATGCGACTATTATTTTTCACCAAGTGGAGGGGTTTTGGATAGCACTGGAATTTTTTACGATACCTTGGTAAATGCTATTGGATGCGATAGTATCATTACCATAAATCTAACGATCAACAATACCACAGGCTCTAACATTACAACAAGTAGCTGCAACAGTTATACGAGTCCTGCAGGGAATATATATACAACTTCTGGCACCTATGTTGACACCTTTCAAAACACCATGGGTTGTGATAGTTTAATTACTGTTAATCTTACCATTATTAATGGGTATTATGTTACTCTTAATGAAGTAGAATGTAGTTCTTACACTTCTCCAAGTGGTAAGATTTGGACTACCTCAGGTACTTATTTGGATACTGTTGCAACGGGTACAGGATGCGATAGCTTGTTTACGATAAACTTGACAATTAATGCCACTTCTTCAACCACTATTACCGAAACGGCTTGTGATGAATATATTTCGGACAATGGAAATTCGTACATCACTTCGGGTACGTATACCGAGGTTGTTTCAAACAGTTTAGGGTGTGATAGTGTAATCACTTTAAACCTTACGATTAAAAGTATAGATAACTCGGTTACTATTAATGGAAGCACTTTAACGGCTGTTGCCACTGGCTTAGCCTATCGTTGGTTAGATTGTAATTTAAATTATGCGCCAATCTCTGGGGGAAATCAACAAAGTTTCACTCCTTCAAGTTCGGGTAATTATGCCGTAAAAATTACAGATGGATCTTGTATCGACACTTCTATTTGTAATACCGTTTCTGTTGTTGGTATACAAGATGAACTTATTAATAACTCCGTTCGTTTTGCTCCCAACCCAGTAAAGGCGAATTTAACAATCACTTCTGACGTAGATTTAATTACAAAAATTGAATTATTTGATATTTCTGGGAAAAGGGTATTTGAAAAAGGCAACCTAAAAAATACAACAGTAGTTTTGGACCTAAGCCATTTGAATTCGGGAATTTATATTGCCAATGTTTATTCCAGTTCGGGTATGATTTCTAGACCAATTGTTTTAGAATAGTGATCTGAGAATATATTTTGACTCAATTTCTAAACTGATTAGATTAAGGGATCAACTAGCCAAAAAGTATTTTTAGAGTATTAATTTTTAACCAAATAAGTCATGGACGCATCGGGAAGCGAGAATCATTTCATCAATAGAAGTAACTGGCTGAGGGCAGCTGTTTTAGGCGCGAACGATGGCATATTATCTACAGCAAGTATCGCTATTGGTGTAGCTGCAGCGAGTGAATTAAGAGACCCTATTGTTTTGGCTTCTTTGGCTGGACTTACAGCTGGGGCCTTATCCATGGCTGCAGGTGAATACGTTTCCGTAAGTTCTCAAACAGATATTGAAAATGCGGATATAGAACGTGAAAAAAAGGAATTACAAGATTCTCCAGAATTGGAGTTACAGGAACTTTCGTTAGTATACGAAAACAGGGGCGTATCAAAGGAGACCGCCTTGGAAGTTGCAAAACAATTAACAAAACATAATGCGCTAGAAGCCCACATTAGAGACGAATTAGGTATCAATGAAATAAGCCAGGCAAACCCACTTCAAGCTGCACTTGCATCTGGAGCCGCCTTTACTTTCGGTGGTGTTTTACCGTTCTTAGTAAGTGTGTTCTTGCCCGTAAATCATATGATTTATTACCAATATGGTTTCGCCATATTTTTCCTAGCACTTTTAGGAACCTTTTCAGCCAAAACAGGTGGGGCTAAAATTTCAAAATCAATTATAAGAATCACATTTTGGGGAACCGTTGCCATGGGTTTAACCGCATTAGTTGGGTATGTTTTTGGCGTGAATTTGTAAAAAAATGAAAAAAGGCTTTTCATTCCTCTTTGGATTAATTCTGATTTTTATCGCATCTTTCTATTTTTGGGGAAGCTCTTCTACCCTTTCCTCCGAGAATTACAATGAAATTTATTCTACCCAGAGAACGTATGAAACGAAACAACGCGATACTTTCTCCATAGTCACCTTTAATATTGGTTATTTATCTGGCATGACCAATAATAAGGCGATGGATAGAACTTTTAAGTTCTATAAAAACAACTTGAACCATGCCATTGAAACCTATCAAAATTTAAATGTTGATTTTGCTGCCTTTCAAGAAATTGATTTTGATGCCCATCGAAGTTTTTCAATTAACCAAATGGATACCATCGCAAAAACATCCAATTTTCCATTTTGGGCGAAGGCGGTGAATTGGGACAAAACCTACGTTCCTTTCCCCTATTGGCCAATAAGTCAGCAATTTGGTAAAATAGTTTCTGGTCAAGCCATTTTAAGCCACTTCCCGATTGTATCAAATGAAATTTTAACTTTCGAAAAACCAGAGAAAAATCCATTTTATTACAATGCATTTTACTTAGATCGATTAGCCCAAATCACCACCATAAAAATAGATTCAAATGAATTAGTAATTATTAATGTGCATTTAGAGGCCTTTGTTGAAGAAACCAGAGAAAAACAAATTCAAGCAGTTCTAGAAAAATTTCAAAAATATGTCCATACGGTTCCTGTAATTTTATGTGGAGATTTTAATAGCACTCCTCCTGGTGCAACAAACCCGTGGCAGAAGGACAGTGTTATACATTCTATTTTAACTCTCCAAAACATTAAAATGGCGATTTCTTTAGAGGAAAACTTTAAAAATGAAAAAGCGTATTATACCTTTAATAGCGAAACTCCTGATAGACGAATTGACTACTTTTTTTACAACCCGAAGTTCATTCAAGTACTGGATACTCGAGTGGTTTCAGAAGCCAATCAAATTTCAGATCATTTACCCGTATGGATGAAATTTGTAATTAAATAGTTCCATGGATTTAAAGTCAGATAATAGGTATAATCCAAATTTTGAAACCGATTGCTTTCATTCTATTGATTCCCCCTTTGACCCAGAAGAGCTTCCAACTAAATTTACAAATCCGTTCCATAATGTACCGCACCCAATAGCTTTATTGGCCGTTAATACGCTCCAAAAGCATTTGAAAAGTGAAAAAAAATGGACTCATGACTTTGATCTTGGCAAAATGTTTGGCGTATTGGTGGTTAAAACAATTGACAATAAATTGGGTTTTCTAGCTTCCTTTTCAGGTATTTTGGGATCCAAAACAATCCAGCCCGGTTTTGTGCCTCCGATTTACAATAGAAAAGCCGATGAAAGCTTTTATACGGAATTAGAAGAGGAAATCAATCTTATTACAGATAGAATTGAAAAGATAAATTCAAGCGCACCCTACCTATCTTTAATCCAGAATTTGAAAAAAAGCACTGTAGAATACGAACAGGTAATATCGGATAAAAAAAAAGAATTAAAAGAAGCGAAAGTCCATAGATCTACCGTACGTGAAAAAGCTAAATTTGAATTAAATGAGGTGGAATTCAAGAATCTAACAGATACTTTAAATACGGAAAGTATGAATTTAGACTACGACTTCAAACGTTTAAAAAAAGACCTCAAATCAAAGCTTTCCTTTATTTATGAAGAACTTGAATCCATGCAAAAGGAAATTGAGCAACTTCATGCGAAACGAAAAGAAAAATCTGCAATTATGCAGGATACATTATTTGAAAAGTACCAATTAATTAATTCCAAAGGAGTTTCAAAAAGTGTTCTTCAAATATTTGAATTATCCGAATTAGGATACCCTCCTGCAGGTACTGGTGATTGTGCAGCTCCAAAACTGTTGCAATATGCTTTTCAGAATAAACTAGAACCCCTAGCTATAGCGGAGTTTTGGTGGGGGAAATCCCCAAAAAAAGAAATTAGAAAACAAGGGTATTTTTATCCCGCATGCAAAACCAAATGCGAGCCCATTTTAAATCACATGCTGAA
>JBFFMY010000046.1:0-22147 GCA_041563475.1 Salibacteraceae bacterium
ACTAACACTTTCCCATGGAGAAGCATTTTTTGAAGGGAGAGAATCGAATTCTTTTGGGAGTTTAACGGCTAAAGAATGGAGCAATATGTTTTACAAACACCTTGATCATCATTTCACTCAGTTTGGGGTGTAATTAGAGATGGAATTTTAACTTCTTATCGCTTCAACAGGGTCTTTTTTTGCTGCTCCCCAGGCTGGAATCACCCCCGCTAAAACACCAATTACAACTGAAATGGTTACACCGAGCATGATGTTATTAAAAGTCATCACGATTTTGTATTCAGTGGTGTTGCTAACTACGAAAGCGGCAATAGAAATGAGTAGTAAGCCAATAACTCCTCCTATGAGGGATAAGATGACCGATTCGCTTAAAAACTGAAATAAGATAAACCCATTTTTTGCCCCTAGAGCTTTCTGTATTCCAATTATTTTGGTTCTTTCTCTAACAGAAACAAACATTATGTTGGCAATACTAAACCCACCAACTAAAATTGAAAACCCTCCGATTACCCATCCTAAAACATGAACGAAGCCAAAAAAACTATCAAACCCTTCGGAAATTACACTGATTTCATTTAATGCGAAATTGTTTTTTTCTCGGGGTTTTAGTCTCCTTTGGGCACGCATAATCCCTGTTAATTCTTCAATTAGCGCTTGGTTTGCTACACCTTCTTTGGCCTTGACATAGATTGTTGGATTTACACTTTTCGAACGCACGTCAACCATCGTTTTTCCGTATTGGAGTGGAACAACAACATATGGATCCAAAGAAAAACCAATCATGCTTTCTCCTTCTCGTTTAAATACGCCAATAACTTTAGCCTTTCTACCCCCAATTTTAATAAACTGTCCTTCAGCAGGAGTAACACCAAAGAGATCTTTGGCTATTTGGTCGCCTATAACACACACATTTTGTCCGCTAATTTGTTCTTTTTCCGTAAAATATCGACCTCTTTCAATTTCAAAATTTCGTACTTCATCATATCCTTTGGAGGCGCCAACAATAATGGTTTGCTCTACGCTATTGTTATTGAATTTAACTGTTCTCTGAAAGGTACATGTGTATGCGTTTCCTGCAGCGTAATTAGATTGGTTAGAAATTGCCGTATTTTCTTCTGGTTTGGGGTCAGGTCTAGATAAATAATCCCACCAAGCATAGTCTCCGCCAAAAGCCCATGGCCATTTTTGTACGAAAATCACATTATCACCTAAATCTTCTACACTGCTTCTAATTTTTAATTCGAGTGAATCAACTAAAGTAAAAACAGATATTATTGAAAAAATACCAATGGTAATGCCTAGTAACGATAATACTGTGCGTAACTTGTTTGTAACTAGAGCATTAATTGCGAAAGCAACACTTTCTTTGAATAATTTTATATAGATTTCCATTACTAAAACAAAACTAAAGAAGTGGGTGTTTGAATCCCTACCGTTTGTCAAGTGATAAGGACTTCTATCACAATTAATAATCTTAAATTATTTATGTGTAAAACACGTTGAAAACGGCTAAATATTCGGACTTTTGTGCTTTGTCTTTCGAGGGGATAAATAGTAAAATTGTTACCATCACAAAATCATATCATTTAGGATGTCAGTAAAAATTAAAACAGCTTTAATATCAGTATTTTACAAAGATGGGTTGGAGCCAATTGTGAAGAAATTAAATGAGCAAGGAGTGCGTATTTTATCCACCGGAGGAACGCAAAGTTTCATTGAGAAATTAGATATTCCGGTTACCCCTGTGGAAACACTTACAGGATACCCATCAATTTTAGGTGGGAGAGTAAAGACATTACATCCTGCGATATTTGGTGGTATTTTATCCCGTAGAGAATTAGATTCGGATAAAAAGCAGCTGGAAGAATTCAAAATTCCGGAGATTGATTTGGTTATTGTAGATTTATATCCATTTGAAGAAACTGTTGCTTCAGGGGCTAGCGAGCAAGAAATTATTGAGAAAATTGATATTGGCGGGATTTCTTTAATCCGTGCTGCCGCGAAGAATTTCAAAGATGTTTTGATCGTTTCTTCAAGAAATCAATATGCGGATGTTTTAAAAGTGATTTCGGAAAATAACGGAAACATAAATTTAGAGACGCGTAAACGGTATGCTGGAGAGGCTTTTGATGTTTCTTCGAATTATGATACGCATATTCACCATTATTTTAATCCAAATCCAAATACCTTAAAAATCAGTGAGCAAAATCAAAATGTGCTTCGTTATGGTGAAAATCCACATCAAAAGGGTTTCTTCTTTGGGCATTTAGATGCTTTGTTTGAAAAGAAAGGGGGTAAAGAATTGTCTTATAATAATTTACTAGATGTTGATGCAGCAGTAAATTTATTGGCTGACTTTGATGATTGTACATGTGCAGTTATGAAACACAATAACGCATGTGGCTTGGCCACAAGAAGCACCGTTTCACAAGCATTTAAAGATGCTTTAGCCGGAGACCCAGTATCTGCTTTCGGTGGGATTATCATTGCAAATAGAGAAATTGACTTAGCAACTGCCACTGAAATTGATAAAATTTTCTATGAAGTGGTTATCGCTCCATCGTACTCCCAAGAAGCTATAGATTTATTGTGTGCTAAAAAGAACAGAATAGTATTGGTTCAAAAAGAAACAGAAATGCCAAATAAAATGGTAAGAACTGCGTTAAATGGATTTTTGGTTCAAGATAGGGATGAAAGTACCCAAGGCGCAGATGATCTAACACTGGCTACAAAAGTTGCGCCTACTGGTGCCGAGGTGGATGATTTACTTTTTGCAAACAAATTAGTGAAGCATACGAAGTCGAACACGATTGTTTTGGCTAAAAACGGACAGTTATTGGCAAGCGGAACGGGTCAAACCTCTCGAATTGACGCATTGAAACAAGCCATTGTTAAAGCGAAGTCATTTGGTTTTGATTTGAATGGAGCTGTAATGGCTTCAGATGCTTTCTTTCCATTTGCAGATAGTGTACAAATTGCCAACGAATCAGGAATAAAAGCGGTCATTCAACCAGGTGGATCGATAAAAGATAACGAATCTATTACATATTGCAATGAACATGGAATGGCTATGGTCATGACGGGTGTTCGCCATTTTAAACATTAATAAATTGCGCTAAGCGCTCCACTAATACGAAAACTGAAAATGGGATTTTTTGATTTTTTCACACAAGAGATAGCAATTGACCTTGGTACGGCAAATACGCTTATTATTTATAATGACAAAGTAGTTGTAGATGAGCCTTCTATTGTAGCTATAGATAGAGCTAAGGGAACCGTTCTAGCTGTAGGTAAGAAAGCCCAACAAATGCATGGTAAAACGCATGAGAACATAAAAACTATTCGTCCGTTGAAAGACGGAGTGATTGCTGATTTCCACGCTGCGGAACACATGATTAGAGGGATGATTAAAATGATTCCTACAAAAAGTAGATTTTTCACTCCTTCGTTGAAAATGGTTATTTGTATCCCGTCTGGGATAACTGAAGTTGAAAAACGTGCGGTTCGAGATAGTGCAGAGCATGCCGGAGCGAAAGATGTGTATTTAATTCATGAACCTATGGCGGCAGCGATAGGAATTGGGATTGATGTAGAAGAGCCAATGGGTAATATGGTAATTGATATCGGTGGAGGTACCTCGGAAATTGCGGTAATTGCTTTAGGTGGTATTGTTTGTGATAAATCCATCCGGGTTGCTGGAGATGAATTCACAAGCGACATTGAAGAATACATGCGTAGACAGCATAACATTTTAATTGGAGATAGAACCGCTGAACAAATTAAAATTGCTGTGGGTTCAGCCACAATGGAGCTAGATAATCCTCCCGAGGATTACCCAGTTCATGGAAGAGATTTGATGACTGGAATCCCAAAAGAAATTAAAGTGACTTATCTAGAAATTGCACAAGCACTCGATAAATCTATTTCGAAAATAGAGGAGGCGATTTTAAGTGCGCTAGAAATGACTCCTCCAGAATTATCTGCGGATATTTACAAAACTGGAATTTATCTTGCCGGGGGTGGGGCCATGCTTCGCGGTTTGGATAAACGTATTGAACAGAAAACCAAGCTTCCAATACATATTGCGGATGATCCGTTAAGAGCTGTAGCACGAGGTACGGGAATTGCATTGAAAAATGCCGATAATTTAACATTCTTGATTAGATAGTTCTTACACTAAACATCCGGTGACCAACTATGCACAAACTTTTACAGGTATTAGAAAAGTACTATATCGTATTCCTATTTCTTTTATTAGAATTAATAGGCTTTTCTTTATTGGTAAAATATAACACGTATCACCAAATTGCTTATTTATCTTGGGTAAATGATATTACGGGTGGGGTGTATCAAAAAGTGAGTGATATTACAGAGCATGTTAGACTGGAAGAAGTAAATAAAGAATTAGCTAGAGAAAATGCTATTTTACGGCAGCGTTTAGAGGAATCTTATTTAAAGTCAAATAACTCTTTTAATCCCTGGATAGATACAACGTATCACCAAAATTACCTCTATAGAACTGCCGAGGTAATTAATAATCAACTATCGTCTCCCAATAATTTCATGATGTTGAACCAAGGAAGTTTGGCTGGAATTAAAAAGGAAATGGGGGTAGTAAATGATTATGGAATTGTGGGCATTGTAACGGATGTGTCTAAACATTATTCGGTTGTCATGTCTATTTTAAATACCGATTTAAATGTGGGCGTTCGTTTAAAACGAACAAATTTTTTCGGAATATTAAGTTGGGATACTGAAAATCCGGACCAAGCAATATTGAATAATATTCAAGGTTTTGTAAAAATTCACAAAGGAGATACTATTGAAACCATCGGAGCGTCAGGTATTTTCCCACAAGGAATTATGGTTGGTACTATAGATTCTTTCACTACAAATGGGGAAACAAATAATTGGGAAATTAGAGTAAATCTCTCGGCTAAGGTTCAACAAGCCAAGCATGTTTACGTGTTAGAAAATATATTCGTTGAAGAAATAATTGAATTAACAACGCCCGAAGAATGACTTCAGAAATAATTCAAAATATTTTGCGCTGGATTTTGCTAATGGCAATTCAAATATTGGTTTTCAATAACATATATATTGGAGGTGTTTATAACCCCTTTATATATGTTCTCATAATTCTAAGTTTGCCAATTGAAGCAAGTGCATTGGTAACTTTACTCATTGGTTTTTTTACTGGTTTTATACTCGATGTGTTTTCCCATACCTATGGATTGCATACGATGGCTTTTACCCTTTTTGGGTTTTTACGACCTATTGTTTTGCGTTTGGTCGCCCCAAGAGATGGATATGCTTTCGGTTCAAATGCAAACGTTTTAGATATGCAACTAGGTAGATATTCTGCCTATGCGTTGCTCCTAATTTTCTCCCATCACCTGCTGTTGTTTGTTTTGGAAGGATTTTCTGGAGGGTCAGTTGGCAGCATTACGATGAAAGTTTTAGTGAATACATTTTTAACATTTATAGTAGTTTTAGTTTCACAATCGTTTACACGCAAAAGGGCCTAGGTTTTTATGGATAAATTCGAGAATCGTAAATTTATTGTTTTGGGCATAATGGTGCTCATAGGAATAATATTTATCGGTCGTCTCTTTTATATCCAAGTCATTGATGACTCCTATAAACATTCAGCAGAGAACCAAGCGGTAGTGCGTACAACCCTATATCCTTCACGTGGAATAATTTACGATCGGCATGGAAAGGTTATAGTATACAATCAATCCTCGTACGATTTGATGGTAACTCCTAATCAGGTGCGTTCGGACATTGATACAGTTTCATTTTGTGAGATATTAGGAATCTCAGAAGCTGATTTTGTTACTAAAATGAACAAAGCGAGGAAGTATTCTCGATACCGTGCATCCATTTTTGAAAAACAAATTACCGATAAATTCTGGGTGGGAATATCAGAAAAGCTATTTGAATATCCTGGGTTTTACGGGCAGCAACGTACACTTCGAAAATACGCTCAACCAGTTGCAGCACAAATTTTGGGTTTTGTAGGTGAAGCTAGCCAAAAGGATATTGATAATGACAGCGCTAAATTTTATAAACCAGGTGATTATCTTGGAATAAGTGGGTTAGAGGCTTCTTATGAAAAAGAACTTCGTGGAAAAAGTGGTGTTAAAGTGTACGTGCGTGACGTTCATAACAGAATTAAAACCAGTTACGCGGATGGAAAATACGATACGCTGTCGGAGGCCGGAATGGACTTAGGGTCTACAATTGATTTGGACTTACAAGTATACGGGGAATTGTTGATGCAAAACAAAAGAGGAAGTATCGTAGCTATTGAACCTTCAAGTGGTGAAATCCTCGCTATGATTTCGGCTCCGGGGTACGACCCGAATCTACTCGTAGGTAGAATAAGAACCGAAAATTACAGAGCCTTGGTTGCCAATGATTCATTAAATCCATTATTTAATAGAGCCACAAACGCGGTATATCGTCCAGGTTCAATTTTTAAATTGGTGGAAAGTTTAATTGGCTTAGAAACAAAAGCAATCTCAACCAGTACACGAATTCGGTGTAATAGAGGCATAATTAACTGCCATGGAAATCATTCAAATGATGATTTATTTGGTGCGATACAACATTCCTGTAATCCGTATTTTAGGGAAGTATATCGAAGATTGATTCAAAGTGGAGAGTATTCCAATATTTATGAGGATTCGAGATACGGCTTAGAAGTTTGGCATGGGTATGTCACTAGTTTTGGACTCGGAATCAGGTTGAAAACGGATGTTTCAGGCGTGAGCCCTGGCTTCGTTCCTGATGTGGCTTTTTATGATCGTTGGTATGGCGAAAAAAGGTGGGCATTTAGCACCATTTATTCCAATAGTATTGGGGAAGGTGAAATGGGGGTAACCCCACTTCAAATGGCCAACTTAGCGTCTATTTTAGCCAATAGAGGATATTACTATACGCCTCATTTTATACGATCCATTGGTGATAGAGGTCCGCGCGATGTCTATACCCAAAGAAATTATACGCGAGTGGATAGCAGCTATTTTTACGTAGTAATTGATGCGTTGGCAGCGGTTGTAAATGAACAGGGAGGAACCGCGCGAAGAGCCAGAATAGACAGCATAATAGTTTGCGGAAAGACTGGTACAGTACAAAACCCTACCACTCCAGATCACTCGGTTTTTATGGCATTTGCACCGAGGGAAAATCCTCAAATTGCTATTGCCGTTTATGTGGAAGAAGCTGGTTTTGGAGGCACTTGGGCCGCTCCAATAGCTAGTTTAATGATGGAGAAATACATAAAAGGATACATTACGAACACAAAAAAGGAGGAACGTATTTTAGAAGCTGATTTTTTAAATCCAATAAAAAAGAAGAATGAGTCGCATTAAAAAAAGCATATTTACCAATGTAGATTGGTGGCTTGTAGGCTTGTATTTTTTACTTGTTTTTATGGGCTGGCTAAATATTTATGCAACACTTTATAATGAGGAACACTCCAGTATTTTTGATTTTTCCCAGAGTTATGGAAAACAAATTATTTGGATTTCTACTTCCATAATCATCGCCTTAATAATCCATTTGGTCGACTCACGACTCTTTGAAACTTTCGCATATGTTTTCTATGGTGTGGGCATGGTTTTACTCACCTTAGTACTGCTTGTTGGTACAGAAATAAAGGGTGCGCGTTCGTGGTTTACTTTCGGTGGATTTAGTTTTCAACCTTCTGAAACAGCCAAATATGTAACCGCTTTGGCTGTTGCTTTTTATTTGAGTCGACCGGGTATAAAGATTCAGAAAATTAAACCGAAACTCATCATGTTGATGGTTATTGCAATACCAGGTTTGTTAATTCTCCTCCAACCGGATGCCGGTTCAACTCTTGTTTATTTGGCCTTTATTTTTGTTTTATACAGAGAAGGAATGTCAGGCAACATAATGATTATTGGGCTTGTTATGGTATTCCTTTTTATCGTTACGCTTTTTGCAAAGCAAGCATCGATAATGGTTCCAATTATTGATGCGCCAATGAGTGGGGAATATGTTCTTATTATGTTGCTCGGAGTTTTGTGTCTAACCCTATACTTCTTATTACGTAATTTAAGCAAACGAATTTGGGTTTTGTTGCTGTTTGGATATATTATAATGGTTTCTACGGTGCTGAGTGTAGGGTACATTTTTGATAACGTATTTAGCGACCGCCACCGAAATAGAGTAAATGAATTGGTTGGAATTATTTCGGATCCGCGTGGGACGGGATATAACCAAAATCAATCGAAAATTGCAATTGGTTCAGGTGGTTTTTTTGGGAAGGGTTATTTGAAAGGTACCCAAACAAAATATGACTTTGTACCCGAACAAAGCACCGATTTTATTTTTTGTACCGTTGGGGAAGAGTGGGGTTTTTTAGGGAGCTTTTTTGTAATAGTAACCTTTTTAACTCTTATTGGAAGACTCATTTTTGTGGCGGAACGTCAACGATCTACTTTCTCGAGAATCTATGGGTATTCTGTTGCATCCATCTTTTTTGTCCACTTCATGATAAATATTGGAATGACCATCGGACTAGCACCAGTAATTGGAATTCCGTTGCCATTTTTTAGCTATGGAGGGTCTTCATTATGGTCGTTCACCATATTACTATTTACTTTTATAAAGCTCGATTCTGACCGCAAGCACGTGCTAAGTTAACTTCAGCTAAAAGCTAAAAGCAAGCCCGACATTTGCTCCATAAAACAAATATGTCTGCCGCATTTGACTTTCGTTCCCGAGCAGAGAATTCAAGTTAACTTTCATTTGAGGCCTTGCAGTAACTCTCCATTGGGTTGTTAAGTGATAACTGATTTCCGTTGAAAGCAAGTAATTATATTGAACAGAATTAAATAGTCTTTTTGTTGTTTCTATTTTACTTAATGGATCATTGGTATTTAAAATTTGTCCAGATGAGTTCAGAAAAACCCCAAAAGAGGCACCCGTTGCCACCTGAAAATTCCAACGTGCTTTCCCGAAATTATAAGTAACCAACACAGGAATTTCTAACTGTGTGATTTTTTGTTGTGCACTGGAATTGATTTGTGTGGTATCATTTTTCGCAATCAAAGAACTATCAATTTGAGAAATATAGTTAGAATCAATAATGGTATCTGTATATGTGCCATAGACCCACCAATCACCTAACCACCATGTTTTATCTTCAACGGTTATTTCTTTATCAAAGTAGTTCCAATAACTGTTGTCAGAATAATCGAAATAGCTGTTATCTTCAATTATGGAATTACTGTATTTCTGGGTTTCAGTTTGGAAATTCAATTTTAAACCAGATTGAATTCCCCAATGCGGAGTAATTAGATATTCAAGACTGAAATCAATATTGAGTTCATTGGAATTATAGGAATAATTTGGTTGGTTTCCGGATGAATTTATTTCTGACCCAATGGAATATCCAGCAGATAAGCGCACGATTAAAGGAGTATAAAATTTAGGTTTTTGTGGTTCCTTTGATCTGGGGTTATTTTCCGTAATTCCTGAAGGTGGATAACCAAAACTTTGCTTGGACATTATGGAAATAAATTCAACTTTTGAATTTGTCAAATAGGGTTTTTCGTTCAATTGCTCTTTGTTAATAGCAGAATAAGTGAGCCCTAAATTGGAAATTTTAGCTTCTGAATTTTGATTAATTTTTAGATTTGAAGTCGATTTTACATTCAATAAATTTGAACTAGAAGAACTCAAAAGGATTTGCTTTTGATTGTTTTGAGGTTTTTCTGAAGGGGAGGATTTAACCGAAGCTATTTCATTTGAATGAGTCGTGGTTTTATTTACTTCTTGTGAAGGGGTATGAAATGAATACTCGGCATTTTCACTTCCAGAATTCACATCAATTTCATCGGTGAACAATAAACCGGCACGGGTAGAACTACGTTCAGTAAATTCTCTGGATATGGCTGTTTCCTCATCCGAAACAAAATAGAATATAGATCCAATACTTATAATGGCCACCGCAGCAATACCGACCCAGAAGAATGGACTACGGGCAGGTTTATTTGCCTGAATTAATGCGCTGGCATCTTTCCACATCGCCTCATTCACGGTAAATTGACTTCCAGAAAAGGCATCTTTAAAAAGTTTGTCTATATTTTCTTCCCCTTTGTTCATGATGCTACCTCCCTTGTTATTCTCATTGAAGCTTCGACCTTTGATTTGAGTTGTTTTCTAGCTTCCGATAGTAGCCATTTCGAGGTTCCTACAGGAATTTCTAACATATCAGCTATTTCTTTGTGCGCATATCCATCAATCGCGTATAGGTTAAATACTTGTTTGTGGGTATCAGGTAATTCGTGAATAAATGATTTAATATGCTCCACGTTTATAGATTCAATTATGTCGTTGTAACCCATGCTATCAAATACAAAAGAGTCAGAATAATCAGTGAGCGTAAATGTGTCTTTCCTTTTCTGATTACTTTTATATTCATTAATTATGACGTTTAACATGATTTTTTTAATCCATCTATCCCAAGGCACTTTTTCTTGGTGTTTATCTAAGTTTTGAACTATTCTAAGAAATGCTTTGTTTAAAGAGGAGTTTGAATCCTCTTGATGTTTGTAGTATCTCACGCAAATTGACATCAAGTCAGAAAAGCAAAGGTTATACAGTTCGTAGTATGCCTTTTCATCTCCTTTTTTACACCTATCAAGTAACTTGGAGTTTATTGCCATAGTGAGAAAAAACGACCAGCGCAATTATTGCGCTGGCGGTAAATTGATTATTGTTTTACAAATTTGAAAACGTGTTCTTCATTCTCGTTTGAAATTTTCACAAAATATATTCCATTTTCGAAATGTGAAGTTGGAATTCTAAGGGTGGTTGAACTTGCATACGAATTAGAATAAACTAATCTTCCAGAAACGTCCATTAATTGGATATTAACATCAGAGTTTAGTGCGTTACCGAAATCAATATTTAGCTCATTTTGTACTGGATTTGGATATAATTTCACAGAACTAAATGCAGATATTGGGTTTATTCCTGTAGCAATGGAAACGTCAACTGTACTGCTATTAACTTCTACTCTAAAATCAATTTCATTAGTGTTAGAACTAGAAAGTGTAAAATTCATTGCGTTCGTTGTTTTTCCATAAACCTCTGGGTACAGAATGTAATCACCGTATGCTAAATTCCCAATAGAAAACGAACCACTAATATCACTATAGGAGTAAGCTACCGGATTTCCACTTAAGTCAGTTACCATCATCAATATATCAGAAATTGGATCTCCTACTTTATTGGCACCTTGACTTACTAATCCACCAACAAAACCTGGGCCACCCAAATTTGTGCCGGCAACAAGACTTATTCCATACACGATGCTGTTATTTGGAGAAAATGCAAAATCAGCATCGCTCCAAAGTAACTCACCGCCATATACACTAGGTGAGCCAACAGCGTAATAGGTTGGTAAGTAACTACTATACCCAATGGAGTTAGGACTCAAAGCGGCTTTAACCAAATAGGAACCAATAGCTACATTGTAAAATGCGTAAGAACCTGAAGAGTCAATGGATGTAGTATCAACCGCAGTTAAAGTTCCAAGAATAGAATCATATTCAATTAAGAAAACAACTCCTGAATCTGCATTTGAATTACCCATTTCAACCCATCCGTATAAATTATTCGTTGATGCGTTATAGATCACAATCGATTGACAATCAGTATCCGTGCATGATTGTGCAGCATTAGCAATGGTAAGACACACGTTATATGTACTCGATCCGGTAGGTGAAGTATAAACATGTATTGGGTTTTGAGTAGTAGATGTAGAACCATCTCCAAAATCCCAAGTATATGTGGCACCAGCTAATGGGAATGAAGGAGTAAAACTCACTGTCATTTGATTAATGCTAGAAGTAAATGAAGCATCACAAGTTGTTCCACTTATGTTTAATGTAAATGTATTACAGGTGGAATCTGAACATCCACCAACTGGATCACTTATCGTTAAGCAAGCGGTGAAGGTATTTGTGCCTGTTGGCAAATATGTGTGGATTGGGTTCTGGGCGGTGGAAGTTGAACCATCACCAAAATCCCATAGGTAATTTGCTCCTGCAAATGGGCTAGAAGGAACGAAATACACTGTTCCATTACTGTCATATTGCATAAAAGTAGCGTCACATGTTTGACTTCCAATACCTGTTACAACAACTGTACTTATAGCAGTATCGATACAATAGATACTATCATAAACAATACACGAAACCGTATATGTACCATTGGCAGTATAGGTATGTGGAATTCCAGTCATATTTGCTGTGGAACCTATAGTTCCATCACCAAAATCCCAAACAAAATTGTAGTACCCTAGAGGTGCGCTTGGCGTATTAATAGGTGTAAAAACGAAAGATGGACCGTTTCCAGCTGTTGTAAAAGAGGCATCACAAATTCCGGTTTGAGAAATAACGGAAACCGATAATGAATCTACATCACTACACGCAGATAAACTATCCGTAAAATAACAAACTACCGCAAACACTCCATTCGTAGCGTATGTATGAGAAACGCTTTGCTGCGCATACGAATAATTGCCATCACCAAAATCCCAATAATAGGTCATATTAGGTCCCGTAGAATTGGTAGAGGTGAAAGTAAAAGTAGGGTCTGTTCCAGTAGCACTTAGGGTTCCGTTACATTGTGCGGATACCATTTGTACGGAAAACAAAGCGATTACAGCTATTAAAATGGTTTTGATTGTTTTCATTTGTGTGATTTTTGTGAAAATATAAAATAAAAGATAAGCTCTTATAAGTATAGACAAGATGAAATGCAAAAGGGTTGGTGAAAATCAAAAAAAGTTGAAAAAAATTACGCATAAAAAAAAGCGATGAAGAAATTCATCGCTTTTTAATTTTTTATTTCCTCCTATTAAAAGAAGGTGTATCTATTGTCTACAATTGTTGAATTTGCTTGCATAGCTGCAAAAGGCTCATAATTTGCTCTACCATTAAAGGCGTTCATAAGACCAGATCTAGTTCCTTCATTAACTACAACATTTTCTGGAACAATTTTATTTTCAATCATTATTACGTAAACACCTCTCTCACCAACAATTGGTATTGATGTCTCTCCATTATTCAGTGAAAAAGCTTGGCCAAGTAATTTTTGTTCGTTTCCTAATCCAGGGATACTAAATGAAGCGAAAGTAATATCGTTAGCTTGTTGCATTCCTTGTTTAGATTGTTGGGCAACCTGTTTAATGTCAAGGTTGGTCATTTTTCCTACTAAAATTTCCGCTTTCTTTTCATTAATTACTGCTTCACGAACTTGCTCCTTAACTATATCTAATGGAAGAACACCTTTCTCTCTAACTTCAGTAACTAAAACAACCATAAATTCGTTGTTTGATTCAAATGGTGCTGAAACATTCCCAACTTCAGATTCAAAAACCCAACGAATTACTTGTCGAGAACCTGAACGTCCAAGAATTGTGCGGTCAGAAGGGCTTAAATTTGGCGCATCCAATCTGTTCAATGTTTCAGATTCCGTCATGAATTTTTCAGCATTGTCGTTATTGATCGCAAAAGTACTTGCCGCATTGTATGCCTGTTCGTATGTAGTTTGACTGGCTTCAATTACGTTATCAACAACACCAACTAACATTTTTTCAACAGGTTGGGTTTGCTCTTCAATTTTAATTAAGTGCAATCCAAATTGAGATTTTACGATAACTAAATCACCAACTTTACCAGTAAAACACGCATCATTGAATGTTGGCACCATTTGACCTTCCGTAAACCAACCTAAATCACCACCATTTGCACCAGAACCTGGGTCTTTGGAGTATTGCTTTGCCATATCTGCGAAATTGTTATTCACTTCTATAACCGCTTTAATGCTATCTAACTGTGCACGAACTGCATCTTCGTTATTTTCAACTTGCAATAAGATGTGACTTGCTTTTACAGAATCGGGGCCCATTTTGGAGTCGATGATTTTTACCAATTCAAATTTCCCCATATTGGAGAAAGGACCAATAACATCCCCCACTTTTGCATTTGCAATGGCAGTATCATATGGACTTGGAAACATTCCATCTTTTACCCATTTAAAGTTGAATGGAGTATCTCCATTTTCGTTAATAAATAGCGTATCAGAAGCTGCGTTAACAAAACCTTCTTTTAATTGTCCTAATTCTTCTTTTAAAGCAGCGCGGTCTTCATTAGAAGGAACAACTTCAAATGTTACAAAGCTAACAGAGCTTGTAAGGTCTTTTTGTTGGAATTGAGGTTCTGATTTATGCGCGTTGTAATATTTTTTCAAATCTGCATCGGATACTTCAATTTCTGAATCCTCAATATCGGTATAAAATGAGCTCACATAATTAAATGTGATTCTACTTTCATTATCTAAGGCACTTCTTTCTACTTCCGCATCCGTCACATATATTCCTTTTGAAATTAATGCACTGTATTTGCTGTCAATAGCTGGTTTACGTAAATAGTTTTCTTGAAAATTATTCCAAGAACTTAGTGCTTCAGCGGAGTTTTCGCCATCCGCATATACCACTCTTTTTAAGTATTCAATTACAGCACTTCCATTCAACGATCCATCTGGATTGGCATAACTCTCTACAATTTGACTCGTTTGAGGGTCTGTAAAGTATTGTTTTAAAGAAGGGTTGTTGCCGTCATTTTTAATGATTGACATTAATTCTTCGTCTGTTACAGAAATTCCGAGGGCAGCATATTCTTGTCCTAAAATTTGATCTTTAAGCATGTCGTTCCATACTTGATCTCTCATTTGCTGTCTTTCTTCTTCCGTTAAATTACCTCTAGAATTAGCTTCTAATTCTGCAACTTTAATCTCAAAATCTTGGTAGGAAATTTTGGTTCCATTAATCTCTCCAATTTCATTATTTGGTCCATTAAAGAATACCGTGCTTGATTCAAGTACGCCACCTAAAATGAATAGTAGCATTGCTGCTCCAACTATTCCAATCAATAATCCTGAGTGTTTTCTTATTTGTCCAATTGCGGCCATTATCTATGCTTTTTTTGTTGGGCTGCGAATATAAGAATTCTATTTTAAGTGACTAATTGTAATGCCTTTAATTATCGGAAATTAAATGCAATCTAATCTCATTTATTTTGTTGTGGGAAACAGATAATATATCGAATCGGAAATTCTCAATATCAATCATATCTCCTTTTCTAGGAATAGATTCGTAATGGGATATAATAAGTCCTGCTAGAGTTTCGTAATTTTCTGATTTTGGAAGGTTTAAATCGTACTCCTCGTTCAGGTAATCCACTTCTAATCTTGAACTAAACACGAATTCCGTTTCAGAAATTTTATTTTCTATTAGAACATCCTTGTCATGTTCGTCTTCAATTTCCCCAAAAATTTCTTCCACAACATCTTCAAGTGTAAGAATACCTGCTGTTCCACCAAATTCATCCACAACAACCGCCATGCTTTGATGCTTTTTAATAAACATGCTCATTACATCATCTGCGGCCATAGTTTCAGGAATTACTGAAATGGGACGAACAATTTGTTTCGTGAATTTCGGGTCGTTAAACAAATCGCTAGAGTGAATATAGCCAATTATTCTATCCACATTCCCCCGAAAAACTGGAATCTTAGAGTGCCCGGAATCTAAAAATTTTTGCTTTAAATCTGCCACTTTATCATGCAATTCCACTCCTACAATTTCATTTCTAGGGACCATACATTCTCTAACCTTAACCGAGTTAAATTCTAAAACGTTTTGGAGAATTTGGATTTCATTGTCTAGTTCTTCTTCCTCAATATTTCCAGATGAAATTTCTTTTAGGTAGTGATCCAGGTCGATAATTCCGTAATTTAATTCTTGGTCGCCCATTTTGACTTTAAAAAATACTCTCAAAATGAAATTGCTAATCATATTTACGAAACTCACAATCGGGTACATTAAATAGTACACCAAAAAAATGGGAAGAGCGAAAACGCGTAAAGTTCCATTAGGATTTTTTCGAAAAATAACTTTAGGAAGAAATTCGGCAATAATTAATACAATAATGGTTGTTACCAAGGTTTGAACGAGGAGTACAATAACTTCGTTCAAATGCAGAGGATCAAAAAGAGGGGTTAAAATAGCCGTCATTCCCAAACCAAAAACAACCAGAGCTATGTTGTTGCCAAGTAGCATGGTAGTAATAAATCTAGAAGGCTTTTTGATTAAGCTGCCTAGAAAAATGGAAATTCGATCTCCTTTATTTTTTCCAACTTCTATGATTATTTTATTTACAGATACGAATGCTATTTCTGTACCTGAAAAAAAAGCTGAAAGAATTAAAGAAATAAAAATTATTAGAAACTGATCATTTTCCATACGTTCTTTTGACTAACCAAAATTAAGGATTTATTTAATAGCGAATTTGATTAGGATTAAGACTGTTTACGGTAAAAAAATCTAAAAAGGGATAGGATGATTGCCATTGAACCAGCAATAACAAAATATTTTATGTCTTCAGGGTGTAAATCATTCCAGTAAGAGTATGCCGCAAATGCCAATACTCCAAGACCCATTACCAGCCAAAAAATTTCCATAATTCGATTATAAGTCTTCATCTTCTTCATCAATTGATATAATACCTTTAATATGGCTAATTTGGTAATTGGTGAAATCTTGATTAGCAATAAATCCATCACCATAAATAATTTCATTGGCAGTGGTTATTTTCACAAAATTGTCGGAGGATATTTTTTGTGTTTTTGAATTCCAAATCACCTCTTCACTATTTAGTAGGTCTCCATCGATGTTAAAAATCTCAACGTCTTGAGAAAGTTCAAGTATATCCCTTTTCGGGTAGTGAACGGCATAGTTACATTTTACTTGAGCTTCTATTTCGCCCAAGCTATTTAAGAATTCAATTCTCAAACCTTCTTTCATTAAGTTATAAGGGATTTCGGAATTTAAATACCGGTCTAGTACGGGAGCGTATAAGTTGATTTTTGTTATTGCGGAATCGCTAAACTGGATTTTCACGTTTTTGCTGGTGGAAGCAGGTAAGTCATCCACAACATCGGATAAATTTTCAATATCTGAAATAGAGTTTTCACAAGAAAGTACAGAAAGGGATAATATAAATACGGCCAAAGCCCTAAGCATTTTTTTGCTTAGGGCTTTGGCCCATTTTTTTGTATTACTTCGTTTGAACCGTAACATCTTCATTTATCCAACCACCTACATGGTATGCTTGTCCATCCACAATGTTTTCAAAGAAACAAGATTCCTTTTTAGGAAATTGAGATTGACATGATGCAATTTTTTTGTTTGCTTTATCCGTTACACTTGAGTCCAAAGATTTTGCTTTTTGGTACTTATCTATAGCTGCCCAATACCCACCACCTTGGGTGCATTCCGTTTCGCCTACAGATGATGCTCCGTACAAGTATGCATCACCAATAATCATATAGGCTTCTGCACTACTAGAATTTGACTCTAACATTTTCAAAGCGTAAGTTTTAGCATTCGAATACTGCTTAATAGTTAAGTAAGTTAATGCAGTATATTTATAAGCGTTTTCTTTTCCTTGACGCGTTTCAGCCATACTTCCTGCTTGCTTAAAATATTCAATGGCATCAGAATAACGTTCTTTTTTCAAAAGTGATCTTCCAATTCCAAATTTCGATAACGAAGAAGGATTTACTTTATCTAACGACATTGAAGCCTTTAGAAAAAGGTCTTCATCAGTACAATTGCTTTTTTCAAAAAATGCAATAATTTGAACCAAAATGCTAGTGTCATTTGGGTTCGCAGTATATTTTGGAGTATAAATTTGAACTAACTCTTCACAACCTGCATACTTAGTGAAAATTTGTTCTAAAATTCCAGCAACATTTACCCATTGTTCTTTGTCATCTTCTTCTTTAGAATTTTCTAAATTGTACACAACAACAGAGGAAAGTTTTGGGAAAAGAGAAATTAACTCAACTTGGTCTAGTTTTCCATCTTGAACTAATTGATCAGCCACCTGGTAATAAGAAGTGATTGCTCCTTTCTCCATTTTATTCCCTTGTAATTTGAATGCCTCGCTCAAATATCCATATGCCTCTTCGGTTTTACTTCTATTATAACGAAATAAATCAGCTCCTTTTCGGCCTAAAACGTACCCTTTTTGACCATAATTTTCTATTCTCTTATCGTAAATCCACATTAGAGTATCGACTAAAAGAGCGGATTTTGCTTCATCCTTTTCATTTTGAATAAAGGTTTTGTACATAATTGAACCTTTTATGTAAAGGTTCTTGGACGATTTTGGGCAATGATTAACTGCTTTTAACCATGGACCTTTGGCATCTTTAAAGTTTTTTTGTTTGTAAAACTCCACGTATAACGAAGTGTTTTCAACGCACGTCACGCTGTCTTGAGGTGTGGCTCCCCATTTAGATTGAGCAAAAGAAGTTACCGCAAAAAGCGCTAATGTTAATGTTAGCAGTTGTTTTTTCATTTTGATTTAATTTATTTTTTTTCGTTTAAACCACCTATCCCAATAATTAGGTGAGAATGATAACCCTACATAAATTCTAGAGTATTGTTCTTTAATTAATCCATTATCAACCGTTCCCCTTGAACCCATTTCAAATCCAAAATCAATGGTTGATGAAGAAGGATAGATTGACTTAGACTTAACAAGAGGTATGCCAAACCCTGCAGATGCTGACATATCTTCTAGTTGCATGCCTGCAACGTTAATTCGTGTGTTCGCATATTTAAACCCCGCACGGTACCGCAAGAGAGAGAAAAATCCTCGAACTCCATTAGCATCAGGAATAAATTGAAAACCAATACTGTATTGGGTGGAGTTTTTTAAATTGGTTTTGGATTCATTCACTTTTAAATCACTCCAATTTATTTGTTCGTAATCGGCTTCAATAATGAGTAAATTTTTTGATTTACGACTATAAATTTGATAATTCACTCCGAGTCCAATTTTTTGAGGGAGGAAAATAGAAGTAGTGTCTTGGGTGAATTCCAACGTATCCGTGATAACGAATACCGTATTTGTTGCGTAATAGGACCCTGAAAAGTATTCAAATCGCGTTTTTAAATAATTTGGAATAGAGTATGCAGCGCCTATTGTAAGAGTGTTTTCAATAGGGCTTTTTGAATCAAACAATTGGTTTAAATTCATGCTATAATTCAATCCTGCATCAAATCCAAAATCACCCGTAACATATGAACTTAAATACATGGAACTTAATGCTCCTGTAGAATAATCCAATTTATTTAAGGCGTTTTGACTATTGTTTCCAAAGTAATAATTTGCATTTACCCCAATGGATAAGGAGCTAACGCTATCTTGAAAAATTTTATATCCAAGACCACCATACACAATGTTCATTCCTCCTTCCCCTTCATAACGTGTGGATAAAGCACTGGGGTATGTTATGTCTGAATTGATTTCAATTCCATACCCTAAAGATGTATAGGGTCTAGCTCCAATAGCCATACCTATTTTTTTAGACAAGGGTATTCCTAATCCGAAATAACGCAAGGTTCCATTATCGTTATCTTGGCTGGTTTCAGAATTGAAAGTTCGTGTTCTGCTCAACATTGTTCCTAAGGAAAAGGTTGGCGCTTTTAAGGATGCGTAACTAGCTGGGTTAGCATAGTTTAAATAAAAAGGCCTATCCATAGCGTATTTAACATCACCCATAGAGAAACCCATAGTGTTGTTTAACGATTGTGGATCACCAATTCCGTATAAAGAGTACGGAGAATTAGTAATGTTGTTTTGCGCATGTAAATGCGCTACTAACATCACTAAAATTAAAGTGACAATAAAATTGCTATACGTTTTGATAGTGATGTTTTAAAATTTTATTTAATCCTTTCAGGAGCAAATTTTGGTCTGCAAAAATGGTGTTTTTTAACTCCTTAGCAAAGTTTTTAGAGTCTCCTCCAGTAAGAATTGTAATAAGGTTTCCAAATCGATCTTTATAGGCATTAATAACACCTTCAATTTCAAAATGGGCTCCATTAATAATGCCTGAATGAATAGATTCTGTAGTGGTTTGTCCAATTAAACTGGGGTTTTTTATTGGGCTTAAATCAGGAAGATTCTTTGTAAAAGTATGGACTGCTTTATACCGCATTGCAATTCCAGGTGAAATACTTCCCCCGAAGTATCGATTGTCATGCGTTAGTAAATCATAGGTAATGCATGTGCCTAAATCTATTACTAATACATTTTTACTTGGAAACTCATTAAAAGCCCCCATAATCCCCGCAATTCTATCTGTGCCTAATGTTTGGGGAGATTGATACTCTATACTTATAGGTAAAGGAATATCATTCGTGAAAAATAACCAAGGAATCCGATTATCAATCAGCTCATTCAGTTCTTCCTTAGTGGCAGAAACAGACGAAGCAATTAGATGGTTTGGATTATGTGAAATAATAAATTCATCAATAATATTTCCAAGGTCACCTAAACTAACGGTCTTTTGGGCAACAATTCGATTGTTTTCGAAAATTGCCGCCTTAACATTTGTGTTTCCTATGTCTAAAACTAAGTTCATGTACTGAATATACTGCAAACTTAACGATTGAAATTAAAGATGAAATATTTTACGAATCTTATTTGTCAGATTTAATATTTTTTTACTTTTGTCGCCCGTTCAACAAGAGGTTGAATAAAAGGAGGTGCCTTAGCTCAGTTGGTAGAGCAATGGACTGAAAATCCATGTGTCCCTGGTTCGATTCCTGGAGGCACCACTTCAAAAACAAAAAAAGCCGCTGAATTCAGCGGCTTTTTTTATGCCTTGATTTTCATGAGAATTTGTTTTAGAAGAAGGAACCCCCTTCTGTTTTTTAAGTTTGATTTACTTTGCAATAACGCAATGATATGAAGAAAGAGAAAAAACAGATTTCCTTATTTATATATATCCTCATGGGATATACCATCCTTCAATTTTTTTGGTGGACATATCTCATTTTTGAATTAAATGCAGAAATAATTGACCTTGAAAAAATCATTGTTCAATTCTCTGAAACCTCTGAGCAAGCTCAATTAATTTTAGCTCAGGGAAATTTGGATGCAGTTTTCTTTAAAAAGAAAATGATGATTTTGGGTGAAGGGGGAGTTTTTCTTCTAATTCTTTTAACAGGGTTTTATTTAATTAAAAGATCTCACGACAAGGAAATTGCTCTGGCTAAACAAGAACAGAATTTCATGTTGGCAATTACGCATGAATTGAATTCTCCATTGGCGGCAATCAAGCTCAATATCGATACCTTGTTGAAACGATCTTTGTCTACCGAAAACGTGAAAACGATGCTCTATAGAACATCTCAGGAAGCGGAACGATTAAATCATTTAGTGAATAATGTCTTGGCAACTTCACGTATGGAGAAAACGGGATTTGAATTGTATCCTGAAAACGTTGATTTGGTTCATCACTTCAATGGACTCATAAAAAAGTATGTTCCTTTTTTTTCTCAGCAATTAGAAGTTGAAACGGATAAAGAACTTTTTGCTGAAATTGATGTTTTAGCCTTTGAGTTAATTTTTCAAAATTTGTTGGAAAATGCTTCTAAATATAGTGATGATGACAGTGAGATTGGTGTTTCATTGAAATTAGAAAAAGAACAAATTTGTTTACGGGTAAGTGATTATGGTATTGGAATACCAGAGGAAGAAAAGATAAAAGTCTTGTCTAAATTTTATAGAGTAGGAGACGAGTCCACAAGGAAATCGAAAGGAACGGGCCTAGGTTTATACCTCGTAAGTAATTTGGTAGAGCAAATGAAAGGAAATCTGACTATCCTTGACAATACCCCGAAAGGAACCACTTTTCAAGTTCAGTTACCTACCTAAATATAAAAGGTGTTGTGAACGTGCTATTCTAGCACATTCACCGTTCCTGTCATATCAATTTTTTGTCTGTCGTACCCTTCAATTGTAATTTGGTAAATATAGGCTCCAACTGCAACACGTTGTCCGTTTTGAGTTCCGTCCCATTTAAAATCTGGAGATTTAGAAGAGAAAACTTCTCCGCCCCAACGATCAAATATTACAATTCTAAATTCTTTTACTTCATAGCCTTCTTTGAACCCCGATCCGTATACTTGGAAGTAATCATTTAAATCATCTCCGTTAGGTGTAAATGCATTAGG
>JBFFMY010000047.1:0-21774 GCA_041563475.1 Salibacteraceae bacterium
CAATCTTTTGGAACAGTTAACGGAGAGGTTAACCGTGCAATCAACATTGAAGGATCAGCACAAGGTATTTACTTTGTAAAAGTGACTTTAAATAATGAGACAGCAGTTTACAGACTATCTGTAGAGTAATCTCAAAAAAAACAATAAAGTTAAGATCCCCGATAGCGAAAGTTATCGGGGATTTTTTTTATACATAATTACCCATGGTCGAAACTTAATTGTCCACCCCTTAGTGGCTAAATGATTATGAGAAAGGAACCTTTGTTCTAAATTGGAGGTAAAACCGATATATATCTTATCGTATTTAGGGGAATGTAAAACATAAACAGTAAACATAATATTCTAAAATTAGGGTCAAAAAAAAGCTTCCAAGAATACTTGAAAGCTTTGTAGTGGCGGGGACAGGACTCGAACCTGCGACCTTTGGGTTATGAGCCCAACGAGCTACCAACTGCTCCACCCCGCGATATATCTTAATGATTAAGTAGTAATCCTGTTTCGGGGTGCAAATATATACTTATTTTTCGTTTCTTTGCAAACTAATTTAAACTAATGCATAAAGCTGGGTTCATAAATATGATTGGCGCGCCAAATGTTGGGAAATCAACATTAGCTAATCAATTGGTCGGAGATAAACTTTCTATCATCACATCGAAAGCGCAAACAACTCGTCACCGAATTTTAGGTATGGTGAATACGGACGAGTACCAAATGATTTTTTCCGACTTACCGGGAATCGTTGACCCAGCCTATCGTTTGCACAAGAGTATGATGAATTTTATTTATCAGTCTCTAAGTGATGCGGATGTTTTTTTAGTCGTTGTAGAAGCCGGAGAAAAGAACTTTAAGGATGAATCTATTCAAAATAAAATCAACAGTTTAGACATTCCTATTGTCGTTGCTTTAAATAAAATTGATACCATTAACCAAGAGGAATTAGATTCGAAAATCGATTACTGGAAAACACAGTTTCCGAAAGGAATGGTGGTTCCTATTTCTGCGCTAGAGAAATTTAATATTGAATCTTTAAAATTACTACTGGTAGAATTACTGCCAGAGTCGCCTCCGTATTACCCAAAGGATCAATTTACCGATAAAAGTGAACGATTCATAGTTTCCGAAAAAATTCGAGAACAAATTTTAATGGTATACAAAAAAGAAGTTCCTTATTCATCAGAAGTTGTGGTGACGGAATTCCTTAGAGAACCTAAAATTATTCGGGTTCGAGCTGAAATAATTGTGGAAAGAGATTCTCAAAAGGGAATATTAATTGGAAAAGGCGGTAGTAAATTAAAACTTGTTGGAACCAACGCCCGTTTGGAACTTGAAAGTTTTTTTGGAATAAAAATATTCTTAGAGGTTTTTGTTAAAGTGGATAAAAACTGGCGTGATAATGCGCAAAAACTGAAAAAATACGGTTACGAAAACTAGCCTAAATAAATAAAAAATACCATGGCTATAGTTGCAATAATTGGAAGACCTAATGTTGGGAAATCAACGTTATTTAATAGGTTAGTGGGGTCACGTGACGCCATTGTGAACGAGTTTAGTGGAGTAACACGCGATCGTCATTACGGTAAATCAGATTGGAATGGAAGAGATTTCACGGTAATTGATACCGGAGGGTATGTTACCGGAAGTGATGATGTTTTTGAATCGGAAATTCGAAATCAAGTAAGCCATGCATTAGGTGAGGCCGACATTATTTTATTTGTGGTAGATGTAGTGGAAGGATTATCTGATTTGGATAAGGAAGTGGCATCTATTGTGCGTCCATACAAAAAGAATATTTTGCTTGTTACAAATAAGGCGGATAACTCGGAACGCGAAATGATGGCTTCTGAGTTTTATCAATTAGGCTTAGGAGATGTTTTTCCTATTTCTGCCATAAATGGATCAGGAACCGGTGAGCTTTTAGATGAGTTAGTTAAGAGACTTCCTGAGGAGAAGGAGGAAGAAGAAAGTGAATTCCCTAAAATTGCCGTGGTTGGTCGACCAAACGCTGGAAAATCTTCTTTTATTAATCAGTTAACAGGACAGGATAGAAATATTGTAACCGACATAGCGGGCACTACTAGAGATTCAATTAATACGCATTTTAATGCGTACGGATTTGAGTTTGAATTTGTAGATACCGCAGGTTTGCGTAAAAGAGCTAAAGTTCATGAGGATTTAGAGTTTTATTCTACGCTAAGAACCATTAAATCCATTGAGGAATCTGATGTGTGTATCTTAATGATTGATGCAACAGTTGGATTTAATGTTCAGGACGTCACTATTTTTAGTTTGATTCAACGAAACAAAAAAGGAATTGTAATTCTCGTGAATAAATGGGATTTAGTGGAAAATAAAACTACTAATTCCATTAAGGAATATGAAGAGGCTATTCGAAGTAGAATAGCGCCTTTTGTAGATGTGCCTATAATTTTTGTTTCTGTAAAAGATAAGCAAAGGTTAATCAAGGCTTTAGACTTGACACTCAAGGTTTATGAAAACCGTAATCAGAAAATAAAAACATCTGAGCTAAATGAGTTTTTCTTACCATTGATTGAAAGTCACCCGCCACCTGCCATAAAAGGAAAGTTTATTAAAATTAAGTATGTAACCATGCTTCCGAAACCGTTTCCAACGTTCGCTTTTTTCGCGAATATGCCACAGTATATTAAAGATCCGTACAAACGATTTTTAGAGAATAAATTGAGGGCTAAATATGATTTTACGGGAATTCCAATCGTCATTACATTGAAAAAGAAATAAGCATAACAAAAGCCGGTAATTTACCGGCTTTTTTTATGCTTATTTCTTTATTAATAGTCCAATAGTTCTTTCATGGCCGTATATGCTTTATCGGCATTGGGAAGCATAAATTCTTCCAAGATTGAATTTAGGGGTATAGCTGGGACATCCTTTGCAGACAGTACTTTTACTGGTGCATCCAAGTTTTTAAAACACACATCTTGAATTAAACCTGCAAGACTTCTAGCAAATGTTTGCCCTTCAGGTTCTTCCGTGATGATTAAACACTTGTTATGAAGTTTGACTCTTTCAAAAATAAGTTCCTTATCAATAGGAGCTAGAGATCTCAAATCAACAATTTCAATTTTGTTTTTTAATTTTTTAGCTGCGTTTAAGGCCCAATGCACTCCCATAGCATAGGTGATGACAACAATTGAATCTCCCGCATCCATGTTTTCTTGACTTACCTCTAATGCAATTCTGCCTTTCCCGATTGGAATAACGTAATCTTCGTCCGGCTCGATGGTCATCGCTTTTTCTGTGCCTTTCACTTTACTCCAATACAAACCTTTATGTTCAAATATCACTACTGGATTAGGGTCGTAGTATGCGGCTTTCATGAGTCCTTTCATATCTGCCCCGTTGGATGGATAGACCACCTTAATACCTTTAATATTCGTTACTACCGATTCTAAGGATGAAGAGTGAAAGGGTCCGCCTGATCCATATGCACCTGAAGGAACACGTATAACTGCAGAAATAGGCCATTTACCATTAGATAAATAATAGGAGCGACTGACTTCCGTAAATAATTGATTTAGAGCTGGCCAAATGTAATCGGCAAACTGAACCTCAACAATAGGTTTGCAACCCGCTATTGACATGCCTACAGTACTTCCAATAATAAAGGCTTCTTGAATGGCCGTGTTAAAAACACGATGATTTCCAAAAGTTTGCGCAAGGGTAGCGGCTTCTCTAAATACGCCACCTAGTCTTCCACCAACGTCTTGCCCATACAACAAAGCCTCTGGATGACTATGCATAATTTCTCTAACGGCAAAAAGGGCACAATCTACCATTACGGTTTTCTCTTTTCCTTCCGGTTCACGAATACCTTTCTCTTCCGTTATAGGAGTAGGAGCAAAATCAAAGGCGAATAAATCTTCGGGCTTTGGGTCTTCTGCCTCTACGGCTTTTTCATAATCATTTAAAACTAATTTTTTAGACGAATTTTCAATGGAGTCAAGTTCTGTATGCGTAAAACCAAGATCTAACAAATTTTGTTTAAACCTTGGATACGGATCTTTGCTTTTTGCTTCCTCTAAGTCGTCTCGGTACCACTCTCTTCGAACTCCTGAAGTATGGTGCGCCAGTAAAGGAACGCTTGCGCGAATTAAAAAAGGCCTTCTTTCTTTTCGAATGGTTTGGATAATTTTTTGTAATGCTAAATAGGATTCAAAAAAGTCTGCGCCATCAATTTCAACAATTTCAATACCCTTAAACCCTTTAGCGTACTCTGCCGAATTTTGCAATCTAATTTCTGAAGAATGTGCTGAAATATCCCATTCATTATCCTGAACGAAATAGAGGATGGGTAGTTGTTTTAATGCGGCCATGTGCAAGGCCTCGGAAATTTCACCTTCGGTCATCGCAGCATCACCAATGGAGCAAACTACAACTGCTTTATCCTCTTTTGGGGTGTATCCAATATGTTCTGTTTCGCGGTATTGCACTCCCATAGCCAAACCAGTAGCGGGAATCGCTTGCATTCCAGTAGCAGAAGATTGATACGGAATTTTTGGTTTATCATCATCATTTAGGGAGGGGTGAGAATAATACAATCTACCACCAGAAAATGGGTCATCTCTTTTCCCGAGTAACTGTAACATGAGTTGATAAGGTTGTAAACCAATACCCAAAAGAATGGAGTCGTCTCTATAATATGGAGAAACATAATCTTGAGGTAAAAGCTGTAAGCCTAAAGCCAATTGAACGGCCTCATGCCCCATGGATGTGGCATGCACATATTTGCCAGTCACCTCTTTTTTATCTTCATATAATTCAGACATAGCACGCGCTTGGGTCATCAAACTCCAAGCTTTTTCTAATACATCCTTCCCAATGCTATTCTCGCTCATCATGATACAATATAATAATTTGGTCTAAAGATAAGTAATAATTCTCACAAACCGTATAATGCAAAAATGTCAGTTTATTATTCTAACAAACTGACCTTTTACAAAATTATCGAGTTTTAATAAGTGTATGTTAAACCTACACCAATTGTTTCTTTTAATTGTACTGCTGGTCCAACGTGAATGGGTTCTCCCGCATTGTTTCGTGCTAGAACGATAGCAATATCTTCATCATAAATTAAATCCATGGTTACCGTAGCGGTAATGAATTTATTTACTTTCATTAATAACACCAAGTTCCAGTTGACATCAATGGCACCAAAATTATATAAGTAATCACTAAAGAAATCCGCCCGAGTACTTAGCGTTACGTTTTCAAGAATTTCCTTCTTAATGGAAATTTTAGCATAGGCTCCAAACTCACCTCTATACGATGCTCCAAGATCATTACCATATTTCCCTTTTCCAGTACCTGGAACCTCTAAATTTGCTATCGCTGTGTCCATTACAAAAGTAGATTTAGTGGTTACCGGAGATAAATTGACTTCTAACCAATCTCCTTTTTTGTAATTTAAACCAATACCAGCTAATAAATACCCAGGAGCCATTAGGTTAGAGATTAGCGCATTATCATTTTCTGAATCATATCCATAGGCGAATTGCGAACGAAGAGTACCAAATGCATTGGCATCCCAAGATTTACTTATTTTATGTCCATATTTAGTACCTACTTCCCAACGGTCATCTGATTTTGTTTGTTCTTGATTCCCTTGTCTAATTACCCCATATGCAAAATCCAAATAATTATCCCAAGAGTGTTTGTTTTTGGCATAATTAAACGATCCTTTATAAAGTAATGTTGCAGAAAAACTAGGTAATCCACCCCCTTGCCATCTATATAAACCTACTTGATTTATGTTGATGCTTACTCCACCTTTAATGGTCCAGTATTTAGGGGTGCTATCTGCAGCAGTTGTGTCAGCTTCTTGTGCAAAAGAGCCCATAGAAAATGTGGCGATTATAGCCGAAAGTAAAATTCTTTTCATTTTAGGAATTTGATTTTAATTTAAATGGTTATAAACCATTTCAAGTTTTGACTCTAGTTTATGTAATATTTGTTTATTGGTATCTATTTTCTTTTCTACTTCGTCTTTTAGAGCATTTGCGCCTTTACTATTGGCGAAAAAGCCCAAATTATTTTCGTATTGTAAAATAGTAGATTTAATCACTCTAATTTTTTCTCGCAGAACTTGGGCTTCCTTTTCAAGGGCTTTTTCCGGGAATTGGGAATCAGCTAGTTCTTTAATTTTCACATTAAATAGGAACTCGGTTAATTCCTCATCAGCTAAACCAAGTGCGGTAAGTCTTTTATGAATCGCATTTTTATAATCTGTAGATACTTTTTGTTTTTCACCCATGGGAACAAACCCAATGTTATTGTACTCCGCAATTAGAGCTTCAATATTTTTAAACCCTTCTTCCGAATCACCGTCATTTTTGAGCGCATTTATTTGAGAAATGATGGCTTGTTTTTTTGTTAAGTTTTCCTTTTGATCAAGCGTGTCCTGTTTTTGTTGTGTTTTTTTTGTTTCAAAAAAGGAATTACACGCACCTCTAAATTTTTTCCAAAGACGTTGTTCATCTCGATGATGGGCGGGGCCAATTTCTCGCCATTTCCTTTGCAGCTGAGTTATTGTTTTAGCCGCTTGTCTTTGATCCTCGTGGTCAACTAATTCTTCAGCCTGTGCCACAAGTTGTTCTTTCGCTTCCTTGTGTTTGTCAAATTCTTCTTTTAAACTCAGGTAAAACGTGCTTTTCCGGTCGAAAAATGAATCTGCCTCTTCCTTAAACAATTTCCAAACTCTATCGTTTTCCGCTTTGGGAGCAAATCCAATGGAACGCCATTCTTTCTGCAAGTCGATAACTAATTTGGTGTGTTTTTTCCAGCTTTTATCACTATTAGCCGTAAAAGTGTTAATTTCCTTTAGCTGTTCAACTAGTTTAATTTTTTTGTCTAAATTTTCTTTTTGTTTTTCCTTTTGCGATTTGTAAAAGGTTTTTATTTTTTCAAATACCGAATGGTGTGCTTCCCAGAATTGGTCGCGTATTTCTTCCCACTTTTCTTTGTAGGTAGGTCCAATTTCATTCCACTCGTTGGTTAACCTTCGGGCGGCTGCATCCATATCTTTAAAAGACTTCATTTGCAGAACCTCATTCATTTTGGTAACGATTTCCTCTTTTAATTGGAGGTTCTTTTTTAAATCGTTCTCTAATAATTCTCTATAAATGTGCATGTTATAGAAAAACTCATCTCGAGCTCTGCTATATGCTGCGTCAATATCTTTGATTTTATCTAAAGGAATTTTACCAATAGTTTTCCATTTAACCTCTAACTCTTTAAAACTCTCATGCGCAGTTTTTATATGCTCTTCCTGTTTTAGCTCATTAATTTTTTCAAGAATTTGCTCTTTAAGATTTAGATTCTCCTTCTCCTGACCCGCAAGTTTTTCCTTAAAACTCTTCTTTAACTTAGAATATTCCGCCCATAACTCATCAAAACGCAGATCATGTTCATCTCGTTCTAATTTGAATTCATCTGGCTCACCACCATTTGCAATAAATGCTTCTTTGAGTTCGTGTTGGTGATGTGCAACGGCAACTTGGTAGGATTCTAAAAGAGGTTTTCCTTTAGATAATGTTTCTTTCGACATTTCCTGTTTTACAAGTTCTTCTAGCGCGGTGTTTATCTCTTCTTTAGTCATGATAAAGGATAATTAAATTCAATGTTAAATTTGAATATGGTAAAATTCTTAAGCAAGTTTACAAATTATTTTGATTTGAATTGTTCTATTGCATTTCGTGTGAAATCTGAAAGAACTAATTTACCACTAATTTCGGCTCTTTCATATAATAATGATTCCCAATGTTCTGTTCCTTCCCAAAAAATTCTTTTCATATTGGCCATGGCTTCTGGGTTGTAGCTATTAAGTTTTTGCGCTAAATCAGCAATGGCTTCATCCATTTTTTCTGAAGAGGAAAATACTTCTGAATATAATCCATTTTCACGCGCCCATTCTGCAGTTTGCCATTTTGTTGGGTTTATGGAAAGCTGTTGCATGGCACTTCTACCCATTTTTCTTTCCACCGCTGGTCCAACTACAAACGGACCTATTCCAATGGCTAATTCACTTAATTTTATTGCGGCATGCTCCGTAGCGAAACAATAATCCATTGCAGAAGCTAAGCCAACACCTCCGCCAACAGCTTTTCCTTGAATACGGCCAATGATTATTTTATCACATGTGCGCATCGCGTTTATTACGTTCGCAAATCCAGAAAAGAATTTCTCACCTTCAACAACATCGGCAATTGACGTTAATTCCTCAAAAGATGCCCCGCCACAAAACGCACGGTCTCCTCGAGATTTTAAAATAATTACATTAACCATACTGTTTTGACCCGTATTGGTAATGGTGGAAGCCAATTCACCAAGCATATAACTTGGTAAAGAATTACTCATGGGGTGATAAAATTCAATTGTGGCAATACCGTTATTTAAATGAAACTCAACATGGCCTTCATTTTCAATTTTCTTATTCATTTTCGTTTTTTTTAAGTCATTTGTAGTAATTGCATTCGAAATGCAATGTCATTAATCTTGATCAAGGGTTTTTACCATGGTTAAAATAGTGGCCAACGCTACAGTTTCACCTGTTTCATCATACACATCAACCAAAAATTTTACGATGCCTTTTCTAAATTCATCATCTTCACGCATTTCTTGAAGAACCTTTTCTTTTACCGTTAATCGTACCCCAATAGTTGCACCGGCATATACAGGTTTTGTAAATCGACAATCTTCCAAGCCGTAATTCAATAAAACGGGTCCTTTACCGGGATCTACAAATAGTCCAGCTGCAGCCGATAGAACAAAATATCCATGGGCAACGCGTTGCTCAAAAATAGTTCCGTCTAACGAAGTTACATCAGTATGTGCGTAAAAGTGATCCCAACTTACATTAGCAAAATTTACAATATCGGCTTCCGTAATAGTTCTTTTATGGGTATGAATAGTTTCTCCAATTTCAAGTTCTTCAAAATGTTTTTTAAATACGTGAACGGGAGTTTCAAGATATTTTCCGCCCGGTTGATACACCTGGGTTATGGCGCCTAATGTGGTTGGGCTTCCTTGTAAAGAAGTTCTTTGCATGTAATGATAAACACCACGTTTACCACCCATTTCTTCACCGCCTCCGGCTCTTCCTGGTCCGCCATGCGTTAACATTGGCATGGGCGATCCGTGACCTGTACTTTCTTTCGCAGAATCTCTATTATTAATTAAAATTCGTCCGTTAAAGGCTGCAGCACCCATAACAAAATCAGTAGCAATTTTGTTATCAGAAGTGGTAATAGAAGTAACCAATGAACCTAGTCCCATTTGGGTTATTTTAATGGCTTCTTCAATACTGGTGTATGACATAATAGTAGACACAGGACCGAATGCTTCATTGCTGTGAACATCGGTTTTTGTAAACGGACTATCATTATACATCAAAATTGGAGACATAAATGCTCCTTTCTTTTTGTCCGCGCCTGTAACTTCAAATTGATCAAGATTTCCATAAATGATTTCTTGAGACGCGGCCAAAATATTCACCTTTTCAATCACCTCTTTACGTTGGTCTAAACCGGCTAAGGAACCCATTCTTACGCCTTCTACTTGAGGGTCGCCAATAGTAGTTTTGGCCAATTGAGCACTTAGTGCTTTTTGAACATCTCCAACTAAATTTTCGGGCACTAATATTCTACGAATAGCCGTGCATTTTTGCCCAGCTTTCACGGTCATTTCACTTCTAACTTCTTTGATGAAAATATCAAATTCAGGTGTTCCTGGAACTGCATCTTCTCCCAATACCGAAGCATTCAAAGAATCGGCTTCTAAGTTAAATGGAACAGAGTTGTTGATGACGTTAGGTTGCGATTTTAATTGTCTTCCAGTAAAAGCAGAACCCGTAAAAGTAACTACATCTTGCATTTCTACATGATCTACAATGCCTCTTGCAGACCCAACAATTAATTGCAATGCACCATCTGGTAATATTTTGGATTTATGAATTTCCTGCACCATTAATTCCGTAAGGAAACTAGTTACTGTTGCTGGTTTTACTACGGCTGGAACTCCAGCTAATAAGTTAACCGCAATTTTTTCCAACATCCCCCAAATTGGGAAATTGTATGCGTTTATATGCACTGCCACACCTGTTTTAGGTGTCATAATATGCGTGGCGCTAAAAGTTCCACCTTTCGACATCGGGATGCTATCCCCATCTACACAGAATGGAGTGTCTGGAAATTGTCTTCTAAGACTTGAATAGGCAAAAAGGTTTCCGATACCTCCTTCAATATCAATCCAAGAGTCTAATTTGGTTGCACCCGTAGCCCAACTCAATTCATAAAACAGCGCCTTTTTTGAATGCAGATAAAGTGCAAGCTCTTTAATCATTCTACCTCTTTCATGAAAGGTCATGTTACGTAGGTTTTTGTTTCCTACGTTTCTTCCATATGCCAAGACTTCTTCAAAAGAAATGCCTTGGGTTGATGCGGATGCAATTACGTCACCCGTTACTGCATTAAATAAATTTTGACCCTCACCTGTCCCTTCAATCCATTGCCCTAGAATATAATTTTTAAGCTTCATTTTCGAATTTTATTGAACGTGTAAAAGTAGGGGATTTAGGAGGATTATTCGGAGAAAATTCCACATCTTTAAATGGATGTTTGATTTTTTATTTTGATTCATGCTATACTTTTTACCATTAGTCCTAATTATTATTAGTGAACTTTGAAAAAGATTAATTTTGAACGTTCAATACAAAACAATATGAAAAAAATAGTCTTTGCCGCACTAGCTGTTACAGTGATTACAGCGTGTAATAACCCAGAAAATTCGGATGATAAAATGAAAGCCAATCAATGGAAGCAAATTCCAGTAGAATATCCGGTAACCAATAAACTCGATTCTGTAATTAATTATTTCGGCACAGAAGTGAACGACCCTTTGTCGTGGTTAGAGGATGATAACTCAGAAGAAACTAAACAATGGGTAATAGAAGAAAACAAGGTTACTCAAGGCTATTTAGGCCAAATTCCATTTCGAGAAAAAATCAAGGAGAGGTATACCAAATTGATAAATTACGAGAAAGTCTCAGCGCCACGAAAAGTAGGGGATTACTATTTCATGAATAAAAATGATGGGTTACAGGATCAAAGTGTAATTTATTATAAAAATGGGGAAGCAGGTGAATGGGAGGTTTTTATGGATCCTAATAAAATGAGTACGGATGGAACTGTAACTATTGGATTAATGGGAGCCTCAAAAGATGATAAATATATTGCTTACCGGTATTCTGAAGCCGGTTCAGATTGGGGGGAAATTCATGTACGTGAAATTGCGACAAATACGGATGTAAATGATGTGATTAAATGGGTGAAATTTTCTGGGTCAAGCTGGTATAAAGACGGGTTCTTCTATAGTGGATTTGAGGCTCCAAACAAAGGGGATGAACTTTCTGCAGAGAATAAATTCCATACGGTGTATTATCATAAATTAGGTACAGATCAATCGGAAGATAAAATGGTCTATAGAGATACCAGTGATCCAAATTTATACCATGGAACAGGGGTTACCGAGGATGATTCTTATTTACTACTGTATGTATACCAAGGTACAGATAATGTGGATATCTATTTTAAATCAACAGCTAATCTAACCGATGAATTTTCACCATTAATTACTGGATTCACTTCAAAAAGTGATGTGGTGGATTATGTGAATGGAAAATTCTTGGTACGAACAGATTTAGATGCGCCTTTAAATCAACTGGTGGCAATCCACCCGCAGAATACCGCGATGGAAGCGTGGGAAATTATTATTCCACAATCAGAAAATTATCTCTCATCTGTTGCTACAGGAGGTGGTAAAATGTTTGCCCAGTATATGATTAACGCAACGAATAAAGTATACGTTATGGATTATGACGGGACCAATAAGAAGGAGATTTCCCTACCCGGCACAGGAACTTCAAGTAACCTAGGCGGTAAAAAAGAAGAAATGAAGTTGTTTTACACGTTCACTTCATTTTTATATCCACCAACAATTTTCGAATATGATGTGGCTTCTGGTACGTCTACAGAATATTATAAACCAGCAGTTGATTTTGACCCTTCCCAATATGTGGAAAAACAAGAGTGGTTTACCAGTAAAGACGGCACTAAAATCCCCGCGTTTATTGTGCATAAAAAGGGATTAGAAATGAATGGCCAGAACCCTACGTTACTCTATGCGTATGGCGGTTTTAATGTTTCGCTTACTCCGTCATTTAGTACTTCACGTATTGTTTTGCTTGAGAATGGTGGTGTGTATGTAATGGCCAATTTACGCGGAGGAGGCGAATTTGGAGAAGATTGGCACCAAGCGGGTATGAAAATGAATAAGCAAAATGTATTCGATGATTTTATCGGTGCGGCCGAATATTTAGTGGCTCAGAAATATACATCTCATGAAAAATTGGCCATTGAAGGCGGATCTAATGGTGGGTTGTTAATTGGAGCGGTTATGTGTCAACGACCAGATTTGGCTCGAGTGGCATTTCCAGCTGTTGGCGTTATGGACATGTTAAAGTACCATCAATTTACTATTGGTTGGGGTTGGACACCTGAGTATGGAGCGAGTTCAGATAGTAAGGAAATGTTTGCGTATTTGTACGGGTATTCTCCATTACACAATTTAAAAAATGGCACATCTTACCCATGTACCATGGTTTCAACTGCAGATCACGATGATAGGGTAGTTCCCGCACATTCATTTAAATTTGCTGCCAGATTACAAGAAGCGCATGCAGGAGAAAATCCAGTTTTGATTCGCATAGAAACCAATGCAGGGCATGGCTCTGGGAAACCAATTTCCAAGGTAATTGAAGAAGAAGCAGATCAATGGTCATTTATGTTCTATAATATGGGGTATACCGACTTGTATACGGAAGAAGCGAAGTAGATAAAATAGTGGGTAGAAGGTTTATTACTTTCTATTCACTATATTCACAAAATATATCAATCATAATCAAATCAATATGAAAGCAAAATACTTTGTTTTAACCCCTATTTTGTTGGGTTTTTTATATGTAATGTTATTATCCAACTCTTCGGGAGCCGCTAGTGCGGGAAACGGGAATAGAACAGGTTCTCCTGGTTCAAATGGCACATGCGCCTCTTGCCATAGTGGGGGTAGTTTTGGTACCACCATTACGGCTAGTGTTACAGATTTAAATAGTAACCCAGTTACTTCGTACATTCCTGGAGATACATTTTTAATTGATTTTCAAGTAAGTTCAACGAGTGGCAGCCCTAAATATGGGTTTCAAAGTTTGATGCTGAATAGCAGCAACGCCAATATTGGAAATTTCGATGCAGTGTACACAACCAATACACAGTTAACAACGGTTTTAGGAAAAGAATATGCCGAGCATAGTGCAAAAAGTACAACGGGTTATTTTCAAGTAAGTTGGGTGGCTCCGGCTAGTGGTACTGGAACTGTAACACTCTATTATATTGGAAATGCCGTAAATAGTAGTTTTTCTACGGCAGGAGATTCTCCTTCCTCTGCCCAATCATTGTCGCTATCGGAGCAATTGTTTTTTACTGCAACTACTTCAGAAACATCGGCTATTACGTGCTACGGCTCCACCAATGGAGAAGCGATGGCAACGGTTGCAAATGGAGTGGCTCCGTATACCTATGTGTGGTCAACAGGAACAAATTCTGGTGCAATTAGCGCTACGACACATTCTGTAACCGGTTTGGGATCGGGTACGTATTACGTAACCGTTACCGATGGAAATTTGGATGTGAGTATTGATTCAATCACGTTAATTGAGCCAACGGTGCTAAGTACAGCACAAACAATTGTAGATGAATCGTGTTACCAACTTGGTGATGGATCCGCTTTGATTAGTGTTTCAGGAGGAACAGCTCCGTACACATATTCTTGGTCAAACGGATCAATTCTTTCGCAAATATCTAATGTGACTGCAGGCTCTTATGTTGTTACGATAACAGACGATAATGGATGTGTATTAGTGGATACCGCTTTGGTAAACGGACCTACGCAGATTAATTTAGGTCCTACCGTTGTAGATCCAACCTGTGTTAACGCAAGTAACGGACAAATATCTTTGGTGGTTTCTGGAGGGGTTTCCCCATACAGTTACACATGGTCGAATGGGGAAACGAGTTCTGTTATAACGTTGCTTGACACAGGAATGTATGATGTGACCGTAACAGATGCATCCGGTTGTGAGGCTTTTGGAATGTATACTTTGAGCTCTGTTAATTTTCCGCCAGTGATTACTTTATCTAGTACGAACCCAACCTGTAATACTTCATCAGATGGAACTATTTCTGCCACCGTCACGGGAGGAAATGCTCCATTTATTTATATGTGGAACAATGGTGATACTACTTTATCTATAGCGAATGCAGATACTGGTTTGAACGTATTTGTAGTTGCCGATGGGAATGCTTGTATTGCATTTGATTCTGTTTCTTTACTATCAAATAATATTGTTCCAATAGTTGATTTGGGTCCAGATACCGTGATTTGTGATACATCGGTTGGTGTTTTCCAATTGAATGCGGGGAGTTTAGTAAATGATTATAGCTATTTATGGTCCACCGCAGATACTTCGTATGCCATTACCATTTTCTTTACTGGAAATTATTTGCTTCAGGTTACGGATGCGTTAGGTTGTATTGGATCGGACTCTATCAATGTAGGTGAAATAGCATGTGCTACCTCTGTAGTTGATTTATTTGATAAAGATGAAATAAAAGTGTTTCCACAACCTGCAAAAGATATTCTACATATCAAAGTATCAAAAAATGCAGAAATAAAATTGTATGATATTTTCGGAAAAATGGTTTTGAAAAAAACCATTGAATCAGGAACCACTAATTTAGATATTTCCACGGTTAGCGCTGGAACGTATATTTTACACGTAACCAATGCGGATGGTCAAGGAATTAAAAAAATTATGATTCTTTAGAGCCAGAAAAAAGCAAAGTACGAGGCACAACCTAGAAAGGTTGTGCCTTTTTTATTTACGAATAACGGTAACCGCATTTGCTTGACATGCAGGTAAAATAAGCATGTCAGCAATATTTACATGGGCTGGTCTAGATGCACAATACCAGATAGCATCTGCGATATCTTCAGGTTTAAGAGGGTCAATTCCTACATAAACGTTGTCTGCTTTTTCTTTGTCTCCATATAACCTAACAATTGAAAACTCAGTTTCTACGAGTCCTGGGGCTATATTGGTAACTTTGATTCCATGCTTCACCAAGTCAATTCGCATAGCCTGAGAAAGTGCGTCTACTGCGTGCTTTGATGCGCAATAAACGTTTCCATTCGGATACACTTCTTTGCCTGCAATAGAACCAATATTAACGATATGGCCAGTCCCATTGGCCTTTAACCAAGGAATTACGGTTTTACTTACATTTAAAAGACCCTTTACATTGGTGTCAATCATTCGGTCCCAATCGTCAAAATTTCCTTCATCAATGGGAGTAACACCAACGGCTAACCCAGCATTATTTATTACGACAGCAATATTTTTTTTGTTTTCTGGCAAGCCTTCAAGTAGGGTAGTAGTTTGTTCTCTATTTCGCACATCAAAACACAGGGTAGTAACATTTATGTCGTGTTCTTTTTTTAATACATCCGATAATTCAACTAATCTGTTATTTCTTCGGCCTGTAATAATTAAGTCGTATCCATTTTGGGCAAAAATGAATGCGCAGGCTTTTCCAATACCTGAAGTAGCGCCCGTTATTAATGCTATTTTGCTCATTTTTTTTAATTTAAAGTCCAATTCCAAAACTCATTCGAACCACAGGGTTAGAATATAGAATGTAATTCGGATCTTCCGTTAAATTCCAGAGTAAGTAAATTCCTGCAAAACCATTGTTTCCGATTGGGAATCCATATCCCCCACCAACAAAAAAGCTATTTACCCAAAAAGGGTTGTCATTGATTGCAAAATCACCATAAAGCATTTCATATTCCACATGCGCAAATAAACCTTTGAATATGGTATATCGCGCAAATGGCGCTACTCCATATGTACTTGTAGAGTAGCTAGGGATGTATAGATCATTTTTAAAATAGCGATACGTAAAGATTCCGCCAACCATCAACTCATCAGTAACTTTATAGGCCAACAAAGGTGTGACGCCAACAAACGTTATATTTCCAAACTGTAAATCGAGCCCACCTCCAACTATAATTTTTTCCTTTATTGGGGTGTTTGTTTTTACTTGTTTGTTCGTTTTAGGTGCTTTTTGTTTAGTAGGTGTCTCATCCGTTGGGGTTGGCTCAAATTGCCCAAAGGCATTTAAAGAAACACTTATCAACGCGAGGAGTACTATTTTTTTGATTTTCATTAGTCTTCCAATTTTGTGCTAATTTACAGATTTATCTAATGTATTTAAAAGGTAATTTTCTGATTTTTACAGAACATTCCAGAACACAAATATTTACTTTCGTTAAAACAAAAAAGCATGAGTGAATTTATTGAATTTAGGATAGAAGATGGGGTTGGGATTATTAGATTGAACCGATCCGAGAAGTATAATTCATTTGTTCGTGAAATGGCATTGGCTCTTCAAAACACCTTGAAAGCCTGTGCTGTAAATGACGATGTAAGAGCAATTTATCTTACGGGAAATGGCAAAGCTTTTTGTGCAGGTCAAGATTTGGCAGAAGCAATTGATCCTGAAGGGCCAGAATTAACTAAAATAGTAAGCGAACACTATAACCCAATTATTGAACAATTAAGAAATATTGAAAAACCTATAATTTGTGGAGTTAATGGGGTGGCAGCAGGAGCAGGAGCTAATATTGCTTTGGCCTGTGATATCACATTTGCGGCTGAATCAGCTTCTTTTATTCAAGCGTTTAGTAAAATTGGGTTAATACCGGATAGTGCAGGCACTTTCTTTCTTCCAAGAATTATTGGAATGCAAAAGGCAACTGCGTTAATGATGCTAGGTGATAAAATTTCAGCCTCGGATGCGGAGAAAATGGGAATGATTTACAAGGTAATTGTGGATGAGTCTCTTGAAATAGAAGCGCTAAAAACTGCGAAAGTGCTGGCTAAAATGCCAACATTTGGCTTAGGGTTGACCAAAAGAGCACTGAATGCCTCGTTTCAAAATGATTTAACGGCCCAATTGAAATTAGAAGATCAACTTCAAACCATGGCAGGGAATAGTTATGATTATTCGGAAGGTGTGAATGCTTTTTTAGAAAAAAGAAAACCAGAATTTAAAGGGAGATAGTCAACATATGAAATTGAATAGTACAAGTAAAATAGGCGTTATAGGTGCTGGAGCAATGGGATCCGGTATTGCGCAAGTTGCTGCAACTGCAGGTCATGAAGTATGTGTTTATGATGTGAACGAAGAAACTTTAAGAACATCCAAGGTGAATTTATCAATCGTAATGGATAAATTGATTTCGAAAGGAAAGGTGACTAAAGAAATAGCCAATGAAATTCAATCGAGAATTAGTTTCGCGGAAGGATTAAATCACTTTGAGTGTTGCGATTTGATTATTGAAGCAGTAGTTGAAAAATTGGAGGTGAAGAAACAAATTTTTAGCACGTTAGAAAATGTGATAAGCGAAGATGCAATTTTAGCAACCAACACGTCATCTTTGTCTATTGCTTCTATCGGAGGAGGGTTGAAACGACCAAATCGTTTTATAGGAATTCATTTTTTTAATCCTGCGCCTATCATGCCGTTGGTGGAAATTGTACCTTCAATGGTAACAGATAATAAGGTTACCGAGAATGTTGTTGAACTGATTTCAGGTTGGAAGAAAAAGGTTGTTATTGCCAAAGACACCCCTGGTTTTATTGTGAATAGGGTTGCTCGGCCATTTTATAGTGAGGCTATAAAAATGTTGGAAGAAGGTTTTGCAGATGTGGCTACAATTGATTGGGCGATGAAAGAACTGGGCCATTTTAGAATGGGTCCATTTGAATTAATGGATTTAATTGGTCATGATGTGAACTTTGTAGTTACGGAAACGGTTTGGACGGAAATGTTTTTCGATCCTAGATATAAGCCTTCCATTACTCAAAAAAGATTGAAAGAAGCGAATTGGTTGGGAAGAAAAACGGGTAGAGGATTTTATGATTATTCTGAAGGAGCGAAAACGCCAAGTCCGGATAATAATCTAGAAAAGGGAGAGATTATTTTTCACCGGATTTTATTTATGCTCATAAATGAAGCTGTTGACGCTTTATTTCTTCAAGTGGCCTCTAAAAAGGATATAGAAACCGCAATGACACGTGGTGTAAACTACCCAAAAGGACTTTTATCTTGGGCTAACCAAATAGGCTTGAAAAATGTCCTTAACGGATTGAATCAATTACATGTTCGTTATGGAGATGATAGATATCGTCCAAGTGTCTTACTAAAAGATTTGGTGGATCAGCGACTAGAAGTATAATCTCTTTTTTGTCTTCCTCTTGGATTTGGAGCACCTGGACCACTGCAATCTTTAAAGTGCCATAGGTTTTCACCTAATCCTTTTTTCTTGCATTTATTACTTGCATAAATGGGAAGTTTGAGCTGAACATATGCATCCATTCTATAAATATTCATATTAAATATTAATGGAAGGATATTGTCAGTTCCAAATGCTAAATACCAAAATCGAACACTTAGTCCTAGCCCCGATCTTCCCAATTCATTAATACTAAACGGGGCAGCAAAGCCCATGCGTTTTGTTTCATATCGTGGCGTTATAGCAAGCATACTTAATCGTTCTGCGCCAAATGAGTTTTTCAATCCTGCACCATAGAGTAAAAATGTGTTCACATATATTCCTTGGCCAACGTTGTAATCAAATTGCAAAGAAAAGGATAAGGGTAATTTAGCCTTATACTTGTTGTCTCGATCAACTATACCGTTAGAAACAAGCTGATCTACTTCTGAAATTATATCGCTAATACTATTCACTTCATAGGTAGCGTAATCGTTCCATGGGCCGCTTCCGTTTTCAACCTCCCGGTAATAAGATGATCTATTAAATTTAACAGAACCGATATCTAATACGGAAAACCCAATTCTATACAAGTATTCTGTATATCTACATTTTGAAACTCGATTATGCGGGATGAAAGTATTTTTATTCACCTTTTTCTCAAACGTGATACCGATGTCAATTCCTACACCTTTACCACTTCCAAATTTTAAATTCCCCCCGCCATATTTTCCGGTAAAATCATATATGGTTGCCTGGGTTGTATCTTGCATTTCATAGCTGAAATTGTCTACAAGCATATTTATACCGCCAATTCCAAATAGGTATTTTACATTTGCGCCAATGTTTATCACCCGGCCGCCCATTTCGTATAACATATACCCGCCATTTACCCCTATTTCGGCAAAACTCATTCCTTTCACTCTGTAATTTCCGCCTTCCAGTTGTTGGCCGTAGTATTCGGGTATTTGAGGACCATCTATTATTGCTTGGGCAATTTCTTGGTTTAAATCTCTGCCGTATAAGTAATTTCTAACCCCTGTGTTAAGCCCAATAGAAAATTTCCCAAGGCTCATGTTAAATGCAGGCCCGTAAACCATCGCTTCCATTTGGCCACCAACTTTTGTTTGGTTGAAATTCTGAGTTAATTCAGAAGGATATTGATTTTTCCAAATATTGACGCTGTCTTTCTGCATATATGCGCCATTGTTTACGGCAATAGCATAAATCCCGGTAAGTTTGATATCTAACCAAGGAATAGGATCTACGGCTAAAGCAGGATTGATTCGAATATTTTCGGTAACGTTAACATTGTCGTGTGCAATGCCCATTTGCATTTGTGCTTGCATATGTAATGCAAGTAAAAGAAACGCATGTAGAAGTAGTAGTTTCTTGTATGTCATATTATCTGGGGAGATATGTTAAGGCAAATGTAGATGCAATTTTCGGTTCAAATTTTCAATAAATTGTCAATCAGTAGTGCCTACAAATCAATTTCTCTTAATTTTTCTTCAAATTCCTAATGGTTTTAATAAGGTTTTAGTTCCTGTTTTGTTTATTTTTTCATTTCTTGGAATCTCTTATATATAAGGTATAAGAAATTGGGGTAAAAGGGAGTGGATAAAAGAGGGGTAGTAGGGGGGTGAAAGGGAAAGGGGGAGGGCGTGTAAGTAATGGATAAATAAGGAGTTAAGTTAGGGGTAAAAAATAATTAAAAAATAGTAAAGAAATATGGTTGCATGAAAGAATAAACACTATACCTTTGCCGCCCCTTACGAGGGAAAAGCGGCTGAGATTATAACGAGTTTTGATAATGATGTAGGAAAGGGAGAAAATAAATTATTTTTTTTCTATTTTTTCTTGCTGATAATAAAAACAGTATTACCTTTGCCGCCCCTTACGAGGGAAAAGAAAACGAGAAATAAGCTTTTAGGGCGAATCAACTAGGAATAGGAGGTTAAGAATAAGAGAAAAGATAGATACATTTAGGTGTATTGATAAAGTTCTTTGAATAGTTGGAAAGCATAAAAATTTAAGCAAATATCCTTGAGATATTTATAATTCGTGATAGACAATTAAGTTTATTACAACGGAGAGTTTGATCCTGGCTCAGGATGAACGCTAGCGGCAGGCTTAACACATGCAAGTCGAACGGTAACATTTCTTGCTTGCAAGAAGATGACGAGTGGCGCACGGGTGCGTAACGCGTATACAACCTACCTTTAACAAAGGGATAGCCCATGGAAACGTGGATTAATACCTTATAATATGTAGACATGGCATCATGATTACATCAAAGATTTATCGGTTAAAGAGGGGTATGCGTGACATTAGCTAGTTGGTGAGGTAACGGCCCACCAAGGCTACGATGTCTAGGGGTTCTGAGAGGATGATCCCCCACACTGGTACTGAGACACGGACCAGACTCCTACGGGAGGCAGCAGTGAGGAATATTGCGCAATGGAGGAAACTCTGACGCAGCCATGCCGCGTGAAGGAATGAATGCCCTATGGGTTGTAAACTTCTTTTATATGGGAAGAAACTTTTCTACGTGTAGAAAACTGACGGTACCATACGAATAAGCACCGGCTAACTCCGTGCCAGCAGCCGCGGTAATACGGAGGGTGCAAGCGTTATCCGGATTCATTGGGTTTAAAGGGTACGTAGGCGGATAAATAAGTTAGTGGTGAAATCCCGAAGCTCAACTTCGGAACTGCCATTAAAACTGTTTATCTTGAATTTGGTTGAAGTGGGCGGAATATGACATGTAGCGGTGAAATGCATAGATATGTCATGGAACACCAATAGTGAAGACAGCTCACTAAGCCAACATTGACGCTGAGGTACGAAAGCATGGGTAGCGAACAGGATTAGATACCCTGGTAGTCCATGCCGTAAACGATGATTACTAGCTATTAGCGATACAAAGTTAGTGGCAAAGCGAAAGCATTAAGTAATCCACCTGGGAAGTACGGTCGCAAGATTGAAACTCAAAGGAATTGACGGGGGCCCGCACAAGCGGTGGAGCATGTGGTTTAATTCGATGATACGCGAGGAACCTTACCAGGGCTTAAATGGGAATTGACAGGACTGGAAACAGTTTTTTCTTCGGACAATTTTCAAGGTGCTGCATGGTTGTCGTCAGCTCGTGCTGTGAAGTGTCGGGTTAAGTCCCATAACGAGCGCAACACCTATCTTTAGTTGCCAGCGAGTAATGTCGGGGACTCTAGAGAAACTGCCCGTGCAAACGGTGAGGAAGGTGGGGATGACGTCAAATCATCACGGCCCTTA
>JBFFMY010000048.1:0-20334 GCA_041563475.1 Salibacteraceae bacterium
TCCAATGAATGGCGAAACATATTTTGATACCTTAGATATTAAATCGAATCAAAATTACACGAACGATTGGGCTACAAAAATGGCTCCAGTAACTAAAAAGAAATATACGTTTACTGCAGCCCATTGGGCTTTCACCGAAGCGCGATTCCGTTTGCACTTTAAAAAGGTAAATGAATCTAAGGTAGAAGGAATGGTAGAGTTGATGGATATGATTGAAAAGGTTACAATGAATGATGTAATTCATAGAAATCATGTAAACCCAGAGCATAGATCATTTATCCCTGATTTTGGTGTATACACTATCGATTACGATGTAGAAGGAAATCCAGTGTATTATATTTTATCTCGTCAGTTGGTAATTTTTACTGTGGAAAGAAGAAAAGCATGGAGAATGCTTCAATCACGTGCGGGAATACAAAATCAGGATTATCAGGCGCAAAAGGAACTTCTTAGCAAAATGGACAGCGAAAGCAATGACAAAGAAGAAGCGAAATTGACTGCCTCTGTATAATTAACAAATGTGGATGGAAAAACCATAATAGATACAAAGTTTTCACAAGGTTCATAGGGAATGTTTTTTTCTTTAGAACCTAGTGGATTCTTTGTAAACTTAGTGGTTAGTTTTAATAATTTTCGGGTACTTGACAGGCTTTAGTCTTGGGCATCCCGACCTAAAACTAATTTAAATGGAACACAAGTATGAAAACTACCTAAATGAAGGAAACCTTTTGCTTAATAGGGCAGAGCAAGAATTAAATAAGCCTCACGAGGATGTGATGACTCTTTCGGTTTGTCAAGGTACCAAAATGGCTATTGATAATTTTTTTAAAGCGTATTTGACCAAACACCAAGTTCAAAATGTAGAAGAAGGCGATTTAATGAGTCGTTACCAAAAATGTGTAACATTTAAACCAGAATTCGCTAAAATAAATCTTCATGCATTTGACTGTATTCATGATGAAAAATGCACCATGTCTGAATACTGTATGTCTATAAATAAGGTTTCTGAGTGTCTAAAAGTGGCTGAAGATTTTCGTAATCTTCTTTATGCCTAGAGTAGTAGGTTAATTTCTGTTTCCAGAATTACTCTTTTGCCCCCCACTTTTGGGACGGTTACCAAATTTCTTTTTACTGTTTCCAGCACCACCTGAATTTGGTCTCGGTTTACGAACATTCTGCTTTTTTCCCGCGGGTTTTGTAGGACCAGTATTTTCTTGAGGCTCATATCCTTCAACGGCCTTAACCTCAATAGTTTCACCTAAAAGCTTCTGAATATCACGTAAATAGTCCTTTTCTTCTTGACTTACAAACGAAACTGCTTCACCACTTGCTCCTGCACGACCAGTTCTTCCAATACGGTGCACATAATCCTCAGGAATATTGGGTAATTCATAATTAACTACATGTGGCAATAAAGGAATGTCTAATCCACGAGCCGCAATATCTGTGGCAACTAAAACGCGTACATCTCCATTTTTAAACCCTTTTAGCGCTTTTATACGATTGTTTTGGGTTTTGTTTCCATGAATAGCATCTGCAGAAATGTCATTTGCAATCAAGAACTTTGTTAATTTATTTGCACCATGTTTGGTTCGGGTAAAAACTAAAACTTGTTTCCATTTACCTTCAGAAATTAATTTAGAAAGCAAAGAAGGTTTACGCCCCTTATCCACATATATAACCTTTTGATTTATTTTTTCAACGGTTGTGTTTTCTGGGGTAGCTTCAACTAAAACAGGGTTGTTTAATGTTGCCTGTGCAAGTTTTTTAATTTCTTTTGAAAAGGTTGCCGAAAAAAGTAAACTCTGGCGTTTTCTAGGAACAAGTGCCATGATTTTATCAATGTCACGTTTAAATCCCATATCTAACATTCTATCGGCCTCATCTAAAACTAAAATTTCAATATTTCTAAGGGAGATTATCCCTTGATTTTCCAAATCCAGTAACCTACCCGGAGTAGCAATTAGTAAATCAACTCCTTGGCGTAGAGTAGCCTCTTGTGGTCTTTGTTTTACGCCCCCAAAAATAACAGCTGATTTGAATTGCATGTGCGTACTATATTCACGTGCATTCTCATAAATTTGGGCGGCAAGTTCACGTGTTGGAGTTAATACCAAAGCTCTAATTGGACGCTTTTTTTGTTGGCCTCTATTCGAAAGTAATTCGAGTATTGGAAGTATAAATCCAGCAGTTTTTCCAGTTCCTGTTTGAGCAGAAGCCAAAACATCTTTGCCTTCTAAAACTTGTGGAATGGCTTTTAATTGAATAGGAGAAGGTTCAGTATATCCTTTTTCTGAAATAGCTTTGAGGATGGGATCTGATAATCCGAGTGATTTGAAAGACATAAACGGTCTAATTAATTTGGCGTAATTGAATCTAGCCAGAATGCAAAAGTACAATGAAAAATCCCCTGAATTACCATTTCTTATAGTTAACCCATTGCGTAAAAGGTGACAGAAATAATTCCTAGAGGATTAAAGAGTTTGGCCTAAGCCAAAAGTAAGTGCAAAAAGTAACGTGCTTAGTGCTTGAACTTTTAGAAGTGGGTCTAGGTCTTTTAAATTGGGGGTTGTAAATGACTTGAAGGCCACAAACCCTAAAGGAACAAAGCTTAAAAAGTATAGATATTGCCAAGTTCCATGACCAAAAAAATGGGTAAAACAGATACTTGAGATGAATGCTCCACCAAGTAATACTAATTGGTATATGCGTGCATTATCTGCCCCTAATTTAACAGCTAATGTAATTTTATTACTTGCTTTGTCGTTAACAATGTCACGCAAATTGTTCAAGTTTAAAACGCCTGCACTTAAGAAGCCCATTGCTGTTCCGGGTAGAAAAATTTTAAATTCTATGGATTGAACTTGCAAGAAATAAATGCCTACTACCGACACCCAACCAAAAAACAGAAAAACAAAAAAATCTCCAAAACCCTGATACCCATAGGCTGATTTTCCTACAGTATATTTAATTGCTGCCCAAATTGCCAATATACCGATACTAAAAAACACGATTGCATAAAGCAATTTATCTGTTCCAAAACTTACCCAAAGCAAGAGAATACCTGAGATTAGGGTTATAACACTTGTGATTATCAAAGCGGATTTCATTTCCGACTGATTAATTTTTCCGCTTTGCAGTGCCCGAGTGGGACCAACTCTGTGTTCGTTATCCGTTCCTTTGGAAAAATCGCCATAATCATTAGCTAGATTGGATAAAATCTGTAATAAAACCGCGGTGAGTAAAGCTAACAAAATGATACTCCAATTATAATTTTGATCGCTTACGGCCAAAAACGATCCTAAAATAATTCCTGCAACAGCAAGTGGAAGTGTTCTTAAACGAAAAGCGCTTATCCAAGCTATCAATTTTGTCATGCGGCAAAAGTAAAATTAACTGCCAATAAGTTTTATTACTTCCAATAATATAATTAGACTTGTAATTGAGGGTTAGATACTAAACTTCCACTTATTTTTTTTAGAAATTGAATTCGATGATTCATATTAAATTGTTTTTTACCTTTTTTTTAATTTCATTGTTTTCAAATGCTCAAATCCTACCTGATGGTCTGCAAGTTGAAGTAGGTTCAGAGTTTTCTACATCAGGTAAAAGAGAAATAAAAAGATTTGTTTCCTCGTCAAATACTAATTTAATCGCGTATACCCGGTTGGAAAATGAGTTGGAGTTTTTGCTCTTTGATAGAAACATGAATTTACTTAAATCCAACAAAATCGAATTGAAGAGCGGATCTAGGAATTTAGATTTTAAACGGGTAGAGGAAACAACGTTTGGTATTTATATTTTCAGCACCTATAAGGATGAAGAATCAAATTTAAAGGTGTTGTATTATCAAATATTAGATCCATATTTATTAACCCTGTCTGGAGCTAGAGTTTTGCACTCGAAACCGTATCTTGAACAAAATGAAATTATTTCTTATTATGTAAACGTTTCTGAAAGCAAGGAGCTTGTAATGGTTGATGTGACTAAGAAATCCTCAGATGATTTTCAAGATATGGGGGTGGAAACCTTTGATATTATTGTTTATAATAGTGAATTAGAAAGGGTTTGGAGAGAGGATAGCATTCAGCTATCCGATAATGACGAACGTTTTTTTAGAAGCGAAAGAAGGCTAACAAACCAAGGAAAGGTCATAATGATGGGTTTACAGTTAGATGCAGATTTAGAAACTATCGAAGGCATTTCGAGTACGGAAGACGTCATGCAAATGTTCAAATATTACGTTATTAAAATTGACGATAATAAGAACCACTTTTTATTTGAACTTAAGTTAGAAGCGGGATACTTTGCGAATATGAATTATGCAATTAATCCCGAAGGAAACATTAACGTTATTGGTTTGGCTTACGATAAGGAAGAGGATGTACGTTCATGGTATTTTACAACTATTGATTTAGATTCAAATAGTTTTTCTGTAGAAAACAATTCTGATTTTAATTTAACAAAGGGCGTTTTATTTCATCGGGAAGATGCTCAAGATACGGAACTAGGTTTGGTTCAAGCGTCACCAAATGTAAGCAAGTTAAGTCTTCCCCTCGCGAATATTGAGATTAAGAAAATATTTTCGGATGAAATGGGAGTTACCGTGGCATTTGAATCGACAGTACGAAGTGGTAATAGGTACAATAAATCAAATACGATAATTGGAGCGGGTGCGGTTAGATTTTCAAAGGATGGAAAGCAATTATGGAGTCAAGGCATTCAAAAGATTCAGTATCCGAGCGTAAATGGTGATAAATATACTTCTGTTGGCATTTTATCAGGAGATGGTAAAGTATCATTCGTTTTTAATTTTAATCCGGTTAATGAAACGAATGGCAAATTAGATAATTACGCTTGGACATCTACATCTTCTTCCGATTTGTATGTGGCAACCATTGATAATTCAGGAGATTTAAAAATTAATCAACTTTTAAAAGGTTCGAAAAAGCCATTTTGGGTTCCTAAGGTTGATTTTAGACCCGGAAACAATGAATTAATTTTTTCGGGTTATTCGGGTAAAACCTTCAAACTGGCTCGAATGTCTATAAAATGAGAATAATATATGTCGTTTAGTCTAACAATTTTAGGTGCTAATTCAGCTATACCAATTGGGAATAGGTTTCCTACTTCTCAAATAGCGGAATTCGATCAACATTCTTATATGATTGATTGTGGTGAAGGAACGCAAATTCAGGTTAGACGAAATAAGGTCAAAATTCAACGTATCAAAGCTATTTTCATTTCCCACCTTCACGGGGATCATTACTTTGGTTTGTTTGGATTACTTGGCACAATGAGTCTTTTAGGGCGTCAAACACTTTTGAAAATATACTCGCCACCTGGATTAAAAGAAATGGTTGATCTACAACTAAAAGCATCCTTTACTAGGTATGATTTTGAAATTGAGTTTATTGAATTATCCCATGGGAAATCAGAATTGATTTATGAGGATTCAATTGTAAGTGTATATACTATTCCATTAGCCCATCGAATACCTACAAATGGATTTTTGTTTGCTCAAAGAATAGGAAAGAGAAAATTAAATAAGGAAATAATAGCTGAATTAAATATTCCCATTTCTCAAATGCCAGCTATAAAGGATGGAGCAGATTTTGTAAATGAATACGGAAAGGTATTTAAGAATAGTCTAATTACGAGAGATCCAAATAAAGTTTGGAACTATGCTTTTTGTTCAGATACCAAATACACCGAAAAAATTCTTCCTATTATTAAAAATGTGGACGTACTTTACCACGAAGCAACATTTTTAGAATCGGAGAAACAACGGGCTAAACAAACCATGCATTCTACAGCCAAGCAAGCGGGGAAAATTGCCAAACTTGCCGAAGTGGGAGAGTTAATTCTAGGTCATTATTCTGCGCGATACAAAGATTTAAACCCGCATTTAAAAGAAGCGAAATTGGAATTTGAAAATGTAAAGTTAGCTTCGGAAGGTCTTCGATTTGAATATTCTTAAAAATGTAATCTATAAATAAGGTTTCTCGGAATATCCGTTAAATTTGTTGTTAAAATCAAGATTTCTATGGCAGAAAGAATTTTATTAGTGGAGGATGAACCTTCCTTATATGAAGCGTTGAAGTTGAATTTAGAATTTGAGGGTTACAGTGTTACCGTTGCTAAAGATGGTGAACAAGCTATAGAAAAGTTCCATTCCAGTCATTTTCAACTCATAATATTGGATGTAATGATTCCTAAAATGGATGGGTATACGGTTTGTGAAACAATTCGTCTTGAAAATAAAAAAGTGCCCATTTTATTTTTATCCGCAAAAAATACTCCTGAGGATAAAATTTTGGGATTAAAGACTGGTGCAGATGATTACATGTCGAAACCATTTAATTTGGAAGAATTTCTTCTCAGAGTTAACCTTTTGATAAAAAGGGGTGTAGAATTGTCTCAGAATACCTCCGAGATGATGGATTCGTTTGAATTCGGTGGAAATAAAGTAAACTTTTCGAGCTTTGAAATTGTAACCTGGGAAAATGAAACCAAGTCGCTTTCAAAAAGAGAAATGAAGCTTTTGAAATTACTGATTGAGAAAAAAGGAAAGGTTGTTTCAAGAGAAGAAATTTTACAAAAAATTTGGGGTTATGATGTTTTTCCCTCCACACGAACAATTGATAACTATATTTTAGCTTACCGAAAGTATTTTGAAAAAAACCAGCGCCAACCCAAGCATTTTTTTTCGGTTAGAGGTGTAGGTTACAAGTTCGAATCCTAAAAAAATACACGGTATTTCGATTAATTAATTTATGTGCAGTAAAACAGCTATTTTCTTTGGGTTTTTTCTCTATTTCTTTTCGGGTAACGCCCAAGAAATGAGAGTAGAAAACCAAACCATTGCTTACGCGGATTTGATTTCTGATTATCAAAAATTAGAAGATGATTTTTCACAATGTCGCTTACTGACTTTTGGAGAAACGGATTCTGGCAAACCATTGCACTTATTTTTAATTAATTCTTCCGAACAATTTAATCCAGAAGCATTTCAAAACAAAAGCATTTTATTTGTCATGAATGGAATTCATCCCGGAGAACCGTGCGGTATTGATGCGAGTTTACTATGGGCAAAGGAAATGTTGAATTCGAAAAAGATTCCTGAAAATGTGGTGATTGCCATTATACCGGTGTACAATGTGGGCGGTTTGTTGAATAGAGGGTGTTGTAGTCGTGCAAACCAAAACGGCCCAATAGAGCATGGCTTTAGAGGGAATGCACGAAATCTGGATTTAAATCGTGATTTCATTAAAAACGACAGTAAAAATTCAGAAAGTTTCACGCGTTTATTTCATTGGTTAAAACCTCATATATTTATTGATACGCACACGTCAAATGGCGCAGATTATCAATACACTATGACATTGTTGTCTCCCCGAAAAGAACGATTAAATCCTGTTTTGGCAAACTTTTTGAAAAACGATTTAGAACCATATATTTATTCTAATTACACCCCATTAGCACCTTATGTTAACGTATTTGGTACTACTCCGAACAGTGGAATAAATGCGTTTAATGATATGCCACGGTTTAGCACGGGGTATGCATCTCTTTTCAATTGTATTGGTTTTACCACAGAGGCGCACATGTGGAAACCTTTTGACGATAGAGTAGAATACACGCTTAAATTTTTGCAGTTATTAGGGCAATATGCAAACGCAAATTCAGAAACCATAATTGAAAACAAAAGGATTGCGGATGCATCTATCCCAGCAAATACAGAATTTGTTAATTTGAAACTGGACACGACCAAATTTGAATGGATTAACTTTTTATCCTATGCCCCTGAATACGTTTATAGCGATATTTTAGGTCGCGATTTACTTCAGTATAATAGGGATAGACCAGAAGAAATCGAAATTAAGTATTTTAATGATTTTGATAAAATTGATGCAGTACGCGTGCCGAAGTATTATGTTGTAAAAGGCAGTTGGAAAGAAGTCGTTTCGAGATTGAAGAGTAATAAAATTCAAATGGAAATGATTACAGAAGATACCTTGATAACTGGTACAGGAACTTACATTACCAATTTCAAATCTGTATCTAATCCATACGAGGGCCATTATTTACATTCTAATATGCAGACTAAAGATTCTTTAGTTTCCATGAGTTTTGATAAGGGAGATTACTTAATATCCACACAACAAATGGGTTGGAGATTTATTTTAAATGTGTTAGAACCTATTTCTGAGGACAGTTATTTTGCATGGAACTTCTATGATGAAATCACACAGCAAAAGGAGTGGTATTCTTCTTATGTATTCGAGCCATATGCAAAAAAAATGCTAGAAGAAAACACAGATCTTAAGGCTAAATATGATAAAAAAATGGTGACTGATTCACTATTTTTAACGAATGGAAATATGCGGTTGTATTGGTTATATACCCAATCGCCATTTTATGAAAAGGAGCACAATTTGTATCCCGTATTAAAAGTGTATTAGAGATTTAAATCCAACAAAAAGAATAAAAATGAAATTAATGTTGGTTTCGGTTTTTTTAACCTTTAGCACATTGTTTCTGAGTAAAGAATCGTTGACTCAGCCTAATTTTTATGGAGTTTGGCTAGATTATAATGATTCTAATAACTTGAAGGGAAATTGGTTTATGGAATCGGATTTTGGCTACCGTTTTAGACTAGATTATACCGATAATTGGCAAAGGTTACATGGAAGATCGGGTGTAGGTTACAAGTTTAAAAATAGTAAAGTAATCAGTGGTTTAGCCTTGTTTTTGGTCTATTTACCACAAAGGGTTGCAGATTTGGAAATACGTCCATGGCAAGGGGTGAAATATTCTTGGCCAAAATCGAATAGAGTTGAATTAAAGCATTTTGTACGATTTGAAGAACGCATTCATTTTTTAGGAACCTCTACAAACAAAACCTATAATTATTTTGAGCTAAAATTCAGGTATGGATTGATGTTTCAATATATTTTGAATAAAACAGAAAACAAACATGGTGAGTGGGTCGGTTTATTTGGGTTTGAGCCTTTTTTTAATCTATATGTGAATCAAGAGCCAATTAGGGTTGTGAAATCAAGAACTAGTCTAGGTTTTAAGTATTCGTTTTCTACGAAAACTAAAGTACGAGTTTTATATATCTACGAGCCCGATGTAATTCCGATACTACAAGAGCAGAATATATATTCTAACAATTTTAGAGTTTCCGTTATTCAGAAATTTTAGAGGTGTTTCTTTAGAATAAAAGGGTTTGACTCGTGTAAGTCATTATTGAAATGGATAAATTAGCATTGGTATTTAAGTAATTAGAAATATACTTTGCACTCATTCCGGATGAAATAATAGGCTGAATGTATCGCTCTAATTCCGAGTACTTTGTAGTTTTATTCACTTCAGGTATAAATCCAAATCCAAAAAACAAACTATCCCTGACTAATATAAATGCAGATTCATCTTCTTTGACCCCTTTTTCCCAAATCAAAAAGTTGGTTGGATTGGTTTGTATGGAATCCAATAAATTCTCAAAGTTTGAATTATGTTCCGCATGGGAAACAGAATTTAAAGTGTCCAATTTAACCTGACAAAGTTCAGGAGATAAGTTATTGGACTTAACGATCTCAAAAAGAGTTTCTCGTGACTCCATCCAACTAAATGTAGTACTAATTTTTGCGCCACTATGCTTTCCTTTTACAATGCACAAACGCCAATTATTATTTTGATCCTTGTAATAACTCAAATGAAATTTCGTAGGGTTTGACTTTTGCGCCTTATTTAACGGAGGCCAATATTTTCGTATTTCAGAATCCTCAAGAAGTAGCGCAAGAATTTCGGAGCCCGTTTCCACTGTTTCTATGGAACTGAGGTTACGGTACAAGGCTTGAGATTTTTCAGATATTTTATCTCCGCTAAAATGTTGCTGGACACGCTTCTTAATATTATTTGCCTTTCCGATGTAAATAATTTTACCCAATTTATCCTTGAAATAATAAACACCCGTATTTTCGGTGAGATTATCGTAAATGGATTTACTTAGGTGTACTGGCAAGTGCATGTCTTTCTCCTTACCAAATACCAAAGTTTGCCAAGAATCTTTTTCGTCAAGATGGAGTAATTTGTGTAAAAGAATAGTCGTAGCCTTGGTGTCGCCCATAGCTCGGTGTGCCGCATTATTCTTAATATTAAAGCGTAAACAGTTGTTTGCTAAAGAATATGAACGATGTCCAGGGGTGATTTTTCGGCTATATTTTACGGTACATAGTTTTTTGTCATCAATGGAAAAACCAGACTCATCTAATTGTTTTTTCACAAATGAATAGTCAAAATTAACGTTGTGAGCCACAAAAATTTTGTCTTTTAGTAGTTCATATACCCTTGGAGCAATTTGATTGAAATCTGGGGCTGATTCCACCATTATATTCGTAATGCCAGTTAAGTTGGTAATAAAACTGGGAATATACATTCCTGGGTCAACCAAAGACTCGAAGGTTTCAATAATTTCCTTGCCATCGGTAATAATAATAGCGATTTCGGTAATTTTTCCCGAACGCGCATTTCCTCCAGTAGTTTCAATATCAACAACAGCAAATAACATAGATTCAAAAGTAAATTTTACGCATTGGTTATCATAAATTCTTTTTCATATTTGTGTTAGAAATTTAGACTAATTTATGGTGGTAATAAATGTGCTTCAAATTATGTTGATTTGGTTATGGACCTTCATAAGCGCCACATTGGGATTGATTATTTTACCCATTATAGGACAAAAACGTGCTATTTATTTTATTTCTCAGATATGGTCAGGGTTCATAATTGCGATTTCGGGTGTGAAATTGGTTGTGGAAGGGAAGGAGAACATTCCAAAACACAAGAATGTAATTTACGCATCCAATCATGAGTCTTCGTTTGATATCCCTATACTTTTTAAGGCATTACCCGTTCCATTATTCTTTTTAGCCAAAGCGGAACTACAAAAAATACCAATTTTTGGCTGGTTCATGGGTGCGGTGGGAATGGTGTTTGTTGATCGGGCTAATCATAAGAATGCATTGAATAGTTTAAAAAGGGCAGGCAAGGAAATTAAAAAAGGAAAGGATATTATTTCATTTCCTGAAGGAACAAGGACTCGAGATGGGAAAATGAAACTGTTTCGCAGAGGAACGTTTGTTTTGGCTCTTGAATGTAGTATTGACATTGTGCCCATCGCAATTGTGGGTTCACGTGAGGTAAATCCTCCAGGTTTTAGAATTACCCCAGGAGTTATTAAAGTGTGTATTGGAAAACCCATCGATGTGAACCATTTTGAAAAGAAAAAACCAGATGAATTGGCTCTGTTTGTTGAAAATCTAGTAAAAGAGTTACGTCTATAGAATAGATAGATTTAACAGGATTGTATTTGGGTTTAATTTATTATTTATCAAATAATTAAGTATAATCTAAATAAAAGTATTTGGTAATCTAATAATGAAAAACATCCTTTAAACTACCTTTTTTTGCGTGTAAAACTTGGCAATTAGATTTTGCATTTCAAGATGAATTAAACCGTTCGTTGCAAGTATTTCACTACCATCTGTAAACGCTGTTTTATCCGTAAAAAAGCCCGATTTACCCCCGGCTTGCTCTACAATAAAAGCACCAGCCACAACGTCCCAAGGATTTAATCCATATTCATAAAAACCATCAAATCGGCCACAAGCAACATACGCCAAATCAACTGCCGCAGATCCAAGCCTTCGCATGCCACGTGTATTTTCCATAAAGTACCGCAAAGATTCTAAAAAACCATCCATCTTGTCAAAATCGTGATAGGGAAATCCGGTGGCCAATAAAGTATCGGATAGTCGGGTAGAGGTAGTCACAGAAATTTCATTTCCGTTTAAGTAGGCTTTACTTTCTTTCCACGCATAGAAACATTCATCTAGATTTATTTCATAAACGATACCAATAACGGGAAAACCATTTTCTGTAAGCGCAACACTAATGGAAAACAAAGGAACACCATGCATGAAATTTGTGGTGCCATCAAGTGGGTCAATGACCCAGTTAAATGTTTCGCCAATTTTTGATGAAGTGCCCTCTTCCGCTATAAAACCAGCTGTTGGCACTAACGCACCTAATTTTGTAACGAGTTCTTTTTCAGCAGTTTTGTCTACATAACTAACTAAGCTATTGAGACTTTTGGTTTCAATTTTATCTGATTTAAATCCTTTTCGCTGCTGAAGAATATATTCTCCAACCGATTTAATTATGTCAATAGATTCAAGGCAAATTTTAGAATAATCTAATTGAATCATTGTAAGAATTTATTTGGTTGAGTAATCGCGCTCACCGAAAATCTTTGAGCCTAGGCGAATTAAATTAGAACCATTTTTAATAGCTAATTTATAATCGTTGCTCATTCCCATAGAGAGAATATCAAAATCTGATTTAAATTTTTGGCATTGCAAAAACAAGTTATGTAATTTTCCGAATTCTTCCTCTACAACACTTTCAATGCAGGTATTTGTCCCCATCCCCATAAAACCCCTGATATTCACATGGGTATATTTTTCGAACAAATTATTTTTCATGATATCAAAAGCCTCCGCAAATAAAAAGCCCGACTTTGAATCTTCGCGTGCAATATGCACCTGAATTAATACGTCAATTACCCTATTATTAGCTTTTGCACGCTTATTAATTTCGGCTATTAAACGTTCACTATCCACCGATTGAATCAAGGAAACAAAAGGGGCGATGTATTTCACTTTATTGGTTTGTAATTGACCAATCATGTGCCATTCAATATCTTTTGGCAAGGCTTCGTATTTATCACGTAATTCTATTGCTTTATTCTCTCCAAAATGTCGTTGTCCCCAGTTGTATGCAACAAGAATATCTTCAATAGGCTTTGTTTTGGAAACAGCCACTAGCGTTACATCTTTCGATAAATTCTTGGTAATTAGGCTTATATTTTTCTCAATACTCATTTCCTAGTGATTTTAATGATCGAAAATTGAATAAATTGTTAACCCGCTTCTTAGTTTTGGTTCAATCCAAGTGCTTTTTGGAGGCATCGTTAATCCTTTATTGGAAATATCAATTAATTGATTAACCTCAACTGGATACAATACAAAAGCGATGTCGGCTTTTTCTTTAGCAATTAACTTTACCATGCCTTTCAAGCCTTTGTCTCCTGAATAAAATTGAACTCTATTATCCGTTTTAATATCCTCAATTCCTAAAATTGGTGTAAGGATAGTTTCAGATAATTGGTGACTATCTAAATTTGAAATTGTGTCATCCACATGTATCAAATTCGTATTCAAAATTAGTTTATACCATTGACCCGCAAGGTACATATGTATATGATGTTTTTCTGTTGGGCGGCATTTTTTTTCTAAAAGCTCAACAGTATAGTTTTTCTTTATTTTTTCTAAAAGTTGTTCCTTTGAGTTACCATTTAAACCCTTGACTAATCTATTGAATGGTAAAATATTTAATTGATGGTCAGAAATCAAAAAAGCCATAAAATAGTCGTATGCTTCTCCGGGTTCGCTACCATAATATGCACGTAAATCGTTTGCTAGCCGTGCAGAAGAGGCACATCGATGGTGACCATCTGCAATATACATATCGGGTACATTTCCAAAAGCAGAAGTCATATTTGCAATGTCTTCATCCTCTGAAATCAGCCACATGTTATGAATGGTTTTATCAGTAGTAGAAAACTCATATTCAGGGCGGGTTTCAGTATATTTTTTAATTAATTCATCAATACGATCCTGGTGCTTATATGTCAGTAAAACGGGTTCGGCATTAATTTTTGTTTCTTTTAAGTAACTCGCAAAAATCGCCTCTCGTTTTGTAAGGGTGTTTTCATGCTTTTTTACGTTACCGTTATTAAAATCATCAATAGAAACTCCAGCTATTACGCCCGTAAAGGAATGGCCCAATTTAATTTGTTGGTAGATATAAAACTGCGGTTTTTTATCGCGCATAAAAATCCCATTATCATGGAATTCTTCAAATCTTTCACGCACTTCACGATATCTTTCAAGCAAAGTTCTTTCGTCATCATCCTGCAAGCCGTAAGCCGCTGTAATTACATGTAAAAATGTATAAGGGTTTGCCGCTAATTTTTCTTTGAAATCTTTCCTAGAATAATTAATGTAAGATCTTGAACCAACAAGACTTACTTTATTTCTGTGAGGACGAATTGCGCGAAAAGGAATGATACTAGCCATAAAAAATATTGGAATGCGAAATTAGCTAAATGCGGTTCCAAATATTCATTTTGTGTAACAAATTTAATTAAGACCGTGGGTGGAAATGAATAATAGCATCCAGTAAATCGGCTTGATTTAAATGAGTGTAAATTTCGGTCGTGGTAATCGATTCGTGACCCAACATATCTTGAATGGCCCGCAAATCAGCACCACGTTGCAAAAGTTCGGTAGCAAAAGAATGACGTAAAGTATGCGGGCTTATATTTTTATGTATTCCAGCCTTTTCTGCTAAGGATTTAATTATGGTAAAAATCATTACTCGAGAAAGTTGTTTTCCTCTCCGATTAAGAAATAAGAAATCTTCTTGCCCCTTTTGAATGGACATGTGAATTCTAATTTCATTCAAATAAATAAGAATGTGTTTTTTCGCCATCCCTCCAAGAGGGACTAACCTTTGTTTATCGCCTTTTCCGGTAACACGGATAAAGTCGTCATTAAAGTAAATATTGGATATTTTTAAATTAACCAACTCACTAACGCGAAGTCCGCAACCATACAAAACCTCAATAATTGCCGTATTTCTTTCTCCTTCCGGTGTACTTCTGTCAATTTCACTCAATAACATTTCAATCTCATTGTTGTTCAGTGTATCGGGTAGTTTTCTTCCAGTTCTTGCAGTTTCAATTAACTCAGCTGGGTTATCATTCATTATATCTTCCATTAAAAGATACTTATAAAATGATTTAATTCCAGATAAAATTCTATTTTGAGATGAAATGGCCAACCCTAATTCTGTAATATAGTGTAAGAATTTTCGAATGTGTTCTGTTTCTACTTTTTCAGGTTGTATACCAGAAAATTCCATTTCAATAAATTGCTCCAACTTTTTAACATCCTCCAAATAACCTTCAATCGTATTGGAGGAAAGAGAACGTTCTATCTTCAAATACGATTTAAACTCCGCAATAAAAATTGGCCAATTGTTCATTAATTTTTGATAATTCTAATTATTTAAATAAAAAAGATTGCTTAAATAAAATCGAGTAAAAACGTATAATACAAGTAATTATGATGTGAAATGAAACAAAAAACACTCGAAATCCGTACATTCTTTTGAACCGTAAATCCATTACGGTGACGGAAATTAGGTTTGCTTCAAATTTAAAGGATATGAAAGCACAGATGTTAGAAACAACCAAAAACAATTTCCCGGTTTCAATGTTAAAAACCGAAGAAATAAACGATTCCCAATTTCCAATAGATACAAAGGTAATAGGACTCTCATTATTTCAAATGCCAGCTATTTATCATCATGTACAAATAGGATCAGAATTGTCTCTGTATTACAATTACGGAGCAGTAAATACCCAACAAGCCATAGAGATTTATTTTAAGAATTTCAAACTGGGCTATTTGCCATATGCAACTGCTAAATTAATTGAAAAAGTAATGATGCATGGCTTTGATCTAAAGGTGAAAGTGGCATCTATCATTAAGCAAAAGTATTTGCCTATAAGTGAGTTAAGTATTCAAATCAATGAAAACTACCTATAATTAAACTCAAGAAATTATGATAAGTGTTTTGGATAATAAAATAAAAGAGGCCCGTAAAAAGAACGCGCCAATGAATGTATCTCCTTCAGAATGGGCCAATGCTATGAACTGGAGTATAGAAGCATGGAAATGTATTCTTTCGGGTCAAAAATGGGTGCATGACTTTGAGATTTGTTGTCCAGAACAATACTATATGTTAATTAATAGAAAAGGGGAGTTCATTTTATCAGAAGCAGAAAATGTATCATTTTCAAATTCTCTAGCGAATAAAAATTGGGTGAAAAATTTAGAAAATCAAGTAGCTGATATGCGCGCTAGAAATGAGTGGATGGAGGCATTACAATGGATGAAACTAATTGAAAAAATCAACCAAAATCCTTTACCCACACCAAATGAAACCGATTTTATTAAGACAAAAAATGTGGTCAAAGGACATAAATTAATTCGGATAAAATCGGCTGCATAAATTTTATATTGCAACTTGTAATTGTAGCGTAAACATGGATTTCCTGTCTAGTACTTTCCAGTCGTTGTTAGAAAAAATTGGACGATTTTGGTAATTAAATGAAACCTTGGCATTTTGTCCTATGATTAACCAATTCACTCCAAACTCATACATAAGCATGTTTTCGTTCAATTGATCCAAAAGGCCTATTTGCGTAGCCGCATATGGCTGTAGTGTTCCTAACTCTCCGAATAAAGCATTGGGGAATAAATATCCTCCTTGCATATAAATGATGGTACCAGAACCTGTCATGGGAAATGCGTTTCCTGGACCATTTAAAGACCCCGTTCCCGAAATTCCGTTGGCTGGATTCATTACTCCCACATTACGAATGTAATTTTTCCCGTAGTTATTAAAACTTACGGATGCATATGCTGTAATTGCCGTTTCTTTTTCTTTGTTTAGAGGATGATCGTAAAATACATCAATAGCAAATAGTGCAAGATTGCTGTGGACAGTATCAGAAGTTAGATCGCCCGTGTGCCACATGGCATTCTTTTGATATACGAATCCTGCACCAATGTTAAACACATCCTTTTTACCCAAATAGGTCCCTTTGTTAAAAGGGGTTTGGTTGGATTCTTGATCAAGAAATTGATACATGACATACCCATGTGTTTGTAATTTCGGAGGTTCTGGTGAAAATAAAGCGTTTTCTTGAATGGCAGTTGATTGGCTAGATTGGCTCACCATCATGGGTTTGGATAAAACCAAACGGTAGTCAAATTTTCCTAACTTTCCTTTTGCATACACGCTATATTTTCGAAGAAATTGGTCGGATACATCATTAGTTGCTTGTTGATACAATGGAGCATCCAGGCTTAAAATTGTGCCAATTGAAGGAGAAGAGTAACGAGAGGGACCACCCCAAGCTGTTAAACCAGCCCCAATAGACAAGTGTTTATCAATGATATTTAGTTCTCCAATTCCATCCAATAAAAAGAGTCCTTGTTTTCGTGCGCCATTGTATGTTAGATTATTCGTTCCAACCTGCGTATAAAAGAAAACACGATCAGAAATTTGCCCAAAAAGTTGAATTCTAGTTCTTCGTAATCCAATATCGAACGTAGTATTTTCACTATACCCATCTACCGTAGAACCAGGATTATTTTGGGTTTGTCTAATCCAAATTTGATTTAAAAAATTTGCTTTAATAAAATGACTGCCATTTTCGTTTAACTTGTAATTCAGTTCTTTTACTTGACCTACAAGAGACATTTTGACGCTAATTGCGATTAAAATTAGTAATCCTATCCTAAAACTTTTCATAATGTATTTTTTGATTAACGATAATCCACAGTAAAGCTATGGATTTTTATTTCACGTGTTCTTTTTCATTAATTTTCGAGTGGATAGTTCATCATTTGAGAACTTTTTATGTCCTTGTAAGCCGGTAATACAAAATGAACTTTAATCTAATTTTATTTCGCTTGGGAGCGAGAAATAAATATAATAATAGGTTTTTTATGGTTAATGAATAAATATCATTTTTAATCAAAATAAATGTCAACTTTAGACCTACGACATAGTATAACTTTGATTTTAATACATTAAGTACAGTGATATGAAGCACATTTTTCACCTTTTGATTCTGGTTATAATTTCCTCTCATGGTTATTCTCAAGAAATTGAATCGCATGAAGATTTGGAATCCAAAACCATGGGAAACGCAGTTGCTTTTTCCTTAGGGGTTATTGCATTACCTCAATTTGATGTGGATGGCCAACATATTGGAGAGGTTTTTTTACCCGCATTTAGTTTGGATTACGAATTATGGTATAAAAGAAAATTTGCTCTTCTTGTTATGAATGAATATGTGCTAAGTAGTTTTGTGGGAAAAGATGCGAATGATGTTGTTATTGAACGTGAACATATTCTAATTTCTGCCATTGCCTTAGGATATAGCCCAATTGAGCATCTAGGAGGGTTTATTGGGTATGGAATGGAAATTGACTTAGGAAATGGATTTACCTATAGTGTTCTAAAATTGGGAATGGAATATTCCATTCCTATTCGTAACAATTGGCATTCGGTATTGTTATTTACGGGTGATTTTAGAAGGTATTATGGGTCTGCCTCTTTTGAAGTCGGTTTTGCGAAGGAGTTTTAGTTGGTTATTTTGATTTTATAGCTGTCGACAAATTCTTTTAACTCGATTGGTTTTTGCGTTCCAATTAAAAGTTTTTTCCCATTTTTAAGTCGGATGGAAAGGCCTTCTTTCCCACGAATGTTATAAACGGTTCCGTATTTCGTTCCTATCCGAATACCCCAACCTCCAACAAATCCATAATTTAAAACCTTTAGCGCATCAATTTCAGGCCATAGAATTCTTTTGGTAACAAATGGAAAAAATCGCATATAGATTCCAGAATCATCAATTTTAGTAGTTAATGAAATCATATAAAAAAGGGAAATCAGTATTAGCATGATTAGTAACGGGATCAGAGGATTTCTTTCATCGAAAACATTAAAGTTAGTAAGGGAAAAATAATCAAGGTTTACTAATGACTGATATAATAGGATGCTAAAAAGACCTAGTAACAATCCCCAAAGCCACCATTGGGAAAATTTTTGAACTTCGCTAAAGGTATACTTCATTCTTCTAATCTAATAAACCATCCAACCCAGGGATGTTCGGCATATTGGCCTTCATTACTGTTTTTAATTCATCTTGATAAAGAACATCAGCCATTTCCATTGCTTTGTTAATACTAATAATTAACTCATCTTCAAATTGTTCCTTATCGTCATAAATTTCTGTATCAATCTGAATGTCAATTATTTCTTTGTTTCCATTAGCGATGATGGTAATAAGTTGGCTAGGGGAGTGAGAACGCACATAGGTATCCTTCATCCTGACCGTTAGGTCTTCCTTTCCTTGATTGATTTTTTCTTTAAGATCACCGAACATTATTTTTGTTTTTGGGCCGTAATAAGAATGTCTAATATTTCAATTGCGGCTTTGGAAATATTTGTTCCTGGTCCAAAAATGCCTAAAACTCCGGCAGTATACAAGAACTCATAATCTTGATGAGGAATTACCCCACCTGCCACAACCATGATATCTGGTCTGCCTAATTTAAGCAATTCTGAAATTACTTGGGGAACTAACGTTTTGTGCCCTGCAGCTAAAGATGAAACACCTAGAATGTGAACATCATTTTCCACAGCCTGTTTCGCAGCTTCTGCAGGAGTTTGAAAAAGCGGACCAATATCCACATCAAATCCTATATCGGCAAAAGAAGTGGAAATTACTTTTGCTCCACGATCATGACCGTCCTGGCCCATTTTGGCTATCATAATTCGTGGTCGCCTTCCGGCTAACTCAGCAAACTCATTTGTTTTAGCAATGGCTAATTTAAAATCTTCATTATTCATAGACTCCGATAAATAAACACCTTTTACAGATTGGGTTGTGGCTTTATAGCGACCAAATGTTTTTTCTAATGCAGATGAAATTTCACCAAGGGAAGCCCGATTTCGAGCCGCAATTACCGCCAATTCTAATAAATTTCCAGTATTGTTCTTAGCGGCATCAGCTAAAGCATCCAATGATTTTTCACAATCAGAATTATTTCTGGATTTCTTCAGCGTATTTAGTCGCTCAATTTGAGACAAACGAACTGCTGTGTTGTCCACATCTAAAATATCTAATTCATTATTGGTTTCTACTTGGTATTTATTCACCCCTACAATCACATCCTTTCCAGAATCAATTCTCGCTTGTTTGCGCGCGGCAGCTTCTTCAATTCTAAGTTTAGGCAGACCTGTTTCAATGGCTTTGGTCATTCCACCTAATTCTTCCACTTCTTGAATCAAATCCCAGGCTTTTGACGCAATTTGATCGGTTAGATACTCCACATATTTAGAACCTCCCCAAGGGTCTACCACATGCGTAATACCAGTTTCTTCTTGTAAATAAATTTGGGTATTTCTAGCAATTCGTGCAGAAAAATCTGTGGGTAAAGCAATGGCTTCATCTAAGGCATTGGTATGTAAAGATTGCGTTCCTCCAAGAGCTGCGGCTAGGGCTTCAATTCCAGTACGTGCCACATTATTAAAAGGATCTTGCTCCGTTAAACTCCA
>JBFFMY010000049.1:0-19922 GCA_041563475.1 Salibacteraceae bacterium
AATCTCAGCCGCTTTTCCCTCGTAAGGGGCGGCAAAGGTATAGTGTTTATTCTTTCATGCAACCATATTTCTTTACTATTTTTTAATTATTTTTTACCCATTACTTAACTCCTTATTTATCCATTACTTACACGCCCTCCCCCTTTCCCTTTCACCCCCTTACTACCCCTCTTTTATCCACTCCCTTTTACCCCAATTTCTTATACCTTATATATAGGAGATTCCAAGAAATGAAAAAATAAACAGAACAGGAACTAAAACCTTATTAAAACCCTTAGGAATTTGAAGAAAAATTAATAAACAAATAAGATCGAACTTTTAAGGGTTCGTAATAGCAACAGGTAAAGTCTTTCCGTTGTAATATTTATATCCGCCAGTAGCGAAAGAATAAATATACTCAGCCATCTGAGAAGGACTAATGGGAGCCGAGTATTCTGGAAATGCTTGTTTCAACATTTCGGTACTTACAGCTCCAATAGACAACGCATTTATACGAATATTCAAATCATTAAGCTCCACTGACAAACTCTCGGTTAAAGAGTTTAAGGCTGCTTTTGAAGCACCATAAATTGCAAGCCCTGGAAAGCGAACGCTACCTTGAAAACCAGACATTGAAGTGATATTAATAATATTGGCATTCTCTGATTTAACCATAAACGGCTTCAAAACCTTGATTAAAAGAGCAGGCGCAATAAAGTTAACATTCATCACCCTCTCAATTTTCGGTAAATCAAATTCGTCCAATTCCATTGGAGATAAAACACCGGCAACATTTATCAACACATCAATATGTTGGAATTTATTTTCAACAAGAAAAGAAGAAAAATCGTTTGCAAAATTCAACTCAGACAAATCCGCAAACAGTAAGGTCAACTTTCCGGAAAGTGATTTGGATTCTTGAATTAAGGATTCTGCCTGCTCCTTCTTCCTTAGGACTCCAATAACGGAATGCCCGTTAGACAAAACATAATTACATGTTTCTCGTCCAATACCTGAGCCTACACCAGTGATGAAAAAAATCATGACTGTAAAACTTCATCTGAAACTGGGACCGATTTAACAACAGTCTTTAAATCTCCCAAGTCATTTATACTAAATAACAGTCTGCAATTAGGAATGGAAGTAAATGCCAATTGAAAATCGTTTAAAATACTCTTTGGTAAAATGGGTAGATCCGCAACAATTGGTTTAGAAAGCAATTGAACAACAAGACCTGACCTGGTGTTTACCATTAAAGTTGTCACAGATAAGAGGTTATCACTATCCACAAGTTCATCAGAAAATGATTTTAAAAAAACGGTCACTGTATCATACACATTCCTAGGAACTGAATTAAAATCTCCAGTACAATTAAAATCAAATCTTATTCCCTTAAAAGAATTTATGTTTTTAAAATGGTGTTCAATACCTGAAACCCATAACGGCAACTTTTTTAGTTGTGATTTATCATAAAAGTTATCATCTCTTGTTTGTCTAATTTCAGCAACCGAAATAGGTTTTCTAATATTGTCGTTTTCAGCTTCTGACTCCTCCTTCGAAATTTTCACTTCCTTAGGTGTTTCCTCCCGAATAGATGAGAAATTATGGCTAGCTACCTTACCTGGTTGACTATCTTTCACAGACTCTTCGAAAACTTCTGGTTTAGCCCCCTCCATTCGCATAGCAGGCACTTCCTCTAAAACACTTTCTTCTTCTTCGTTTTCAACTAAGTTGATACTATCCAATTGAATATCAATATCAAGCTTCTCTTTCTTTTGTTTTAATTCAACCGGTTGCTCTCTAGCCACGGGGCCTGACGCAACATTACGCTCTTCTTTTACGGTATGCTGAGTTTGGGTTCTATCTTTAAAAACCAATAAAACTAAAAGTCCTATAATCACGAGAGTCGCTATCCCAAAAAAGGCAATTAAAACAAAAAAGCTTAAATTACTTTGTTCCACGGGAATAGTTGATTCCATACTTGAAGCTTCAATTGACTCCTTATCCTCACCAATTCTGTCCGACTTATTTTTTCGTGTTAAAATCTCCAAATACTCCTCTTCAAAGGCTAATGACTCTTTCACATTTCCCGCCTTCAAATTAATTTTTGCAAGTAAGGCACATCCATATAAATCCTGATCAACAATCCCATATTTCTCTGCGATTATTTTTGATCTCCAGATATATCCTTCAGCGAGTTTTAATTGATTATTCTTGAAATATACCAATCCTATTTCTCTCAAAGAAATGCACATTTCCTCGAAATTATTTTCTACAACAGCAATATCGTACTTCACCTCCAATTCTAGCAATTCAGACTCTAAATCTTGAGAAATCGAACTTTCATAAAGCCCAATTTTTTCAATTTGAGAGGATGCAACAGTACCTTCGATCCCCATTCCAGTAAAGGAAACGAACTGAGCAATTACAAAAACTAAAAGAATATGAACGACCTGTTTGCGCAAACTATATATATTACTGCACAATAATAACTTTTCTAGATTCCATAATAAAGAAAAACCGCTAGCAGTTATCCACTAAATCAGACTTATAAATGTTAAAAAGAAAAATGCTCTTTTATAAAATGAGTAGCTTGCTCAAATCTTAAGGAAAGACGCTCATCAACAATGTAAAAAGGGATTTTAGAGGTTATAAACAAGCGAACAAAAGATTCAAAAATTTCATCTCTATTATCTGGGTTCTCTCTTAACGGGTCATAAACCCAGGGTATATTGGGTTTGCACAACAATACCAAATCGTAGTTTGATTCTTGCCATAATTTTTCGACATTAGGGTGAACCATATTATATTTTATTTGACTCCAGATTTTAATCCCATCCAAACCAGTATCGCAAAAAACAATCTCGGACGATTCCTTTTCAACCTCAACCTCCATTTTTTGTTGCATTACTGCAATTTCCAATAGATCATCATACGTATATTCCGACTTGCTTGATAAATACTCTCGCGCATATTCTTTCACTATTGGAGCAGAAAAGTTCAATGAAAGATGATAAGCCAATGTGCTTTTCCCGCATGATTCAGGACCTGAAATCAAAATTTTCTTCATGTTACCACAAAATTAATTAATGCGAATACCTAATTACATTTCAAGTAATAGGTTTTCAAACATTCCTGTTGAAATTCTTTTGTCCCTAATGAACAAAAGGGCAGCTTAGAATTGCTAATTTTGACCTTTATGATTCGGAAAATTGCAGTTCTTTTTTTTACCATTTTCGTAGGTGCTATTTTGTATTTTGGATATCAAAAAATTCAAAGCAACACAAGACCACGTGTAAATATTTACGATCTAGTACCTACAGAATCATTAGCTATCCTTGAAATTTCAGAGCCTTTTGCCCAATGGAATGATTTGATTACCAACAACATCATTTGGGACGAGTTACAAATTTTCAAAAATGTCGAAAACTTAAATCGTCAAATACACATTTTAGATTCAGCCCTGCAACAAACCTCAGAGCACATATTGTTTTCTGAAAACAACCCGCTAATTATTAGTCTAATCCCAAACAATAAAGATTCCTCAAAGGGTTTATATCCTATAATTCAAACCACAATAGATGAGGAAACCAACCTAAATGAGCTTGAACGGTATCTTAAGGAATTATTTGTGAAAAACAAGATTCAAAAACTACCTAGTGGGTTAATTTTTATGGAGTCGGAGTCAGAACATACCTTTTTCAGCTTGCACCAAGGTGTTTTAAGTTTCTGTAATGACTCTCTCGTTTTAAACAATGTAAGGAATCAATTTAACAGTGGAACAAGTATTCTAACTAACTCCTCCTTTACCAAAGTAAAAAACACTTCCTCGAAAAACGCAGTTCTACGTTTATTTGTCGACCCATTGCCCCTATTAAAAGCACTAAAACCAATCGCGAGCAGTAAATCTGTTTCTCAAATAAACCTTATTAAAAATATCGGAAATTGGATTGAATTGGATGTAGAAATTAAACCTGATGAAATTTCAATGGGTGGTTTTTTGACCGCGAATGACACCAATCAACATTGGATTTCTCTTTTTGAAAACCAAGAATCTATAAAACCGCAGATGGTTCGTTTGTTACCAGATAGAACGGCCTTCATGTTTCATGTTGGGTTTAGCAACTATTTGGAGTTAAGAAAAAAATGGGTGTCTTGGAAAGCATCTGAAAAAAACACATCCCCTGATGAAATACTGAATGGATGGAATAAAAAATATGAAGCTTCTATAAAGGATGATTTTTTACAATGGATTGATAATGAAATCGCTTTAGTGATTGTTGAGCCTGACCAAATGGATTTTCACGATGATATTATGGTCTGGGTAAGCTCTACAGATGCGGAAAAAATCACTTCTAACCTTTCCAATTTTTGCTTAAAAGTGGATAATGAAAATCAAAACGAATTGTACAGTATCACCTTTAAAGAGCACACCATTAATAAATTAAACCTTCCAGATTTTCTTTCAAATACCTTAGGCGATCAATTTCAATTACTCCAAGACAATTACTTTACACAAATCGAAGATTATATCGTGTTTGCTAATTCTCCTGCTACACTTCAATGGACAATTAATAGAATAGAAGCGGAAAAGACATTGGAAAAAGACCCAAATTACCAAGCATTTGAAAATAGAATTTCAGCTGAATCAAATATTTTCATTTATTCAAATATTGGAGGATCCCTAAGTATCTATAAAAATTTAGTCAATAATCAGCTTCAAAATGAAGTAGGAAACTACGCGGAATGGCTTCAGAAATTTCAGGTTGCATCGGTGCAATTAAGTTATGAGTCGGATGATTTATATTACATGAATGCCTACTGTCGTTACAATCCGGTGTATAAAAAAGAGTCATCAACCATTTGGGAATTTGCTTTAGATAATCCGGTAAGATTTAAGCCTACCATGGTTAAGAATCATTACACCAATGCTACAGAGATTTTTATCCAAGATACAGGAAATGTAATCTACCTCATTTCCAATAAAGGAAAGGTATTATGGAAAAAACAATTGGATGAAGAAATTCTTTCGGAGGTAGCTCAAATTGATGTATTCAAAAATAATAAGTTGCAATTGACTTTTAATACCCAAAATAAAATTTACATCATTGATCGAAACGGTAAAAATCTATCTAATTTCCCGATAAGTTTACCAAACCCAGCAAGCGCAAATATGGCGATTCTAGATTACGACAATAACAAGGATTACAGATTCCTAATTCCGACCATCAACGGTGAAATCCTCAACTATACTGTCAATGGAATACAAGTTAACGGTTGGGAATTTAGTCCTAGAAAGGAATTGATAAATCAAAAAATCCAACACATTAATGTAAAAGGAAAAGACTATAACATCGTTGTGTATGATAATGGAAAGGTCGAGGCTTTGGATAGAAAAGGAAGTATCCGAATTAAGTTGAAGGAAAAATTTAATTTTAGCCCTATTGGAAGTGTTTACGTTCATGGCAGCTCTGAACTAAGTAGTAGCTATGTGCTGGGAGTAACTAAAAACAAAGAAGTTGTGAAAATTAGCCTTGCCGATAAAAAAACTAGACTTTTCGAAATTGGTGTTGACCATATTAAATTTCTTTCCATAACGGATGGGAATGGAGCTGCTGAAATAATTGTTACAGATTCTAACCGAGTTGTGTCATATAAAACAGACGGAAATATTGTTTTTGATTTTAAAACAAAATTCAGTCCTGATTTTAACGTTAATGTATACAAATTTGATGACCATATTCTAATTGGATATGTTTCTTCTTCGCAAAACCAAATTTTCCTAAGTACGACTAACGGAGATTTGGTCAAAGGATTTCCATTAAATGGTTCATCTCCTTTTAGTATTAATGATATAAATGCAGATGGCCGATTTAACGTAGTTACTGTAAGTGATTTGGGCTTAATGTTTGCTTATACATACGAAAATTAAATTCTCGGCTGTACAGCATTTTTAGTATTACTTTTTTTGACTAAATTCCAAGCTGCCAATCAAATAAATTTACAATGAAATACTATCTATTTATTTTCATACTTCTTGCGGCTATACCCTCAATGGCCCAATATGATTTGAGTTTATACAATATGCGGCATATTCCACAAGTTGTAAATACCAATCCTGCAATAATGCCATTGGGACGACTCAATATTTCAATTCCTTTTTTAGGGTCTATTTACGGCCAATTAGGGAAATCAGATTTTGATGTTGATGTCACTAGTGTGGATAATCAAGGGACCTTGCGTGTGGATGTCGATAAATTTATTAACGGTTTATCGGATGAAAATTTGGTTTATGCCGGGACTTCCGTTGAAGATCTACATGTTGGATTTACGGCAGGTAAAAATTACATATTTATAACTGCCACGGATAAAGTATCCGCTCAATTTCAGTTTCCGAAGGAAGCTGCAATCTTTATTACCGAAGTATTCGATCAGGTTGGGATTCCAGGGTATGCAAATATTCAAGATTTAAAGCTTAACGGATCGCATCATAGAGAGATTGGATTGGGCTGGTCGCGAAAATTAAATGAAAAATGGAGTGCTGGCGCCCGGGTAAAAGTCTTATCAGGAATTTCCTCCATAAAAACGAATACTTCAAGAATTGTTATCGATGGTGTATCTGGTGATGATTTAACTGGGTTGGTAAACGTTGACGTACAAACTTCAGGGATAGAAGAATATGTGAAGGATCCATTACTTACACTTTCGGGATTTCAAAATTGGGGATACTCTTTTGATTTTGGTGTAGAATTTAAACCCATGCCTAAAATTAAAGTTGCTGCTAGTGTCATAGACCTCATGGGGACTATAAAATGGACAGAAAACGTTAAGAATTACCAAGCCGATAGTATTCGAGTAAACTTTAGTACCGTGGGCTGGGGTAATATTTTTAACCCAAACGGGGAAGGAACTGGTTTTAGTGATTTTATTGACTCTATTGTAAGTAATACGGAACCTGCATTGGTAAATGCACCATACACTACACAAGTGCCCACAAAAATCCTGGGTTCTTTCACATACTATATAACGCCTAAAATTGAAGCCACTTTAGTAGGTCAAGGAGCTTTTACTAGTGATTATTTTCAGCCCTACTTGCGTATAGGGATTCAAGGACGATTTAAACGATTTTTGAATTATATGGTTTCTTATAGCATTATTGATGATCAAGTAAGTTCTACTAATTTGGGTGTTGGGTTGGCTGTTAATATTGGTCCCGTTCAAATTCATGCGCTAACGGATAACATATTTGATCCCTTTTTATTCACTAGTGATTTTCATCCAAGCTTAAGGTTTGGAATAAATTTGACCTTTGGCCGTGATAACGAATAAAATTTCGTTCCTACATATGAAAAAAAATCTCATTTTCTTATTTATGTTAATTTCCTTTGGGTTGCAGGGGCAAAACAATGCGGAATGGGTAGAGGAATATCAAGAATTGGAATCAGAATTCCACTATGGTAAATACTACCAATGTAACTTGTCTATTGACGCGCTGCTAAAGAAAATGACCAAAAAGAATTTTTACTCGGAATATCTTCTTCCTACGCAAGCTTTAAAATTGAAATATCAATCTGCCCTCGGGATGCGTCAAACGAATGATTCAATTCTAAATGGTTTAATTAAAGAGTGGGATTTAAAATCTGAAAATTATTCGGATTCGATTCAAATTATTGGAAATCTTGCCTTCGCAAGTTCTGCATATTCTTTCAACAAATACGGTCCTGCTCTTAAGCTTCTAGATAGAGCTGAATTAAAAGTAAACGAACAAAGTGACCCAGATGGCTTTTGGAATCAAAAAATAAAGGTCGCCAAAATGGAACTATACATGAAAACCATGAACTTCAATTTAGCGCTTAAACAAATTGAATCTTCCATTGCCTATCAAAAAGACCAAACGGAAGTAAAAAAGACGAAGGTAAATTCTCGGAATGGTAAAGTAAAAGAAGTCAAAGTAAAGAAGAAGGTATATAAGGAAAGGCTGAATACTTTAGGCTATTTAAATGTTCTACAAGCAGATATATATCGTGAAAAAGGCAATTTAATAACCTCTGATTCACTTTACCAATTGAATGCTAGAAAGATGAATAATTGGGCATCAAAAAATGACGAGAGTTATACTTACAATTTATACGGATCTACTTTATTACAGCTTCTTGAAGGGGATATTTTAGCTGGAACGGAGCTTAAAAAAATTAAAAATAGATACGCGAAAAATATAAAGTTTAGTATCCCAAATATCCAGTATAATGAAATGTTTCAGAACGAACTTATTGCGGATTTGGAGCTAAGAAATTACTCTAGGCATAATAAAGCCATTCAACAATACCAGAGAGAAATAACCAAAAACTACTCCTATAAATCCGTGTATCAATTAGAATCCAAGCGCTTTTTAGCCATGCCCGATTTATACAAGGGTAAAATTGATTCTTACGATAAAAAACTAAGCAAAATTGAAGAGGAGCTTAGCAAATACTATGATGAAAATGATGCCGGTCAAATTCCATTTTTATACGATTTAGCAAAAGCAAAAGAATCCAATCATGCGTATGAAACAGCCGAAAAAATTTATTTAAAAATAATTGATCTTTACGAAAAATCTAACGACTCCAAAAGCCCCTTAATTAGTAAAGCTCGACTTGATTTAGGATCCTTTTATATCAACCATACCACCCAAACCGAAAAGGCTGATTCTATTTTCGGCCTCTGGTACACGGAATTCGTTGAACAACAATTACATCCATTTAATGCCCTTTACACCCATTTTTTAAATGATTATGCTCTAATTAATTTGAAGTCAGATCAGTTTAGTAAAGCCATTTCCAAGTATGAAAAATTAGCCAATATTATTGAATCTAAATACGGTAATGCCTCAGAGGAATATGCCATAATTCTTGAAGAAACAGCTCGGGTTCGTATCTATTTAGGTCATTACCTAAAAGCTGAAAAAAACCTCCTATTTGCGAATTCAACCTTTAAATCACTAAAAATCACTAAGTCCAAAGACTACGTTGCTAATCTGCATGCATTAGGAGATTTATACATTATAAATGGTGATTTTATTAATGCGGAAAGAAAATTAAATGAAGCTTTATCATTAGCTAATAAGTTAATTGTTCCGGATGAATTAATGACCATTAATCTCATCGAGAGTTTGGCAAATTTGTATATAACCCTAGGGAATTATTCCATTGCGGAAAATTTATTAACGGAAGCAAAAGCACTAAAAACACAAAGTTTTGGAAAAGAAAGTATTCACTTAGTTTCAACCAATAGACTTTTTAGTCAATTATACCTTCATCAAGGAAGGTTGATAGATTCTGAAAAATCTATTCAAAAAGCACTTAAAGTAAGTTCATTCCATTACGGCATAAATTCATTAAGCTACATAGAAAATCAATCTGCTTTAGCAGAAATATATTTTCAAATGGGTAATTTCCACCGTGCATTAACCCTCACAAATCAGGTGTTTTCTTCCTACGAAAAGAAATTCGGTCCAAATTATTTAGGAATTGCGGATGATATTATTCTCAAAACAAAAATTGAATTGGCTTTAAATTTTGAGGAAGAAAAACTACTGCAAAATCTCAATAGAGCAACCCAAATTATTTCAGATAATGTCAATGATAGACATCCTAAGGTTGGTGAGGTTGTGGAATTAAAAGCGCTAATACTATTGAAACAAGATAAAATAAAGGAAGCTTTAATCCAATTTCAAGGTGCCAACTTGATTTTCACATCTACCTACGGAACTAACCATCCTAAAACAGCCGATAATCAAGTGAATGTTGCCACTTTGTTCTTTCAATCAGGTAATTACGTTAACGCCCTTGCTTATTATGAAAAGGCCTTGCCTATTTATGAAAAACTATTTGATACAAACCATCCGAAATACATTTATACTTTGAGTAAAATTGGAAGGACCTATTACGCTCAAAAAAATTATTCAGATGCTCTAAATACTCTGGGTGCAACAACAAAAATGTACTTGAAATTTATTAATAATAATTTCCCTGCGCTTTCCAGTTTTGAAAAAGAAAGGTATTGGAATAAAATCTCTACAGACTTTGATATTTTTAATTCTCTAGCCATTGATTTTTACACTACCGATCCTAGTATCCTTTCGGATATGTTTAATAACAGATTGGCTACAAAATCACTTTTGTTGCGAAGTGCTCAAACTATTCATAATCAAATTATGAATTATGGATCACCGAACGAAGTTTTACTTTTAGAAGAACTGCAAAGTAAAAGTGACTCCCTCATTTGGGCGCAATGCTATTCTATGGATGAATTAGACTCTATGAATTACAATATTCAAGAAACAAAAGAGGTAATTAATAGATGGGAAAAGCAATTAAGTGAAATCGCCTACTCTTCCAATCAAAATTTTGACAGTAAAGAATCTACCTGGGTTTCGGTAAAAAATAAATTAAACTCGAATGAAGCCATTATTGAAATAATACGTGTTAATTATTTCAATACTCAATTTACTGACTCTATAATTTATGTCGCATTAATTGCTAAAAAGGAAACCAAAAATATTCCTGAAATAGTGTTACTTACCAATGGAAATGATCTGGAAGGTAAATATTTTAGTTATTACCAAAACACCATAAAACAAAGACTTAATGACACGAAAAGTTATGCGCACTTTTGGGAGTATTTGGATGCCCATTTACAATCTAAAAACACTTTGTATTTGTCGGCAGATGGTGTTTTTAACCAACTAAACCCGGAAACCTTTAAAACCCCTAAGGGGAACTATTTATTGGAAAACTATACGTTTTATAACATTTCAAATATTAGAGAATTAGAAACGAAGTCCGTGAATCCAAGCTCAACATTCACAACGGCTGCACTGTTCGGAAATCCTTCTTTTTCTATGGGAATGCCCTATTCAAAATCCAATTCTCAACCCTTGCCTGGAGCCGAAAAAGAAGTAGGCAAAATAGGTGCCCTTTTATCTAACCAAGAATGGAGCACATCCTTATTTATTGGAGATAATGCCACGGAAACAAATGTGAAAAACCTGGATAACCCAAGAATTTTGCACTTGGCTACCCATGGGTATTTTAGGGGTGTTGAAAATGAAATTCAACAAACCGAACTATTGGGTTATGAGAATTTAAGGGTGAATCCATTATTACGATCGGGTTTACTTTTTGCTGGGGCAGATTCCATTTTAGAATTAAATGATGTAACAAAATTCAATAGAACAGATGGCGTTTTAACAGCCTTAGAAGCTATGAACTTAAACCTGAATACCACAGAATTAGTGTTTTTAAGCGCTTGTGAAACAGGTCGTGGAGATATTCAAGCGGGTAATGATGTATTCGGTTTGCAACAGGCTTTTCAAGCGGCTGGAGCAAAAAATGTTATAATGACCCTGTTTAAGGTAGATGACAAAATCACGCAAGAATTAGTGGAAGAGTTTTATTCCAGTTGGTTAACATCTGGGAACAAAAGATTAGCATTTGTAAACGCTAAGAAAGCCATTTTAAAAAAATATAAAGACCCGATTTATTGGGGTTCTTTTGTAATAATAGGACTAGATTAACTTCTAATTATTTCCCAAAAAGGAGTCTAAACCAATTTTATACAAAAACACGTTGTAGGCATTTTGATACTCTACAATATTTGGTTCTTTTTCAATAGCCCTTTGATAATATGGAATGGCTTGCAGGTATAATCCTTTCTCTTCAAAATACGTAGCGAAAACCATATCTGCGATAGCCGAATTTACTGGAACCTCATTTTTCAACATTTCCAATTCCGTTTCAAATTGCGCCAATTCAGATCGAGTTGGAACTTGTAATGCAATTTCTCCAGAAACATTATTCTTATTTTCTGCTTCGGATACCGCAATTCGATACATCTGTCCAGGTTGCAATTGAATATTGGAAAAATCAATTTCTATTTCTTTATTTGTTGTGACTTCACTGTATACCTTCTCCTCGTATAAATTTAAAATTTCCACTTTATAATCTGTTGAAGACGAATTAGAAACCCACTCAATAGAAGATGGTTCTTTGGCAACCTTAGTGCGAGAAGGAAGAAACATCATAATATTTGAATTACCCGAAGAACGTTTTACAGCGGCTGCATACGTGTTATATTTTGTCGCATTTTCACTCGCTAAAGCCATATTTATTTCCAAAAGTTTTACGTATTCCTGAGCTAGAGAAGCATTACCTTTTACTAAATCCAAACTTACCTCATCAACAGAAAAAACTCCAGCTTTTGTAAGTTCAGTAACCTTTCCTTTAGCAGTGGCTAAACATATGTAACTATCTTCACCAGTGATAATAATCTTATCATTTGAATAGAATTCAACTCCACTCGTAATTGGTACAAATTCATCCGGGTTAGAACCGCGTTGAATCATACACGTTCCATTCACGGCAACAGCAGAGAACGTAGCTTCTTGGCCAAAGGTTACAAAGCTGATAATAAGTGTGAATACTAAAGTTGTTATTGATTTCATTCTTTCTGGATATAACTGCAGGTAATTAATGAAATGCAAAATTACATAAATTAATTGGCAAGTATTGGATGTAAAATGCAATATAACAGTTAAATAGTCATAATTCAGACCCAAAAAAACGAATACCTTATGGTTTTCGAAGAAAAACCTTCTGACCTGGTTTCACTTTATCACCCTTAGACAAGTTATTGTATTTATAGATTTTTGACATTTTCACCCCATAAAATTGGGAAATACTCCAGACCGAATCGCCAGATTTAACTAGGTGAAACTTTTTTGAACACTTGTTCCTTTTTGGTTGGAGATATACTATTTCTCCCTCATCAAATTTGTAACCTTTCCCTACATCATTGTATGATTTAATTTGCCACGACCCAAAATTCATCTTTTTAGCCAGGGATTCTGGAGTATCTCCTTTTGTAGCTTTGATATACTTGATTTTATTTTCCGACATTTGCACCATAGGCTTGTTGTCGTAATAGTCAATATCACCAAATTCAGAATTCTTGTCGTAGCCTTTCGTAGGTGCTTTTTTATCGGTTGATTTAGATTTTTTAGCCCCCTTTATCGCAATTTCATCATACTTATACAACTCGTAATCTTCAATTATTTTGATTAAGAGAGCAGGGTATTTGGGGTTGGTGGCATAGCCAGCCTTTTTTAATTCCTTAGCCCACCCTTTGTAATCGATAATATCTAATTCAAAACATTTTGCATAACGTGATTTATGTAGGAAATCTGCATGATCAGCATACGAATCATATACCGTTTTATACACGCGAAAACATTCCTTTTTTTTATCATCATCGTGATACGTTCTTTTTCCCGTCCAATCACTATGGCATTTAATCCCAAAATGGTTATTTGATTTCCTTGCTAATTCACTATTTCCATCGCCACTTTCTAACACACCTTGCGCCAAAGTAATACTTGCAGGAACCTTATGGTTTCGCATATTTTCAATGGCAATATCCTTATACCTATCTATGTATTGCTCACGCGTTATTTTGGTTTGAGCCAAAATTCCAGTACCTAATCCAATAAGGAATAGAAATAATATGGATGCTTTTATTTTAGTCATAATTTGGTATACGAATAACCAACAAATGTAGAAGCGATTTATTGTGTTTATTGATTGTATTTAGGGGGATACAAACAGTTGAATGTTAATGGTTATTTTAAATTAATTTCTGCGCAAATCGGTACATTTAAATTACAGGTAAATAAATCTTGTACTTTGCATTCAAACCTTTGTTTCCTTGCACTCCACCTGTATGGATGGTGGCAATAATACTCCCTTTTGGAAAATGGTTTTTTCGGATTAAATCATATATTCCAAACATCATTTTACCGTTGTAAATTCCATCCAAAGCAATGCCGTGGTTAGAAAAAAACGCATTTATAAATTCTACCAATTCGGGTTTCATTTTAGCAAACCCACCAAAATGATAATCCGTAATAATCTCAAAATTATTTTTTGATTCCTTTGAATATTCATTGACCATTTCTATTGCATCGTCTTGAATAAAATCACCATTTTTCATTGCAGGAAAACCTATTACTTGTTGACTTGATTTTGAACCTACCACAATTCCAGCTAACGTGGAACCCGTTCCACAGGCCGTAGCAATATGTGTGGTATGGGATGGAATGTCCTGGTTGATTTCAGCACATCCTCTCATTCCATTTTGGTTTCCCCCTCCCATTGGAATGAACTCAAAGCTTCCTATTTCTTCTTTTAATTCAACTAAATAGTTGGCATTCATATGGGCAAATTCTGTTTTATCCAAAAATCGAATATCCATACCTGATGCAGAAGCTTGAGATAAAGTAGGGTTATTTCGATACGCCTCGTACCCGCGAATTAAACCGATAGTATTGAATCCAAATACCTTCCCAGCCTCGGCAACTGCTGCAATATGGTTTGAATGCGAACCACCAACAGTTACAATGGTTTGGACTCCCTTTTGCGCAATTTCCAGTAAATTAAATTTGAGTTTCCGCCATTTATTCCCAGAAATACCAGGATGTAACAAATCATCACGTAGCATAAATACCTTCACATTCTTTTCATTAAAAAGAGGTTCATGAAGTTCCTGATAATTGGATGTTTTGGTTGGCCATATCATTTTGCAAAGAAACTTATTATTTACTTCTCCCTTAAATCTTTAATTGGCTAATATTTGAATTAATTCACTGCACGTTCAACCAACAATATCTTTACTTTTGCAGCTTACTTTTTTGAGAATTATTATCACATGAATATTTCATACAACTGGCTAAAACAGTACGTAAACGTTGACTTAAACGTTGAACGAATTTCTGAATTGTTAACGGATAGTGGACTAGAAGTTGAAGGCGTAAACGATTTTGTTTCCGTACCTGGTGGCTTTGAGGGACTCGTAGTTGGTGAAGTTTTAACTTGTGAGAAACACCCCAATGCCGATAAACTAAGTGTTACAACCGTAAAAGTAGATGATGGTGAGCCATTGCATATTGTTTGTGGTGCACCGAACGTAGCTGTTGGTCAGAAAGTAATTGTAGCAACGGTTGGCACTACTCTTTTTCCTAGTGAAGGAGATGCATTTCAAATCAAAAAAGGAAAAATTAGAGGCGAAGTCTCTATGGGAATGATTTGTGCAGAAGATGAAATTGGTTTGGGAAAAGGTCATGATGGTATTTTAGTTTTAGATTCATCCTTAAAAGCGGGAACCCCACTTTCTGAAGTTTTTACTGTAGAGCACGACAAAATCATTGAAATAGGTTTAACCCCGAATAGGGCCGAAGCCGCTTCTCATATTGGAACTGCAAGAGATTTGGTGGCGCTAAGCGTGGTCAATGACGATTTAAATGTCTCCCAAATTAACTGGCCAGATGTTTCTGGTTTTAAAGTAGAAAACACCGATTTACCTATCAGCGTGTCGGTCGAGAATAACAAAGCTTGTTTACGTTACACGAGTGTTTCTATGACAGGGGTTACGGTTCAAGAATCGCCAGATTGGTTGAAAAACAGATTAAAAGCTATTGGTCTAAATCCAATAAATAACATTGTTGATATTTCAAATTTTGTGTTGCATGAAGTTGGGCAGCCGTTACACATTTTTGACGCTGAAAAAATTGAAGGTAATCAGGTTATTGTGAAAACACTTCCTGAAAATACTGCTTTTACTACATTAGATGAAACCGAACGTAAACTTAACGAGCGCGATTTAATGATTTGTAACGCTAATCCGTCAAATGGCGGAATGTGTATTGCGGGAGTTTTTGGAGGCATTAGTTCTGGTGTTTCTTCCAATACAAAAAATATTTTCATTGAATCGGCAAATTTTAATCCGGTTTGGATACGAAAAACCGCCAAACGTCACGGATTAAATACCGATGCTTCTTTTAGATATGAGCGTGGGGTTGATCCTGCATTAACTGAGTTTGCTTTGAAACGAGCTGCCATTTTAATTAAGGAATTGGCAGGTGGTACAGTTTCTTCTGAAGTTTCTGATATTTATCCAAATCCAGTAAAACCTTATCCAGTAGATTTTAGAATTTCCTACAACAATAAAATTATTGGAAAAGACATTCCAAAAAATGAGATTGTGAAAATTCTAGGTGGACTGGATATAAAAATTGCAGCAGATCAAGGTGATTTGTTGAAATTAGAAGTTCCTTTTTACCGTGTTGATGTGCAACGGGAGATTGATGTTATTGAAGAAGTCCTTCGAATTTACGGATACAACAATATTGAAATGCCAGGTCAATATAAAGCTTCAGTTATTTCACAAGATGGCATTAACCACGAGGTTTTACTAAATAAGGTTTCAGATCATCTAACCAGCATGGGGTTTATGGAAGCCAAATCAAATTCATTAACGGCATCCTCTTACTATACCGAATCTAAAACATGGCCTGTTGCGCAAGCCATTAAAATGAAAAACCCATTAAGTATTGATTTAGATGTATTGCGTCAAACCATGCTTTTTGATGCTTTGGAAGCGGCTCGTCATAACCAAAATCGCCAAACAAATGATTTGAAGTTTTACGAATTCGGAAAAGTATATCAAGCAGATAAAGGCCAAGCCATAGAGCAAAGTCGCTTATCTGTTACGCTTGTAGGTAGAAGGTTTTCCGAAAATTGGGATGTTGCGGATGAAAAGGTTGGATTTCAAGATTTAAAAGGATATTTAGAATCATTGTTATCGTTACTGAATATATCCGATTCGGATATTGAGGTAACCGATGAAATTATTGATGATTTAGCCTATGGGGTTACTTGGAAGATTAACGGAAAGTTTCTTGCCCATGGTGGTTTAGTAAACGAAGCACATACTAAGAAATTCGGAATTAAAAATGAAGTTTTCTTTATGGAAGTGAATTGGTCGCTACTAAAAGGAACGGCAGGGAAGAAAAAAATTAAATACCAACCCGTACCAAAGTATCCTCAAATGCGTAGAGATTTATCGATGCTATTAAATCAAAACGTGGGGTTTGCTCAAGTTAAAACGGTAGCCGAAAAAACAGATCGTAAACTGCTTAAAAGTGTGGGTTTATTTGATGTGTATGAAGGTAAAAATCTTCCTGAAGGTAAAAAATCGTATGCAGTGAGTTTTACTTTCCAACATGCCGATAAAACACTTACCGATAAGCAAGTGGATAAGGTAATGCAACGTATGGTTCAGGAATTGCAAAAAGAATGTGGTGCTGAGTTGAGATAGAAAACCGGTGAAACAGTTATGCAGTTATGCAGTTATGAGGTTATTTAGTGACATGGTGACTCGTTTAAACTGTCAGTTACTTCGACTAAGCTCAGTGTCCTCCAATTCTGCTAACTCGCGATCCTCTGGACAAGGATGCAGTTTTTTGACCATTAGTTTAAAACTATAGGGTTAACTACGGGGTATGTACAGGGTATCTACGGAGTATCCCCGTATGAACCCCGTATGAACACCTTGTTATTTTTTGATCATTAGCTACGTACGAACCCTTGTGAATAAAATAGAGAAATGGACTAAAGCGGATAATGAATCGTTTAAGTTGTTAGTCACTTCGACTTCGCTCAGCAGAACTCGAGTGATTTAGCTGTCAGTTCGAGTGTTTGGTCATTGCAAATGAACAAATGTATCGAGAACACAGCCTGCTGCTAAGGTCTTTCTCGATAAAACCTCCGCGAAGCTGCGGCCACTCGAAATGACAAAATAGATAGTATAAAATGGATATGTAATACCAAAGTGAAACAGTGACTCGTTTAAGCTGTCGGTTACTTCGGTTTCGCTCAGCAGAACTCGAGTGTTTGGTCATTGCAAATGAGCAAATGTATCGAGAACACAGCCTGCTGCCAACGTCTTTCTCTGTACAACCTTCGCATTGCTGCGTTCACTCGAAATGACAATGGGGTTGGTACCGATTAAAAATCGTTTACCCCCCAACCCGTTTCACATTATACCCTTCGGCTTTTAGCAGATCCATTACTTTATCTCTCACTTCACCTTGAATGATTATTTCACCATCTTTGGCACTGCCTCCAACGCCACATTTAGATTTAAGCATTTTACCTAATTCTTTTAAATCATCTGCAGACCCAACAAAACCTTCCACTAAAGTTACCGATTTCCCCTTACGTTGTTTCCTATCCAGTAAAACACGCAAATTTTGTTCATTCGGACTCAATGTTTCTTGATCTTCATCGCTATCAAAATCGTACCCGAAATTTGGGTTAGTTGAATACACAACATCTACACGTTTCTTCTTTTTTGCCATACCACAAAAATAGTTGCAAGACTTTAGTTGCCCTAAACGGTTTGAAGTTTTTTCACTTACGTTCTCCCTCTTCCGACTTCCTGCTTAATTTTGCTCAAAATTAAAGCATGAATTTCTTAGGCATTATTCCAGCGCGATATGGTTCTACCCGTTTAGAAGGAAAACCCTTAGCAGACATTGAAGGCAAAAGCATGATTCAACGCGTGTATGAGCAAGCATCTAAAGCCATTGAAGATGTTTATGTGGCTACCGATGACAGGCGTATCGAGGAAGCCGTTTTAGCTTTTGGAGGGAAAGTGGTTATGACCTCTTCAAACCACACTACTGGAACCAATAGATGCTTAGAAGCTTTTGAAATTGTTAATGCAAATTCATCCAAAAAGTTTGATGTCATCATAAATATTCAAGGAGATGAACCCCTTTTAGTTCCAGAACAATTGGGTGAATTAATGGCGTGTTTTAATGATTCTAGAACAGAAATGGCAACACTCATTACTCCTGTGATTCGTATGGAGGATTTGTTTAATGCGAGTGAAGTTTTCGTGGTGTTCAATAAAGACCAATTCGCTTTATATTTTAGTCGTGAAGTTATTCCTCATATTCACGGAATGCACAAAACAAAATGGTTAGAAAACAACACTTACCACAAACATTTGGGGTTGTATGGATATACCTCAAAAGCTTTAAAGCAATTTGCTGAATTACCTCAATCCAATTTAGAATTAACCGAAAGCTTAGAGCAAAACCGTTGGATTGAAAACGGGGGAAACATAAAATTGGCTATCACCCAATATGACAGTATTCCAGTTGATACTATTGATGATTTGGAGCGTGTGCGTAAAATAATTCGTGAACAAGCCTAACCAAAATTTCAATTTTCTATCTCTTAACTAAAAACAAACCCTACATTTGTACTATTATTCGGGGTGCCTTACAGGCTGAGAACATACCCGTTCCCAATATGGGGATATACCTGATCCAGGTAATGCTGGCGTAGGTAAATGTTTTGTCTCAACATCTTCCGAATACGTTTATTTATTAATTAAAACATTTTAATAATGCGTATTTATTCGTTAAACACTTTAGCAACTTTATTCGTTGTTTTCCTTCACTTCGGTCTATCTGCTCAATTTTCTATTTCGGGTATTATTACCGACTCCGCCAGCAAACCTCTTCCAGGTGCAACTATTCAGGTAAAAGACACCTATACAGGAACTAGTTCAAATAAACTTGGTGAATTTATCATTCCAAACGTTCCGATTGGCACCACCACCTTGATGGTTACTTTCGTTGGGTTCACTCCACAGGAAAGAACCATTAATGTAAACAGCAACATTGTAAATTTCAATTTTAACCTTAAAGCTAATGCAGTGGTAATGAAAAATGACGTTATCATTACTGCAAATAAAGCCAATACCTCATCGGCAATTTCCTATCAAGATTTAGACAGTACTTACCTAGCTGCAAATAATACCGGTGTTGATTTACCTATAATTTTACAAAATGCTACATCGGTTGTTTCTACGAGCGATGCGGGGAATGGCGTGGGTTATTCGGGCATGCGTATAAGAGGAAGTGATGCTACACGTGTGAATGTAACCATCAACGGTATCCCATTTAACGATCCAGAATCGCAAGGAACATTTTTCGTTAATTTACCCGACATAACTACCTCTGCTAACGATATTCAAATTCAGAGAGGTGTGGGCTC
>JBFFMY010000050.1:0-19673 GCA_041563475.1 Salibacteraceae bacterium
AAGTGTTCTAGGGTGTTTCTTAAAGCTTTTAAGCCATGATTTAATTGCGATACATAGCCTGAGAATTCTTGTCCTAAGGTAAGTGGAGTTGCATCCATTAAATGCGTACGTCCAATTTTCACCACATCCTTAAAGGCGACTGATTTGGCCTGCAATGCATCACGAAGTTTTTCCACCCCTGGAATGGTCACATCCATTACCATTTTGTAAGCAGCAATATGCATTCCTGTTGGAAAGGTATCATTCGATGATTGCGACTTATTTACATCGTCATTTGGTTGAATAGTTTTTTCACCTTCTCCAATTTTTTTACCGGCAATTTCATGTGCTCTATTGGCAATGACCTCGTTTACATTCATGTTACTTTGGGTTCCAGAACCCGTTTGCCAAATAACTAAGGGGAATTGATCATCAAGTTTACCTGCCAAAATCTCATCACATACTTGAGAAATAAGGTCTCTTTTATCTTCTGCTAAAACACCTAATTCACAATTGGCATGCGCAGCAGCTTTTTTTAGGTAGGCGAATCCTTTAACGATTTCATTTGGCATGCTGCCAACTGGGCCAATTTTAAAATTATTTCTTGATCGTTCGGTTTGGGCACCCCAATATTTTTCTGCAGGAACTTTAACCTGACCCATAGTATCCTTTTCAATTCTATATTCCATAATATTGCTCTAAAGTGATTTTAAACGTTTTTTCATAAAAGGCTGCGCAAAGGTAGGTTGTAGGTTAAAAATTGAATGTATTCAAATGTATGATTTTACTCATTATTCTGCTTTGCTTTTTCGAGAGAATACATACCTTTGGCGCATACGAAAAAACCAGAAAAATGAAATTTGTAGGATTTGTAATCGCCATCATTATTGCTTCATCAGCATTTTTTACCCTTGCAGCTATTAGTGTAGGATCTGTTGTTTTATTTAAAAAAGCGGAAGAAGAGGAAGAAATTCCTTTGGATTAATTATCCATCACAATAGTTCTAAAACTTTTTCTGGCGGTCTTCCAATGATCGCCATTTTGTTTTTAATGACAATTGGCCTTTCGATTAATTTCGGATTTTCAATCATCGCATCAATCCATTCTTCGTTACTTAATTTTTTGCCTTTATAATTTTCTTTATAGATAATTTCACCTTTACGGATGAGTTGGATAGCTTCAATGTTTAGAAGGTTTAAAATCTCCCGAATTTCCTTCTTTGTGGGAACTTCTTTTAAATACTCAATAATTTGCGGGTTAATTCCGTTATCCTCTAGTAAAGAAAGTGTTTGGCGACTTTTACTGCATCGAGGATTGTGATAAATTTTATATGACATTTTCTTTCATTTTGAGCAACCGAAAATAAGAACACTCGTTCATATACTAATTAATAAAAAAGATTTTCTTTGTACGCTTTGGAAAACCACAGAATAAACATTTTTTCAGTGTTGAAAAACATAAAGTTTTTAGTTCTTTTAACGACCATCTCCCAGTTAATATTTGTTGAGAATCAGGTGCAGGCGCAAGATTGTTTCACTTTGTTTGGAGCAACAGGGCAGCCACCATTGGGTTTAGATTATAAATTGTGTGCTACTTCACCTGGATTTGTGAATTTAAACGCTACGGTATCCATAGGAACGGCCACATATGTATGGAGCACAACTTCTACCTTTCCGGCAATTCAAGCTTCTACGGGTGGTGTTTATACGGTATCTATTACTTCAGGAGGCGTTCCTAATGCCTGTATTTTAAATTTTAATGTAACTTCTTATCCAAACCCTGTTGTTAATTTGGGGAATGATACCGCTATTTGTTCTGGGTCTCCGTTGACGCTGTACGCTAATCCAGGACTACCCGATTATATCTGGTCTGATGGAGTTACAACCGTGGATAGTTTGGTGGTTACCGCAGCAGATACGTATAGCGTTACTGTATCAGATACAAACCAATGTGCGGGAATAGATTCAATAATTGTTACAGAAAACCCTTTACCTATAGTTAATTTGGGTGGAGCAATAACTGCTTGTCCAGGGGATACCGTAACGGTGGATGCGGGTGTTTTCGCATCGTATATTTGGAGTGATGGTTCTACCAATCAGGTTTTGACTACAAATTTACCCGCAACTTATACGGTTACGGTTACGGATATAAATGGTTGTGAAGCTAGTGATTTAATAAACTTCACAAATGACACACTTCCAGTTGTAAATATTGGGCTAGATGATTCTTTATGCGATGGAGGAATAAAGGTTTTAAATGCCGGTGCTGGTCCCTACACTTCGTATTTGTGGAGTGACGGAACTGGATTTCAAACGGCTACTTATACAGTCACCTCTGATCCTTGGGTTGTTGTGGAAGATACGAATGGATGTTTTGGCTCGGATACCATGCACCTTGAAATATTTCCAACACCAAACGTTAATTTAGGTACAAATCTTTCATTCTGTATTAATGATACCCTAGTTTTAAACGCAGGTGGGGGCTATACTAGTTATTCTTGGAATAATGGCACGGCCTTGCAAACGTTGAATGTGACTTCCGCAGGAACGTATTCCATTACGGTTGAAGATGTTAATGGTTGTTTTGGGTATGATACAACTGTTGTTGCGCAAGATGCATTACCAATTGTTAACATTGGTTCGGATATTGAATATTGTAACGGAACTACTTTTTCTCAATTAATTAATGCAGGAAATGGATTCGTTTTATATAATTGGATGGATGGGGTTTTTACTCAAATAAGAAATATAGATCAAACATATGATACCGTATGGGTGGAAGTTTTAGATACCAATGGCTGTAAAAATACCGATACGATGTACGTGATCGAAAATCCGTTACCCGTATTGAATTTAGGACCTAATGACACCATCTGTTCTTCGCAGGTGAAAAGTTTAAATGCAGGAAATCCAAATGGAGCCATAACCAATTATATTTGGTCTAATGGTTCTACCAATCAAACGATTAATATTGGTCCAAACCCAGGGCAAATTAATGATTCGTTAGCCAACTATTCTGTTACTATAACTGATAATAATGGATGTCAAAACATGGACACCATGTCTCTTTATACGTATGCTTTACCTCGGCCAGATTTAGGAAATGATACAGCCTTTTGTAATGGTGATCCGTTTTCAATGATTCTCGATCCTGGGGCATTTACAACCTATAATTGGAGTACCGGAGTAAATACCCCTACCATTAGTATAGTGGCTGTTGGTGCTGTGTATTCGGTCACGGTTTCAGATCTTAATGGATGTATTAATTCCGATATGATTACGATTATAGACAATCCACTTCCAACACCTAACTTAGGTCCAGATGAGGCTTTTTGTCAAGGAAATAGTTTTACAAAAATTTTAAACCCAGGTAGTTTTTCAACGTATTTATGGAGTGATGGTTCGGTAGGACAAGTTCTTGGGGTAAGCGTTGGAGGAATTTATAGTGTGACTGTTTCGGATATTAACAATTGTATGAATGATGATGATATTGTAATTACAGAAAATCCTTCTCCAGCAGTTGATTTAGGTCCCGATGTTTATTACTGTGAGGATGTTGCCGTTTCTCATTTACTAGATGCAACCACGAATTTACCAGGACCAGGATTTAATTTTCTTTGGACAACGGGCGCAACTACTGGTACCATAATAGCCAATTCGTTTGGAACGTTTGGAGTAGTTGTAACCGATCAAATCACAAATTGTAGTACAGTGGGAACAACGCATATTATAGCCACATTAAAAGCTAATCCTGACTTAGGTGAAGATGGGGTGATTTGTGAAGGTCAGTTAATTAATTTAGATCCAAAAAATTCAATTCCGGGATATATTTATACGTGGAATACAGGCGCTACAACCGCGACCATTAATGTGTTTGAAACAGGAACATACTGGGTGCAATTGGACGCATCAAATGGCACATGTACTGGGTTAATAGACACTATAGTGTTAGATCCGGGTGTTCTTCCGGTAGTTCAACTCGGAGAAGATTTATACCCATGTATTGGACAGCAGGTTAATTTATTGAATAATGCATCGGATTTCCCAGGAACAACCTACGAATGGCAGGATGGTACCAAAGGAGGAAGTTATGAAGTAACAAAAACTGGGACTTACGAAGTAGAAGCTACAAATCAATGTGGATCAGTTGTAGACCAAGTTTTTATAGAATTCCAAGATTGTTCAAACGTATATGTTCCAACAGCCTTTACTCCAAATGGCGATGGGAAAAACGATACTTTTTATCCAAAATCGGATCAAGAATTTACAGAATATGGTTTTTGGGTATATGATAGATGGGGAAGGTTATTATTTAAGACTAACACGCCTAATTTTGGTTGGAATGGTACTTTTGATGGAGACCCTGTAGCAAATGGAGTCTATATTTGGAGAATTAGTTACGTATCCACATTTCAGGATGTAGGAAACCGAATTGAAAAAGTAGGTGAAGTTACTTTGATAAAATAAATAGGATTAGAAAAATCAAAAAGGCCGATTAAAGAAATTTCTTTAAGCGGCCTTTTTGATTTTAATTATCTTCCTGAATTGACCCTTTACCGAACTTCATTAAATAGTCCTTAATAAATTCATCAAGTCCACCATCCAGTACATTTTGCACATTTGACGTCTCGTAATTAGTACGTAAATCTTTAATAAGTTTATAGGGATGAAGTACGTAGTTTCTTATTTGTGAGCCCCATTCAATTTTCATTTTATTTCCTTCTACCACATCTTTTTCTTCTTGTCTTCTGCGCAACTCGAGTTCGTACAGTTTGGATTTAAGAAGTTGCATGGCATTTTCCTTATTTTGAAGTTGGGATCTGCTTTCCGTATTACGAATCGTAATTCCAGTTGGTTTATGCTCTAATCGCACCCCAGTCTCTACCTTATTCACGTTTTGACCACCTGCTCCTCCAGACCTAAAAGTTTCCCATTTAATGTCGCTAGGACTCACATCAACGTCTATTGTGTTATCAATTACCGGATATACAAATACAGACGAGAAACTGGTATGTCTACGTGCGTTAGAATCAAATGGAGAAATTCGAACTAATCGGTGCACACCGTTTTCACCTTTCAAGTACCCGTAGGCAAATTCTCCCTCAACTTCCAGGGTTACCGATTTTATTCCGGCTTCTTCTCCTTTTTGATAGTCAACCTCGCGGACTTTAAATCCTTGTTTTTCGGCCCACATTATATACATGCGCATAAGCATAGATGCCCAATCTTGACTTTCTGTACCACCCGCACCCGGGTTAATTTCTATTACCGCATTAAGAGTATCCTCTTCACCAGAAAGCATGTTTTTGAATTCTAGGTCCTCCGTAGCACGCAGTAATTTTGCATGTTGGGCATCAATTTCTTTTTCAACATTTTCACCCATTTGAGCAAACTCAAGGAGCACTTCTACATCGTTAAATAGGGTTTGAATGTTTTGAAAGGAATCTACCCAAAATTTAACGCGATTAATTTCTTTTAGAATTTTCTCGGCTTCTTTAGGGTTGTCCCAAAATGTGGGGTCTTGTGTCTTTTTTTCCTCTTCTGAAATTTGTATCAACTTAGAATCTAAGTCAAAGATACCCCCTCAACACCTCTAGGCGTTCTTGCAAACTTTTTAGTTGATCTGCATTAATCATTTGTGTATTTTTTTAATTGTTCCCAAACTAAGGTGGATTCAAATCCTCTTCCTATAGCATGTTGAGCAGTTTTAGCCGCCCGTTGATAATTTTGGATTCCCTTATTTTTCAACCAATTTTTTTCCAGAATGGATTGAAGCATTTTTTGATATTCTGTTTCATCAATTTCTCCTAAGGCTTTATCAATACAAAATTTGGAAATTTGTTTTTGTGTTAAAGCAAATTCTATTTTTCTTTTTCCCCAACCTTTGATTCGAAATTTTCCGCGTGCATAGGCGATGGAAAAACGTTCCTCATTCAGGAAATTTTGTTGGATTAAAGAGTAAATAACTTCTTCTCTTTCGTCTTCAGTAATTTGAAATGAACGTAACTTATCTCGCACCTCCATTTGGCAACGCTCTTGATACGCACAATATTTCATTGCTTTTTCAAGCGCCTGAGAAACAGTATAAACTTCTTGTTGCCTTTGCATTCTTAACTAATGGAAAGAGGCAAATTTAAGATATGTTCAATTCTTCGTTATCTGAATTCACAATTTTATATTGCATTAATGGGTAGGATGTACGCGGAAGGACTTTAATCCACCTTTTGTATTTCATCAACCACTTCAATTGATAACGCATTTTATTTGCTCTAAAGTAGGCATCAACAAATGGATGTGCTTTCACGCAAACCACTTTTTCGTTTTCCGCCTGTATAGCACGTTCTAGTTTGTTTTCAATTTCATCAATGATTAAAATTGTTGCTTGAACCTCCATACTTCCACCCGTTAAATTTGGGATGGTTTCAGTAGTTTTTATATCCATTTCTGGACGAACCCTTTGACGCGTAATTTGAATAAGGCCAAATTTACTTGGAGGTAAAATGTAGTGCTTAGACCTGTCGGTTGCCATGGCATCTGTCATACGGTTAAAAAGTAGTTTCCTGTTTTCAGCCTTCGTCATATCAATAAAATCGACCACAATAATACCGCCCAAATCACGTAAACGTAACTGTCGTGCAATTTCATCTGCCGCTTCCAAATTAACACGTAACGCATTGTCCTCTTGAGAAACTTCTTTTTTAGATGTGTTTCCGCTATTTACATCAACTACGTGTAAGGCTTCTGTATGTTCAATAATTAAATACGCACCACTCTTCATTGTAACATTACGCCCGAACGAAGATTTTATCGCTTTTTCCACACCATAAAAATCCATAATATTCACCTTGGTGCCTTTGTACATTTGTAATATATCAACCTTATCGGGAGCAATGGTTTCTAGAAAGGTTTTTAGTTCTTTGAAGTATTCCGGACTATCCACGTAAATGTTATTGAATGATTCATTCAATAAATCACGAAGGAGTGAAGATGTTTTGTCGAGTTCACCCAAAACTCTTGCAGGAAGCGTTTCTACGCTTTGAAGAGCATTGTGAGCACGATCCCATTTTTCTAATAAGTTCTTTAAATCACGGTCAAGTTCTGCTACCTTTTTTCCTTTGGCAACGGTACGTACAATAACCCCAAAGTTCTTGGGTTTAATACTGGTAATTAGCCTACGTAGACGTTCCTTTTCTTTACGATCGCGTAATTTAGAAGATACGGAAATTCTATCCGTAAATGGTACTAATACCAAATACCTTCCAGCAATACTTAATTCTAAAGAGAGTCTAGGGCCTTTTGTTGATATTGGTTCCTTGGCAATCTGGACCAACACTTCTTGGCCTTGTTTCAGTACATCCTTAACGTTTCCGCCCTTATCTATATCGGGATCAAGTTTAAAATCAGCTAAACTTGAGGTTGATGCCCCACCATTACGGACGATTCGGGTATATTTCTGAACATTGGACGCTAATGGTCCAAGATCAAAATAGTGCAAAAAGCCATCCTTTTCGTACCCTACATCAATAAATGCGGCATTGAGTCCTGGAACGAGTTTTTTTAACCTACCAATATATAGGTCGCCCACAGCGTACTCACTATCGTTTTTTTCTTGGTGTAATTCAACAAGACGCTTATCTTCAAGTAACGCAACTTTGACCTGGCCAGAAGTTACATTAATAACAAGCTCTTTATTCACCTATTTCTTTTTTATGCTGGTTGTACCCAAACATATTGAAATGGTAGAAATACAAAGTAATGCCATCCATTAAGGAACGGCATTACTAAATTGATTTTAAGATGTTAAAAAGAAATTATTTTTTCTTTTTGTGTCTATTTTTTCTTAGACGTTTTTTACGCTTGTGCGTAGACATCTTATGTCTTTTTCTTTTCTTTCCGCAAGGCATATCTTACTGACTTAAGTTGTTTATAATTCTACCTCTCCAACTGCTAATTCACAACCAAAGATTATTTATTCTGTTTTTACACCTTTTGGGTGTTGTAAGCGGCAATAACTATAGCTAGCGACTAAACGTTAACGTTACTTTTTACCTTATTTACAAATGTTTTCGCTGGCTTAAACGCTGGAATATTATGAGCTGGAATAATAATGGTAGTGTTTTTTGAAATATTTCTACCCGTTTTTTCCGCACGTTTTTTTACAATAAAACTTCCAAATCCTCTGAAATATACATTATCTCCTTCACTTAATGCATCTTTTACTGCTTCCATGTATGCTTCTACTGTTGCTAACACTTGTGCTTTTTCAATTCCTGTCTTGTCTGAAACTTGCGCTACTATATCTGCTTTAGTCATTTCTAAGTGTTTAAAAATTACTTATTTATCTTTTTAAAGGGCGGCAAAGATACTCGTTTATTTTACTTGGAAAAGCTAAATTAAGTATATTTTAGTTTTTATGAATTTTTCTTCAATTTTACTTCAATGGTATGCACAAAACAAGAGAGATTTGCCTTGGCGAGATTCTGATAATCCGTATGTTATATGGATAGCGGAGGTGGTATTTCAGCAAACGAGAATTGAGCAAGGCTTACCATTTTTTATTCGTTTTATACAAAAGTTCCCTTCGGTTGATGTCTTAGCACGCGCAAAGGAGGAATCTGTTTTAAAAATGTGGCAAGGTTTGGGGTATTATTCTCGGGCAAGAAATTTACATTTTTCGGCTAAATACATTGTAAATGAACTCCAGGGTTTTTTCCCTACAACGTACAATGAACTCCTAAAATTAAAAGGTGTTGGTCCGTATATTGCCGCAGAGGTAGCATCGGTGTGTTCAAATGAAGTTATTGCAGCCATTGACGGAAATGTACAACGTGTTATTTCCCGGTATTACGGGGTGCGAGAAGCCGTAAACTCTCCAGTTGGGGAAAAAGCGGTTCGTGCGCTGGCAAATGAACATATTTCCACTACCCACCCAGGTGATTTTAATCAAGCCTTAATGGATTTTGGTTCAAGTATGTGTACACCAAAATCTCCCAATTGTGAAAATTGTGTTTTTAACGAATCCTGTTGGGCTTTCAGAAATGATGAGGTGGCGAACATTCCTTTAAAAATTAATAAAGTGAAGGTACGAAAGCGATTTTTTAATTTTTTATTGGTGAGAAAGGGCAATGCTGTTGCCATGCAAAAGCGCGGGCCTGGAGATGTTTGGCAAGGACTATATCAACCTCTTTTGTTCGAGTCGAAGGTCGAAATGAAATCATTGGAAATGGAGTTTTCCGAGGGATATCTATTGAAAGAAGGGATTAGACAATTATCTCATCAAAAGTTGCATTTGAAATTTTGGGCGGTTTCGAACCTAGAAATTGCAAATTTTGAGGATGTAGAATGGATTTCAATTTCTGATCTTCATTTGTTGCCGGTATCAAAATCGATAGAGCAGTTATTTTCTTCCAATGAATTTCAAAAGCTCGTTACATAAGGCGCTATAATTTGGTACATTTGTGGGAAATTCAATAAAAATGGCAGGTTCGGTAAATAAAGTGATTTTAATTGGGCATCTAGGTAATGATCCTGAAATAAGAGCCCTAGAAGGTGGGGTTTCATTAGCTCGTTTGTCTGTAGCAACGACTGAAACATATACGGATAAAAATACGGGAGATAGAATTTCAAATACGGAATGGCATCGTGTTGTTATGTGGAGAGGGCTAGCCAACGTAGCCGAAAAGTATTTGAAAAAAGGTTCTCTTGTGTATATTGAAGGGAAATTGAAGACTAGGTCTTATGAAGACGACAATAAGGTGAAACATTATACTACGGAGATTGTGGCTGATAATATGACCATGTTAGGCGGGAAGGGCGATAAAACTACTTCTGCTGAAGTAGATCAATCTTCTCAAAAAGTTAAACAAGACCCACCCATATCTGCCTCTTCAAATGAGGAAGATGATCTTCCATTCTAATTTATAAAGTTGTTTAGATTGAGCAATATTTTCTCTTTTTTGTTTTTAAACGTGGATGGCTTTTCTTGGAGTTTACTTGTTATGTTTATTTCCATGGGTATTCTACTTCTTGGCTCTGCTTTAGTTTCCGGATCTGAAATTGCATTTTTCTCCTTATCACCAAGTTTGTTGAGAGATTTGGAAGAGGAACAATCTACTATTTCTGAATCCGTTTTGATACTTCTACGTTCTCCGCGAACATTGTTGGCCACATTATTGATTTCAAATAATTTCATTAACGTAGCCATTATTCTGCTTTCGTCTATAATTACGATGGATTTATTTCATCCCACTGACATTGAAATTTATTCGGTGGTTTTAAAAAGCGGAATGATTTTATTTTTAATCAACGTGGTATTGGTAACCTTCTTAATTCTATTAATTGGAGAGGTCATACCTAAGGTATATGCAACTACGCACCCTATTGAATTACTGCGAGTAACTGTAATGCCTATTCGTTTTATTAACACCGTGCTTACTGGATTAGGAATTACAACTTTGTTGGTGAAATCAACCAATTTTTTCGAGAAAGAAGGAAGAGATAGAGCGCAAAATGTAACCGTTGATGATTTGCAACATGCTCTTGATTTAACGAGTAGACAAGAGTTGGAACGCGATGATCACAAGATCTTGGAAGGGGTTGTGAAGTTTGGAAATACGGATGTTAAGCAAATTATGACTCCTCGAGTTAAAGCGGCTTTTATTGAAATAAATACGCCATTTGGGGAAGTTATCGATATCATTAAAGAAACCCATTATTCTAGAATTCCGATATTCGAAGATAGTATTGATGTGATAAAGGGAGTGTTATATGCGAAAGACCTTTTGCCTCATTTAGAAAATAAAGAGATGGAGTGGCAAAAACTAATTCGCAAACCATTTTTTGTTCCGGAAAATAAAAAAATTGATAATTTACTAGTTGAATTCCAATCGCTCAAAACCCATATAGCATTGGTTGTGGATGAATATGGTGGAGTATCTGGATTGGTGACTTTAGAGGATGTGATTGAAGAAATTGTAGGCGACATCTCCGATGAATTTGACGATGAAGATTTATACTACTCTAAGTTAGCGGACAACGTTTTTGTTTTTGAAGGGCAAACTTCACTAAACAATATGTATCGAGCTCTAAGCGTTAAAGGAGACGATTTTGAAGGGGAGAAAGGAGAGGCGGATAGTGTTGCTGGATTCGTATTGGAAATAGCAGGTAGAATTCCGCAAAAAGGGGAGTCTATTAAGTTCAAAAATTATTCGTTTACCATAGAATCTGCAGATCGAAGAAGAATCAAAAGTATTAAAGTGACCATTAATCTCGTATTGGATGAGGACTAAAACCGGAATTTGGGTAGTATTTGTCTTGGTATTCTTTGCTTCTTGCGAAGAGGAAAGCTACATTCCAAAACCAAAAGGCTTTTTCCGGATTGATTTTCCCGAGCATCAATATCATAAAGCGGAAACTTCCGATTGCCCTTTTACTTTTGAAATTGGTTCATTAGCTCGAATTGAAACTGTACAAGCCAAAGGAGGACAAAAATGTTGGTTCAATTTGGTTTATCCTTCGGTAAAATCAACCGTTCATTTTAGCTATTATGATATTTCAAATAGAAATGTGAATGAATTAATTGAGGATTCTAGAAAGCTTGCTGTGGAGCATTTGGCTATGGCAGATGATTTTGAAGAAAGTGTTATTTCTGACCCCACTCAAAAAGTATACGGAATGATTTATGATTTTGAAGGAAATACCGCTTCTAATTATCAATTTTATTTAACCGATAGTACAAATCACTTTGTAAGAGGCGCCTTGTATTTTAGAGTATTACCCAATGCAGATTCTTTAGCTCCTGCAGAAAAATATATTGAAGAGGAGCTATTGCACCTGGTTTCTACCTTCAAATGGAATTAATTTCCCTTAGGAGAATTATACCAGCTTAGTGTGTACACAAACCCTAGAAGCAGAAGTAACGCACCCAACTGATGGAAAAGAGCCAACACTAACGGCACGTGCATAATCAATGTCAAAATGCCCAAGGTAAACTGGATAAGCACTATGATGAGCAGAATTGAATACCGTTTTTGGGTTTCTAAATCAGTGTTTAAACTTTTCGATTTCACCCATAAATACACTACAAATCCCGCTACCAAATAGGCAATATAGCGGTGAACAAATTGAATTCCTGAAGGGTTATGGATGAAATTGTCCCACAAGGAATCAAAGGAAAAAGCAGCTGGAGAAATAAATTCACCCGGATTCATATTTGGCCAAAAATTGTGAATCATTCCCGCATCTTTACCTGCTACAAAGGCTCCAAAAATGATTTGAATGGCCAATAGAATTAACCCAACCCATGTAAGTGTATATAATTTTTTAGGAAATATAATCGATGTAGACTTTTCTTGAATGAGTCCTAAAGCTAACCATACCGAATAACTAATAGTGAAAAATGCAGTAGATAAATGTGCGGCAAGTCGGAAATGACTTACACGTGGTTCGTTAACTAATCCACTAGAAACCATGTACCAGCCTAAAAACCCTTGAAACCCGCCCATAAAAAGAAGAAAAAGCAACTGGTAAAATAGGGGCTTGCTAATTCTTTTTTGAATCAAGAAAGTGACGAATGGAATAATGAAAACTAATCCAATAATACGGCCAAGTAACCTATGGGTGTATTCCCAAAAGAAGATGCTTTTAAAATCGGAGAGGGTAAAATGAGTATGCGTGATTTGATATTCAGGGTATTGCTGGTATTGGCTAAATGCCTCTTGCCACGCTTCTTCGGTTAAGGGCGGAATAGAGCCCATAATCAAATTCCAATCTACCATGGATAACCCCGATTCTGTAAGTCGAGTAATGCCTCCAATTGCAGTCATGATAAACACAAGAACGGCTCCTGTAAAAAGCCAAATAACTACTGGTTTTAAATTTTGCGACATAACAGAATTATTACATGCGAAACTATGAATAAATACTGTTTTTGGGGGGAGAAAAATTAATTTTTCAAACTTCTAATAAGGGCATCAAAAATAGAAGGGAGATTAATCCATGTCACATCAAAGGGATTTTCGGAGCCCTCAATTTGTTTCACTTCAGGTGCAATCATCTTCGGGTTTAATTGCGCATTAACCTTTGCCTCATAATTACGGTAGTGATTTAAACTTAAAAGTATAAGTCCAATAAACAATGTTAATATGATAGCAATTTTTTTCAAAGCAAATTACAAAATTATTTCTGTGTCACAAATGTAATAATTTAATTTTAAACTAAATACGATCGATTTGATTAAAAAAATATTCAAATTCTTTTCGTATGAACATACGAATACACCCATTCTTTTGCTGAGACAAACTATGTATATTTGCCCACTTTTTAAAGCAATGAGCGAACAGGGAGAAATGACTTTTATCCAACATTTAGAAGTGTTGCGATATCACTTAATGAGAAGTGCAATAGCTATTGTAGTGTTGGCTATTTTGGCGTTTGTCAATAAGGGGTTCTTGTTTGATACCGTAATTTTTGGGCCTAAACAAGGTGATTTCCTCACATTCCAGTTTTTATGTGGATTTTCTAATTATTTGGCGACTAATTTGCCCGCCTTAATTTCTGATCCAGAACTGCTTTGTATCGGTCAAAATTTTCCGAAACTGCAAAACATTGATATGGCAGGTCAATTCACTTCGCATATTATGGTTTCCATGATTGCGGGATTGGTTATTTCGTTTCCGTATATTTTGTGGGAATTATGGCGATTTATTAAACCCGGCCTAGAAACTTCAGAGGCAAATTATGCCCAGGGGTTAGTTTTTTGGGGATCTCTATTATTTTCTATTGGTGTTTTATTTGGCTACTACGTAATTTCTCCTTTGTCCGTAAACTTTTTCTTTACGTATTCGATAAGTGATCAAGTAGAAACCTTACCCACTTTATCTGCGTATGTTTCAACAGTTACGGGTGTGGTTTTGGCTGCTGGACTTGTATTCGAACTCCCCTTAATTGTTTATTTTTTAAGTAAAGTAGGTATTCTTTCACCAGATATATTGAGAACCTATAGAAAACATTTTGTGGTGGCTGCCTTGATTCTTTCAGCTATAATAACACCTCCAGATGTGTTTTCACAAATATTAGTTACCATTCCGCTCATGCTATTGTACGAAATTAGCATTGTTATATCTGGAAAGGTAACACGTACCAAAGCCTAAAATAAGCATAGAATATCTCACTTTTAGGGTTATTTTTGGAGCTGCTTCAGGCATTACTTTTGGGTATCAAATCAATACATATCAAATCACTTATTTTTGGAATCTTAGTTTTTCTAAGCTGTTCTGCTAGTGCCCAATATGTTAAAATTAAAGGAGTTATAACCGACTCCTTCAGCAAAGAACCAATTCCTTTTGTGAATGTAGTTTTTAAAGGAAAGAATGTAGGTACAACTTCCGACTTAAACGGGAAATATGCACTGGATTCGCAATGGGGCTCATCCACTCTTATTTTTTCTAGTATCGGATACGAGGTTCAAGAAGTGGATTTGGACGAATCGAATTATCAGGTTATTAATATTGAATTGGTGCCTAAATCCCAAGAGCTTCAAACCTTTGAAATAACCTCTAAAAAACAACAATACCGAAACAAGGAAAATCCTGCAGTTATACTAATTCGAAATGTGTTGGAGCATAGGGATGAAAATAGGGGTAAATTGTTTGATTATTTCGAGTATGAGAAATACTCTAAAAGTGAATACGACCTAAATAATTTCACGGAAACATGGTTAGACTCGAAAGGAATGGAGGGGTTTCAGATTTTGCGTGATTATATTGATACATCCGAATTGAACGGAAAGCCATTTGTGCCCATTGTTATTCAAGAAAAGTTAGCTACGGTATATGAACGAAATCAAGGAAAAGATTCGAAAGAAATTGTAGTTGCTACTAAAATTTCGGGTACAGACGATGGTAATTTTAGCTCAGGTATTGACCAATTCATGACTAAAATAGGCGGTGATGTAGATATTTATGAAAGTAGCATCCTCCTTTTTGATAAATCATTCACTTCCCCCATCGCGGCTATAGGGCCAACAATTTACAAGTATTACATTACTGATTCCACCGAAATAGAGGGTGTTGTATACAAAAAACTATCATTTCTACCCAGAAACCATACCATGACAGCTTTCACGGGCTACATGTGGGTAGGAGATTCTACAGCCAATTATGGGGTTCAAAAAATAGAATTGAATCTCGATAAACGAATGAATATTAATTTCTTGGATGATATGCGTGTGACCCAAGAATTTGAAAGAGACTCTACGATTGGTTGGATTTTGATCAAGGATATAATGATTGTGGATTTCCAACCCTTAGGGAAAACGCTAGGTGTTTTCAATACCAAAACCGTTAGCTATTCAAATTTTAAGGTAAATGTAGAACGGCCTGATGAGTTTTACAAAGGGTTAAATTCAATAGTTTATTTACCGGAAGAAGAAATAAAATCGGATCAATACTGGATTGAACACCGTCACGAAGACTTATCAAAAGGGGAAGAGGGTATTTACTTTTTAGCCGATTCCATTCAGAACATTAAACAGTTCAAAGTTTTTAATACCGTAGTTCAATTGCTTGGAACGGCTTATTTAGAAGTCAAAAAGGTAGATATTGGACCTATGACCAGTTTGGTGAGTTACAATACGGTTGAGGGTATTCGGGTTCGAGCGGGTTTTAGAACCAATTTGAATTTTAGTAAAACGTGGCGATTTACCGGTTGGGGAGCTTATGGTTTGGAAGATAAACGTTTCAAATACTTCGGCCAAGCAGAGTATTATTGGAATAAGAACCCATATAGAAGACTTTTGGTCAGCTATGAAGAAAACACCTACCAACCGGGATTGGTCATTTCTAACATCCCTCCAGATCACTATTTACTTTCTTTTAGAAGAACGCCATCTACAAACATGTTTTATGAACAAACCATCAAGATTCAGTATGATCATGAATGGTTCAATGGTTTGACGAATACCTTCGAATTGAATTTAAAGAACATAAGTGCTACGCGATTCAACCCGTTGATTCATGCGGTAACCAATGAAGTTGAGCCTTCCATTACAGATAATTCTTTTACCCTAGCAACGCGGTTTTCATTAAATGAACGTTTTATTCAAGGCGATTTTAAACGCGAGCCTATTAAAACTATTTCGCCCATATTTACCCTAAAACTGAAGTATTCTGACCCTGTTTTCGGTAGTGATTATCAATATGGTCAAGTATACCTGAGCATTGAAAAAAGGTTTATGCCGGGCATCTTTGGTTTTACGGATGTGGAAATTGAAACCGCTAAAATATTTGGAAAGGTTCCTTACCCTTTATTACTTATTCACCGTGGAAATGAAACTTTAACGTATCAAAAAACAGCGTACAACATGATGAACTTCATGGAGTTTGCGAGTGATCAGGCCATTGCCCTTTTTTTAGAGCATCATTTTGATGGGTTGATTTTTGGGTTTTTACCTGGTGTTCGTCATTTTAAAACACGTGTAGTTGTGGGTGGGAAAATCCTTGTTGGAAACGTAACGGAAAAAAACCGAAATATTGATGATCCTGACTTAATTTTGAAACCGGAAAGATTAAGTTCGTTACAAGGACAACCGTATGTGGAAGGAAGTATTGGTATTGAAAATATTTTCAGCATTTTTAGAATTGATTTGGTAAAACGGTTTACCTACCTAGAAGCGCCTAATATTGGTAATTTGCTTGGTGTAAAAGGTTTAGGTCCTCGAATTGCCTTTAAATTGAAATTTTAAATGAAGTTATTCGCAGATAATATTATTAAATCGTACAAAAGTAGAACGGTTGTTAAAGGCGTTTCGGTGGAAGTGTCACAAGGCGAAATTGTGGGTCTTTTAGGTCCTAATGGCGCGGGTAAAACCACTTCATTTTATATGATTGTGGGTTTGATTAAACCCAACGGAGGTAGGGTTTATCTAGATTCGCAAGACATTACTACTATGCCAATGTACCAGCGTGCACAATTGGGTATAGGCTACTTACCGCAGGAGGCTTCTGTGTTTAGAAAATTAAGTATTGAGGATAATATCATGGCCATTTTGGAAATGACCAAACTCACAAAGGCAGAACAAAAATTTAAGTTAGAGGAGTTAATAGAAGAGTTTAGCTTAGGCCATGTGCGTCATAACCGAGGAGATTTATTGTCGGGAGGGGAGAGAAGAAGATGTGAGATTGCCCGTGCGCTTGCAGTGGACCCGAAATTTATTTTATTGGATGAACCCTTTGCAGGTGTTGATCCAATAGCAGTAGAAGATATTCAAGCCATTGTTCATAAATTGAAATATAGAAACATCGGTATTTTGATTACGGATCACAATGTGCAGGAAACACTTTCTATTACGGATAGAGCGTATTTACTTTTTGAGGGAAGTATTTTGAAAGCAGGTACAGCGGAAGAATTAGCGGCCGATGAACAAGTAAGACGCGTATACTTAGGTCAGAATTTTGAATTGAAAAGAAAGAAATTTGACGTAAATCAAAAATTACAATAACGAATATTATGGCAAATCAAAAAAAAATTGCACCATCATTGCTGTCCGCAGATTTTAGTAAACTCCAAGAAGATATCGCCTTGGTTGAACAAGGTGGAGCCGATTTACTGCATGTAGATGTTATGGATGGTCACTTTGTTCCGAACATAACATTTGGCCCGTTTATCGTAAAAGCTATAAAAAAGTGCGCAACCATTCCATTGGATGTGCATTTAATGATTGAAAAGCCAGAACGTTACGTTGAAGATTTTGTGAAAGCTGGAGCCGATTATTTAACGGTTCATGTAGAAGCTTGTACGCATATTCATAGAGTTCTGCAACAAATTAGAGCCACTGGAGCAAAAGCTGGAGTGAGTTTAAATCCAGGTACACCTTTAAGTAGTATAGAAGAGGTACTAGGTGATGTGGATTTGATTTTGATTATGTCGGTTAATCCAGGTTTTGGAGGGCAATCATTTATTGAAGGCGCATTAGATAAAATTAAACGTCTGCGTAAAATGCTATCTGATCGTGGATTAGATCACGTAGAAATTGAAATTGATGGGGGTGTTAAACTAGATAATATTGCCACAGTAGCGGCTGCAGGTGTAGATATTTTTGTTTCGGGATCAGGTATTTATAAAGCTGCAGACCCCAAAAAAATGATTGCGGAAATGAAAGAGATTATTGGATAATTAAATTCCTTGAGTCTCAACGATACCATCTCGTAATCGTATAATGCGATTGGCCATTGCGGCAATATCTTCTTCATGCGTTACCAAAATAACGGTATTCCCATTTTGATGAATGATATTAAATAATTCCATAATTTCATGGGACGTTTTGGTATCAAGATTCCCCGTTGGTTCATCGGCTAAAATAATAGAGGGGTTATTTACAAGGGCTCTTCCAATCGCTACACGTTGACGCTGTCCACCTGATAATTCGTTTGGGTTATGTGTCATTCGGTCTGCTAACCCAACTTGTTCTAAAACTTCAGCAGCTCTTTCTAGTCTATCTTTTTTGCTCCAACCAGCATACACCAATGGTAAAGCTACGTTTTCTAATGCGGTGTATCTTGGAAGTAGATTGAAGGTTTGAAAAACAAAGCCAATTTCAGAATTTCTTATTTCGGCTAATTCGTCATCCACCATTCGACTCACGTCTTTTTTGTTTAGTAAATACGTACCGGCCGTTGGCGTATCTAAACATCCAATGATATTCATTAGGGTTGATTTCCCAGAACCTGAAGGCCCCATCAAAGCCGTATATTCATTTCTTTGAATTTCAGTATTAATTCCTCGTAAAGCACGCACCATTTGTTGTCCAACAACAAATTCTCGTGTGATATTTTTCAAATCAATAACCAAATCCATTATTCAAAAATAAAGGAAGTTTATGCTCAATTTTCAGCAATTACATAAGTGGGTTATTTGAGGTGTTTTGTGGTGAGAATTGAAGATTATTGAAAGTCTTTTGTCACTTCGAGTGATTCGAGTTTGCGAGAATTGTATCGAGAATCATTATGCTCAGCTTTTGTTCTCGATACGATTTCTACAAAATCACTCGAACTGACAGCCCAAAATAGCATCAACTATTATTGAAAACTAATTGTCACTTCGAGTGACCGTAGCTTCGCGGAGGTTGTATCGAGAAGCACTTTACACGGTTTCTATTATCGATAGGGTTTCTACAAAACCACTCGAACTGAAAGCTACTAGATCCGAATCTTAAGAAAATGAAATGAATAGGTTTGGTGGTTAAAATCTTAGAATTAAATTAATTCTTTTCGCAGAAAAGAAAAGGGAACCTTCGCCAGAATTAGCAGTAAATTAAGCGGAATTGCCTGATTTATTAGTGTTGGCATTTAGGAAGAAATAAATCAGAAAGCCTGGAGCGTAATTTTATCTGAGGTCTTGTGGAGTGAAACGCAACAAGAAATTCCTTTGAAGGTTCTTGACCTTTTGTTTCGTTTTGTGTCAAGACAAAATGAAAGAAACTATTATATCACTTTCCTTTTTTGTTCGCCCAAAAAAGGAAACCAAAAAAGCGCGCTCTTCGAAATGCATTGTTGATTTCGTTACACTTCATCAAAACCGAATTGTAAAGGCTAAAATGGCTCCAAGGCTTCGCCATTTCTTAACGCCTTTTCATTCTATGCTGCCCGAAGAGGACTTCCTTTCTACGAAAGGAATAGGTTTTGTTTTGTCATTTACTTC